>CAMHQC010000006.1 GCA_946187325.1 uncultured Clostridia bacterium
AAATACTGGTGTGGTTTCATGTGCTTATAAAGAAGGATATGCTCCATTTTCGAAAGAAGCTACGAAGATATTGCAAAAACGCCAAGAGAATATGAAAGATTGGATTGATAGAATTAATCCCGAAGAAGATTGTACAGATGAAGAAATGGAATTGTATTCAAGCGATGTTCTTCCTGAAGAGTATTTTGATTTTAAATATCCTAATGATTTATTGGAGCTTGTAATAAGAGAACATAGCGATGAAATAAACCAAAGATTTCAATCATTCAAATCTATTTGTAATAACCAAAACAACTGTCCAGTAATTTTATCTCTTATACCCATTAAAATGAGTTTTAGTGATACTGGATATATTTATTGCCCAATTGATGTAATTGTACATAATAGTGGACTTTGTATGTTAACATTTAGTGCTAAGCTATTAGATGTGGATATTGATGATTTTTCTTGTATCCCTTTAAAGCGTTGGTATGATAGTATTAGGGTTTATGATACTATTCTATCGGATAGTTCTATAAACAATGTGGATAGTAAGTTTAAAATAATAGGTGTTAGTAAAAAAACGCATGGTGAAATATCTGATATCGTTGATGTTTTAATGGAGTATATTAAGCACTTGTTCGATCACTATTTATCTGAACAAAGAAGTTATACTTGCTTCGAAAGTATTCTGATTGAACAAGCAGATGTAGATATAAAAAACCAAAATGATAATATAATAGTTGGCATATTAAATAATTTATTATATCCTATACATTCTTTTGGAAACAAAAATGATTTAGATATGCAATTTGCAATGGGAAATAGTCTTAATCTATATGGACTTAAATTTTTTAAAGGCTTTCCGGCTAGGTTGATTGTGATGAACCATGGTTACTTAGAAAATGTACAAAATAAAACAGCGCAGGATATAAATAGATTTTTTAAAGCTAATTTTGAATTATATGTTTTTATAGCATTATGTAAAAAGGAGGTGGAAACGGCAACATATACTCAATCATTTGAAAAAAAGAAGTCGGTTATTGAAAATATTATAAAATATAATTCCGATTTAGTTTTATTAGAAGATATAATGTATGCTTCATCATACTCCAAAAGACTTTTCTATCAGTATGTTAATGATATAATTGAGAATACATTTGAAAATTATTCTGAAAAAATAAAGCGGTTGGAGTTAATAGAAAACAGCAAAAAAGAACTTAGAAATAGGCGGATTTCTAGTTTGTTGCAAATTATTACGTTGATTTTTACAGCTATGTTTGGATTGCCAGCTATAACGCAGACCATAAAAATTATTAGAAGTCTTTTTGATACAAAACAGGATTTAATTCCATTTTTTTCAGTAAGTTTATTATCTGTAGTTATATGGGCTTTGATTCTATTTGTAATATCAGTAAGGTATTTTCGTTTGTTTAGAAAAGAAAAACAATAGTAATTGATAAAACCATAGTTAAATAGAACTATTAGCCGACTAAAGAATAAAAACCATACACAGGCGATTTGTCGCGAAATGTGGGCAAAATAAAGCGCAGGCGCGGAGTCCGTTTGAATTGGAAACCACGCCTGCACTTTTGATTATGTCGCAATACCGAGGCATTGTTTTGTGTGACAGCAACGAGCTATGTAAGGTGGTTGTATATTAGCTTACAAAATCTGAAATTGCAAGTCTTTTGAAAATGTTTTAATCTTTCAGTTTTGGTCTGGACTTCGTGCAGGTTGTGTGATAGTCTTCCTTGTTAAAGGAGGCGAATCACAATGAAAAGATTTGTGGTAATATTGCTCGCGCTGATCGCGTTTAATTCTTCTGTTGCACTCAATAGCGCTGAAGCGAAAACAACGATCAATACAACAAAAATCGTTCGGACTGTTAAGCGTCAGAAGAAAAAGATTAACCGTAAGTTAATTAGGAAAAGACTAAATTTATACGGTAAGAAAAAAGGAATGAATCATAATCCGAATCTGAAAGTGAACAACTCAAGCTGGCTCCCGCCGTTAACTATAAAATACTACATAAATAACAAAGAATTAATCTCAGCGGGGAAAGAAGCGATTAAAGATTTGCTTGATTATTTTGAACGATATGAACCGAGTGATATTTCATTCAATGTAATAATGAGCAAGAAATACTTATACATAGTCTACGGATGACTTTATTGACAAATATAGATTAAGACTGCGAATTATCGCGGTCTTAATCTTTTGGAATAAGCATATTAAAATCTGCTATGGTGAAACAATGAAATAATAATTTTCAAATAGAACAAATTTTCTAAAAACACCTTGACAAAACCGAACAGACGTTTTATAATAAGAGCAACAATTGAATAAGATGATTTTTTAACAACCACTTGCAAATTGAATTTTGCAGATACCGCACCCCGTTTTATTCTGACAGAATAGTCAGACATATTTTTGTACATAATCCCGTTTACTTGCTTCGGAATAGATAAAGCAAAACCCCGGGATTATTGCGTCCGAAAGTATGTCTGGCTATTTTTATGTGATAGGAAATAACCCAATTCGGACGTTTGAAAACTGAATAACCTCAGACAAAGTACATTCTCTTTGATCGCGAGCTACAGAAGCGGACGTTCATATGTATGAATCTCCAGGACTTCGACCAAGCGAGGTAAACGCAAGGAAAGCCACGACCGACAGAGAGGACAATGATACTTCTGCTCAGCCACAGTCCGAGCGTTAAAAGCGTCGCAGGCAATGGGAGCAGCCGTCCAAGGAGACGGTGGTGGAATTCCAATGGAGCTATATGCAATAGCCGCTTTGTCTGATAGAAATAAATAGAGAGCAAAAATCGGTAAGTTTAGTGCGCTGACTTTAGTCAGCGGCAAGCAGAGTGCTCGGCTGTCCGCCGCAGCACTATATAATCGGGCGGAAGCCCGAACCCACTTACAATAACAAGGAAAGGAGAAAAATATGGAGAACAGAAAAAGAAATATTACGCTCTCAATTCGCCTCACAGCTGAGGAAAAAGAAGCCCTCAAAAAGAAAGCTGAACAGGCTAATTTGTCTATGACTGACTATCTTCTGCGGTGCTCCTCGCGGAAGAAAATCAGAGTTGTTAATATGAATAAGGTCATAGTTGAGATGAAGCGCGTCGGGAATAATCTCAATCAAATCACCCGAAGAATCAACTCAGGTGATTTTAAATCATATAACTTTGAAAAAGTAATTGAAGAGCAACGAAAAATATATGACCTGCTGCTCTCGATGATGAACAATAGCTGATGGCAACGGTATCATATATTCAGGAGCATCATCAAAGTCCCGCGGCGATGAAAGCGGTTATAGATTACTGCGGGCAGGATAAGAAGGTCTATGATGAAAATACAAACCGTCGTTTCGTAAGCGGAGTTAACTGTGACGGCGAAAACGCCTACAAAGAATTTATGGCGACCAAGAGAGCTTATCAAAAAACCACAGGAGTATTCTTCTATCAGTACACACAATCATTCTCTCCTAAAGAAGATATTACTCCTGAGCAAGCTCACGAAATTGCTTTGGAGTTCGCGGAAAAAGCTTGGAAAGGTCATGAGGTTATGGTAACTACTCACTGTGACCGCGAACATATCCATTCGCATTTTATAATTAATTCCGTTAATTTTGAAAACGGTTTGAAGCTCAGACAAAGCCCGAATACTCTTAAAGAGTTGAGAAAACTGAGCGATGAAATTTGTAAAAGCCGCGGCTACTCGGTGCTTGAACCATACGAGAAAAGCGGCTTGAAAATGTCGACTCGGGAGTACCGCGTAGCGACAGAAGGTAATAGTTGGAAATTTAAGTTAATGAATGATATCGAAACCGCAATGGAGTACAGCGGCAACAGACAGGATTTCATCGACAATATGTCCTCGCTCGGTTACTCGATGGCGTGGACACCCCAAAGAAAGTATATTACATTTCATTGCCCGAACGGAATGAAATGCAGAGATATTAAATTACATGAAAATAAATTTTTGAAGGAGAAAATAGAATATGAATTACAATTCAGGGAAGCCAAATATTATGGATTCGTTGAAACAGAAGAACAAAAAATCGCTCAACGGCATAGAGATGTCGCTGGGCGAAACGAAGATAATTACAATTCCGACTCAGGTCAGAGAGGAGGAAATAAACCTGCTCAGGACTGCGGTGAATTTTCAGCCGGAGCTGTACGAGAAGATTTCTATGATTCCAACCCGCAAGGAAATGGACGTATATATGAAAGAAGTTCTGAACATCGACGTAGATTATTATCAGAAGATGGTAGACGCTTATCAGAAAGAGCTGACGACTCTGAGGAAGGATATATTCTCAAATATGGAACAGACGGAGAAGAATATCCGCACAATACAGTCGGAAATGCAGGCGAGTATCAAACAGGCTGGGAAGAATCAAGAGAGCTATTTGAAAGACACCTTGCAGAAAGGCAGCGAGCTGGAGAAGCGTTTAGCCGAGCAAGCGAAGAAAGCGGGAGCGTTTACAGCGGTGAAGTGGATACTGATTTCAGTCCTGTCCTCGACGGTCTCGACTCTCTTGCTTCATCTGTTTCTAAAATAGTTGATGATAGCTCGGAGGACGAAGAAGAACGCAGACGGAGGATTGAGGCGGAGGAAAACTCAAGCAACATCGGCGCGGTTCTCGGAACGGTAATTGGCTTGGCGGGTGAAGCATTAAGGTCCCGCAAGCCAAAACCTGAGCCCGAACCCGAGCAGGAATATGAAGATTATAATGATGAATATATTGAAGACGAGCCCGAAGCACTAGACTTCGGACTCAGTATGTAGGAGGAATAATATGAAAAACTACTTTAACAGCAATGATTTATAACGAAAGGTAGCGAAACGGAAAAACAATATGAACCTGTGATGCCTTATGGCATCAAAAGAATATAATATACCTAAAAGTGAATATGAAAAACTGGCTCGAACTTTTCTGCCTGATATAATTGCTTTCTATGAAAGCGAAGAAGGTAAAAAAGAGTTTGAGGAATGGAAACAGCAAAGAGAAACGAAAGAATAAAAAGTGCAGGGTGTTTTGCACCCTGCACGATAGATTAAAAACTAGGTAATTAAACAAATGATTCATTTTGGAACAACTTATTAGTTTTCAAACGCAGAATAAATTGATACTAACAATTGATTCATCTCTTTCCAATTTTCCTTAGTGTATTGTTTTGATTCCAGACAGGAAGATAACTTAGTTTTAAATCGATTTTGTATTTCACCTTTTTTCATAATTTCTCCTTGATATGTCTTAGTTTTTTCAATATATCCATTCCACTGAATTGGAATAAACTCGTCATTGTTTTTTAATAATTCTTCACCTAAAAAGAATTCGATTGAACAAGCCAACCCGTTAATATTCATTGCTTCATTACCGCTCGGACCAAGTGTAGGATAATTGTTCGCAATCTCTATATCTGGTAAAGTCAAAATTTTAAATCTACTCGGAATTTGCAGACTGCTTAGATTTATTAACTCAGCCTTTCCTGCAGAATCATTATCGTAAATTGCGATTACTCGATTTTGAACGCCAGCAGCAATAAATGCTTTTATGTAATGTGTTAAAAAGTTGGTGCTCCCGTTTACTTTGTATTCTGTGAAATTCATAAAAGAGAAACACTTGCATAATTCGGGATATAGCAGTTTCATTGCGCCGCTTATTACTTCAATATCAAATTTGCCTTCTGTTAGTATTATAGTTTTTGAAACTTCAAATTCTTCATTGCTTGGAGTTTCTTCACACCATCCACCTAAATACAAATCCGTATAATCGAGAACAACCTTCGTCGTGTCATCGAACGCATCTAAAATAACTCTAAAAATACTAAATGGATTAGCGTAATCATAATCAATTCCGAAATAACTATCAACCATAAACGCTAATGAATCAAGCACAAAGGACTCGGCTATGGAAGTGCATCCCTTCTTTTCTTTTTCTGCTGTATCATAATAATCGTAGCCGTAAATAGATAAAAGTCTAGCGTATTTCTTAACGGCTTCAGTCCATAAATCAAATGTAAAACTAGACAGAATCTCTTCAAGTGTGAAATTCGTGAACTCATATCCATCTTCTTGAGTTAGGTAATTGAAATACTCATTAAAACATTCCTGGGTCGATTTAATTGAATACCCAATAACATCTAATACTCGCTTAACTTTTTCCACCGTCGATTGATAATAGTAGTTTTTATTATCTTCACCATCTTCATTAACAGTTTCAACAAGTTGGTCTTCTTTTGAAAAAAACTGAAGTAAACCTCCAAAAGAGTTTTTGTTCATTAAAAAATCATAATTCCCAATTTTTATACATGCATATGAACCCATTGTAACATCTCCTAAGAACATATTTGGCTTGCCTTTTTAAAAGATTAGACTCCCGGTATTTACAATTCGTCTTTCGAAACTGATTTATAGTTGACTGAAAAAATCAAATCTTTTAGTTTTTCGGCTTCTATGTAGGCGGCCGCAGTAAGTTTCCCAACTCGGATGAAGTTATCTTCTGGGATTTCTATTGCAATAGCAATTCTATATTCTCTTTGATATGCTAAATCTGTGTTCTTATATAGAAATCTCTCTTTTACGCCTGTTCGGAAGGCTTCTATTCTATCGATTCTGTTTTGATCGCAGTATTCAACTTTATCAAACAGATAATCATATCCATTCATGCAACAATAATTCCTTATTTTTTCTTCAAGCTCTGCTCCACCAATTATAACACAATATTTTCCAAACTTTTCTCGCATAGAATCATACTCTTCTTGGGTAAATGGCAACGTAAAAGTGGTATGTTTTTCATCTGCATCAATAATTCTCATTTGATCAAAAGGAATTCCCACAAAGGATACAATTGGAATTAGTTTATCAACCCCGAACTTAACGGTTAAGGCTCCTTTCGGTGCAGTTAATAAAGTATTACCCGTCTTGCTATCTACTGCAGTAATGTTTTCGGTTTGAAGCTTTAAAATAGTTTCAAATCTATCCCCCTGACCGCGTTCACCGCTTTTTATCTCTTGTTGCCTAAAATACTCTGCTGTATTTGCAAACAAATTGCCATCGCATACATCTTGCGCAAACTTTTCCTCGCTACAAAACTTCATATAGAAAAGAGGGCGGTTGTTTGTCTGAATGTTGATTTCATTAATCAGATGAGCTTTATTCTCTGGTGTTAACTCCATTTTTCTTCTCCTTCATTTAGTTTTGGTTTTTAGTTTTTATATTATTTTATAGAGAAAATGCTAACTCATAAATCACATCCGTCAACAACTTGTAAAACAGTGACTGTCTCTCTTGTTTTATTATAACAAGAGTTATTATTTTTTTCAATTATTTTAAAGTTTTGTTTTTACTTTAATAAGAAAGTTGAAATATCATAACCATAGGAAAAAGGAACTATCTCCAAATAAACACCGCCGAAGCATACTGAAATACTTCGGCGGTAATTTTTTATTGTTCTATAAGATAACTGCAAAAAACCAAAAATCCGAACGTATCACCTTTAAGGTAAATGTTCGGATTATTTTGGTTTGGTGGGAGAGGATGGATTCGAACCATCGAAGCGAAACGCAACAGATTTACAGTCTGCCCCCTTTGGCCACTCGGGAACTCTCCCACATTTTAAATTGTAATTGCTACAGGCTGAACCTGTAGCAACTTGGAGCTGGTGGACGGACTTGAACCCCCGACCTGCTGATTACAAATCAGCTGCTCTACCAACTGAGCTACACCAGCGTTTTCACAGCTAGATTATAATATCATAAATATAATGTCGTGTCAAGATGTTTTTTAAAAAATCCTGTTTTATGATAAAAATTTTTTATCTAATTTGTGAAAAAACTTGTTTGCGGATTCTTTCACCATTCATTAATTGACAATTAAATCCAATTATTATATAATACGAACATAATTTAACAGGAGGTATTACCATGAAAAATATGGAGAATAATAATCAGAATTATAATCCCGAGAACAACGCCCGCCCCGCTCAGAGCTATGAGCCGCAGCCCGTTCAGGCACAGCCTGATCAGAACTTTGAGCCGCAGCCCGCTCAGGCACAGTCTGCTCAGAATTTTGAACCCCAGCCTGCTCCGAATTATACTCAGCAGTCCAATCAGGTTTATGAAGCTCAGCCTTTCCGGCCTCAGACTCAGGTTAATCAGAGTAATAACGAGCCTAAGGCTATCGCTTCGCTTATCTGCGGTATTGTGTCTATAGTATGCTGTTGTTCGGTTGTTTTAGGTCTCGGCTCGGGTGTAGCCGCGATTATCACAGGTGTTTTATCCAGAAAAACTAAGCCTGAGAATAACACAATGGCAAACGTGGGTCTTATTTTAGGTATAGTAGGCGTTGTGTTCTCGATTGCAGCTATTATTTTTTATGTTATTGGAATAATTAATAACAGCAATCATCCCCAGACGATTGCGTATTCTACGCAAGATTTTCCTCCTTATTTCAATTGATATTTTTAGGATAAAGTAAAGGAATCTCAAAGGGGTCGGTCCAAAACAAGTTTTGAGCCGGCCCCGAGTTGTAAGTGTGAAGTGGTAAGCGGGAAGTCGTTTTCAGGAAAACAATCAGTAAAAGACCGACGATAGACAGCGTCTAAAAAGTTGTTTTTTTAACTTTCGTTTTTTTAAATTTTCTTACCACTTATCACTTTCCATTTCAAACTGTTGTTGCAGCTTTTTAACTGAGGGGTGACTTTCTTTGAATTATGAGCCGCCCTCTTTTGAACTTTAATAAGTGTTTTTATGGTTAAATTAAAAAACGTAAAACTGAAAAGAATAATCGTCTGCGCGGCTCCGTTTATATTATTAGCGCTATTGGCTTTAGGGGCTTTGTTTGTAGTGCGGTTTATAACCCTGCCCGAGTGTTTTTATCACCGCAATCTGCATTTTTATTGCCCCGGCTGCGGAATGACCCGCGCGGTAGAGGCGCTTTTAAAGGGCGATATTCTGCTTTCGTTGAGGAACAATATTATGTTAATCGGCGGGCTGATTTTAGGCGCTTCTTATTACATAGGGTACATATCTAGAGTTTTCGGCAAGAGCTTCCGAATAAGCTTTATCTATAAACCAACTTTTATTTATTCACTTCTGGGGGTATTGGCGGTATATTATACAGCGAGAAATTTTATCCCCGCAATCGCTCCCGTGTAACTAAATCTTTCAAGGCGTCGGTAAATTACGGCGCCTTATTGTTTTATTCTACGAAATATGATATTATTCTTACGGGTGAAACTATGAATAAGATAAAGCTTATAGGAATAGATTTAGACGGCACCGCCCTCAACAGCGAAAAAAAGCTTACCGAAAGGAACAAAAAGGTATTCTCTTACTGTAAAGAAAAGGGAATATACGTAGTTCCCGTTACGGGCAGACCTTATTCGGGCATTTACGAGGAATACAAGCGCGGTATGCTGTGCGATTACACGATTAATACCAACGGCGCGGCGGTTATGGAGGTTAAAAGCGATAAGCGTATTATCTCCCATACTATGAACGATAAAACCTCGCTCGAGGTTATGGATATTCTCGGGAATTTCGATTGTTACTACGGTATGTTTTACGACGGTTACGGCTATTTAAAGCCGTCCGATTTAGAAAACGAGAAAAATAAGTATAAGAACACGCCCCTGTTCGAGTATATTTCACGGACGAGAAAAACCGTGGATGATCACTACGAGCTTATCAAAAAAATCCGCAAGTGCGACAATATATACGTAATCGCTAAAAACGGCAAAATACGTTCCGAAATATGCGAGTCTATCGGTAACGTGTCCGATATATATTTTACCTGTTCCGATTATAACGACGTTGAAATCGGCGGTAACTGTTCCAAGGGCAGAACTCTTATTGAGCTTGCCGAATATCTAGGTATAGATAAAAGCGGGGTTATGGCGATAGGCGACAGCGGTAACGACATAAAAATGCTAGAATCCGCGGGAGTTTCCGTAGCTATGGAAAACGCCGACGAAAGAGTAAAGTCGGTTTGCGGTTTTGTTACAAAGTCGTGCGAGGACAGCGGAGTCGCTTACGCTATAGAAAAAATTGTGTTTAACGGAGATAAAGTGTTGTAATACACTTATGTATGTATTATGGTTTACTTAACAAATTTACTGTGGGTATTCGTAACCTTTTCCTTTTTAGGATGGCTTTTACAGTTTATCCCCGGAAGTATAAGAAAACGCAGACCTGTCAACCCGGGTTTTATAACGCTTCCGTTTTTTCCGTCGAACGGTATCGGAATGATTCTTGTTTTTATACTTTTTTACAATATTGAGAACTACTTTATCTCGTTCGTCGCTTCGGCGTTATTGTTGACTTTGTATAAATACGTTTTATCGAACATTTTTGAGCGTTCTTTCGGGTTTAAATGGAAGGATTATTCTAAAAAGCGTTTCAATATTAACGGTTACGTAAGCGTATGGGAACCGTTCGTTTACGGAGCGGTCGGTTTTGTGTCTGTACGCTTCGTGATATGCCCCGCACTCAGTTTATTATCGGGGTTACCGTTATGGTTAGCTTTTCTTATTCCCGCGGTAATTACGGGAATGATTTTAACCGACTGTATTATCTCGCTTATAACCGTCGTTAGTCTTTGGAAAAACCTAAAAAAGATGAAAAACATCTCCGAGTTAATCGGAAAAGACAAGAGCTCTATTCCCGACAGGGAGCTTAGGAAAAGCTACGAACGGCGTATTTTAAAAAGCAAGCGTTTTAGGCTTAGACTTGTAAAAGCCTTCCCCGATATGCAGTCGCTCAATTACGAAAAACAGCTCCAGGATATAAAAAAGCAGTTCGATATTATTAGGGAACGTAATAACGAAACCTACGAGAGAAAAATCGAAAATGAGGTTGAAAAGCCCTTCGCTTTCGGACTTTGCTTTTCTAAGCTTTTTTGGCTGTTTTTTATCGGGAGCTTATTCGGTACTGTTTTAGAAACTGTATGGGGATTGATTATGGACGGCTGTTTCCAGATGCGCGTCGGAATGGTCGCGGGTCCGTTTATTCCCGTTTACGGCGGGGGAGCGGTCGCTATAACGCTCTGTCTTTATAAGCTCCATCGAAAAGGAGATTTAGTGGTTTACGCGGCTTCAGCCGCTATCGGCGCTACTTTCGAGTATTTATGTTCATATTTCCAGGAGATGTTTTTGGGAACTATCAGCTGGGATTACAGCGATTCACCCTTTAACCTCGACGGAAGAACTAACCTCACTTACGCGTTGATTTGGGGATTTTTAGGGCTTGCGTGGCTGAGATACATTTACCCGTTTATGAGCCGTTTAATCGAAAAAATTCCCCAAAAGCCCGGAAGAATAATTACCGCTGTGTTGTGTGTGTTTATGGCGTTAGACGCGGTGTTTTCAGTTATAGCCGTTGTGAGAAAAAATCAGCGCGCCGAGCATATTCCGCCTAAAACCGTTATCGGCGAGACGGTGGACTATGTGTTTAACGACGATTATATGAATTTTGTATTCCCTAATATGAAAACTGCAAAAAATTTAAAAACTTATAATAAAAAGCTTGACAAATAAAAAACAAATGGTATAATAAATACAGTTAGTCTTTACTAACTATTGTACTAATCCCTTAAATTATTACTAAGATCCCGCCTAAAAAGGCGGGATTTTAGTTGCTATAGAGTTTTATTTATGGTAAAATCAGACAGCAGGTGATAATATGGGATTGTTCCGTAAAAGAAATATAAGTAAAAAGACGCTCAACGATATTAAACGTTACATAAGCGTGAATTATATTGATACTCCGGTTGCCTTCGCGGGCTCCGCTCCTAAACTCAAGAGTGAAGCGCCGCTTTGCGCGCCGTCTATGGCAGCTCCCGCTATGGATGATTTCAGCGAGGTAAAAGCCGGCAGAAATTTATCGGATATATTGGATAATCTCGATGAGAGCTTTTGCGAGATGTTGTTTCGGAAAATCGACGAAAAGGGTATAACCGACGCCGAGTGCTATAAGAAAGCTGATATTGACCGAAAGCTTTTCTCTAAAATCCGAAGCAATCCTCTCTATAAGCCGTCCAAAAATACCGCGCTGGCTTTGGCTGTCGCCTTGGAGCTTGATTTAGACGAAACTAAAAGTCTGCTCGAAAAGGCAGGCTACGCCTTATCGCACAGCAGTAAATTCGATATTATTGTAGAATATTTTATTCTGAATAAGAATTATAATCTTATTGAAATAAATGAAGCTCTCTACGAATTTGACCAAAAGCTTCTTTAAAAATGTCGCCTTATAAGCGACCATATCTGTGATTAACTCCGATATAATATAGCCGTAAGCTAAAGAAACGCTTACGGTTATTAATATATCAGGAGGACATTAAGATGAAAAACAATATCACAGAATTAGTATTTATACTCGACCGCAGCGGTTCGATGGGCGGACTTGAGAGCGACACTATCGGCGGCTTTAACTCGCTGATTGAAAAGCAGAAGAAAGAGTACGGAAAATGCTTTGTAACTACCGTTCTTTTCGATAACCATATCGAAACCATACATGACAGAGTTGAGCTTTCCGAGATAAAAAAGCTCACCGAAAAGGAGTATTATGTAAGAGGATGTACGGCGCTTGTCGACGCTATCGGATACAGCGTATCCCATATAGAAAATATCCATAAATACGCTCGCGCGGAAGACGTTCCCGAAAACACAATGTTTGTTATAATTACCGACGGAATGGAGAACGCGAGCCGTAAATACTCGAGCGCTGAGGTAAAGAGAAAAATCAAACAGCATAAGGAAAAGGACGGCTGGGAATTTCTTTTTATCGGGGCTAATATTGACGCTGTGGAAACCGCGGGGCATTTCGGTATAGAAGAGGAAAAAGCCGTCAACTATAACGCCGACCGTGAAGGCACCGACGTTGTGTATGAGTCAGTTGCCCGGGCGGTAGGTAAGGTGAGAGCCTGTGTTCCGTTAAGCTGAGAATGGAAAAAGGATATCAACGCCGATTTCGAAAACCGTAAATAAACTTTTAACTATATTCGCGTACAAGCATAGTATATAGTATCCGCTGAGGCGGAAATACACAAAAAGGATTTTTGTATGAATACTATTAATTGCTCGTGCGGAAAACCCGATAACTGCGGTTGTTGCGGATGCTGCAAAAGCTGTCAGTTTAATCCCTGCGCGGTAACCTGCGCTCCCGTGTGTGAATTAGGCGCCGACTACGCCTATATTTACAATACCGCGGCTCAGACCGTCGCGGCGGATACAGCCGTATCTTTCTCGGGAAACGGACTGCTTTCGGGTACTATTACCCATACCGCGGGAACCGCTGAAATCGTGATCGGTAAAACAGGCGTTTATCTTATAAACACATTCGTTTCTCCGACAGGCGCCGCTCAGTTTACGGTTTATCGTAACGGTACAGCCGTAGAGGGTTCGACCTACGCTTCGGATACCGCCTTTGACGGTAACGTTATAATCTCCGCCCAGATAGGCGACGTGCTCACTGTCGTTAATACGGGTACAGCCGAAATGACTCTCGAAGCCGAGGGTACGGCTCCCGAAGCTGTGGTGAACGGTGCCGTGACTATTACAAGACTATTTTAATTCTAAAATAGAATTAAATGAAACTCCGTGAATTGTTTTCGCGGAGTTTTTGATTTTTTATTGATTATTTTACACTTTTATATTACAATGTAGGCAATAAAAAATCTACCGAAGGAGATGACTAAATGAAAAACGCAAGAAGAATTTTAAGCGTGATTCTCTGCGCTGTTTTAGTGTGTTCCGTGTTTACTGTAAGCGTCGGCGCTAAAAAGAAAGCTAAGAGTTACGTAAAAAGCGTCAGTGTGAAAAGTAAGGCTGCTATTACTATTCCCGCCGGCAAGAAAACCGCGGTAAAATCCTATAAGGTAACCGTAAAGGTTAAAGGCAATGTTTCAAAGAAATTTACCGCTAAATCGAGCCAAGCTTCCGTAGCCTCGGTAAAGGTCAGCGGTACAAAGATTAAGGTTACAGCAAAAAAAGCGGGTTCGGCTAAAATCACCGTTACCTCTAAGGCAAAGAACGCTTTGGGTAAAAAGCTCAAAAAAACTCTGAAAATCACAGTTAAAAAGGGCTTAATTCCTGCCTCGCTTGACGAGTATTATTACGATACTCATTTGAGCTATAGTGATTATGTTGAAGGCGCGGATATGTGGGGCGGTCATACAGCCGTAGAAGAGATGATCGTTGACGCGAACAGCAAGGCTAAGTATTACGCGGCTACCGCTGATGCTTCCGTCGCGAAAACACTTGACGGCGGAAAAGTTATCGCGTCTTCCAAAGCGGGTTCAACCAAAGCCGATATTTTCGAGAATTTAAACGGCAAGGTAAGAAAACTCGGCACAATTAAAATATCCGTTAATCGCATTGATATGGCACAAGCCGCCGAAAATGTTCTTTTGGATTACGAGGATATAGATTTTTCTAATCTTTGGATTAAAGCTAACCTTGGTAAGACGGAGTTGAATCTCAAGAACCTCTATAAGAAAGTATTCGGCGAGAAAACGAAGTTTGCCGAGAGCGACTATTCTTTCAGCTTTATTCCGGATGACGAAAAAGTAGCTTCCGTAAATAAAGACGGTGTTATCACAGGCGTTAAAAACGGCTCGACTAATATCGAGACCGGTATAGAATTTTCGGACGGCTCCAAGGACGAGGAGCGTCCCTTTGTTAACGTTTCCGGTTTCGCGATTGAAAAGGTTGACGGCTACAGTATTGATAATATCAGAGAGTTCGTAGTCGGCTTAGATACTCCCGTAGAGCTTATCGACGGCACAACCACGCCTATGATTAACTTTGATAACGCCGCTACAACTCCCGCGCTCAAGGCGGTTAAGGACGCTATCGATAAGGAGCTTGAAATGTACGGTTCAATCGGACGCGGCTTCTCCCAGAAATCCAACCACTCGACCGATATTTATAATAGTGTAAGGGATAAGGTTATCGATTTTCTCGGAGCCGACCCCGAAACCTATACCTGCTTCTATACTAACAGCACAACCGACGGTCTCAATAAGCTCGCTTCCGCTCTTATCACAAGCAAGAACGACATAGTGCTCACCACAAGAATTGAGCACCACGCTAACGACTTGAGCTGGCGTGAAAGAGTAAATAAAGTGCTTTACGCCGAGGTTGATGAAAAGGGCAGAGTTATTTATGAGGATCTTGAAAAATTATTAAAGAATAATAAGGTGAAAATTGTTTCTGTTTCAGCCGCGTCAAACGTTACAGGTTACGTAAACGACGTGCACAGAGTTGCTAAGCTTGCCCATAAGTACGGCGCTCAGCTCGTAGTAGACGGCGCTCAGATTGTCGCCCACAGAAAATTCTCTATGCTCGGCGACTTAAACGACAGCACCGATGATATCGACTATATCGCGTTCTCGGCTCATAAGATGTATTCGCCTTACGGCGGCGGAGCAGTTGTCGGTATTACAAAGGAGCTTAATAAGCATATGCCGACCTTCTACGGCGGCGGTACAATCAAGGTTGTAGGCGATTATTGGAGCGTATACAAAAACGCCCCCGCGGCTTATGAGGCGGGATCTCCGAACTATCCCGGCGTTGTCGGCTTAGGTAAGGCGATTGACGTCCTTTCGAC
Source organism: uncultured Clostridia bacterium (assembly GCA_946187325.1). Lineage (GTDB taxonomy): Bacteria > Bacillota > Clostridia > Oscillospirales > Acutalibacteraceae > Ruminococcoides. Next base: position 15,605 of record CAMHQC010000006.1, read on the forward strand.
AGTAGGCATGGATAAAATCGAAGCTCACGAAAAGGTTCTCAACCGCAAGATTATCGACGGACTTAAAAAGCTCCCGAACGTCATTCTTTACGGTGATACCGAGAATATCGACGACAGGGTAGGTGTTGTTACCTTTAACTTCAGCGATATTAACAGCTACTATATCTCCGAGAAGCTCTCCGAGCTCGGCGGAGTAGCCACTCGCCGCGGCGCGTTCTGCGCTCATCCTTATGTATGGCGTCTTATGGGAATATCCGATGAGAAAGCGAAAAGCTTTGAAACCTGCACCGACGTAAATACTGCCGGAATGGTGCGTGTAAGCTTCGGAATTTATAATAATGAGGAAGATGTTGATAAGTTCTTAGAGCTTATGCCAAAGGTTATGAAAGAAGCTATGGAGGTTCAGAAAGTCAGCCCCGCGGAACCCGCGTACTAAGAACTGCTAAGTAATAAACCAGCCACTCTGTTTTCGCAGGGCGGCTGATTTACGTCTATGTAGCTTTAGTGTGAAAGCTTACACTATTTCAGATTAGTATTACCCGCTCAGTTGCGCGCTGCGCGCAAGAGCTATGACAATTATTATGACAGATGACGGATTGGTGACGGATGTAATTTTTTAATCCGTCACTCAAAAAACTCAGTATTTATCAGGGTTATAACCCTTAGTGACGGATGTGACGGATTAAATCGCGGAAACTATATAACTATAAAAAAGAATATATTTTATTATAGTTTATAAACAATAGGAAACAATGTGTCATCTGTCACTGTGTAAACGTGCAATTTTGCTTTGTCACAGTAGGGAACACCCTCCGCGGTGTTCCGAGGCGGGCTTCCCCCTTTCCGCTTCACACTTACAACTCAGGGCCGGCTCAAAACTTGTTTTGAGCCGGCCCTTGTTATAATTATAAAACTTTCTTTAAAAAGTCCTGAGTACGCTCGTTTTGCGGATTACCGAAAATCTGCTCGGGAGTACCTTCTTCCTTAATTCCGCCGTCAGCCATAAACAGCACTCTGTCGGAAACCTCTCTCGCGAATCCCATCTCGTGAGTTACGACTACCATAGTCATACCCTCTTTAGCGAGTTCCTTCATAACGTCGAGAACTTCGCCTACCATCTCGGGATCGAGCGCCGAGGTCGGTTCGTCGAAAAGCATAATATCGGGGTTCATAGCGAGCGCTCTCGCTATAGCGACGCGCTGCTGCTGTCCGCCCGAAAGCTCTCCTGGGTAAGCGGACGCCTTATCCGCTAAGCCTACGCGCTCTAAAAGCTGCATAGCTTTTTTCTCCGCCTCTAACGGCTTCATTTTTTTTAGCTCAACGGGAGCCATCATAATGTTTTTCTTAACCGTCATATTGGGGAAGAGGTTGAACTGCTGGAATACCATTCCGATATTCTCTCTAACCTTATTTATATTGACTTTTTTATCGGTTATATCGTAACCGTCCACAATAATTTTACCCGAAGTAAGCTCCTCAAGCTTATTAAGACATCTTAAAAATGTACTTTTACCCGAACCCGACGGGCCGATTACACATACAACCTCGCCCTCGTGAATAACGGCGTCTACGCCTTTAAGAACTTCGTTATCTTCGAAATACTTATGAAGGTTGGTTACAACAATTTTTTCGTCGGATTTATTAGTATTACTCATATGTTATTTCTTCCCTTCGTATTTAAGCTTTTTTTCTATATGATTCGAAAGCAGCATAAGTAACGAGATTATCGCCAGATACATCAGCGCTACTATCGAATATGTCTCGAAATATACGAAGGTCGAGCCTACGTACTGCTGGGCTTTGTTTACAACCTCAGCCATACCGATTACCGTGAGGATAGAAGTATCCTTAATAGTAATGATAAACTGGTTTACAAGGGAAGGAACCGAGAACTTGAACGCCTGCGGTAAGATTACCTTTCTCATTGTTTTTGATTTCGATAATCCGAGCGAACGCGCCGCCTCGCTCTGTCCCTTGGGCACAGCCATAATACCACCGCGGTAAATCTCTGCTAAGTAAGCGCCAGCGTTCAGCGACAGGGTAATTATACCCGCTGTAACCGCGTCGAAGCGGAAGCTCGGAATAACTACCTGAATCAACTGGGGAACGCCTAAGAATATGATTAACGCTTGTACGAGCATAGGCGTTCCTCGGATAATCCAAATATACACGCCCGCTATAGCGCGCGGTACGACGTTTTTCGACATCTTCATCAGACAAATAAAAAGTCCGATTATCATTCCTATCGCGATAGAAGCCAGCGAAACAAGCGCGGTCAGCTTTAGACCGTCCAGTAAAAGCGGCATCGCTTCGTTAAAAACTCTGCTAAAATCCATTATACAACAACTGCCTTACATAAATTCAGCACGATAAGAAACCTATCATGCTGAATAAAAATTTTCAACTTTTAAACTTAGCTAAACCGAATTAATAACCGTATTTAGCGAGGATTTTCTTTAACTCGCCGCTCTTTTTGATGTTAGCTAAACCTGCGTCAAATTTCTCGAGAAGCTCGGAATTCTGACCTTTTTTAACCGCGAAGCCATAGCCTTTTACGTTAAAGGGCTTGTCGTTAACCATCTCGAGTTTAACCTCGCCTGTCTTAATTGAGTAAGCGATTACCGAGAAATCCTCGAAGCAAGCAATATCTACGCCTGTCTTAACCGCCTGATACATAGAGGGAGAATCCTTATAGTAGTTGATAGAGAATCCGTACTTATCCTTAACGGACTCAGCGTAATCTTTACCGGCAGTGCCGTTTTTAACAGCTACGGATTTACCCTTAAGGTCGTCCGTCTTTGTGCCTTTCTTAGCTACGATAACCTGACCGTCCTCGAAGTAGGGCTTAGAGAAATCAAAAGTTTTCTTTCTCTCGTCGTTAATAGTCATACCCGCGATCATAGCGTCAGCCTGTCCCGACTGTACAGCGCCCATCGAAGCGTCGAAGCCTTCGTTGTGCATATCGTATTTAAAGCCCTGATCCTTGGCGACAGCTTCCATAATATCCATATCTACGCCGACATATTTCTTTGTCTTAGCATCGAGATACTCGAAAGGAGCGAACGCGTTATCTGAATAAATAACGTATGTCTTATCCGCCTTTTTGTCAGCAGCCCCGCTTGCGGTTGAGCCTGAGTTAGAGCTTGAGCAACCCGCGAACACGCAGATTGACGCAACCATTAACGCAACAAGTGTTATTGATAAAAATCTTTTCATTATTTACCTCTCCTTTAGTACATAATAACACCAAATTATTATATATTATATAAATATTTTTGTCAATCATTACTTAACCTAACGTCGAATTATTTTAGATTATGTGAATTATAGCCGGCTTTTGCCGGCCGGTAGAAAAGAACCTGCATAAAAAGTGAAAAAAGATTGTAATACGCGAAAGAGCGGGCTTTAAACCGCAAACGAGCGAACTGCTTTTTACCCTCGGCTTTAAGTCCTGCCTCCGCAACCTTTATGTAAAGTAAAAAAAGGTATCCCATTTGGAATACCTTTTTGATTGGTTGCGGAGACATAGTTCTATCTCCGGAAAATACCTGCCTCGCCTTTTACGGCTTGTTTAGGGGATAGTTTCATCTGCGCGGCGGTCTAAAAACGCTTACCCGAAGCGTTTTTACCTTCGATTTTCGCTGACGCTTAAATCTCGGTACGACCTGTTCAAGTCCTGCCTCCGCAACCTTTATGTAAAGTAAAAAAGGTATCCCATCTGGAATACCTTTTTGATTGGTTGCGGAGGCTGGACTTGAACCAACGACCTCCGGGTTATGAGCCCGACGAGCTACCAACTGCTCTACTCCGCGATATCTGCAACGTTAAATTGTACATATATTATAGCGCAGTATGTTCACTTTGTCAAGTGTAATTATGTGTAATGTTTTGTCGATAATAAAAATTCGCTAAAATTTGAGAATAAAATTGATTTTTTACCGACACTTGTGTTATACTTATTTAGTATTTTATTTCTATAATTATATTTATGTTTATGGAGTGGTTTATATGTGTAAAAATTGTAAAGGAAAGCCGTATTATATTACGACCGCTATCGCGTACACCTCCCGAAAGCCTCATATCGGAAACAGCTACGAGATAGTGCTCACCGACGCTATCGCGCGTTATAAACGTATGCTCGGATATGATGTATTTTTCCAGACGGGAACCGACGAACACGGTCAGAAAATTGAAATCTACGCTCAGTCCGAGGGCTGTTCTCCTAAGGAATATGTCGATAAGGTAGCGGGGGAAATCCGCGATATCTGCGATGTTCTCAACACTTCCTACGATTATTTTATCCGAACTACAGACGAAAAGCATGAAAAAACCGTACAGAAGATTTTTAAGAAGCTCTATGAGCAGGGCGATATTTATAAGGGAAGCTACGAGGGACTTTACTGTACTCCGTGCGAAAGCTTCTGGACAGAGAGCCAGCTTGTTGACGGAAAATGTCCCGACTGCGGACGTGAGGTAAAAGCCGCTAAAGAGGAAGCGTACTTCCTCAAGCTCTCTAAATATCAGAAACAGCTCGAGGATTATATCGAGTCGCACCCTGACTTTATCTATCCCGAAAGCCGTAAAAAAGAAATGCTCAACAACTTTATCAAACCCGGACTCCAGGATTTATGCGTATCGCGTACAAGCTTTAAATGGGGTATTCCCGTCGATTTCGACGAGGGACACGTTGTGTACGTTTGGATTGACGCTCTCTCTAACTATATCACTTCTCTGGGCTACGATCCCGACGGAAGCTCCGAGCAGTATAAAAAATACTGGCCCGCGGACGCGCATATTATCGGTAAGGACATTGTGCGTTTCCATACTATCTACTGGCCGATTATGCTTCTCGCTTTAGGCGAGCCTTTGCCCAAGCAGGTCTACGGACATCCCTGGCTTCTTTTCGGCGAGGATAAAATGAGTAAGAGCCGCGGTAACGTAATCTACGCCGACGAACTCGTTAAGCTTATCGGCGTTGACGCGGTAAGGTATTATCTGCTTTCCGAGATGCCTTTCGCTAATGACGGCTCTATTACTTACGAAACTATTATCGAGCGTTATAACTCCGACCTCGCTAATACTCTCGGAAACCTCGTTAACCGAACTATCGCTATGAATAACAAGTATTTCGACGGCGTTATCCAGACTCCCGATACCGCCGAGGAAGTTGATGAGGACTTAAAGAAATGCTGTTTCGATACCGTCAAAAAGGTTGACGAGTGTATAGACGCGTTCCATATGAGCGACGCTGTAGAAGCCGTTATCAACCTCGCTAAGCGTTGTAACAAATATATTGACGAAACTACACCTTGGGTACTCGCCAAGGACGAAAGCACTAAGTCAAGACTCGGCACAGTATTATATAATCTTTTAGAGGCTATAAGATTTGTAGCCGTTTTAATCGAGCCGTTTATGCCTGATACGAGCAAGGCGATTTTCGAGCAGATGAATTGCAGTGAAAACTCCTACGACAGTCTCGAGAGCTTCGGCGCGGTTAAAGCCGGCGAAAAAGTCGGCAAAGCCGTTCCGATTTTCGCGAGAATTGATCCCGAGAAGCTCTACGCCGAAATCGACGAAATGCAGAAAAAGAATGCCGAAAACGAACATTCTATAGAGGAAGTAGAGGAGGAGATTGAGGAAATCGCTCCCGAAATCTCTATTGATGACTTCGCGAAAGCGGATATCAGAGTCGGCGAGGTTAAGGCATGCGAAAAGATTAAGAAATCCAAAAAGCTTCTTAAATTCGATATCGACGACGGAATGGGCGGACGCACTATCGTAAGCGGTATTGCGCAGTATTATAAGCCCGAGGAGCTCGTCGGAAAGAAAGTTCTTTTCGTAGCGAACTTAAAGCCTGTTAAACTATGCGGAGTTGAGAGCCGTGGTATGATACTGTCCGCTGAGTGCGGAGATGATTTACAGGTTATTACTGTAGACGAAAAGAAAGTTAACGGAAGTAAACTGTGTTAATGTAAACGGAGCGAAAGCTCCGTTTCTTTAGTTAATAGTTAATAGTTGGATTTTTTTATAAGAGGAAGTAGAATTGAGTAAATACAAAAACATCTTTGACGCGCATTGTCATTATGACGACGACTGGTTTAACGACGACAGGGAAGAACTGCTCTCGACCTTGCGGGACTTCGGAATTTCGGGCGTAGTGTGTAACGCGGTCGATTTATTATCCGCCGAGGTTATAAAAGATTACGCCGAGCGGTACCCGTATATTTACTATACGGCGGGATTCCATCCCGAGAATTTAACCGACATTCCCGAGGATTACAAAGAGGGTATAGCACGTTTTCTTGAACATAAAAAATGCGTCGCTATCGGCGAAATCGGTCTCGATTACCACTGGGATATCCCAAAGGATATTCAGCTTAAAATGTTCGAGGAACAGCTAAAGCTCTCAAAGGAGCTCGACGTTCCCGTAGTTGTTCACGACCGTGAAGCCCACGGCGATACTATGGATTTACTCAGAAAATACAAGCCTAAAGGCTTAATGCACTGCTTCAGCGGAAGTGTAGAGCTTATGCGCGAGGTGATTAAACTCGGAATGAGTATAAGCCTCGGCGGAGTGGTAACGTTCAAAAATGCCCGCCACAGCGTCGAATGCGCTAAGGAAGTTCCGCTCGACAGGCTTTTACTCGAAACAGACGCTCCGTATATGAGCCCTGTGCCGAACCGGGGCAAGCGAAACGACAGCAGAAATATCGTATATGTCGCTGAAAAAATTGCCGGACTACGCGGTATAGACACTCAAAAGCTATTGGATATTACGGCTGAAAACGCCTTGAAATTATACGAAATAGGGGATTGACTATGAAAAAATTTATTTCAATTATTTTATCGGTATTACTGGGGGTAACTTTTATGGCTTCGTGTTCAAATTCAAAGACCGCAAATAAAACAAAAACTCAGACAGGTCATAAAATCTATATACGCGACGATTACGCGGCGGAGGATTTAAAGGTCAAGTTTTTAAACACTCAGTCGGGAGCTAAGGAAACCGTAAAGCCCGAAAAGCTTAAAGAAAACGACGACTATACCACCTACAGCGTGTGCGGCGACACTAAAAAGTACGACCGCCTTATTATTTCGAGCGACGGTACAGACAGCATACAGCTCGCCTTTAACGATTACGTAAACGGCTGGCATATTTCTATGTACGGAATGACTCCTTTTACTTATGATGAAAAGGAAGAACCCGTCGATTACGCCGTAAAGTCCTTTAAGTACGATAAGGATAATAACAAGGACGTTTATATCCATACTCCCAAGGGCTATAAAAAGGATTCTAAAGAAAAGTATCCTGTTATATATATGACCGACGGTCAGAATCTTTTCGACAACGGCGCGACCTCTCACGGCTGTTGGAGCGTAGCCGAAAGCGTAAGAAGTATGCAGAAAAATGTCGGCAAAAGCGCGATTATCGTCGGAATCGATGACAGCACCTCTAACCGCGACAGCGAGCTTACTCCGAATATCGGCAAGGTTGTAGACGTAAGCTCGGTTGACGGCGGTTCGTTCGAAAACGGTACCGGTAAGTTTTACAGCGATTTTGTCGTGAATACCGTTATGCCGTATGTCGAGAAGAATTACAACGTCTATACCGACCGTGAACATACCGCGATCGCCGGAAGCTCCTCGGGCGGAATCGAGAGCTTCTATATCGGTATGGAGCATCCCGATAAATTCGGCGCGGTAGGCGCGCTCTCGCCCGCGTTCTCGCTGTTCTCGGATAAAACCTGGGTTAAATATCTTAAATCGAAGAACCTCGGTAAGAACAAACCGTTCGTGTACATCTATAACGGTGACAGCGACGACCTCGAAAAATACCTTAAAAAAGGCGCTGTAAGTATGGTTGATAATCTTAAAAAGGCAGGCTATACCGACAAGGATATTATGCTTAGAGTTTACGATAAAGGTATGCATACCGAGAAATTCTGGCGCGCGGTATTTCCCGAGTTCTTAAATATGTTTATTTAATATTCTTCGTTAAAGGCTTGCCCGAACGGCGAGCCTTTTGTCGTTTGGTTACAGTAAAAGGTAAAATTTCACAAATTTACACCGAAAACTTTGTGCAGAAAGTAGAAACTGAAATATGTTATAATTTTTTTGGAAAACCTGTATAAAATCGCGCGTTTATTTCGTCTATATTAATAGGCGGTTATTAGCCTTTATAATTGTCACAAAATTAAGAAATATAGGTTATTAGTAAGTGTAAAGTTATTTTTACCTTAATTATCATTCGCGCAAAAGAATTTATCCGTGAAAAATATTGAAAACTCATCTGTAAAATGGTAGAATAAGCTATATACTTTGTTATAGGAGAAAGAATATGAAAAAATCACTCGCGGTTTTATTATCTTCTATTATGATACTCTCGTCGGCTTGCGTTCCCGCGTCGGCGTTAAGCAGCGGAAAGAAGGATAATAAAACGAAAAATTATGTTGAGGGAGAGGCGATTGTCGTACTCAGAGACAGCGCCGATTTTAATTACACAAAAGCCTCGAAAGCGTCCGTACTTTACGGAAACGGCGTAAAGCTTAAGGAGTCCTACTCGTTTAAAAAGAAATCGGGTAATCTCCGTGTAGCTGTGCTGAAATCAGCTACTCTTTCGACTAAGGAGATTATCTCGGGACTTAAAAAGAACAGCAAGATAAAGTACGCGTTCCCGAACTATAAGAAAAAGGCTTCCGCTATTACCGAGGATACCTATAGCAAATTCCAGTGGCCTTTAGAGAATGTCGGTCAGAATAACGGTAAAGCGGGAGTGGATATTAAGGCTGACGAGCTGTGGAGTAAAGCCGGCAAGGCTCAGAACGAAAACGTCGTTGCCGTACTCGATACGGGTATTGATATTAAGAACGATGAGTTTAAGGACGTTCTCTGGAAGAATCCTTACGGAAATAAGCTTCTCGGCCCGTGCGGTATCGACCTTACGGGTACATACAGCGACTATAAGCCTATAGACGACCACGGACACGGTTCTCACATCGCGGGCGTTATAGCCGCTAAATCGGGGAACAAGACGGGTATCAGCGGAGTTAATAAATCCAACGTAAAGATTATGGCGGTTAAAATACTGAACTCTATGGGCGGAGGAACCGACGACGGAATTCTCGCCGGCTTTGAGTATGTCCAGAGAGCTATCGAGCTGGGAACTAAAGTAACCGCGGTTAACTGTTCTTTCGGCGGCGAGGGCGACGAAACCGAGCGCGCCGCTTACGACGAGGTTATAAACGCGCTTGGTGAAAAGGGCGTTATTACCTGTATCGCCTCGGGTAATGAGGAATTGAACCTCAACGATTTAGACGACCCCGAATCCGATAATTATTTTTACGGCGAGGTTGTAGTTCCCGCGTGCAGTAAAAGCCCTTACGCTATTACAGTTACCGGCGCTAACGAAAACGGTGATATCCCGAGCTACGCTAACGTCGGCGACCATTATGTAGACGTAGCCGCCCCCGGCACAAATATACTCTCGACTGTATCCTATAATTGCTTTAACCCGTCAATTTATAATTCCTCGGAGATTGAAAAGCTTTGTTCTCATTATCAGAATTATGACGGCGGCTTAAAGAGCGGGGATTTCGGATACCCCGAGATTATTACTGAATTAAAAAACGCTTCTCCGTATAAAAATTTAAAGGTCGAGTCCTCAGACTCTTACTTTGGACTTTCGGGTAAAAGCGTTAAAATCACCCCCGAGGGTAAAAAGGCTTCCCAAACCGTTACCTGTGTGTTTGAAGTGCCGTTTACTCTTGATGACGCTGATAAAAACTACAGCGTAAGCCTTATGATGAAAGCTGACGGATACGCCGAGGGCTATTGTATGGATATTCCCGCCGACAGCGATGTTGACGAAGCTATAGAGGACAGCGAGTCTTATTTTGATATTATGGCTTACGGAGACAACGATTGGATCCATATTTACTCCGATGTGGATGTTAAAAAAGATATTTACGATAAAGATAAAGACAGAAAGCTTGTTTTCGTGTTACGCAGCGACAGCTCGGTTTATATCGACGACCTGGCAGTAAGTAACCAGTCGGCTTGTGAGGACGATTTCGGTAAGTACGATTTCTGTTCGGGAACTTCTATGGCGACCTCATTTGTAACGGCTTCCGTAGCGTTAGCCAGAAACGCTTATCCCGAGGCTTCAACCTTAGAGCTCGTTAATATGGTAGCTAACTCAGGCGAGGTTCATCCCGAGTACGAGGGCAAGGTAAAGCATAATAACTTCCTAACTCTCGACAGTTTGGAAAATATCCCGCCGATGATCAGTAAGGCATCGTATAACGACGGCGGTAACGTTAAACTCGAGGGCTCGTTTAGGAATGTTGAAAAAGCCTATGTAAACGATAAAGAGGTTGATATTCTGAGTCAGGACGCTGTGTCCGTAGTAATTCCGGATAATAAGTACAGCACTCATAACGTAAATATAAAGCTTGAAAACTCCGCGGGAAGCGATAGTATAGACGTTTTACTTTCCAAGAAAAATGCTCTTGCCGAAACTAAAAAGGTTCTCGGTAAGCCCGAGGATACCAGCACAGCGTTATTTGTTCCCGCGGGTTATAAAGCCTACTTAATCGACACATATTACGGCTCGGTAGGCGAGCTTAGTACCGTATCCGCTAAGAAGTCCTATACCTATGAGGATGAGAGATACACTATGGGCTTAAACAAGCTGTTTGACAGCGAGTTTTATCTAGTTCACTCAGCCGTGTATTATAATAATAAGATTTATATAACGGTCAGCAATAATATTGTATCATCCGCTAAGACCCACACTCTCGGTTATGATTCAATCCTCGCGTGCTTCGACCCGAAAACCGAAAAGACCGTTAAGGTTTGTGACTTGCCCGACGAGTGTCTTTTAGGCTCGAGCCTCGCGGTTTATAATAACAGCCTGTATCTTATCGGCGGTTATGAAATCAATGAGCTTGAATTTGTGGACAGTGTTTACAAGTTTAACGCTTCTAAAAAAGTCCTCGCTAAAACCGACACCCCTATGCCGGAGGGCAGAGCTTATACTCAGTTTATTGAGTTGGGCGGTAAGCTTGTCGGCTTCTACGGAAGCATAGAGAGTACCGAAATGCCGCCGGCTATTGTATTCGACGGTAAAAGCTGGAAAACTTCTTCCGTAAAGCTCGAAAGTACCGACTGTACTACCTACACTTACTCGGGCGGCAAGACCGTTAAACAGTATGTCGGTAATGTCGGTATTGATAAAAACGGCGTTTTCTGTAACGGCGCTTATGTTTCGGGTTACGGCGATACGTTTACCTACGACGCCGCTAACGATAAGATTATCGAAAACAAGTATTGTTCGAGATTTAATACCACAGACGCGAGACTTATCGGAACTACCGTCCCCGGCGCGTTTATCGGATTTACCGTAGTCGATATGGACGCTGATTACGACGACGATGACGATTACGATTTTGATTCGTCGTTCGATATGAGCTCTATAAGCTACCCCGGTTTTGACGATTTCAGCGGAGTAAAATCATATATGATTGAGCTCGATAATACTTCCCGTTACTCCGCCTCGCCTAAAACTCCTAAGCTCTCCGCAACCTCGGCGTCGCTAAAAGCGGGAGCGGTTAAGACCGTCAAGGTGACTAACGGCACAGCTGTCAGCTGGAGTTCTTCGAAGAAGTCGGTCGCAACCGTTAAAAACGGTAAGATTACCGCCTTAAAGAAAGGCTCGGCTAAAATTACCGCGACGCTCTCAGACGGCAGTAAGCTTACCTGTAATGTCAAGGTAACCACCAGCCCGGCGATTAAAGCCGGCGGTAAAAAGTTCAGCTCAAGAACAACCTACTCTCTTAAAAAGGGCGGTTACTTAAAGGTTAAAATTACGGGAAAAGCCGATTCGGTAAATAACGTTTATAAGACGTCTAATAAAAAAGTCGCTAAGGTTACTTCGTCTAAGTCTGCTAAAACCGTTAAGATTAAAGGTGTTAAAGCCGGTAAAGCCGTTATCACAGTTAAGGTAAACGGCGTAAGCTTTAAGATAAAAGTTAGGGTAACAGGAGTAATCTGAACCTCGGTTTTGTCGGACAGATTTCCGCCTACCCTTTGTTAAAATGCTCGGAAACCCGTCAGGGTTTCCTGTGCTTTTGCCGCGGCTAGACGAAAATCTGCCTCGGCAAAACTCCTTTGGACTTTAAACGGTTGAAATTTTAGGCGATTTGCGGTGCGGAGAATGTTAGCAGGCTGGCGCCTGCTGACGTTCGACAAGCCGTAAAGAGTCAAAATCACTCCGTTTAAAGCGTGGTTCGGATTGCTTCTGTTACCCTAAGGTAAAATAAACAGTAAGCAGGAGAGGGGGGGGCTCTCCTGCTTATTTCTGTATTAGAATTAAAAAAGTAATTGTATATATCCTTTATTTGTGGTATAATTTAGAAGTTGAAAAACTTTAGAAAGGCTAAGGTAATCATTATGAGCAATTTTAAAAATGGTACAAAGTGCGTACAGGCGGGCTATACTCCCAAAACAGGCGAGCCGAGAGTTCTGCCGATTATCCAGAGTACGACTTTTAAATACGATACGAGCGAGGCTATGGGCGAGCTTTTTGATTTACAGAAAAGCGGTTACTTCTATACACGCCTTGCTAATCCTACCGCCGACTGTGTAGCAAAAAAGCTGTGCGAGCTTGAGGGCGGTTCAGCGGGAATGTTACTTTCATCCGGTCAGGCGGCCAACTTCTTCGCTGTGTTTAATATAGCCTCCGCAGGCGACCATATTGTATCCAGCGCGGCGATTTACGGAGGAACATTTAACCTGTTCTCAGTTACTATGAAAAAAATGGGAATCGAGTTTACCTTTGTCGATCCCGATTGCAGCGAGGAAGAGTTAAGAGCGGCGTTTAAACCTAATACAAAGGCGCTGTTCGGCGAGACTATCGCTAACCCCGCTTTAGCGGTTTTAGATATCGAGATGTTCGCCAAAGTAGCTCACGAAAACGGAGTTCCGCTTATTATAGATAATACTTTCGCTACTCCGGTAAACTGTCGTCCGTTTGAATGGGGAGCTGATATCGTAACCCATTCTACCACCAAGTATCTTGACGGACACGCTACCTCCGTAGGCGGAGCGATTGTAGACAGCGGTAATTTTAATTGGATGGATTACGCTGATAAATTCCCGGGACTCACTACTCCCGACGAAAGCTATCACGGAATCGTTTACTGCGAGCAGTTCGGTATAGGCGGAGCGTATATTACTAAATGCGTAGCCCAGCTTATGCGTGACTTCGGAAGCTCTCCCTCCGCGTTTAACGCTTTCCTGCTCAACGTCGGTATGGAAACTCTCCACGTTCGTATGCCAAAGCACTGCGCTAACGCTCAGGCTGTTGCCGAGTATTTAAACGCTCACGAAAAGGTAGCCTGGGTTCAATACTGCGGACTTAAAGGCGATAAATACTACGAGCGCGGTCAGAAATATCTCCCCAACGGCTCCTGCGGAGTTCTTTCGTTCGGAGTTAAAGGCGGTAGAAAAGCTGCCGAGGAGTTTATGAAGAACCTTAAACTCTGCGCTATCGTTACTCACGTTGCCGACGCGAGAACTTCTATTCTTCATCCCGCGAGCTCAACCCACCGCCAGATGAGCGATGAGGAGCTTTTAGCGGGCGGCGTTGCTCCTGATATGATGCGTTTGAGCGTAGGTATCGAGGATGTAGAGGATATTATCGCCGATATCGAAAACGCGCTTAAATCAATCTAAAAATCCAATAAAATAATATTCTAATAAAGAATTAACCTCCGTCTGTAAAAAGGCGGAGGTTTTTAAAATATTATTTTTTCGTTACATTGATATATCTATGAACACTCGCTTCGAATCTCTTGCCTCAATCAAAAAAATAAGGAACCAACTCCAAAGAGCTAGTTCCTTATTTGGCGGAGGACAAGAGTATATCATAAATGCGAGGACTTTGTTCTCGAACCTTACGGCTTGTTCAAAGCTAAAGTATCATAAACGCTCCTCGTTAAAAATGCTCCACAGGACACACTCAATAAAGAATGTACCCTGTGTGATGTTTATACATTTCCCATTTTTACAGCTTGTAAAAAATCTTTAGCTTCATTATTGGGATTTGCTTTTTTTGTTGCCTCAATATCATACCAAACATATTCTAATCCGTGAACAATAATAGGAATACTATTTCCAAATTTGTTCTTGATAAATCCCTCAGATTGTAATCGGTTGGCAACTTCTGCTGCGATATTTACAAGTTCATAATGACCTACGGGACCCTTACCAACATATTCGTCATTTTCATCATACTCATCTTCTTCGGACTCATAACCGATATCGGTGATTCCGTTTTCATTATACCAATCAAAAAGCGCGTCAGTTATTCTGTTCGGTTCAAGCGGATCTATTACAGATGTCTCATCTTGGCTCCAAAAGGCGTAATTCCAGCGTTCTTCGTCATATTTGCCCGCACCGTCACAAAAATCTTCGGTATTGTAACTTACAGCTAAAGAAGAAACGTTTTCGAATCCACTATATTGAAAATCCTCATTTGAATATACAAAAAACGATATAGCGTAAATTCCGTTATCATCCCAATCGGATACGATTTCTTTAATTCTATTATATATTATTTCTATTATATCTGTCATGTTATCACCTAAAAACAAATATATCACTTTTTTAAGTTATTGTCAAAAAAACATCTTTATGTAGTGTGTCCCACCGGACTGTTTTATTAACGCCCTTTCGAATCCCTTACTCAGAAAACAAAAACGACCCGATGGGTCGTTTCTGTTTTGGCTGAGCTGGCGTACTTTTTAAGTAATAAAGAATTATATCTCGAATCGTACGGCTTGTTAAAAGGATAGTGTGATAAACGCTCCTCCCTAAAAATGTCCCACTGGGACATTTTCTTTACGGTCGGCTTCGAATCTCTTGTCTCAATCAAAAAAAATAAGGAACCAACTCAAAAGAGCTAGTTCCTTATTTGGCGGAGGACAAGAATATATCATAAATGCGAGGACTTTGTTCTCGAACCTTACGGCTTGTTCAAAGCTAAAGTATCATAAACGCTCCTCGTTAAAAATGCTCCACTGGAGCATTTTCTTAACACTCGGCTTCGAATCTCTTGTCATAAACCAAAATATAAAAGCCATATAGCCTAATAGGCTATATGGCTTTTATGGCGGAGGACAAGAGATTCGAACTCTCGCGCCGGTCACCCGACCTACTCCCTTAGCAGGGGAGCCTCTTCACCACTTGAGTAATCCTCCGTATTTGGTGAACTTATTGGCGGAGAGGAAGGGATTCGAACCCTTGGTCCCTCGCGGGATCACTAGTTTTCAAGACTAGCTCCTTAAACCACTCGGACACCTCTCCGTGCTTATTTCAGCAAATGTAATAATATCATATTTAGAGTATTTTGTCAATACAAGAGCGTGGATTTCTTGACAAATTATATGACATATTATAAAATATACAGTATAGATAATTGCGCCAATAGCTCAGTAGGATAGAGCGTTCGCCTCCTAATACTTTGTTCGACCATACACTTTTGGGGTAAAAGTGATTGTTACCCTGTCAAAATTTAATTAAGTTTTTTACACGCGTCAATAGCTCAGTTGGATAGAGCGCAAGCCTCCTAAGCCTGAGGTCGGGGGTTCGAGCCCCTCTTGGCGCGCCACGAAACGCCGATAAATACTGATTTTTTCAGATTTATCGGCGTTCATTTTATTTTTTGATAAATTCTTTGCCTTTTTAAAGCAAGCTCAAAAAACTTGCTAATAAAGGTGTAAGGTCTTGCTAATAAAAATTAGCAAAAAAACGGAAAATCTGCTAATAAAAAACGTCGATTTGCTAATAAGCTGTTTTTAAAAATTTGCAATATTTGCTAATAAAAAGGTGATAGGTCACTTGTTGGAATTACGTTTTTTACTTGTAACTGAATATAAATGATAATAAAAAAAGCAGTTCACATTTGAACTGCTTTTTTTATCATAATGATTTGGCTAATGTTTTTAATAGTGAAAGTGCTTCGGGATTTCCGATTAGCTTCGTCAATAATTCTATATCTGAGGTATCTTTGTTCTTTTCTGTTTGAGGTGTTTCTATTGGTTGTTCTTCCTCAAAGTCAGTTTTCTTATCTCTAACCTCGTAAGTATTAAAGTCAGGTATAACAAAGCTTTAAGCCTTATTTTACTTTAACCTTAACAGTCTTGACAACGGACTTTGATTTGTAATTTGCGTTACCATTTGCCTTTACCGTTACTTTGATGGTGTATTTACCCTTCTTGGCTTTCTTCCATTTCTTGATTTTAAGTACGCCCTTCTTGGAGATCGTGAGATACTTTTTGATTGTCTTTTTGGCGGACTTGATTTTAAAGCTGAGCTTACCCTGCGCCTTTTTAACAGTAAATGTCGCGGCTTTTTGGGCAGCCTTCTTAACCTTTTTGAGCTTGACCGTCTTAGTCTTTGAAGTCACTTTGATCGGGTTGGCTTTCTTTTTGGTGACGGTTTTAGCGGGTTCATCCTTTGCGGGCTCGTCCGCGGGCTTTACGCCGTAGAACTCGTCGATCATTTTGCTGTAAGCTTCTACATCATACAAGCCTGAATAGTCGATACCGCTTCCATCGCTTGCCTGCTTAGTCAGGTCATAATCGAGCTCGGCGCCGTTGTCAACATCCTTGTTATCCTTGGTGATGAACTTATTATAACTTGACAGCGTGTAGAAGAACGTCTCGGGAGTGTACGCGATAAACAGTGAGCAGGCTCCGCCTCCGCTTCTTTCGCCGAGGATCGGGAAGCCCTCGTCCTTCGCGATACAGGGAAGCAGATTTCCGCAGGAATACGAGATGTTGGATGTGATAAAGGCGTATTCAAAATCATAATATACGCTCTTGTCGAGGTCGTTGATCTCTCCGTCTAAATTCATATCAACTTCGTTATCCATTCTTGTGATGTTTCCTGTAAGCGTCTGAATTTTTCTGTATGCAACAACATTGCTGTCCTTGTTTTTATTGGTGATCATAGCCATGATATACATAACGACCGCCGCGTTACCGCCGCTGTTGCAGGAAATATCTATAACAAAACGCTTAATGCCCTTTTCCTTAGCGTAGTCAAGAGACCATTTAAAATTATAAACCGCCTCGTTAACAAACGAATCAAATGCGAAAACAGCTGTATCTCCCGTAACATAAAGCTTTGATGCCGACTTGTCATCCCACGACTTTACAAGATCATAATCTTTGTATTTATCGCTTCTTAATTCCGACATAGCCCTGCTTTTCTGACTTGAGGCGAGAGTGCTCATCGCATAGTTTGCCGCAGTTCTGTCACGGAAATCCTCTGACTCGGCAAGTCTGCCAAGCTCATTATATACAGCGGTCCCGGGGGTAATAAACGATAATACCGCAGGGTAGTTTACCGCCGTATGACCTCCGTCGGAGAATACTTTTCCTAGATAAGCAGTTCCGAGAACATAATCAACCATATTTTCCGATAGAAGCAATTCTTTTGCTCTACGGGTATCGTCGTTGTACTCGTCCAGCGCTTCGTCAAAGCTTTTTTCTTCGAGCATCGACGCGATTTCAGCCTGAGCGGGTCTGCCGTAAAGCTTATCAACCGCGAAGCACAGGTCGTTATAAGCCAACTCGACCAGATCCTTGCTGCGCTTGAGAGTATCATAAACCTTAGTGTTTTTGAAGTAACAGTCTCTCATTACTATATCGGAGCTATGGATAAAATAAACGTTGTCTTCGCAATACACCGCTGTATTATAGGTCGCGCCGAAAAGGAGTCCGATTGTTGACACAGGGAAATAGGTCTTTCCGTCGTACTCGATAATATCGATTTTATAAGACGAAAAGTCAAGATCGAGACCTTTTATTTCTCCCTCGGTGACAGACTCGTGCTCCTTAATGTAATCCACGTCCAGTTCGGTGCCCTCCGATTTTTCCTTAGCCGCGATAAAGTCCTCGAAATTATCGAAGTGAAGCGTATCCTTTTGAGCGTCGATTACCATTGTTCCATTAGGATTGGTAACCGTGTAAGTGCCGTCCGCGTTCTTAACCTCGGTCGGCTCGTCAACATAGATATGCTTCAGATAATCAACGGTAGATATAAACGCCATATCAGGCATACTGCTTTTGAAAACGCACTTAAGCGTTTCGGTATTCTCCATATTGAAGATATACGCCGTGGTGTCTTTAGCGCTGATTTCGTCCTCAGCCGCGGACGCGGTCATCGGCAGAGCCGCGCTGATAAGGATCAAAAGCGCAAGAACCACACTGATTGGTGATAATACTTTTAACCTCCGTATAAAAATAAACGGCGTTACAGCATTCGATAGGTGCAGTAACGCCGTAAAATGTTTTAGTTTTCTTTGAGCATCTTTTTGGCTTTGCCGAGATAGTAAATCTGGAAAATGTAGAGGAATACGGTAAAGCAAAGCGATAAGCCCGATAACCAGTTGACGATAGAGCCGAAAACTGTCGCTTCGGCGCCCCAACGGCCAATGAAATTCAGAACAAATGTCAAAATGTATAAGATAACCAGAGTCGTGAGTATATCTTTGCCGCGCTTAACCATATCTTGTCTGCCGCATTTTACAGACAGAGCCATCAGACCTAAGATAAGGAAAATAGTCGCGAGCATATTGCAAATATTTCCGGCAACCGTCAGAATAGTGTAGAGCCATCCAAAGAAACCTGTCTGGTTTGCGAAGAAAGACGCCGCAACGGTAAATACAATACTGAAAATCACACATAAAATAGCTTTCTTAAAGTCGGCTTCGTCCTTGCCCGCCTGAAAATATCCGACTATACTCATAATTCCCGCAACGGCAATTACAATACCCGCAACAAGCGTCAAAGCGCCCGTAACGATAAAAAGAGTTTTTGAAGCGCCTTGATCGACGTTTCCCGATACCGCGATAAAGCTCAGTATCATACCGACTCCGCCAAGCAGAGCGGCGATCAATGAGATGATTTCGGCGTTAAAAATCTTGCTAACGCCTTTTGCTGCGTTTGGAAATTTCATGTTTTTCTCTCCTTAGAATGAAATAATTATAATAAAACGTGAAACGTTTATTACCTATAACAGATGAATATAGTCGTACTGTACAGAGCAAGGCGCTTGTTTTGCGTAACCATTACTTCTTTTTATTTCTGAGAAACAACAACCAGCCTACTGTGATCGCCATGGCAAGCGGAACGACCAGATCGATGATCGGCGAAAACTGATAGCCGCTTCTTGTAATGAAGGTGGTGTAAAGGAAGTCAAGGAGCTGCCACAGGGCAAAACACAATACTAAGAATATACAAAATGCCACATACTTGTTCTTTATCATCAAATCACCTTTTCCGATATTTGTTTTTTTCTCTCCTTAGACAAATTAAGAATAATAAACCAGTCTCCTGTTTATTACCTGACCTTGTAATTCTATCATAAATACGCCATAAGACAATAAGATGTGTCAGAGCGTGACATCTTCTTTTGGAATGGTGTTGTATTTCAAAGGTACTTCCCTTATAATATAATAGATACAGTATACTTCCATGAGAGGAAAAGCACATGAAGGATTCCTTTGCCGATACCCTGAAACAATTCAGAACTGAAAAAAATCTGTCCCAGCAGCAGCTCGCCGATATGCTGTTTGTGGAACGCAGCACGATAGCAAACTGGGAGACGGGACGGCGGATCCCCGACGCTGTTCTGCTGCTGAGGATCTCCAAATGTTTAGATATGGACATCAACATTTTATTGGAAACGATCGACAACACCGTAGAGGAACCAAACATCATTATGGTTGATGACGAGAGTATCATTCTAAAGGGCGGTATGTCGGTGATCGGTCATTTGCTTCCCAACGCTTTGGTCACAGGCTTTACTTCTCCGACAGAAGCGCTGTCATTCGCTCGGTCCAACCGCGTACATCTGGCTTATATCGATATCGAAATGGGAAAACTAAACGGGCTTGAGTTGTGCCGTGAACTGCTGAAAATCAATCCGCGAACAAACGTCATCTATCTGACCGCCTATCCCGATTACGCACTGGAGGCGTGGAATACCGGCGCCTGCGGCTTTGCCGTAAAACCCCTTTCCGCAAAACAGGTGCGCGATCACCTAACGAGACTGAAGTTTCCAATAAGGGGGTTGCGGCTATGATGGATTGGACGACATATTTTTCTGCTGTGATAGATTTGACGACCTTATTGCTCGGTGTGCTCGGAATACTGATCACTTTTATCCTGCGTGATACCGAAAGTCAGTGGCGGAAATTTTGTGTTTTCTTCTTTTCTGTAATGATATTAAAAACGGTTGCCGCTCTGATCGGTCAGCTTGCCGCTCTGTATTGGAAAAATATACCGCTTAAAACAGCGTGTGATTTCCTCGGCGTTTTGTTTTCATCTACCATTATTCCGCTGTTGACGCTTTACATCTTACGCTGTTGTTCGCAGGAGCCCCGCCAATCATTCCTGTGGAAGCTTATCCTCATCCTTTGGGGATTATCCGCAGCGGCAGCCATCGGCGACCTGCTGGAACGTACTCTTTTTACAGCCCCGACGCAGGACGGTACAGAGCATAAGCGCTGGTTGATACTGATTTATCTGCTTTTTACGGCAATCAGCCTGATCGTCTGCTTTGTCGCGGTGATCCGCAGAAGAAAACAGCTTTCAAAATTCCAATTCATTCTCATATTGGTTTATTTGTTGGCGCCTGTTTCTGTTATGCTGCTTGCGATGGAACTGATGCTGTTTGTCGATCAGGGAAAGCGCTATCTCGAGCAAAAGGAAGAAATCGCTAACCAGAAGGTAAGTCTTGCCGTACTGCAAATGCGTCCGCATTTCATCTACAACACAATGACGAGCATTTACTATCTGATTGATCAGGATGCGGCTAAAGCGCAAAAGGTAACGCTGAACTTCACCAATTATCTCAGAAAGAATTTTACTGCAATCGCCAAGGAGAGAACCATCCCGTTTACCGAGGAGTTGGAACACACAAAAGCGTATTTGTCAGTTGAGCAGGTGCGTTTTGAGGGTAAACTGTTTGTGGAGTTTGATACCGATTACACGAATTTCAGACTGCCTCCGCTTACCATTCAGCCAATTGTGGAAAACGCCGTCAAGCACGGAGTTGATCCCGACCTTGATCCGCTTACCATCTATATTCAAACCCGAGAAGTAAAGAACGGCGTTGAAATAACCGTTGCCGACACCGGACCGGGCTTCGGCGCGAAGGACAACGACGAGCCGCATATCGCTTTAGGGAATATCCGCGAAAGGCTCGAAATGATGTGTAAGGGAAAAATGGAGATCGCTCCGCGCGACAGCGGAACCATAGTCAAAATATATATACCTCAATAACGAAGCTGCGTTTACACCGATATATTACAACAAAACTACAGTTAAAAAGTCACTCTCCTAATCAAACAGAGAGTGACTTTAATTTTGTATCCTATTTACCTTTACTGTTAAGGTCGTTTTTTAGATTTATAAGTGATTGTATTAGTTTGCTT
This sequence comes from uncultured Clostridia bacterium, assembly GCA_946187325.1. Lineage (GTDB taxonomy): Bacteria > Bacillota > Clostridia > Oscillospirales > Acutalibacteraceae > Ruminococcoides. The sequence continues at coordinate 37,113 of CAMHQC010000006.1, forward strand.
TGTTTATTCGCTGTTAAATAAACGCGATACTTCTTATTGGTCATATAATTCAATCCTTTCCTTGCTTTTTTATACTATTATAAAGTACAATATATTTACAGGAAAGTATGCGATAATTCAGTATTATAAGTTGATGTTCGTTCAGTATTAAATTATGTTTTTTGCTTTGAAAAATACAGTAGTCATTTAGTGATAAAAAATCATTTTTATCACGTTTTTAACAGGGAAACATACAACTTGCAAAACGGCTTTTTGCTAATAATCTGCTAATAAGACTATTTGAAAACGGTTGATATTAGCAAGTTTTAGTTAAAATCAGATTAACACCCAAACATTGTGAAACCCGCATAAATACTGAATTATTTGGCATTGTTTAAGTCTGAAAAATCCGATGCGGGAGGTGCTCCTAAGCGAAAGGCCGGGGTTCGAATCCCTTTTGGCGCGCCAAAACAAAAGGGATTCGAAAGGGCGTAAATAAAACAGTCCTGTGGACTGTTTTTAGCCCGTAGCGTTTATGATATTTTAGCTTTGAACAAGCCACAAGGTTCGAGATTAATCGTTTTATATATATTAATTGTACTTTTGGCGCGCCAAAACAAAAGAGCCTTAACGGCTCTTTTTGTTTTGCTCAAAAGGGATTCGAAAGGGCGTAAATAATACAGTCCTGTGGACTGTTTTTAGCCCGTAGCGCTTATGAGTATTTCAGCAATGAACAAGCCGCAAGGTTCGAGATTAATCGTTTTATATATATTAATTGTACTTTTGGCGAAAAAAAGCAGACAGTTTAATAGCTGCCTGCTTTTTAAGTATCTAAGAACTGTTTTAATTTGTTAAGATTCTTTTCGGCGACGCTCCTGCCGATATTATAAACCTTCCTTAAAACCTCCGCGTCGTGTTCAATACGACCGATAGGGAGCTTTTCTTCGGGGCAGATGATAAACGCGCTATTATTATTTTCCTGTTCAAAAACATATTCGCGTTGTTTATTGTACATTTCGTGGCGGTTTTCTATACATTTTATCATATTAGGGTACTTTCTGAGCGAGAATCTCATAAGCCCCATAGCCGAAGCCTTTTCCTTGGTAAAGTCCCTCGGTTGAGTGAGGATAACTACATTTTTCTCGAAGCCTTTATTTACCATAAACTCGAGCGGTATAGAGTCCGACATTCCGCCGTCGAGCATAGTCCGCCCGCCGACCTTTACGGGTTTAGATACCATCGGCATTGACGCCGAAGCCCTGAACCATTCGTATGTATCGTCCGTGACTTTATTGCAAAGCTGATAGACAGGCTTGCCTGTGTAAACATCAGTACATACAACGTAAAATTCTATATTAGAATTATTATAAGTTTCTTTGTCGAATTTATCGAGCTTATCGGGGATAGTATGGTAACAAAATTCCGCGCCGAAAATGTCGCCCGTTTTAATCAGCGAGCGCACACTGCAATAGCGTTTATCCTTACAGTATTTCGTATTATATCGGATAACCCTGCCGATTTGCTTTGATTTAAAGTTACATCCGAAAGCCGCTCCCGCCGATACCCCGACGCAACCGTCAAAATCTATTCCGTTTTCCATAAGAACATCGCATACCCCCGCGGTAAACATTCCGCGCATAGCTCCGCCCTCAAGCACTAAACCTGTTCTCACAAGCCGTCACCTCTTTAGTTTGATAAACTATTATATCATACTTCTAAGAAAATTAAAAGTTGTAGTCGGTGAGATAGTTCTCGAGAATATCGGGGAAGAAATCAAGGTCAACGTCACAGCGGTTACAGGTATCGACTAAGTTTTTAACTGCTTCATAATCGCCCGCGATATCCTCGTAAACGATAACCTTTGTCGCTTTTAATCCGTAACCCTTGCTTTTATCTTTAGGTTTTATCAATTCGTAGGTTGTCATATTATCACCCGTTAAAGTATGATAATTATATTATAGTCAATAATATTCACAAATCAACTTTCTTTACACAATTGTAAATGAGTTGATATTTTATTTTGATAAATCTTTATAAAAGTGACAAATATTTACATAATAATTAAGTATATGAACTAAATGTAATACTCCCTGTACATTCTTGTGAACATACAGGGAGCTTTTATTTCTTTTAAAGAACTATATTTCTATTATACAATAGTTAAACGCGTTTACAACTGTAGTTGTTTCTACGTTAGTTTTCTGCGGAATAAACGCGCCGTAGTTGCGGTGAATATGTCCGTGGAAAAAGAGCTTCGGGTGGTATTTATGTATAAGCTTGTTGAAACATTCGAACCCTCGGTGAGCCGTACTGTCGAAATCGTTTAAGTGTCTCGCGGGAGCGTGGGTTACGAGTATATCGAACCCTTTGTGCTTAAACAGCGAAAACTTCAGACGGAGGATTTTACGTTTCATCTGCTTTTCCGTATACATATATTTTCCTTTTCGGTATCGGTAAGAACCTCCGAGCCCGAGTATCCTTAGACCTTTGTATTCGAAAATTTTGTTATCAATACAGATACATCCCTCGGGAACGCGCTTGAAGTTTTCATCGTGATTGCCGTGAATATATACAAGCGGACATCCCGCCATAGTGACGAGAAACTCGAGGTACTCTTCCGATAAATCACCGCATCCGATTATAAGGTCAAATCCGCTGAGCTTACCGGGGGAGTAGTGGTCGTAAAAATACTCCGACTCAACATCGGCGACAGCTAATATCCTCACTCGTCGTCACCGCCCTTATCGCTCAGGCTCGCGCCGGCTTTTTTGGACTTATCTATCCCCGCCGTCTCGACCGTAGCTTTACCCATATCGGTAAGTTCTTCATAACGGGGGATAGAGCCGATGACATTTTCGACCAGGTAGTCCATATTTATAATTTGTTCAAGGCTTAACGACTTCTGTGATTCGCCGATTTTTTCGCCTTTCTGATTTATAAGCGGAGTTAAAAACGGAATACAAACATCGTGCTTGATGCTTTCTTTAAGAAGATCGCAAAATCTCTTTGACGCGGTTGAGAGAGTTTCTGAGTACACGATATCCACAACGTCAGACGACATACCCAAGAAGTAGTTTAGCGCCTTACTGCTGCTTTCGTATTCGGATTTAAGAGTTTTACTGAAAACTCTCCTGAGAATAGTCTCGTAGTAAATACCCCATCTCCAAACCGGGTTCGCGATTAACTCAAGCGTATCGCCGTTAACGTAGGACAGACCGTAGCTGTTTCGGTCGTCGTTTAAGAAACGAGCCGTGTCCTGTGACGAAATAAAATGCACGCCTTGATTTTTAAGAGCCAAAGCCGCGTCTTTGGCGCCCTTAATAGCCGACCATTCAAGGTATACCTTAGCGCGCGGATTTGTCATCTGAGCGCCGAGAGCGAACGCGTTAATCGCGGCGATTTGTCCGTATATCGGATAGTCGCATACGTAACCGAGTTTACCGCTTTCGCTGAGCGTACCCGCAAGAGCGCCGAGTATAAACTTAGCTTCGTACATACGCGTGTAATAGGTGCGGATATAGCGGTGCGATGTGTTCAGCGAGCAGTTCATTATAATAACGTTAGGATGGTCTACAGCGGCTCTCAAGCTAGCCTGAAGCAGCCGCGGAGTAGTGGTAAAGATAATGTCGCTTTTATCGTCTACAGCTTGTTTAATCACCTTTAGCGGATCATCCGCCATAGCGTTAGTGTAGGCTTTAGTTTCAATCTTTCCGTCAAAAATCTGCTGTACATATTTTCTGCCTTTTTCGTGTTCGTGAACCCAGCCCGAGCTTTCAGGAGTACCGTCGTAGATAAACGCCGCTTTTAAAACGGACGGATTTATTACAGGCAGAACCTTCGATAAAACGCTCGGCTTCTTTTCCTCGGGAGGATCGGTTTTAATTTCGATAGGAGCCTCGTCCTGCTGGAGCGAAACTTCCTCCCATATTTTAGAGAGGTTTTTCTTTATAATATCGGAATCGCTGTGTTTAAGCTCATTGTAGCCGTAAACCTTGATGTAGCTGAGTATCGCGTCACCGATAGTGGACTGGAGCTTTTCGCCGCCCTTAGCGATATACGCCTTTTTAAAGCGGTAATATACGGCGGAAAAACCGCTTATTTCATCATCGTTCCACTGCTCGTCGGCTTCTTTACCCAACAGCTTTTGGAGCTGGGCGAAACGCCCTTTTTTACTGAACTCAATAAAATTAATTTTGCTGAGTTTATAGAAATCCAAAAACTCGTAATAAAGCGTAGTTTCGTAATCGTCGGTTTTTTCGGGCAAAATACGAGTTACGTGTCCGACAATTGTTTCCGCCTTAAAGTATTTCAGCACGCTTACGCGCTTGTTGCCTTCCTGAACATAAAAACGGTTCATATATTCGTAAGCGGTAATCGGATCGCGGATACCTTCGTTAAGGTGAGCGTCGCAAAGCCGTTTCCATTTATCGGCGAACTCGGTTTTTTCCTCGAGTATAGGCATAAAATTCGCCGCGAAAGCGTTCGAGCGTCCTTTTGTTTTAGTACCGACAATTTTCTCGGCGGGAATCTGTACAAGCCCGAGGTCTATCCCTGAGGAAGTGTTTTCAGACGAAATAAACTCGTCCAGAACAGGTAAAAACGGAGATTTACCCTTGCTGACGCAAGCGCGGTATTCTTTTTGAGCAAGCTTCAGAGCTTCTTTATAATATGTTTCAGGCATATCATTCACTCCTAAATGTGTATATAAATAGTATAATACAAATCTCGTTTGTTGTCTATAGAAAACGGTCGGGAAAACTTGCGTTTACCCGACCGAATAATTCAGTTGTTTAGTTTAATTAACCTTAACGCTCTTATCGAACGCCTTGTCGTTAACGTTACAGCTCTTGGGAACAGTAACCTTACTGATAGCGCAATTCGCGAAAGCGTTACTGCCGATGCTTGTAATGCTGTCGGAGAAGGTAACGTCGGAGAGCTTTTTACATCCGTAGAAAGTAAAGTTGCCGATAATCGTAACGTTCTTCGGGAAACTGAGCTTTTTAACGCTCTCGCAACTCTCGAATACTCTTACGCCGATATTGCTGACGCCCTTACCGAAGTCGATTTCCTCTAAAGCCTTACAATCCTTGAAAGCGTATCCGCCGAGCATAAAGAGGCTGTCGGGGAGTTTAATTTTTTCAAGAGAAGTACATCCCTCAAAGATGTTACTGCCCATTCTTGTGATATTCTCGGAAAGTGTAACTTCCTCAAGACCTGTACATCCGTTGAAAGTATTGTCGTTTAAGAGAGATACTGTGTCGGGAATAGTGATTTCCTCGATAGAAGTACAACCCGCGAACGCCTGCATAGCGATGCTCTCGAGTTTACCGGGTAGCTCGATATCGGAAAGCTTCTTACAACCCTCGAAAGCGAATCCGCCTATACTTTTAACGGTATCGGGAAGGTCAACTTCCTCGAGCTTAGCGCAGTTCTTAAACGCGCTTGCGCCGATATTATCGATACCCTCGAGAATCTCAACTTCCTTGAGCGACTTATTATTCTCGAAAGCGTTAGCCGAAATTCTCGTAACGGCGTTACCTTTAATAAAAGAGGGAACGGTAAGCTTCTTTAAGCTCTTATCCTTAAGACCGGTAATACTGGCCTCGCCCTCAACTACCTCGTACTTAACCTTTTTGTAATCGCCGTTATTATCGACAGCTTTTACGGTAGCGGCTTCGGTAGCTTTTACCTCGGCTTTAGTTTCTTTCTCTACGCTCGCGGACTGATTAGAACCGCCGCAGCCTGAGAAAATCATCATAACCGCTAAGCCCGCGGTCAAGGCGCCTGTTAGTAATTTTTTCATAATTTCACACTCCTAAAATAGTATACTTTAATAATACAGAGATTTTCGCTAAAAATCAATACCTATTTGATAAAGAGTTTATTATTTTGGGACTTAAAAAACTTGTACCCCTTATTAAAGAGGTCAAAATCGCTGCGTAAAAAAGCATAAAAAACCGCAATTTTCCGATATGGAAAAATGCAGTATTTATATCACAATTTTTACTTTTTATTTTTGTTATAATTCTTCGAAATCTCTTGACAAAGTATCATTATTTATAGTAAAATGTTCAATAAGTAGGTACGCTTATTATAACAATTAGTGTCTATATTGGCAGTAAATACCAATTTGATGATAATTTTACACAAAAACTGCGTAGTTATTTACACATTTTTTAATTCAAACAGAGAGGCTGTGGCTGTATTTATGCGGCTATATATAAAGAAAAGGACAATCGCCCTGCTTATCGGCACGGTTGTGTCCGCGGTAATTCTATCGTCTTGCGGTTGCGCGGGAGGTAATGTTACAAAAAACACCTCCGCCGTTTCCAAAACGACTTCCGAAGCTTCCGCCGGCGGTACAAACGTTACCAAGGATAAAGACGGTAACACTGTCACCAAGGATAAAAACGGCGAGATTGTCTCGGTTAAGGACAAAAGCGGTAAGAGCGTTGATGTAAAAAAATACATCGCCTCGCATCCCTCGGCGAAGGTATCTAAGTCCGATACTTCTAAGAGTAAATCCGCGTCCAAGGGTTCAGTTAAGACTAATTCCTCTAAAACTAAGTCAAGCTCAAAGACCAATAAATCCACTTCATCTAAAAACGGCGTAGAAAAGGAAATTCCCCGCATAGTAGAAACTTCTCCCAAGGCAACTTCTAAGGAAACTTTTCCCGATTTTTAGTTCATATAAAAGGAAATTATTGTAAGCAAAGCTTTTTCCAAAGCGAAAACCACACTTGGCAGACGAATCGGCTCAACTGGTTCGTGCGTAAATGTCAGGCTTGGGTTTAATTACGTAGGTCAGACGTAAAGCTAAGGCGAAAGCGGCTGCTTGCAACTTCAATATAAAGAAAATTGAAAAATATTCTGTTTCAATTTTCTAATGCGGGTGAATCCCGCGGATCGGAGGTTATAATTTATGAAAACGAAAGTAAAGCGACTTTCAAAAAGAACATTAGCTATGCTCTTGTCGGTACTTATGATGGTTTCGATTGTTACGGTCGGAACTATTTCGGCGAGTGCGTGGTGGTGGACTAATGGTGACTATCGCTTAATTGGTGATTTTAATAATTGGGCTTGGGATAGTAATTATCTCACGTTATCCGAGTCCTCGGGTACTTATACTGGAACTATGTACCTTTACGGAAGTGCTTCGACTTCCAATTTCAAATTCTCATTTTTAAATAGGAATGATAGTGGTACAAGGTTCAATCCCTATGGTGATTCTGATTATAAACTGACAGATAACACTAATTATGGCACGGATGGTCCGCAGAATGGAAAGTGCTTTTATCTCGAAAGAAAAACTCAATTAGGCAGCTCTGCGTCTGATCTTTACCAAGTTGATTTTACTATCAAAGCGAATCAGAATAAACCAGATGTAAAATTCCATAAAGTTGGTAAGGTTTCCGCTATTTCTCCTTCTGCTACTACTAAAAAGGGCTCTACCGCGACTAACAGCTTTGAAACTGGAGACACTGTTACGATAGTACCGTCATATTCGGGTACGGCTATCGGTACGATTTCTTATACTTATGAGTATAAACTTTCTACAGCCAGTTCTTATACAAGTTTAGGTTCAACCGCTACTTTCACTCCTACAACTGCGGGTACTTATAATGTGCGAGTTAAAGCTTCTGATAATGGTATCAAGACTTCAGGAGATGGTACAACTAACGGTACTGAAGCCCGTAAAACTGAAACTTCTTCGGCTTATAATATTACTGTAGCAGCTCCCGCTTGCACACCTGCAATCAGGGGTACGTCGGGTACTGACGAGTTAGCTGATACGACAATCAACTCGCATCAGACCCTGCAATTCAAGGTGTATGATCCCAACAGTCATACTTCCTCCCTTTCGATCACAAAGGACGGTACCGCTCAGACCGCGTCTACCTATTTAAGCGCGACATCGAATATCGCAAGCGGTACGACCGTTACCTTTACTCCTACAGCCGACGCGGCCGCAACCTACGTTATTACGCAGTCTTGTTCCGGCGGCGGTTCCGATAGTGTGACAATCACAGTAACGAATCCTGATATTTATTTCAAGCGCGGTGGACAGACAGCTATTCAAGGCGGACAAGACGGTGATAAGTCCACGAAGATGACATACGATTCAGCTGCAACCACTACCCTCGGCGGTACTGCAGGTCACGCCGTCTATTCATTAAAGGACTATAGCTTCGGCGGTACTTCGGCTACCTACTGGGCGATCTATAACGGAACAAACAATAAGTCGTATAACACGGCGATCACCAGTTCTACCGCGAACGCGAAGCTCGGCCAGACCGGTATCAGTACGGTCAATATCTCTAGCAGTTCCAAAACAATTACTCCTTCCGGAACAAAAGATCATTACAATCTGTACTATGATCTGATTACAGATAAGTTCTATATCGAATATCCGGTCGCCATGACGACAAAATACGTCAAAGGACCGACATACAATTCAACTAATACAGTTAATATAGGAACTACCTATATCGCATATAATACGGTGTTTGCTCAGCCGTCGAATCCGACTGCTCCCACAGGCTACACCTTTGAGACAAACGGCTGGTACACCAATAATGCGTGTACGACAAAAGCCAGCTTCACATCAGCAAGAACGGCTAACGCAACATTCTACGCTAAAATGGTCGCAAAGCAAGCGACTGTGACTTTTGATACTAACGGCGCAACTTCTAACGGTACTCAGACAGTATCCGGAAAAGCTACTTACGGCGTAGCTATGCCTTCCTTTACGACATATACCGCGCCCACTAAGACAGGTTATTCCTTAGACGGTTGGTATGACGCTTCGACAAGCGGCACAAAGTATTATAATGCCGACGGTACCAGCGCGAAGAGCTGGGATAAGAACACCACAAACTCTACTCCTCTTTATGCTCACTGGATAGAGGTTAAAGCCGGCGCGACTATAAAGGCTTACACTAACGGTTCTGCTTCCGGCACTGGCGGTACGGTCAAGGTTGGTTCTTCCGGCACAGCCGGCGCGACCGCGACGATTGATAACAATAATACATTTGGTATTGATACCGCGAGCCCCGCGATCATCAAAGCGTCGACTGCTTCGGGATATACCTTCAAAGGTTGGGAGACCGGCGGTACATACGGCAGTCACGTCAGGCTGTATATCGACTCCGCGTGTACGACTCTCTACGACAAAGCGACTTACGGCGGAACCATTTCCACCGTTTATGCTAAGACTGACGGTTATACTGCTAATTCAATGACGACGGTGAACACTGAGATCCGTGCGATGTTTGAATCGGCGAAGTACACCATCACTTATTCCGGTAAGTATACTGATAACGGTACGACTCAGAACGCTATCACCGCTACTCAGGGTACCTTTACCGTGACCAACAACTCTAACAGCGGCGCCAATGTTGCCTCCGGTTCTACGGTCAATTATCAGAATAAGCTGACTGTTACCGCGACCCCCGCGGCAGGCTATGTTGTCGACGGTATCTATTACAAGACTACCTCTGACGGCACTTGGAACAAGATGACGACCGCTACCAATACTTCTACCGGCGCTGTTTACAATAACAACTTTAATGTAGAGAGCAACTGGTTCTTTGAAGCACGCTTCAAGAAGATCTACCACATCTCTCTGTACAATACAACAGAGGAAGTCGGTGGAGACTTTAGGTATATTTCCGGACCTCCTATGAGAGTTACCGTGACCCCCGAGGGTGGAACAGCTGTCACCTATACTTATAAGAAAAATGTTGCCGCTACCTCTGAAGGCGCAACTCGCACGGAATCCGGCAACTATAATGAGGGCGATCTGCTGACCGTCTATGCAGGTGACACCGTCGTGCTGACATACGCGGCGCTCGCGTCCTCCGATACGATCACAGGCGTATTCTTCAATAACAGTAAAAGATATACCTGTGAGGGTCAAGAAGACAACCTTTACAAAAACCGTGAATATAAAGCGGCAGGCTGGGGCACTGACGGTGACGATAGCTGGGACTATGACTACATGGCGGCTACCACCCTCTACGCGAACGAGAACTATTATGAGGGTTCTGTTGCCACTACGATTGCCGGTCAGAAAGCAAACTATCAGGCGAAGGACGGCGTAGACAACAACATGCACACCGTCACCTTCGTAGCAAAGAGCGATTATCTCAACATCGACCTTGAGATCGCAACCAAGCGCCAGTTCATCTTCACCGATGAGACCGGTCTTGATATCCGCTCTGAGATGATGGATAACTACTACAATCCGCTCTCTGAGGTTTCCGCTTCTTCAGCAACCACCAAGTTCGGTATCAAGCTCGCGACCTCCGATACATGCTCTTACGCTTGGGGCACCGGAGCTAAGGTGAAGTTCTATCGTGACGCTGCCTGCACCAACGAAGTGACCGGCGTCTTCACTGTCGCAAGTTCTGCTGATTCGAGTGGCTACTTCGTCATCAGCGGCACCATGCCGAACTACAACGTCTATATTAAGCCGAACATTGTGACGAAGTATCAGGTGTCTCTCGGTACCGTCATGCTCGCCGATGTATCTACCAACAACTACAGTTATTGGAACCAGGCGGCTGACGTATCGCTGAATTACGGCGGAACGAAGTACAAGAATGAAAAATACGACGGGATCACCGCTCCCGACAACTGTATCAAAGCGATCACAAAGGGCGATACCGTCACCTTTATCTCTTCGAATTATAACGATAAAACCCAGTACACCTTCCTCGGATGGTACAAGGGCACTGCGGAAGGTCCGGACTATAAGAACGGTCTGCTCTCCGAGAAAGAGACCTTCAACTTTATCCCCAGAGCAAATACCTATGTCTATGCAGTAGGTACACGTGACCTGTTTATCAACGGTAGTAAGTATATTACCGGCGCGACCAACGACTGGAACAGAACCGGTAGTAACGATCCCGTCAACTTCAAGATGGAGTTCGATCCCACCAAGGGAACAAAGGGTATGTACTATTGGGAGCTTGACGCTGATACGCTCTATGCTGCAGTTTCTTCTACCGGATATACCAACGGCGGCGGCGTTACTGAAAACGGATCGCATTGGTATTGGAATAATAACACCAACATGGGTAACTCATGGTTCCAGATTATGGACAGCCCGACCGGTTGGGATAGATCGGCTGTTTGGGGCGCTAACGATGACTCCGACTTTAAGACGACTGAAACCAATAAAATCGAATACGGTAAAATCAGAAAAGGCACTTCCGGAAATGATTGGAAAGCTGTAGAAGCCTGTGGTTATATCAAATTCAAAGAGTCTGATTATCCCGGCTGGAGCGCTCCGCTGAGGATCTATGTTGATCCTACTGCAACAGGCGTCAATAAGGGCAGATTCACGGTTGAGCCTACACCGACCTACTCGAATCTCTATGTATCCAACGGCTTTGATGTCGGCGGTACCTCGAGAAATACTGCGACAACAGTTACAGTTCCTACCGGCGAGACTTCATTCACCATTAAGTCAGAGGGCGCCGGCTGGAATCCCGACCACGAGGGTCATGTTCAACATTATATTCCTCAGAAGAAGAACGCGAAAGTTCGCATCACTAAGACCTGCTCCGCGAACGAGAAGATCGTCGCATTCGATATTTATGATATCGATAACGATACTTTCTATTCCCGTACCGATGTAACGGCAAGCGAAAATAACTATTACATCGACCTCCAGTGCACGATGCAGCAAAATCTGTATATCGTACCTGTTGTTCAGGAAAAATCTGCTGATCTGACTATCAACTTCGACGGTACTCAGTTGAACAAGGCTCAGTGGGGCGAGATCGTTACCGCTTATGCTTGGTACAGCGACGGCAGCTCTACCCATGCGCTGGGAGCATATCCCGGTCAGCCGATGGTTGTATCCGATGACGGCAACACATGGACAGCTGCCATCCCGTCTACAAGAACGATCAGCGGTACGAAGTATACACTTGCCGGTATCCTCTTTACCAACTATGTTGACGGTAACCACTCATGGCTCGGATGCGGCAGTGTTATGGGTACTGAACAGAACGCCGGAACTCAGAGTATTAGTACTACCGGCGGTATCATTACTCAGTATAATATCATGAAGGATACTGACTATAGAAAGAACGATACCACCGGTGAGTATCAATACTACGGCACCTATAACAAGGCAAACTTCAAGGCTCAGACCTACGACTACCGCGAGCCAGTCGCTATCTACAACAACGCTCCCAAGGGAGATGGCGTTAAGACTACCATCACCTTCGCAATGAAGGATGGCGATTCCTCTCTGATCTCGTGGAGACACAGCGAACTTACCGGTAATAATATTTTGAATCTGCCCTCTGGCTGGACTCCTCTCAGATGGGAATATCTGACCAACAGTACCGGTAAAAAGTATTCCGATTTGAACGGTCAACCGATGGAGGGTAAACCTACCGCGACCTACTACATCGCGGCGAAGGGTCAGGTCATATATAAGGATGACAGCATGACTAAGGTCTACTATGGCGGTAAAGATTCAGACGCCCCGTCGCCTGCTGTCAGCTACGGTTTGTCCGGTACCAGCATCGACTTTAACTACGCTGTTCAGTGGTATGTCTATGACGCACAGGGCAACTACATCACCAACGTGCTTTCTTCTGCGTTTGCCGATCAGAAGGACGGTATGTCCTATATCGCAAAACAGCTCGACGACCTCGGTTATGCAGTCGACGGCAAATCTGTCGCTATCTGCTACGATAAGCCGAGATATATGTACACAGATGATGGTGGTGTTATCAACTCCGGCGCAAACTTCGACGCTTATCGTTTTGAGGGTCAGTGGTACTCGACCGTTCAGACCGAGCCTGTTACCGTATCTGTTGGCGTCGGTATGATGACGGAGAACGGTGAAGTGATCGCTGACACCAACCATCCCGGTTACGGCGATGCTACCGCGGCATACAGCACGACCTACGGTACCGCATCATATGCTCATAGCAGCGACGGTGATAAGAGCGTTACGGTTGCTCTTGCCGACGCAAGTAAGCGTCTGGTCAAGCTCGACGCAAACGCTACTAACTTCGTCGGCTGGTATTACTACGACGCCAACACCAATAAGTTTACGAAAGCATCCTATAAGAATGCAACTGACTTCTATCCGAACTTTAGCGCGGATGTAACCTACTACGCTATGTATGAGGCTAAAGCAGTTTACCAGTATAATTACAACGGCCGTGAGGACGCTAAGAGCTACAGCGTAGACGGCGGCGATCTGACCGATGCCGAGATGTCGAACGGTAATAAGGTTTCGACCGAACGCACTGATTTCGCATCTAAAGCCCCCGGCGAGGATAAAATCAGTATATTTAAGAAAACAATTGACTTTAATACTTGGACAGCCGCTGACAACAACACACCGTATATCTTACAGAAATCCATAGAAGCGTCTGTTGCCGAATACACTTTGACCTACTACTATCCCGAGAGTAAAGGCGGAAATGTTGTAGATCATTCCATAACTCAGAAATATAATACAACCGTTGACTTAGCTTCGTGTAATGTAGGCAATCTTGCTCCTGACGGAAAGGTATTTATGGGTTGGTATGAGTACTACCCGTCTAAGCCAGACGACGAGAAATACGGCAAGCTCCTGACTACTCAGGGTAACTACGGCTTCGTTATGACTAAGGATCAGACTGTAGCCGCAAGATACGGCGATGCTGCCGCTACCGATACAGGCTGGAAAGCGTTTATCGACGACAGCGAAGTTAATAAGGAAATGACCAGTGATTCCGCGGGTACTTACTACAACGATACTATAGTTCGTTTCCGTAACGGTGTAAACGCCGCTGAATCGTTACCTAATAACGCGGAGTATGGCGTACTCATTATTAACGACGGTAAGAGCGACCTGAGTGTTACACCGCCGGTATCGAATCGTGAAGCCTATGCCAACGCGTTGACTAACGGTCAGAAGCGTGCTATAGGCTCCGGCGGAAGAACTGTAACCAAGCTTTGTAAGACAGTCAGTGATAAACCATTAACTTATTATAATCGTTCCGACTTTGCGTTAAGAAGTGATTATGTAGCATATAACAGAACCAATTACGCTACTTACGCTTATGTAAAGATCGGTGATACGTACTACTGGAGTGACGTTGCCGAAGGTACATATGATTGATTAAGGGATTAGGAGGTATGAATAATGAAAAAGATATATAAATCTCCCGATTTTGAGTACAGAAAAATCAGTATGATAGATGCTATTATGGCAAGTACTGAAAGCGAAATCCCTGAGATTATTGAACCCGGCGAGGGCGGCGGGGATACTCCCGGCACATTCGAAGATTTCTAAAACTTTATTAAAACCCTATGCCGTAGCGCTTTACCGTTACGGCATAGGAAGATGCAGTAACACCGTATTGATGAAAGGAGTAAGCTATGAAAAAACTAATTACATTATTGCTTATTGTTTTAATTGCGGTTAGTTCTACTGTTTACGCCTCATCCGCTACTGCTGATAAACTAAAAACAGGAAAAACAGTAGTAACTATAGGCGATTGGGTATATGAAAAAATCAACAAAGATACGCAGTGGGAGCTTGATAAATATATCGGTTCCGGAAGTGAGGTTATAACTCCGAGATTTCTTTCGGATTTGTTAATTGTTTCGTTCGGAGACCATTGCTTCGCTAATAATTCGACCGTTAAAAGTGTAGTGACAAGCTCGCCTCTTTGGACTATAGGCGAATACGCTTTTATCGACTGTACGTCACTCGAAAGTATAGAGCTCAACTTCGCGCTTGATAAAATAGGCGTGGGAGCGTTTTCGGGTACTTCTTCACTTAAAAACATCAACCTTGAGGATACTGTTGTTACGAAGATTAACAGCTATACCTTTTTAAATTCGGGAATAGAAAAAGTTGTACTGCCGAATACCTGTAAGGAGATTTCTTCCTACGCGTTCGGCCAGTGTTCAAAGCTTACCGAGATAACTATTCCTTATACCGTAACAAATATTGCCGGCGACGCGTTTAAAGGCTGTACTAATCTTAAGATTAAGGGACACTTGAATTCTTACGCGCAAAAATACGCGAAAGAAAATGGTTTTACATTCGAACCGCTTGAAACACTCTACGGTGACGCAAATGGTGACGGTAAGATTGGTATCCTTGATGTAACAGCCATCCAAAAGTACAAGATTGGCGAACAGGAGTTATCCGACTACGGTTTAAGGTGCGCTGATGTTAATCACGACGGAAAAGTTACAGTTCGTGACGCGACGTTAATACAGATGAAAATAGCAAAATACGATGTAGACTTTTAAATTGATTTCTACTTTTTTGTTTTCATAAATTTCTCAACAAGAGGAGCTGCTAGTAACAGCTCCTTTTGTTTTGCGTAGAAAAGCCGGCTCGTTTGAGCCGGCTTAAACTTTGTTTTTTACATTAGCTGATTGCGCGTGATTTCTTGGTTTTAAAAATCTTCCGTATCATCGGGGAAAAGGTTGTCGTGGGTATTGCAGTAAATGTCCGTAAGCTCCTCGAGCCAGTTTGCCGCGAGGGTGATTTTTTTTGTCGTTTTTTCGTCTTGATATATCGAGCATAGCATAGAGGATAAAAGCGCCAGGGTAGAGGCGCTCTCTATAGCGGGAGCCGCGATTCCGTAATCGCTTCGGCGGGAGCTTGTATCCGAGCCGTCCTGAGAGCCTAATCGTCCGAACGTTCCCTGTGGTGAGGCGTGTACCGTCTGATTAGCCGCGGTATAACCTTCTTTCCATGCGTCGTTATCTATATCGCATAATCTTAAAATATCGCCGAAAGTTACGTGACGTTTAGTTTCGGGGAATTCTCCGCTTGCCATCGCCCAGTCGTAGCGATCCTGAGTGCCTGAAGCTTCTATGAATTTCTCGGCTACAGCTTCGCCGTATTTAAGTATAAACGAGCCGATTACCGAAAGCTCATACATCGAACGCCATCTGGCAAACGCGCCGTCGGGAAAGCCGTGCTTTATAAGCGTTAAAATCTCTAAATACTGCTGAGCCGCGCGTCTTTGCAGTTCGTCTAGGGCTGTAAAGGTGTTGATTTTAGAATTCTTTTCCTGTTCGTCGAGTGTATCTATATGATTTAAACAAGTATTCACCGCTTCTGTTATTAATACATAAAAGCATTCCGAAGCGATAAATGCCTCGCTCCAGTCTTTTTCAAATTTATTCGAGAAGCTTTTTTCTTCCGCTCGGATTTTAGCTATACCCGTGTATACTGCTTGAATATCGGAATTTAAAAATCCTGCTTTCTCAAAGCTCGATTTAATATTATCACCATTTTTCATTTTAATAAATCACCTTGCAATCCGTACATTAAATATATTTTATTATCGGTAATTTGTCAATGTTTTTAAGCAATATATTAGTTTTTAAGATTATAAGCCAATGTGGATAATGACAATTACCGCTATGTGTGATATAATGTCTCCGTGGAGTGAGATTTATGGGAAATACATTACTGAAAAAACTTAAAGATATATTTAAGCCTGAGCTTACCGACGATCTGATTGCGGAAATCGACCGTTCAAACAAGAACTCTATAAAGGTGATTTCGTGCTTGGTTATTACCTTCGAAACAATCGGTCTTTTTTTGCTTTTTACGGGAGTGAGCCGTGTTTCTGATTTGGGCAGAAGCTTGAAGTCGGTATTGTTCTGTATAGCGGTTTGTGTTTTAGCGGTAATCTTTGTAAAAGTATTTGAGCGAAAGGGTAAAATAAACCACAGAGTTTTCGTAGCTGTAATATTTTTATCTACAACGCTGCTGATACTTTGGGGTATGGATGTATCCTTAAATCACTACAAAAATAACGGACAAATTTTGACATTCTATGTTGTGATTACAGTTTATGTATGTTTTTTTACGGTGCGTCCGTATATCGGTGTTTCGGTTATATTGGGTTCGTTTACGTTATATTATATTTTTCTGTTTTGGTGCGACGGAGCTAAGGCTGTGCAGGATTTTAACTATTTTACGTTTGCTATAGTATGTGCCGCCGGAAGCGTTACCCGTTATAATGTATATCTGCACCAGATTAAAAGCAACAGGGAAATAGTCCGCCTTAATAAAGAGCTGAAAAGAGAAAATCAAAATGTAAAAGATGAGGTTGTTGAGAAAGAGCTTGAGCTTTCTAAAACGAGAATCCGCCTTATGCAGAGCCAGATTTCACCTCATTTTATCTTTAACGCGCTCGGAATAATCAAATCGCTTATTTGGGAGGACAGGGAGAAAGCCGATAGCAGTATCAGCGATTTTTCGGTTTATCTCAGGCGTAATATCGAGGCGCTCGAGACGGACAAGCTGATTGACTTCGAAACTGAAATCGAACACGTAAAGGCGTTTCTGGCTATAGAAACCGCTGACGATACAGTTGATATCGCTGTTGAGTATGATTTTAAGGAATCGCATTTTAAACTCCCCGCGCTTACTGTTGAACCTTTGGTCGAAAACGCCGTTATTCACGGAGTCAGCAAGCTCAGCGGAAGCGGAAAGATAGTTATTTCTTCGAGGCTCGAAGCTGATAATTATGTTATCAGGGTTATGGATAACGGTAAGGGGTTTGATACCGAAGCGGTTACAAATCGTGTCGGTATCAAAAATGTACGCACTAGACTTGAGTATCAATGCAAAGGTCAGCTTAAAATCGAAAGTAACTCGAGCGGTACTACAGCGACCATATTTATTCCTAAGGAGGAAATATAATGAACGTTCTTGTACTTGACGACAAAAGTCTTATTGTTAAGGATACAATTCGTACGGTAAAAGCTGTGGAAGAATGCGCGGTATGTTTCGGTTTTACCGACGCCAACGAGGCGCTCGGTTTTTCCGATAGTACGAGAATTGATATCGTAATTCTTGATATAGATATGCCTCAGATTAACGGAATAGAATTTGCCGAAAAGCTGACCAAAAAACAGCCTTGGGTAAATATTATATTTGTAACGGGATTCCCAAAATACTCTCTCGACGCTTTTAAGGTATTCGCCAGCGATTTTCTCTTAAAACCGCTGAAAAAGTCATCGCTGAAAAAGTCTTTCGAAAATCTACGAAATCCTGTAAGGAGCTTTAACTCGGGTAAAGTTAACCCGAAAAAGATAGGCGATAATATACGCAAAAACCGTGAAAAATCGGGTATGAGCGTTAGAGAGCTTGCGGATGAGATGGACGTTAGTTTTCAGACAGTTTATAGATGGGAGTCGGGGGAAAGGCTCCCCGAAACCGTGAATATGGTAAGAATAGCGAAAATCTTAAATGTAACGGTGGACGAGCTGTTGATTTAACTATAAAATATTAAAATTCACCGCTACGGTGATTTACACATAATCTCCTTAATGTTAAAATATCAACGAATATTTTGTAACACTGAGGGATTAGTATTATGAAGGAAAGGATTAAGATTATTATTAATGATGAGCAAGAAGTCATAAAGGTTCCTAAGGGGCTTCGTATGCTTGTTAGGAGATGTTGCAACGCTGTTTTAGCGACTGAAGGTTATAGCGGTTCTGCTGATATTTATATAACTTTTACCGATAACGAGAAGCTCTCTAAGCGTCAAGACGGAATTCAAGAAGCGGACGGCGTTGTAGTAATGTCTGAAAATAATTATTCCAACGAATCAGAAAGTAATCTCGGCAAAATTTATATTTCTCTTGAATTCGCCGAATCGCAGAGCATAGCAAGAAATAATACCTTTGAATCCGAAGCTTCGCTTTTGGCGGCATACGGAGTGTTAATGCTTTTAGGCTATGTGGATAAAAGCAAATACGAGAAAGTGATTATCAGGGATAAAGAGGAAAATATCCTTAAACTTCTCGGCTTAACTTATATAAGACATATTTGATTTTTCCGCGCGTTATATACGCGCGGTTTTTTCTTGACTTTTTACGACAGATTGATACAATTTAATTATAGTAATAATTAATAAAGAAAGATAAGGTTTTTAGTATGAATAAAAAGATTTTAACTGCTTTAATAATTAACATATTCGTTGTGTTAGCGACAGCGTCTATCGCGGTTTCATATTATTTTTACAGCAACAATCCGCTCGTAGAATCAGGTCTGGATTCGTATAAGTTTTTTACTACCGATTCAAATATCTTGGCGGCTATTTCTTCGCTTGTAATTATTCCGTATGAGATTCAAATTTTACGTAATAAACGTGACAAGCTTCCGCGCTTCGCGGTTGTGTTTAAATATATCGGAATGGTGTCGGTAATGCTGACGTTTTTTACGGTTATGTTTGTACTTCTTCCTGTATACAACGTTTCGTTCTTGCTGTTGGGTACGGCGTTCCATATGCACCTCTCAGGGCCAATCGCGGCGCTTGTTACCGTGCTGTTTCTCGAGACTGATTCAAAGATTAAGTTCCGTGAAACATTCTTAGCGCTGATACCCGTAGTCATATACGGAGCGGTTTATCTTACGGAAGTTTTGATTGTAGGTGAGAAAAACGGCGGATGGAGCGACTTCTACACGTTCAATAAAGGCGGATATTGGTATATCTCAATGCCCGTGATTTTTATGTCCACTTATTTAATCGCCGTAGTTACAAGGCTGATTCATAATAAATTTGCAAAATAATTAACGCCTCTGAGTTTTATCAGAGGCGTTATTCATAGATGTGATTTTATTTAAGATATTTTGTAAAGAAACTCTCGAGCTTATCGAACGGAATAACCTTGTCTTTACCGCCGTCGTATAGGTCGGTATGAGAGGCTCCCTCAATAATAAGAAGCTCCTTGTTATCGGTGTATTTACTGTCCTTAATCATATCCGCGTAAGCGTCCTTGCCGAAGTAACAGGAGTGAGCTTTATCGCCGTGCATAATCATAACAGCGCTCCTGATTTCGTTAGAGTATTTTAATATAGGTTGATTTATAAAAGACTGACACCCTATCACATTCCATCCGCCGTTTGAGTTGAGCGAGCGTGAATGAAATCCTCTGTCGGTCTTATAATAATCATGGTAATCTTTTACGAAATACGGAGCGTCATCGGGGAGAGGGTCTATTACGCCGCCGCCGAGCTTATACTCGCCGTTTTTTAAGTCCTCGAGTCTTTGAGCGCACATAGATTTTTTCTTTTCGAAGCGGGCTTCTTCGCTATCCTCGCTGTCAAAATATCCCTTAGCGTTAACTCTCGTCATATCGTACATAGTAGAAGCGACAGTTGCCTTAATCCTTGTATCGAGAGCGGCTGTATTTACAGCCATACCGCCCCAGCCGCAGATTCCGATAATACCGATTCGCTCGGGGTCAACCTTATCGTTGAGCGAAAGGAAATCTACCGCCGCCATAAAATCCTCGGTGTTAATATCGGGAGAAGCCATATATCTCGGCGTACCGCCCGACTCGCCTGTAAACGACGGGTCAAACGCGATAGTTAAAAATCCTCTCTCCGCCATAGTCTGCGCGTATAAGCCCGAGCATTGTTCTTTAACAGCGCCGAACGGCCCGCATACCGCGATAGCGGGCAGCTTATCCTCAGCGTTTTTAGGTACATACATATCGCCCGCGAGAGTGATTCCGTAACGGTTTATGAAAGTTACCTTGCTGTGAACTACCTTATCGCTTTTCGGGAAAGTCTTATCCCATTCCTGAGTGAGTTTAAGTTCTTCTTTTTTGATCATAATGTCCTCCTAATTATTGACAACCATAATTAAACTTTATATAATAAGTTTAAGTTAATTATATAACTTAAAGTTAACTTTAAGTCAATAGTTTATTTGAAAATTTTTCCGGAGGTTTTTATGTTATATACTGTAGGTGAAATGGCTAAGGTCTTAGGCGTACAACCATCGACTTTGAGGTACTACGATAAAGAAGGACTCTTGCCCTTTATTGAGCGTTCCGAGGGCGGAATACGTATGTTTACGCAAAAGGACTATGAAGCGTTAAAAGTAATCGGCTGTCTGAAACAATCGGGACTTTCGATAAAGGAAATCAAGTCGTTTATAGAAATGGCGGGTAAAGGCGACGAAACTATCGAGGAACGCTTGAAGCTTTTTCAAACCAGACGTGAAGCTGTTAAAAAGCAGATGGACGAGCTGAAGGAAACCCTCGATATGCTGAATTTTAAATGTTGGTATTACGAAACCGCGAAAAAAGACGGTACCGAGGAAAATGTAAGCAAAATAAATCCCGAGGATATTCCGGCGCATTTACAGCAGGCGAAAAAGAAACTCGACATGCTATATTCCGAAAAATGAAAGGCGGTATTATGAAAAAATTAGTTTTATCGGTTATTTTAACCGTTACGATTTTGATAACAGCGGTATCCTGTGCCGAGGCTAAGACGGGAATTAAACTTAATTCAAAAAAACTCACTATTACGGAGGGCTCGAGTAAGATTTTAAAGCTAAACGGAACTAATAAAAAGGTAAGATTTAAGATAACTTCGGGCAAAAAGTACATCAGTATTAAACGTAAGTCTAATACCTCGGTAAAAATAACAGCCTTAAAAAAGGGTTCGGCTAAGGTAAAGGCATCTCTCGGGAAGAAATCTTATACCTGCTTTGTAACCGTAAAGGCAAAGGCTTCGAGTACGATAAAGATTAAAGTAAACGGTAAGAGCTTTACCGCTAAGCTTAACGGAAGCGAAGCTTCTAAGAAGCTTAAATCAATGCTTCCGATGACGATTAATATGAGCGAGCTTAACGGTAACGAAAAGTATCACTATTTTGATACAGATTTTTCAGGCATTGAAAAAACTTTTTCAACAATTCACGCGGGCGATCTTATGGTGTTCGGAGGAGATTGTCTGGTTCTGTTTTATGACGAAATCAAAAACTCTCCATACGAATATATTAAACTCGGCTCACTAACCTCAACAAAAGGCTTAAAGAGCGCGCTCGGCAATAATAGTGTAAAGGTGGAATTTAAGAAATGAACACAAAGGAATTTATAGAAATTATGGACAGCGGCGCAGAGGTAATCGCGTTCAGCGAGGTACATCAGTATATGACCTATCTTTCCAACGAGGCTATGAAAATAACCTGTGAGCTTAATAATTCTTATCATATCCCAGAGGAGATTAAGGAGCTTATGGAAAAGCTTACCGGAAGAAAGTTTCCCGAGGGAGCGTATATGTTTCCGCCGTTTTATACCGACTGCGGTAAGAATATTAAACTAAGCAAGGGCGTATTTATAAACTCCGGCTGTCAGTTTCAGGACCAGGGCGGAATAACTATCGGCGAGGGTACTTTAGTCGGTCCTAAAACCGTTATCGCTACTCTTAACCACCATATGAATCCCGAAAAACGCGCGAATCTTATCCCTAAGCCTGTTAAAATAGGCGCTAAGGTTTGGATAGGCGCGAACGTTACGATACTTCCCGGAGTAAGTATCGGCGATGGAGCGATTATCGCCGCTGGAGCTGTAGTGACTAAGGATGTAGCTCCTAATACCGTAGTAGGCGGTGTACCCGCGAAGTTTATAAAAAATATCGAGATTGACTGATAGTTTTAATTTTATTTTAATTATACTGTCAGAGGAGTTGGTTACCAATTAAAACAGTAAAGATTAAAAACAGGTCGTTTTTACGCCGTTTAATGATAATGCTCTTGTGCTTTGAGGTAATAGTTTTTACTATAGTAGGAGTGTTTGTACATATGTACACGGAGAAATCGCTCGAGCTCGACGTTCAAAGCAGTTTATCCCGCCAGATAACCAGCCTATCCGACGCGATTGTAGAGGAGGAAAATGACCTCGTTATAGACGAAAACAAAATTGAAAAGAACTTCCCGAATATGTATGTGTCGATTATCAATTACAAAGGCGAAGTGCAGTGGGGAAAAACTCCCGAGGGCAACAATGTAGACAGTAAGCAGAGTATGGCTCCGCGGCTAAACAGAACGCGGGAAGTCTTATCGTAAACAACGGCTATAAGTACAGCTTAAAGGGTACGTTCAACAGGTTTACGGGCGACTACGGCAGTTCCGATTTAACCTCGACGCCTTATAAATACGTTACTCTCGCGGTCAACAACATTACCGACGAAAACACGACGGTACTCGCGAGATTCTATGTTCAAACTTCCGATAAAACTTACTACTCGAGTTATATTGACGCTACAGGTGCCGAGTTTAACGGCTGCGCTGTAAGATGGAGCGAGTTAAAATAAAATATAGTATAAGAATACAGTCGTAGAAATACGGCTGTATTTTTTGCTGGACTTTTTGGAATTATCGTATTATAATAGTTGTGTCAAATTAAAACATAGGAGGAATCTATTATGGAAAAGAAAAAAAGCGCGGCTCCTTGGAAGATTGCGTCAGTAGTTTTAGCTGTAGCTTTAATCGCTGTATCATGCACATGGGCGTTTACCGCTAATAACAAAGCTCCCGTGACTTCCAGCATTTTTGCGGCCGACACAGCTAAGAAGGACAGCGCTGATGTGTTATCGCTCTGGACTAAGGGCGCTAAGCTTAAATCTCAGCTTACCGACTATATGAAGACTATTACCGATAAAAGCTCTTCGGATTTTATTCCCGTAGAGAGCAGAATCGCTGTTTTCGATATGGACGGTACACTTTGCTGTGAAACCGACCCGGGGTACTTCGACCACAAGCTCCTTTACCATCGAGTAATGGAAGATCCCGATTATAAGGACAAGGCGAGCGCCGAAGAGAAAGCAACCGCTAAGGAAATCGAAAAGTATTTCGAAACAGGTGAATATCCCGAGGGTATGGACTTAAAGCATGGTAAAGCTGTCGCTACCGCGTTTAAGGGTATGACCTTAAAGCAGTTTGACGACTATGTAAAAGCTTACAGAGATACCGCTATGGAGAGTTATTCCAATATGACTAACGGTCAGGCGTTCTATAAGCCGATGCTCCAGGTTATCGACTATTTACAGGCCAACGACTTTAAAGTTTATATAGTAAGCGGTACAGATCGTCTTATTACACGCGGACTCGTAGATGGAGCGATTGACATTCCTTTAGCCCAGATGATCGGCTCTGACGAAAGCTTAGTCGCGAGCAACCAGGGCGGCAAGGACGGACTCGAATATACATTCGAGAAAAACGATAAGGTTATTACAGGCGGTAAGTTCCTTATTAAGAACTTAAAGATGAACAAGGTAAGCGTTATCGAGCAGGAAATCGGACAGCAGCCCGTACTTTCTTTCGGAAACAGCTCGGGCGACGGCGCTATGGCTAACTTCGTTATTAACAATAACAAGTATAAGAGCGCGGCGTTTATGCTCTGCTGCGACGATACCGAGAGAGAAAACGGTAACGTTAAAAAAGCCGATAAGATGTACAAACTCTGTAAAGAGAACGGTTGGACAGCAGTATCTATGAAGAACGACTGGACTACTATCTACGGCGATAATGTTACTTATAATAAAAAGTAAATAAACTTTAAGGAGAGCGGCTCAAATTGAGCCGCTTTTCTGTATCTAAAAATAAATTAAAAAATTGATAAATTGGGTAGATATATTGTATTTCGTTATGCTATAATTAGTAATCATTAATATTTGTTATTAAAAAATCTGTCGGGAGATGAATCTATGGAATTTCCAAATACAGCGAGAGGCTTAAAAAAAATATTTGCAGGTGAAATAATAGGGTTGATCAGCGTCGCTCTACTGCTTATGGCGTCGATACTTATGGTGCCTAAGGCGGGAGAAAAGGAAGTTAACGATGACGCGGTTGCCGTGTTAATCTTTTTTGTCTCGTTTATAGTAGGCTCCTTTATTTCGACCATAGTAAACGGTATAGGATTATTTAATCTTCGCAAAGATGACAAATACTTTAAAAGAGCGTTTATGTTTTTTGTGATAAGTCTGTCGATAAACGCTTTCGGTTTTTTTGTTGTACCTGTTTTTTTTATTTTTGTGAGATTTTTCATAAGTATTATACCGACTGAAATGATTGAACACGCGCGCAGTATTACGTCGGATCTTATTACCGTTCTTGTAAGCGCGGCAGACGCGATAATAAAGATTATGGTAATGCAGGGGATTATGAGTATATTTAAAAAATTAGGTGACCGCGAGTCCTCAAAACACGGTAAGAAATCTATATACGCGCTTGCGATATTAACTTTTGTTCATGTTCTGATAAACTTTATAGTTCCCTTTTTAGGCGGTAAAACAAATTCGATAGAAGCTCTGCTTTTATCACTTCCGTCGCTGGCGCTGATTATAGCTGAATACGTTATTTATTTATCGTATATAAAACGGATGATTACAGTATTGAAACCGAGCGAAATAAATAAGCTTGAATCTCGGTTAAGCGAATAAAACAGATAATAACCGTAAGTAGAAAAGAGGAGATTTTTTGAATATTTATATGATTTCAAATACATTTATCTGGATTTGTTCGCTTGTAAGCTTTATAGTCGGAGCGATTATGTTTTTTAAGCCGAGCAAACCCTTATTCGCCAAGATGATTACAATGGCGGTAGGTTGTATAGCATTCGGAAGGATATTTCAGGTATTGAGGATAGCGATTGCTCCCGACACAATGTCGGGCTTCCAGCTTGGCTTTCTCGGAGTTATCGGAAGCTTGGTGTTTCTATTCGCCGTCAATTACTGTATTATCGATAAGGCTGTTGATGACCACTCGCCGAAAAACCAAAAATACAGATTTATTCCGATTGTGTTTCCGATTTTAGCGACCGCTTTTTATATGATATTTATAGGCTTTGCCGATGTTAATTTAATTGTCAAAATATGCGGAGCGGTGTTAACGCTTTTTGTAGTTCAAAGCATTTATTTCAACGCAAAGCATATATTCTTTCCCGACCTGGAAACAGGTGTTTTAGGCGCTTTAAAGCCGTACAACATTTTGGCTTTAATTTACGCGTATTTATGTCTTGCGGAGATAATTGCGTTAAGCGGAGATTATTATATTTTAGACTTAGCGCTGAGTTTTGTTATGGGTATTGTGATTATTCTGTTAATACCCGCTGTCGCGAAGGGGGTTAAGAAATGGAAAACTTAATTTATGTTCTTTTCCTTTGCATTGTAGCGCCTATGATTTTGCTGGTGCTGCTTACTAAAAAGAAATCGAAGCTCATAACAGGTTATATGGTTGCCGGTATAACCTGCGCGCTTTTTGTATCTGAGCTGAACAGTATTATATTGAGCTATTTTGATAACGACGGATTCTTTGTATCAACCACCATTACGCCTATTACCGAGGAGATAATTAAGGCTTTGCCTGTATTGTTTTTCGCTTATATGTTTTACGATAATCTCGAAATACTTTTGCCGTTGTCCTTTTCTACAGGTATAGGTTTCGCGCTTTTCGAGAATATGGTATTACTGCTTAAAATGAATACCGATATGCCTATTGAGCTTGCGGCGGTTAGGGGACTTGCTACCGCGTTAATGCACGGAGTATGTACGGCTGCCGTCGGGTTGGGTATGAGCTATGTTAAGAAAAAGAAGGAGCTTTTTTACTGCGGAACCTTAGGACTGCTTATAATTGCGATACTCTATCACGGACTATACAATATGCTTGTGCAGTCGTCTTTAAGCGTTTTAGGATTTATTCTTCCCGTAATTACCTATATTCCGCTTCTTCTCAGGCAGTATAATTATATTAAAACTAAAAGGAATAAAGAGGTAGAACATAATTCACAATAAAAATATTAATTTTTTTGAATTAACATATTGACAACGTATGAATAATATGATATAGTGTAGTCAACAGGTTAATTACTGATGTAGATAACCAAATAAAAATAACAAAGAGAGGTACTGAAAATGACTAAAACAAGAACAAGAGTAATCGCGTTTATTCTCGCGATTATAACGGCAATTTCTGTTGGATCATCATTAGTATTTACAGCTACAGCCGTTACAACTAAGTCAACAGTCTCAACATCTAAAGAAAACGAGGATGAAGACGAAAATGATGACTTAGACGAGGATGACGACGAAAAGCTTTTCTATGTTGATGAGGACGACTCGGGAGCCGAGTTTGAAACCGACGGGCAGTACTGGAAGGACGCCGCAGGCGAGGTTATATATGAGATGATTTACAGATGTATCGATCATCTTGCCGATTCAAGCTGGATAGGCAGTGTGTTCTCTATGGGCGGACTCGTAGTATTTAAATCTATTTACGACGCGATTAACCCCAAAAACAATGAGCCGAGCCCCGATACAAAGCTCGTACTCGACGCTGTGGAAAAGCTCTCGGATAAGGTAAGTGAAAATCACAACGAGGCGATGAAAGCGTTTAATAAGCTCGACTTAAATATTTCCACACAGGGTTTCAGAAGCTCAATAGACGACCTTACAGACAGCAACAAGCAGGTCGTAGATTCACTGAAACAGTACAGTATTAAAACAGATACAAAATCTAAGGACGTAATCAGCAAATCTCAGTACAACGCGTATGTAAAGGCGTTAAAGAACGCCGAGCTTGATTTCAGCACACTTCAGAAAAAGCTTACTTCCGTAAACAATTTCCTTAAAGGTTATAAATATCAGAACGAGAAAAATCCCGGATATATCTCTTACGTTGATTATCTTTTAACTAAGGTCAGCGAAAAAAACGCAAGCCATACATTCAGCAAAGCTGCTGATTTAAAAACAGCGGCTAAGGGAATGAAGAGAGAGATTAAAAGTATGCAGGGAACCTGTATAGCTTACGGCGCTACCTTGGCGGAAATAACACATCTTCAATACAAGGTTGACGAATACGAACAGGCTCAGGCTGAAAAGAACGCGTCGACAGAAGAAGAAAAAGAGGATGCGGCTGATTTAAAGAAGCAGATGACCGATACGCGCGACGAGAGATTAAAGCAGATTAAGGATATGACCGATGTCGCTCGTAAATATTACAAGAAGGCGATTATCTATATCAACAGAGCGGGCGTAGCTAAAGTAAAAATCGGCGAAGCTGAAAAAACATTCCCGAGCTTCGGCGACGCTTGGGGAACAGCAATGCACTCAGGCAAAAAGTTTACGGTAACTCTTATTAAGGACGTAACGGCAGACGCGGCGAGAGGTCTTAATGAAGCCGGACTCGGAAAGGAATACGGCTTTAACGGTGACGGCGGCTTAATCGCTAAGGATGATAAAGAAGAGATTTTAGATTTAAACAAGCATAAAATTGATTGCACAAGAAAAGCGTTTACATTTGCCGATATTGAGCTTAATTCAAATATTACTATCAAAAACGGTACTATCAAAAACGCTACAAGAATTATTAACCTCAATAACACAGAAAAGGATAGAGGCGCTAAGATTACTATCGACAACGTAAAAATGCTTGGCTGTAAGAATACAGCGGTTTACTTTAATTGCTATAAGGATACAACCTTTACCCTTAAAAACAGCGAGATAAGCGATACAGCTAAGGGCGGAGCGATTCATGTAGATTGGCACCTTAAATATCAGATTGAAAACACAGCCTTTAATAATAACAAGGGTGAATACGGCGCGGCTATGTACGGAACGTACGCCGCGGACGGAAGCTATCTTAAAAAATGCAGCTTTACAGGCAACGAAGCCGACAAGAGCGGCGGAGCTTTATACAGCGTATATAACGTATCCGATTCTACATTTAAAAATAACAAGGCAAAAGGCGGAAAAGGCGGAGCGTTCGCTTACTGGGGAAGCGTTACTAACTGTATCTTTGAAGGCAACACCGCAACCGATCAGGGCGGAGCTGTATGGGTTCAGGCTGATGTAAACGGTTGCACATTTAAGAATAATTCAGCTAACGGAGACGGCGGAGCTCTCTATGTTCAGTCAAAAAACAAGACGGTTAACAATTGCACTTTCGAGAATAATTCAGGCGCAAACGGAGGCGCGCTCGCGTACGACTACGACGGAAACTGTACCAAGAACTCTACATTCAAAGGAAATAAAGCCTCAGGCGACGGCGGCGGACTTTATATCCCCACTGATCAAAACGGAAAGGTAGAAAGTTGCACATTTGAGAATAATACCTCGGGTGCCGACGGCGGAGCTATCAGTGCCTGCGCGCACACAGACTTACACGTTCAAAATACCTCGATAAAGAGAAATGTCGCGCACGGAAAAGGCGGCGGTATATACTTCGGAGCTTTAAGCTCATCCGACCACAGCTTAAATAATGTAACTATAACAAATAACTGGTCTGATGTTCACGGAAGCGGTATTTACTGCAATACTATGACCGCCGCGGCGGCTGATGTAGACCTTTATGAAACTGTTATTATCAAAAATAACGGAAGCGAAAACGCGTATATGGTTCAAGCGGCGGGCAAAAAGGCTATGTTCTATACTAAAGACGAATACAAAAAGGGTACCTCGGAGATATGGATTACATCCTCCACAAACAGCGATATAGCTGTGGTTGACCTCAGTTGGAAAGATCACGAGCCTACCTTCCACGCCGATAAAGGCAGAAGAATTTACAGAGGTTCAGCGCATAATTACACACTCTATCTTGATGATTGGAACGGCGGTTCCATCTTTACCACGGGCTTTATAGCTTTAATCGGCGGAGGTGTACTCTTAATCGCTCTCGCGGTTATGACGGTTGTAATCGTAAAGAAAAGAAAAAAGACGGCTATTAAAGCCGAATCGGATAACGAATAATTTATATTATAATATTAAACGGAGCGGCTCAATTCGCAAATGAGCCGCTCTAATCTTTTTATACTTATGTGTTTATAAGAATTGGTGTATAAAATCTATATTAATACTTGAAACATACTGACGACAAGGTTATAATTATAGGAAATAGTATCAATTCGGAGGGTACGATGTCAGATTTCGGAAAGTTTTATCTCGATAAAGAAAAGGATATCATAGTTGAGCTCAATATGACCGAGCAAAAGCTTGAATATGTGCTGAGAACGCCTAATCACGCGAAAGGGAATCTCATTTCGAATTTAGCGAATGTTTGCGGTCTGAAGCTTAGTACGGGCGATGACGGCTTAAAGGTCATTAGGGGAGAGATTCCGTGCTATGTTGACGAGCGTAACCAAGAGGTTTATATCCTAAGATTAGCCGATACAAAAATAGCTAATATCTATCCCGACGGTAGTATTGAGCGCAAGGCGTATGTACCGGCGATTTCAAAAACCTTAATGAGCCAGACTAAGGATTACAGCCTTGACGAGAGAAAAACGCTCGTAAAGACTTATATCCTTCGCGAGTATAAATTCAAAACCGACCTTCACACTCATATGAACGCTAATCTCGACGCCGATTTACTTATCGCGCTCGGAATTTTCCACCAAATCCGCTATCCTCTTTACTATATAAAAAAGCTTAAACTCCGCTGTACAGACGAACAGCTTGAGTCTCTTAACGCTCAGCGCAAAATAGTTTCGGCTGAATTTAAAGATTCCGAACTTACAGGAAAATATTTAACCCGTAAGATAGACGATAATACGTTTATTAATTTCGCCGATTTTATACTGAATAACCTTGAAAACGCTTCTTATAATATCGCGAAAATCCGCGCGTCTCTGACGATTTTAAAGGACAGCCAGGCTGTATTTACTAACCTGGAAAAAGTATATCTTTACCGCTATGTTTTTACTAAAGGGAAGCCTTTCGGCGCGACTGTTCCGCTTTCGAATAT
The DNA here is from genome assembly GCA_946187325.1 of uncultured Clostridia bacterium. Taxonomy (GTDB): domain Bacteria; phylum Bacillota; class Clostridia; order Oscillospirales; family Acutalibacteraceae; genus Ruminococcoides. The sequence goes on from CAMHQC010000006.1 coordinate 67,637, forward strand.
CGACAGTATTCCCGATAAGGATATCAAAAACGCGCTAAAAAAAATGATTGAGGATAAAAGAAGTATTGATTTCCGGGAACTTAGCTTGTTCCAGAATAAGCTTCTATGGATTGCGAGAAGTTGCAGAAAATGCGGTGTGGAATACATCGAGGTTTCCGATACCACTCTCGTTAAACCCGAATCCGCTCCTGATATGCTGGCGCAAGTTCACTCCGTTATGCCTAAAATTACTCGGGAAACAGGCGTTACCATCCGTTTTTTAGCGGCTATAAGGCGTATTCCGCTCACAATCGTGAGGGATAAAGCTACCGCTTACGAGGATGTTCAAAAACAGATTTTAACTATCCGCGCTATCGCTAAAGACCCGTATGTCGCGGGAAGCGATATTATCGGCGAGGAGATTAACGATATCAGGGAGCTTCGCTCCGTAATCCGCGAATTAGTCGCGATAGCCCGGGATAACGAGGGCTTTGTTATTAGAATCCACGCCGGTGAAAATGACGGACTTCGAGATAATGTACAGAACAGCCTAGCCTGTGTAAAGGAATCGCTCGCAAAAGGTCAGAAAATGCCGTACTTACGTATCGGACACGGACTATATACCGCTAACCTTAACTCCAAAAAGGGAAAAGAGCTTATAAAACAGCTCAAAGAAAGTAAAGCGGTTCTTGAGTTCCAGCTTACGTCTAACGTCCGCCTTAATAATTTGAGCTCGCTTGAAAGGCATCCTATACGACAGTATCTAAAAGGCGGTGTAAGCTGCGTTCAGGGTACTGACGGCGGAGCTATTTACGGCACGGATTCTATTGACGAACAGCTCGCGCTCGAAAGGCTGCTCGATTTAAGTCGTGAGGAGATGCTCGCTATGCGTAAAGCCGAGCAGATAGTTCTCGAAAAAAGTATGACGAGTTTCTATAAAAAATATAACGCTTTTACCGTCGAGACAAACGGCACCGACGTTAAGTCTTATTATGAAAAGGAGATTTCCGAAACTTCGCCGCCTGCCGCTGAGGTGTTTATCGCTCCGCAAAAGCTCGACAGCGCTGATTGCCTCAGCGCTCAGATTCGGGAGATTCCGACCGATAAAGTACCCGTTATACTTCTCGGCGGAAGCTTTAACAGCAAACGTCATTCCATACGTATTAAACCTAAGCTCACTAAGCTTATTGATGTTTTGGTTGAGAGATTAGACCCTGAAAGAGTCTGCTTTGTTGTAGGTAACAGGCTGACCGCCTACGAAAAAGAACTGGTAAATAAGGCTCGAGATAGATTCGATATTTACGCGGTTGTTCCGACGAGAATCACTCTGCCAGAGTCGAAACGCCTTAAAGAAAGCGGAGTCGGCGTTAGAGTTTCTATAGAGCCGACGGGGATGGGGCTTTATAAGAGCTTCGCGTATGAAATTTTTAAACGCCGTCCGTCTGTCGTAGTAGCTCTGGACGGCAACTCCGCGGGAGCTAATACAATCCAGGAGGCAAAAAACGGTAAAAAAAAGGCGAGGATTTTTGTGTACAGAGGCGCTCGGGTTCTATATACTAAGGCTCGTACGATTCAAGGCTACGTTACGGTATTCGACGACGAAAAAGTTGCTGATAAAATTATTGAAGCCGTCGATAAAGTAAACGCCGAAATGAATAAAGAATAATTTTATAATTTACGGAGAGGTAAGGAATGGTAAAAAAGATTATTGCTCTTTTCCTTGCGGTATTATGCGTATTTGCGGTAGGTTGTACCGGTAATCCGCGGGAGAAAAGCTCTTCGCTTGACGTTAAGAATACGAGTAATACCGAAAAAAGAAAGCTTATAATTGATACCGATACGGCGGGAGACGACGCCGTCGCGTTAATTATGGCGGCTAAGGATAAAAATGTCGATATCCTCGGCGTAACGGTTTCCGCGGGTAATGTTAAGCTTAACCAAGCGGTAGATAACGCTCTTATGACGCTTGAAATCGCGGGCAGCAACGCTCCCGTGTATAAGGGAGCCTATAAAACCTATAACGGCAAGGAGCGTAAAACATTCAGCGTGTTCGGTAAAGACGGTATGGGTGATCAAGGTTTGATTCATCCCAAACGTAAGGCTGAGAAGAAAAGCGCCGTAGATTTTATTATCGATACGGTAAAAGCGTATCCCGGCGAGGTAGAAATCGTGGCGCTGGGGCCTGTAACTAACTTAGCGCTGGCGTTCGATAAAGATAAAAAGACGATGAAGCGTGTTAAAAAATACTGGTCAATGGGTACCTGCGGTTTCGGAAAAGGTAACGCCAGCCCCGTAGCTGAGTTTAACGTTTACCATGACGCGCCCGCCTATAAGGTTCTTGCCGAGTCGGGAGTTCCTATAACGGCTATCGGTTTAGATATGCTTTCCGAGGATAGCCAATTTACAAAAAAAGAGTTAGACGAGTACAAGAAAAAAGGCGGTTTATTTGAGTTTGTCGCTAAAGCCTACAGCGGATTGCTCGCGTTTAATAAAGAGGCGAGAGGCGCTGAATTCGGCGACATACCTGACGGCGAGGCGATGGCTTGTGTGTTGTGGGACGGTTATCTCAAAGAGACTAAACCTTGTCACGCAAGCGTTATGACTGAGAATAACGACGCTTACGGACAGGTGATTTTATTTCAAAAAGACTACGGCTACGACTCGGGAATTAAGTTTAAAGAATATAATTTTAATGTCGCGTATAAAACCGATAGTAAAGTTTTTAAAGAAAAGTTAGAAGATATTTTATCAAAATAAAAATTTATTTCAGGAGATTATATGAAACAGTCTATACCTCTTAAATCAATTAAAAATGCCCGCGAGCTGGGCGGTTATACTACGACCGACGGCAGAAAGATAAAAACCGGTTTGCTCCTGCGCACCGCGGCGCTCGGCGGAATATCCGAACAGGACGTAAAAATACTAACCGATACCTATAATCTACAGCATATTGTAGATTTCAGAATGGATATGGAAATCGAAAAGGGCGCTGACCCCGAGATTGACGGAGCGATGTATCACCATTTTGACGTGATAGATTTATCGTTGTTGTCTAACGACGACGCGGCGGATTTTGAGGTCGATACCTCGGATATAATTAAAACCGTTGAGATTACGATTAAAAGCGGATTCCTTAACGATAATATGTATATCGGATTTTTAGCGGCGGATAAAGGCAAAAATGCTTATTCCGAATTTTTCCGCATACTTATAAACTCGGCTCCCGACCGCGCGGTGCTCTGGCATTGTACCAACGGAAAAGACAGAACAGGGCTCGGCGCTATGTTGATACTTTCAGCTCTCGGAGCCGACGAGGATTTGATAATTGAGGATTATCTTTTAACTAACGAATATTTCGCCGATAGGATAGAGAGTACAAAACAGCTTTTAAAATCAAAGGGACTCGATGATGACTATATTACACAAGCGTTACTCGTGTTCGACTGCGTTGATAAACAGTATATGATAAACGCTATGGCGTATCTTAAAAAGACGTACGGCTCGGTTATGGGATATATCCGCGGCGGACTTAATATAACAGAGGATGAGATTAATTCCTTAAAAGAAAAATATTTAATCTGAAATATATAGAAAGACCACTCGTTGAATTTCAACGGGTGGTCTTAACTTTAAAAGTTATTATTTGAGTAACTCGCCTGCGTTTTCCGCGCCGTCCATTTTAGCGATGAACTTTTGAATACAGGTAGCGTCCTTTATATCTATTCGTCCGTTTCCGTTTACATCGCCGAGTAATTTTGCGGTATCCGAAAGCTCTTCGAGAGAGGCGATAGATTTCTGAATAAGCGTAGCGTCTTTAATGCTTATAAGATTATCTCCGTTAGCGTCGCCGATAATACCCTTGGGCGCCTGTGTGACAGTTTCTGTCGCGGTTGTTGCAGGAGCTTCGGTAGAAGCCTGAGTCGGGGCTTCGGTGGGTTTCGGCTTTACGGGAGTATAGTCCTCAAACTTATTTCCCGCCTTCAGGATTTTACTCTTGCCCTCGAGAGAAAGTCCCGATTCCTGATGTCCCGGGTAACGGTGTGTTGATGATTCGCTCGCGCTTTCTGTAAATATTATCATACCGTCCGATAGCTCCTCGGGAACATCGAGTACATAGTAACCTGTAGCGCTGTCCATTTTCATAGCCTGACCCGGCCAAGCGCCGTTGTTTGAAGCGCCTGAGTAGATGTAAGCGTATACCGCGGACCAATTGTAGCTTGTGTTATCGAAGTAAACGCGCTGTACAGCGTTTGGATCTTCTTTTGTGTAGGTGAATGTAGCCGGTGAACTCCATGTTGTGCCGTCGGTAGCCTTTACGCTGACCTTTGTGGATTCGCCGTAATCTACGCCCGAACCTATTGTGATAACCTGTCCGTTTGTGTAATTTGTATAAGCTCCGCCGTCAATAGAATACTGAGCGGATGTCGCGTTTTCGAAGTTGAGCGTTACTTTCATTGTATCTGTTTTATATGAAGTAGAAGCTGTAGCGTACGCCGACGGACCCGCGGGTTCTGTGCTGTAGAATACAGCGATACCTGTATTTCCGATAGAACCTGAAATAGTTGTGCTTGTAACCGTCCATTTGCTTCCCGAAACCTCGTCGGTATACGTGCCGGGTTTTACAAGTCCATCGATGTTGGGAACAGTTTTTGTACCGCTTGAACCGTCCGCGGATACTACTACCGCTCCACCGTCACGACATACAACGTCGCATTTATCGCCGTAGCCGTAGCTCTCGCGTCTGCCGACTAAAGCGTTTTTAAAGTGGTTTACGGCAGCGACTTCCTTCGATTTATAATGGGTGCTTCCTTTACTGCCCGCGTAGATACTTTCTCTGTCGGTAGAGTTTGGTCTTGAGAGATAGAGCGCCTGAGCGTCGCTTCTTGAGCCGAGTACCGCGTAAGAACGGTCAATAACGTTCTGATTTAGATTTTTAGTCCAACCGCCGTTATCCGCGTTATTCGAGAAAGTATCGTGGCTTTCGCCCCAGTATACGAGCTTAGTCGCGTCTACGCCTTTTTTAGCCCAGTGGCCGTTATTTGTGACAACCTTTTTGTCACGCATAGCGCCTGTAACTTCTCCGCTGTAATTAGAGTCGCTTACGCTGATGTATTTGGTGTATTCCTTCATAACGTCGGCGTCTTTTCCGCCCGGGTTATCGAGAATTTCTCCGTAAGACCAAAGCCCTACGCTCTTAACCATACTAAAGAAGTTATCGCCCTCGGCGGGTGTTCCGATATGCTTAGCCGCGTCAAAACGGAAACCGCTTACGCCTAAGCTTTTCAGGTCGTTTAAGTAGGTTTTAACTATGTTTTGTACATAGCTGTCCTCGGTTTTAAGATCTTGCATACCGATATCGCCGTGAGTAACCTGATAGCGATTAGTATAGTCGATTTTTCCCCCCATAGTGTGCCAGTATTTACTGTCCTTGAGGTTGTCCTGAATTTTGCCGTGATCGCCTGTAAGGTGGTTCGCTACAATATCGACAATAACTTTTATACCGTATTTCTTAGCTTCGGTACAGAGAGCTTTAAGCTCATTTCTGTTACCAAGGTCGTTGGTGTCAATGTAAAAACCTCTAGGCTGATAAAGCCAGTACCATTTTCCCGAGCTGTCCGCGGGCTGAGCGGGGGATGTTTGGATTGTGTTGAATCCCGCCTGAGCAATACTCTGAAGCTCATTTTTGATGTCGTTATACTTCCAGTTAAAGCACTGTAGAATATTACCGTCCTCAATTTTGCTCGGCAGTCCGTAATCCACAGCGGTTTCCTTAGCTGAAGTATCCGCGGCGGCGGTATGAATCGCTCCGAACGTGAAGCATGAGATTAAAATGCTTACGCATAATAGTAACCCCGTAATCCTTTTTGTCATTTTTCTCAACTCCTAAATTTTATAAACAAAATGTTCACAATAATATTGTACCAAAATACAGGTTTAAATTCAATCAGCGTATTGCACAATACAAAATTTTATTAGTTTTATTGATATGTAGAAAACGCTAATCAAAAAATGTGTTGAGTTGATATGGCAGGAATAAAAAATCTCTTTTTTGTGTTATATTTTTATTGTTTATTTCTTAAAACTATGTTAAAATGTCAACATAAAAAACAAAAAGAAAACAGAGTAGTTGGTATTGCCCGCTCAGCTGCGCGCCGCGTGCGCCGGAGCAACGGCTTAATTGCTGTTTACGCCTTACCCGCCCACGGTAACAGCGTAAGGTAAACAACTATTTGTGGGCGGAAAGGCTATGGGAATTATTATGAATAACAAGTTCAAGAGAATGTTGGCGTTTATTCTTGCCTGCGCGTTGGTATCAGCTGTGTTTTTCTCAACACAGGCTTACGCCGCGGTGAAGAATAACAAAGTTCTCGAAGAAATCGCTAAGCAGACTCAGGATAAAAGCAACTACGCTTTTGATTTCAGAGAAGATTCAAGCCAAAAAAAATCAAAAATGTTAACAGGCGGGATAGGAGGTTCACGGTATCCCGACTCGTATGATTTACGTAATGTTGATACCGACGGCGACGGCACGGGAGATACAAGCTATGTTACCCCTGTGAAGTTCCAGAATCCGTTTGGTTCGTGTTGGGCGTTTGCGGCTGTCGCGGCGGCTGAAACCTCAATCCTCGGTAATCCGCTTCTTCAGGATGATTACCTAAATACACGTACTATGGATCTTTCCGAAAAGCACCTCGCTTGGTTTAACGGAACTCCTCTCGATGACCCCGAGGATCCGCAGAACGGCGAGGGAGGTATTTTTGACGGAAATAAAAAAACGTCTCAGGTTCTCGATTCGGGCGGAACGCCTATTTCCGCTACAAGTATGTTCTCGTCAGGCGTAGGACCCGTCCTTGAGTACGGCAATAACCCTAAGGTACAGGAGCTGTTCGGTGATATTCTTGAGTACCACGGAAAGAAAAAGCTTATTGATTATGATAACGACGGTAACCCGTTTTGCTACTCTTACGAGGACGACTGGTCGATTGACGAGAGTTTGAGATTCGCGCAGTCCTTCCGCTTAAAATCCACTTACCAGCTCCCGTCTCCGGCGGAGGTTTCTCCGCGGTATAAGGCGAGCGCGATAGGTGCAATGAAGGAACAGCTTATGAATAACAGAGCTGTCGAAATCGGCTTCTGCGCGGACAACAGTCAGCCCGTAGACGCTGACGGAGAAGCCGAAAAAACCCGTTATATAAGCGATAAGTGGGCTCATTATACCTACGACGCGAAAGCCCGGGCAAACCACGCTGTAGCGGTTATAGGCTGGGACGACAACTATCCTAAGGAGAATTTTACTCATAGTATCCCTGACTCAAATGATAGCGAAGGCAACGAAGTTTCCTACAGCGTCGAAGAAGCCGAAAAGCTCACTACACCCAAGCGTAACGGCGCGTGGCTTGTTAAGAACAGCTGGGGTGCCGGTACGGAGGATTTTCCGAACTACGGCACAGGTGACTGGGGTATCCCTGTAGAGAAAAAGGACAAGGACGGAAACGTTATCAAGGATAAAAACGGTAATCCCGTTATGGTCGGCTCGGGATACTTCTGGATTTCCTACGAGGATAAAAGCATTAGCAGCGTTGAAGCGCTCGAATTTGATAAGGTGAACACTAAGGATTATTATGTTTATCAATACGACTATATGCCGGTAAACAGCATTGAATCCGCGGCAATTTCGGATTTAGTCAGCACGTCGAACGTGTTTACCGCCGCTGAAGATTTTAACGTTACCGAAATAACCTGCCAGACCACCACTCCGAACACAAAGGTTCACTATGATTTATACGCGCTTAACGATAACTTTACCGATCCCGCCGACGGTGTAAAGCTCTACGAAACGGATGTTGAGTACGAGTGGGGCGGTTTTCACCGTCAGGACCTCGACAAACCCGCTGTTATAAAAAAAGGACAGAGATTCTCCGTGGTAGTAACTCAGCAGGCTTCGGATGATAAATATATATTTAATACCTACTTCGGAATAAATGATAAATACGCTGATGAAGCTAATATGCTCAACTATAATAAGGGTATTATTAACGAGGGCGAGAGTATGCTTTTCGCTAACGGTCAATGGATTGATATGTCCGGTAAATGGATTAAGGACCTCATTATGGGTGAAGATAGCTACTACGTTGATATGGATAACTTTCCGATTAAAGCCTACGGTGATGTAATCGAAGAACCCGAAGCTCCGTCAACTCAACCCGACGCGGATAAGCCTGTTGCTACAGCTAAAAAAGCTAACCCGATGAAAGTAACGTCATCGCCTAAGTCGGTAAAGGCTAAAAGTCTCAAGGCGAAAAATCAGACTGTTAAACCTCTGAATGTGAAAAATGCACAGGGTAAGGTAACGTATAAGCTTGTTAAAACGGGTACTTCCGCTAAGCTATACGGTAAGCTTAAAATAAACAGCAAGGGTGAGATTACTCTCAAAAAAGGTAATTATACTAAGAAAACCTACACAGCGGCCGTAAAAATTAAAGCCGCCGGTAACTCAAAATACAAGAGTAAATCAATTACAGTCAAGGTTAAGATTAAAGTAAAGTAGGGGAGGTTTAATGATGAAAAGATTTATCAGCGTTATTCTTTCGTTATCGGTGCTCGCGAGCGTTTTCGCTGTTATGCCTTTTACGGTGTACGCGCGTTACGATGATTACGAAGAAAAGAAAAATGACGAATATGAATATTTTTTAAATAAAGACGGAACTGTTCAGGTTTCCTCGTATCTTGGTAAGGACAGCGAGGTCGTTATACCCGATACCATTGAGGACTGTCCCGTTACCGGAATCAGCAGCTATACCTTTGAGGGTTGTGATTTTATAACGAAAATCAAAATTCCTGATACGGTTATTACGGTCGGCGATGAAGCGTTCAGTGACACAGCGTATTATAAAAACGAAGATAACTGGGACAACGGCACTCTCTATATTGATAAAGTACTCTACGAGGTGAGCGAAGACGCGGAGGGCGAGTTTACGGTAAGGGAAGGTACAAGCGCTATAGCATATTACGCGTTTGTAGGTTGCGAAAAGCTTACTGAAATCTCTATTCCCGGCAGCGTGAAAATTCTGCCTTACAAAACCTTTAAAGGCTGTTACTCGCTTACTGATTTGAATGTCGGAGAGGGTACCGAGATTATAGAGGATCAGTCTTTTGCCGGATGCGAAAAGCTTGAGAATATTAATCTCCCTAAGACTGTTGCAAGAGTAGGTGTAAAGGCGTTCGGAAATACAGCCTTTTATAATGACGAATACAACTGGGATAACGGCGCTCTTTATTTGGGCAGTATATTGCTTGAGCTTGACAGCGAGTTTACGGGAACTTATAAGGTTAGAGAAGGTACAACGGTTCTCGCTGATTCCGTGTTTGAAGAATCCAATATTACAAGAGTGTATTTACCGAAAGGACTAAAGACCTTGTCCCAAAGCGCTTTTAACTTATGTAAACATCTTAAAGCTATTCATTTTAACGATGACCTTGAGGAAATCGCCTCTCTGTGTTTCCCGACTTCTTCGGAAATGACTTCAATTGAATTGCCGGAAAATGTAAAGAAAATAGATTATCGAGCGTTTGCTTATACCGATTATAAAGAAATAATACTTCCCGAAAATTTAAAAAAGGTTGGCGCGGAAGCGTTTGTAACATGTAAAAACCTTAAAGAAATTACCATTCCCGCAGGCGTTGAGGAAATAGACCAGGAGGCATTTGGTTATATAGCTCACGTATATATAACCGCGGACGACCAGGGTTATTACACAACTAAAATGGAAGATTTTGTTATCAAGGGATATCCGGGTACAGCCGGCGAAGCCTACGCCAAAGAACACGGCTTTAAGTTTATCGACTTAACCGATCCCGACGCTCTGAAAACAGACATCAGCGATTACTCCTCAAAGCTCGACAAGCTTTCTTATACTTATACAGGTAAGGTGGTTAAGCCCGCTGTTACAGTAGAAAATCTCAATAAAGAGAACTACTCGGTGGAGTATAAGAATAATACCGAAGTCGGTATCGCTACAGTCACAGTTATCGGCAAGGACGATTACAAGGGCTCTATAACTAAGGCATTCACTATTACTAAGGCGTCCAATCCGATTACAGTTAAGAGCAACGGTAAAACAGTTAAATATTCTAAAGTTAAAAAGAAGAATGTTACTGTAAGCCCCGTAACCGTCAGCAAAGCTCAGGGAAGTGTAAGCTATAAAAAGACTTCGGGTAATAAAAAGATTACCGTAAACGCTTCTACAGGTAAGTTTACTGTTAAGAAAGGTTTAAAGAAAGGCACATACTCCGTTAAGGTTAAAGTAACCGCGGGCGGTAACTCAAATTATAAAAGTATGTCAAAATCAACTACAATTAAGATTAAGGTTAAATAAACTTCGGGAAGAGGAAACTATGAAAATGCCTAAAAGAATTATCGCATTGATTATAACGGTTTTTACAGCTTTGGCGGCGTTTGCCGGTTGTACATCTCAGAATAATAATACCGAAGCCAAGCAATCGGCTAAAAACGGCGGAATCGACTATATGGCGCTTGTTAATAAGACGCACGCTCTGCCAGATAACTGGGAAAAACAGCTTAAAACCGTTCATATCAAAAACTCTGTAGGTGACGATGTCGAGGTTGAGAAAAAGGCTTATGACGCGTATCTAAAGCTTAAAGCCGATTTAAAGAAAGATAAAATCGAAGTAGACCTCGACTCCGCGCGCAGAAGCGTTGCCGAACAGCAGCGAATAATGGACGATTTCACAAAAAAATACGGCGCGGATTATGCCGCGAAAACCGTAGCTAAACCCGGCTATTCGGAGCATCATACCGGACTCGCGCTTGATTTATACCTCATCATAAACGGCAAGGACGTTACCGAAAACGAGGATATGATTAAGTATACAAAAATCTGGGCAACAATCCACAAAAAGCTTGCGAATTACGGATTTATACTTCGCTATCTCGAGGGTAGCGAGCATATCACAGGCTACGGCTACGAGCCTTGGCATATCCGTTATATCGACGATGTAAAAACCGCTAAGGAAATTACCGAGAAGGGCGTTACCTTCGAGGAATATCTCGGCGCCGCGAGCGGTAAAAAGGTAGATATCGACTACGGCGGTTCCAAGCTCTACAGCAAAGATGATCTTAAAGACGCGGTTATTCAAATTAAATGTAAATTTGCTTTCTACAACGGCTTTGAGCTCGGTGCTGTTCGTTACGGCGGGGATAAGTATATAACCGAAAAAATGCTTAAAAAGGTACAAAAGGATAATCCTAAATCCAAGTATACACAGGTTGCCGTATTTTTAATGGATTTCAGCACCTCAAAAACTACGGGCGTTACAAAGCTTAAACCCGATTACGACTATAAAGATTACGAATGTATTTTAGCGCGCTCCAAGGATAACGGTTGGGAAGTATTAAGCTTCGGCAGCTAAAATATTTGAAGGTATTGTTTATTGTGCATAGCGCAGAACATTGTTAAAACGAAAAAAATGCGGATTATTTGGAGGTTTAGTATGAAGGTTCTAAAAAAATCTGTATGTTTATTGTTGTCGCTTGTATTGACCGTGAGCTTAATTTGCGTTTTGCCTCTGAGTACCAGCGCCGCGGAGAATACCGCTAACGGTATTCCTGTTTTAAATATCAATATTGATGAAAGCGCCGAGGGCTACGGTACGATCTCACAGATGAACGAAAGTCCCGACCACAGCGTTGAATGTACGGGTACGGTTAAGCTCGATATTCCCGGAGGTTATAAGGGCGACTATAGTGATGTTGCCCTGAGCGGCACGGGTGATTTGGAACTCGAGTATATCCGAGGCAGAGGCCACACAACATGGGCAGAGGATAAAAAGCCTTATAAGTTTAAACTGAAAAAAAGCGCCGACTTGCTCGGTATGGGTTCAAATAAACACTGGGTGTTGCTCGCTAACGCCAAGGATGAAACTCTGCTTAGAAACAGAATTGTTTATCATATAGGCAGAGCTCTCGGACTTGCCTATACTCCGAAAATGCTTCCGGTGGATGTTGTTATGAACGGCGGGTATATCGGAAGTTATTACCTTGCGGAACAGATAAGGTTAGGAAAAACCCGCGTAAATATCGACGAGCTTACAGGTAAAGATAATTTGGAGCCCGAGGTGACGGGCGGATATTTGCTATCCTACTCTCCTTATCCTGAGGAACCCGAGGGAAATGTGCTGACTACCGAAAAAGGTCTTAGATTCCAAGGCGAAAATCCTGTGTTTTACTCATCCGATTCTACAGATGAGTTGGGAACAGACGCGCAAAAGACGTATATAAGCGATTATCTGCAAAAAATTGAAAACGCTGTTTACGGCAAGGACTTTAAGGATGACGACGGTGTTTCAGTATGGGATTATATGGATATGCAATCCACCGCCGACTACTGGTGGGTGCAGGAGTTCTCTAAGAACGTCGATTCCTTCCGTACCGACAGCACATACCTTTATAAACCCAGAAACGGCAAGGTTTACTGGGGACCGATATGGGATTTCGATCTTTCTCTCGGAAGGGTCTTTAGCGAAACCGACGGTTTTTATATGAGCAATAATATAGATTGGCTGAACAAGCTCAGAGCCGAATGTCCCGAATATCAAGCTATGCTCAGACAGCGGTGGACTGTGCTTAACGGTATCATAAACGATATAGTAAAGGACGGAGGCTTGCTTGACCGATACGCCGCGGAGACCAAAAGTTCCTGGAAAGCTAATAAAGCTTGTTGGGATAATGATAATTCAGCCTCTGATTTTGATTTTGAAATAAATATGCTTCGCACGTGGCTTATTGAGCGTCAATCGTGGATAAACGAAAATATGGGCACAATGCTCAACAAGGTTTACGGCACGGTTAAATTTGTCGCCGACGGTAAGACAGTTCAGGAAAGCCCGATACTGCTCGGTTCTAATATTGACGGCTCTGTTCCCGAAGCTCCGGCGAAAACCGGATATGTTTTTCAAGGCTGGAAAAACGAGGACGGCAGCGAGCTCGAGCTTTTGTATCCGGTTAAGGACGATACAACAATAATCGGTTCTTATCTCAGCGAGAAAAGTATCACTAAAGCAACCAATATCTATTTTCAGGGGAATGAAATATATGACGATATGTTACTCAGGGATCAATTCCAAATATCCTACACCCTTACCCCCTTCGGAACAAACGACAAGGTAGTAAAATGGAGTTCTTCAAATTCCGAGATTGCCGAGGTGGATTCAAACGGCGTCGTAAAAGAGAAAAAGACAGGAACCGTAAAAATTACAGCCGCGCTGAGAACAGGACTCGAAAAATCCTTTATTCTCCATATTATCAGCATGGCGGAAACACCCTGGCTTGAGCCGAGTAAACTGCAGGCGGAAAAAAGCTCCGTAACTTTGAAGGAAGGACAGTATACGCAGGTTGCGGTATCGATAAATCCTAAGCCCTGCGATCCCTCGCTTTACTACTACTCAAGCAGCGAAAAGGTCGCCGAGGTAGATTCAAACGGAGTAGTTCACGCTCTGAAAGAGGGTACAGCCGTTATTACCGTATCCTCTCCAAACGACGTGACTGTTAAGTACAAGGTTGTGGTTAAGTCAACAAAAAAGAATAATACCCTTACGGTTAAAAAATCCGCCAAGTCGATTAAAGCTAAAAATCTAAAAACAAAGTCACGTATCGTTAAGCCTCTCAGAATAACTAAAGCAAAGGGCGCCGTAACGGTAAAGACAATCTCCGTAAGGCTCGGCAAAAAGAAAATTCCGATAAAGAGATTTAAAGTTACCCGAAAAGGCAAGTTAATTGTCAAAAAGGGTAAGTACAAAAAGGGCATTTATAAAGTAAAGGTAAGTATTACCGCTTTCGGCAGCGCAAAATATAAGCCCAAAACGGTTAATAAAACATTAAGTATAAAAATAAGATAAGAAAGGTGGATCAATTTATGATTTCTATTAAAGGTCCCGGACTTAAAATATTCGCGGCAATAATTGCGGTAATAGCACTCGGCTTTGGTGTTTATTCCACATTTTTCAAATCGTCGGGCTTTGAAACGGCAACAGCTGAAATTGTATCCATCAAGGAGGACCCCGATTATATTCCCGACGCGGATAATCCCGATGACGTACAATATATCACGACCGCTAAGTATACTGTCAACGGAAAAGAATATACGGTTAAGCTTGACTCCTATGCCCCTGACTATAAGGTAGGCGGAAAGGTCGAGATTAAATACGATCCGAACGATCCGTCTAAAGTGACCTCCGGATTTGGTATAGGTATATACGCTATGATTATCGGCGGCGTAATACTGCTCGTTATTGTTTTCCTGACCGTTAAGAAAAAAACCTCTGTTAAAAAGCTCAAGGAGCTTAACGGAGAGCTTACCTTTGCGCCGTCCGAAAAAGGAGAGGAGAGAAAACTTTACTTTCTTACAGATATAGGTACACCGAAGTACGGACATCGTATCGAGGATAAAAACCGTCAAGTTCTGTATGAAGCAAAGATGACAAAATTCTCTCCGCTTAGCGCTTTTGAGTTTGACTTCATAGACTATGAGCACAATAAAACCGTTCATCACCTTGTAGGTCATCAGGAGGAAATGGATTGGAATTCACTTCTTGTAGATAATAACTACACCTTTACCTTTGACGGCAAGGATATATGGAAGCAGCTCAGAGCCCTCGGGATTAAGATTGATTCCCGCCTCGGCGGAGGAGAGAGCAAGGGCTCGTTAGTTTCATACTCAATAAGCAGAAACGGCGATGAGCTCGCGTTTGTTGAGATGACAAGCCGCTATCCGCACGAGGAGGATTCCGAGAAGCATAAGGTCGCGGGTAAGGTGCCGGCTAACGGCTTCTATCGGGTGCGTACAAGGGAGAAAAATCTCGATTTACTGTTCGTGGTTCTTGTCGCTATCGCGCGAAGCGGAGCTACAGACGAGCGTGGAGGCAGCCGCAGAATGTTGTTTAACACAATAAAAGGTGAATAATTATATTTATCAAAGAAGCCGGCTCAAAGTTGAGCCGGCTTTAAGCTGTAAGTGAGAAGCTGTTTTTGTGAATAAAAAAGTAAACCAATAATTATGAATATGAGTTTGAAAAGTTGTATTTTAACTTTTGGTATATATCTCTTATCACTTACTACTGATATATTATTCAATTAAGTTTAGGGCGGCTCAGTGGATTTTTGAGCCGGTCTGTTCGGGTTATTTCTTTTTCATTTGATTTTTGAAGCACTTTTTATCAAATTCGGGGTTGAACGCGTAGAAGTTCTTTTCGTCGAGCTTATCTGTAAGGATTCTGAGATTCTCTCCGAAACGCTGGTAGTGTACAACCTCGCGCGCTCTTAAAAACCGTATCGCGTCCTTTACGTCGGGATCGTCACAGAAACGCAGTATATTATCATAAGTCGTCCTCGCCTTTTGTTCCCATAAGGCTATGGAAACACCACGTCAGAGTACACGCTCGATATTTTATAAATTCCAATGAATATTGATTATGCGGTGTTTTTTATTACCGCCGACTTCTATGTAATCAATTAGTGTATTGACAGTTACGCTGTCTAATTCCTTTATATCTTTAAAGCGTTTGATAATCTCAATCTGATTGTTTGTGTTGTCTATTTGTGAGGTTAAATAGTCAATCTCTTTTTGATAATCGGCTATATCATTTTCTAACGCCTGCTTATGATTTTTGCAGTCCATAGACAACATCAAAAAATCATCTTTAGATATTACTTCATCTATTTTATCAATATAAAGATTTTTGAAACGTCTGTCTAATTTTTCGATAGATAATTGAGCAGTTCTGATTTTTGATTTTAGTGTTTCAATCTTATCATCATATCCGTTTGAGATATTCAGGTTTTCCGATATGTATTCTTCATCAACAAACTGATTGTAAAGCTGTTGAATTTGTTTGAGGACTTCTCTGCGTAGTACGTTTTCAGAAACAAATGTACCCGAACATCTGTCGCTTGCGAAGTAATGAGTACTGCAACGGTAATAGCGTTCGTGATGTGTATAGTAGATACGCATTGAACTACCGCAGTTTAAGCACTTTACCTTACCCGCAAAAACATTTGGCTCTCCCGTATTACAGGATTTAGGCTTTTTATCTCTTATTCGCTGTACCTTATCCCAAGTGTCTTTGTCTATAATCGGATTGTGAGTACCCTTGACAATATCCCATTCATCTTTAGGTTTCTTACGTTTCTTGTTCGATTTATAGGATATATTTTCGGACATTCCCTGAACGGTACAGCCGAGATAAACCATATTTGATAACATTCTACTGATAGAATAAGTGTGCCAAATATCCGAACAATCTCTGTGTGCGTTTTGAAAAGGCTGACCGTGAGCTTTTTTGTAGCTTGCGGGATTTGGAATACCTTTCTCATTGAGCTTTCGGGCAATAGGGGTAATGCCGTAGCCTTTTAAGTATAAGTCAAAGACATAACGGACAACCTCGGCAGCTTCTTCATCAACAAGCAAATGATTTTTGTTATCGGGGTCTTTTATATAGCCGTATGGAGCAAAAGCCCCGACCCATAAGCCTTGTTTACGTTTGGAAGCTAAAGTAGCCTTGACATTCTCGGACAAATCCTCTAAATACCATTGGTCAACAAGAGATGTGATTTGCCTTTGCTTACGGTTGTATTTATTTGTGGAATCCGCATTATCGACAACGCCGACAAAGCGAATACCCCAAATAGGGAATAGACCGTTGACATATTTCTCGACAAGCTCCATATCTCTGGCAAATCGTGATTGTGTCTTGCAAAGCACCATATTAAATTTTTTGCTTTCTGCGTCTTTAATCATTCTATTAAAGGCAGGACGTTCTCTGTCAGAACCGCTGTAATCTTCATCGTTATAGATATTATAGATTTCTATGTCGTTATCCTTACAGTAATTTATCAGCATATTTTGCTGATTTATAATGCTTTCCGAATCATCTTCCTTTCGTGTTTTATCTCTGTCCTCCCTCGAAAGGCGAACATATAAAGCCGCTTTCAAAGGAGAAAGGTTGTTATTCTGTTGTAACATATAAACCGTACCCTTTCCTAAGAAAGCGTGTAATCCATATGTTATATAAACCACTGTTATTATAACATATGGATTACGTTACTTCAATGATTTACTTGCTTTTCAGTCGAATTATTTGTATTAAAGCCTCATTCACTTTTTGTTTAATTTTCTCTTGCTCCTTTGATTGAAATTCGCTTTTTACCTCTACCATTCTAATCACCTTATTATAAGAATTATATTAAAACATATAGTCCTCGTTTAAATAATATGCCTTGAATAAAACGCCTGTGTTTGTGAGGAAAACGCCTTGCTTATCTTTCGGGATTTTTTCAGCAGCTTCGGGTGTATCAAGAATAATTTGCGACAAAACTTTATCAGCGCGTCCGCAAATTCGAATATCAAAATTATTTTTGATTTGTCCTTTTAGGATTTCGCTGTCAGGTCTTTGCGTGGCAAAAATCAGATGAATACCAAAGGCACGCCCTTGCCGAGCCAACAAGGATATTTTGCTTTCGATTTGAGCAACGACAGCCTTGTTATCCTTATCAAAGCCCGTTTTATCAAGCAACTCAGCAATTTCATCACAGCCAAAAACTATTCGCTGTAAATTACAGTTGAATTTTTTATTATACTGTATAATATCTTTGCATTTATACTTGTCAAATAAGGCTATTCGTGTGTCTAATTCATTTTCGAGGTAAGTAAGTCGTTTTAATAACTTTTTGCGGGCTTCTTCAATACCTATTCTTGCATTTGTAAACACTTCCGCCTTTTCTCTCCATTGACCGTTGAAATCAACACCGCCTTTGAAGTCGGCTATATAAACATCAAAGCCCTTTTGTATGCATTGTGCTAACATAAGCTTGAACAAGACAGATTTTCCACTACCTGTACTTCCGCCTATTAAAATATGAGGTGAAATATCCAAATCAACAGAAACCGTGTCAAGCAAACTTTCTCCCAGTATAAGTTCGCTTGTTTTTTTAGATAATAACGAATTATCCCATTCAATTTTATCCGGCAATTTGTTTTTAGCAGGAACAGTTTTTAGCTGAATATGCTGTAAATCGTTACCGACAGTTATATCAACAATTTGTATATTCATCGCATTTTCTATAATTGATTTTTTCTCGTATTCTTTAAGCGGTATTGTTGGAGAGTAAAACTCGAACACTTCTGCTTTTCCGTCCTTGAAGCGAGAAACCAATAAAGGAGTTTTACCCGCTTTATCTGTAAATCCTACACTTGCTAAACATTTTTGCACCCTTGTAGCTGACAACGGTGTACCAATCAGAGAAACAATAAGTAGTTCTCCGATTATTATAAACGCTATCATCAAACCGCTAATGATCCACAACAGGAATGTTTCTAACCACTCTATTGTTATACTGTGTATGTTTTGGTCTATTGCGAACCAAGAACAGCAAACTGCAATCAGGAATATAAGCGGAAAGAGAATTCTATATTTTTTATTCCAAATTTTTTTACAACCTTTGATTAGATACAAAATTTTTATCTTGCTTTTTAATTTATGTATCATTTTTTTCAACTCCTTGTTTATTGATGTATTTTTTATAAGTTTCTTTGATATACCTGTTTTTAAAATTTCTGTCTGTGTCTGTAACCTCTACTGCATATTCCGCAACTTTTTTATAGCCGTTATCAGATAAAGAATCAACAGCTTCTTCATAAGTTGTGTCGGTTAGAACTGGTTTTTTAATTCCTCTAGAATAACGATATATTCTCATTCCGGCAGGAAGCAGTTTTAGTCTAGCTCCCTTGATTACTCTTTTGCTTTGACCTTCTGTCTCGATTTCTTTGATTTCACCTCCGACCATATCCGACGTAATATCAGTGTCGTTATCAATCGGCAAATCTGTTAAGTAGGCGGTCAAATATTTTCCAATATTATCTACATTTTTATCTATTGATTTAATTGATACAAAGCCTAAGCCCCAGATTTCTGCAAGCGTAGCATTATCAATGAATGGCGCTTTTGAATCAAAAATCAGGATACAATGAAGATGCAGTGAACCGCGCTTCTGAGCTTCGACTGAGATTATATATTCATAATGAAAGCCTTGTCTTTTCATAAAGCGTTTAAAGCGTTGATTGAATCTTCTGAAATCTTGATATAGCTGATCTGGATTCGTTACGTTTTCTTTGTATGTTAATGTCACAAAACGGCAACAATGAACATTTTCGGGACATATATTAGAATTGATTAAGCCCCCTAACGCATGAAAACTTTTTTGCAAATTGCGAATGTTTTCCGTTCTATCAGCTGCATGGTGTTCAACTTTTTTAAATTCTCCGGTTGATAAAACGACAAAGCTTTCTTTTGACAGTGGCTTAATAGTTGCACCTGAATTCTGCCTCTCAGATATTGATATTTCCTGAATATTTCCCATCGCCTTTAGAGTTACTAATTGTTTTGGATCAATACTTTCAGGAACTTTTATTTTTCGTTTTACAATACTCATGATATAATCACCTGTAAATCAAGTTTAGTGTGGCTCGGTTGCGCCCCTTGGCGGGGCGCACCTTGCCACAAATGTTTACTTGCCGATTATTTGGATGTTTTCGGCAGTAATGGATAATTGGTTTCTGTATTCGCCGTAAACAACTGCTTCAGGATTTACAAGGCTGACCTTCGTGTTCATAGGCACATTTGTCAGTTTTGCAGGAATCTTAACAGTTAATTTCTCGTAGCAATTGCTTATAATCTCGCCGTCTGAGTTTCCGTAGTCGGTTTCGTCAGAGATGATTACTACCTCAACTTTTGTCCCTAAGACCTTTTGAGATTCGTAATCTTTCCATTCCTGAACCCCGACCGTCAGTAACTCCTTGTCGGCAAGAAAAGCTACGATGTCGAAATACAAAAACATTGCTAATTTCTTTAGCATAATCTTTTTTTCCTTTCTTCTAAACTCGGTCACGCGTGTATCCTGTGTCTATATACTACCAGACAGCAAGTGGTTAGTCTATGGATTAAAAATATTTTATTTTATGTTTAAAATACCCACCAAGCGAAATTGGTTGAGTGGGTATTGACAAAACGAAATTTCTATATTACACTTTAAATATACCCACTATTATATTAAGGAGGCTGTAAATAATGAATATGGATAATATAACAAAGTTTTTTTATGAAAGAGCTGCAGAAAGAATCAGGAAAAAAGTTAACCAATCAGGATTACCACTTGCTGAAATACATAAAACAGATAGTAAGCAAATTAGCCGTATAATAAATAATAAACGAACACCAAATAATCGCTTTTTAATTTGCGATTCAGCTATAAGCAGTACTACATATATAAACGAGAAATATAAAAGTGAATTTACAGGTTTATTACATACTTTAGATTTCAAGAATAAAAAGGAGATTTTTTGGGGTACAGATGAAGAAATCAAGTCATATATCTATGATTTATTTCTTAAACTTTGGAAAGAGATTTATTCTGATACTTCCATTGACTTGGATAAAGAGTTGATCCTTTGTGATTATATCCCTTATGCAAAATATAGTACTTATTGGAATATTCTTTTTAATACCGACAGAAATGACACTCGGTTCTATTTTGATGACTACGAGAAGAAAATCCTGAATTTTCCCGCTCAAGCATTTGGCATTTATGAAGATGAAGTTATTGAAAATATAGATGACGCTAGACAAAATGCAATTCTATTTTTATACAATCGGTGCAAAGATGATTTTTGGGATATTTTTAATAGTTTCGCAGAGGAAACATTATCATTTCATATTATCGATAGAGTTATAAAAAAATCATTTATTGAAAAACGATTTATTCCATTATTGATTGGCTATATACCTGATGAAAAATCTTTAGGATTAAGAGTTCGAAACTTGATACAAGAAGATTTATCATATTGTGCAGCACTTTATTATAAAAAGAATATAAATAATACTAACTATCACAAAGAATTAATAAATGCGTCATCCGCTTATATAGTAAGATTAGAAAAAATACAATCTAAAATGATATAGTTACAGGACATTTATTAATTGCACTACGATTCGATAGCTTTTAGACTTCAGAAAAACTCCACTCAGATAATTTCGAGCGGAGTTTTTTATAATTCAGCATTTTTTGTAATATATACTAAAATTAACATAGAGTATTTTTGTTTATCATAACTTTTTTGTTCTTCAGTTTTATAATATGTATTTTTGCTATGGATGATAAACAATGTAAAAACACGTGACGATAATATAATATACATAAATTGAATTTTTAAAAAATGAAGTAAGAAGCTGAAGAAGTTTTGATTAGAAACAAAATAATTAGTTTACAAAATTGTATGATTAATTTGGTGTTTGTTGCACAAGGATTATAATACTTTTTCTACATTTATGATAATTTATATTTTTTAATAAAAGTGTTATAATATATATAAATAAATCAATAAAGGAGGTGTTTGTATGAGTGGATATATTGTTACCAATTCAATTGATATGATAAATGAGTATTGTAATGATCCTTCGCACTACAAGTCTTGGCAACTACGAACTGCAATTAACGATGCACGTACTCATTATGAGCACGGAAATGCAACTGAAACGTGGTATAATTCTGTAGTTAGAACCTTGAGCCCTTATACATAAAACAAAAGTGTATAAAGTTAGTTTTCAGAAAACCAAAAAAATCATATCAATATGCGCTGCGGCTCGTCCGTAGCGTTATTTTTATGTCCTCATTTAACGGTTACACGCTGATTAGTTGTGTGTTCCTGTTCTGTTTGTCCTAAATCTCCATTGAGGCTTTAGCTTCACATATTACTCCGATAGCTCGGAATATCAAGAATTGCCCTACGGCGTATCGCTGTGCTTGCTTCTTGACATTCCGGGCTTATCTGCGTTTTTAGTGAGCATAAAGCCCATACAATGAAGATTTATACGAATAAACAGAACAGAAAGGAGCTGATTACAGCGTGACAACCTAATATCGGACTATTTAAAAGCCCGCCAAATCAGAATTACCGAATAAAACATTTTGAAAAGGAGTACAGACAATGAAATACTTTACTAATTGCATAACAGCCGAAGAACTCAAAAAGGAATATCGTAAACTTGCTATGAAGCTGCACCCTGATATAGTCGGCGGTGACGGAGAAGATTTTAAGCGTATGCAAGCGGAATTTGAAAAGCTGTGGGAACGCCTAAAAAACGTACATCAGAACGCTAAAGGCGAAACCTACACCAAAGCAACAGAAACCGCCGAAACGCCGCAGGAGTTTATACATATCATAAACGTGTTAATTACCTTGTACGGCGTTGAGGTCGAGATTTGCGGTTCTTGGATTTGGGTATCAGGCAACACAAAAGCCCACCGAGAAGTTTTAAAACAGTTAAAATTCAAGTGGGCTAACAAAAAACAGGCTTGGTATTATCACAGCGAGCCATACCGCAAGCGTAGCAAAAGAGAATTGACATTTGATGAAATCCGAGAAATGTTCGGTAGTCAGCGATACGAACAGAAAGAGAACAAACAGCCTGTTTTGCAAGGTTAATATGTGGGGGGAGCGTAATGCTCCCTCAATTTGTATTCCCGCCGTCCCGCCCTTTTTTCAATTTTTTATATAGTAAAAGCCGACAGCACGTTTAAATGCTATCGGCTTGGATTGTATTATTTTACTGTTACTTTTAATTTGAGAACTACGCCGTTGACTTTGATTTTCAAGGTCGTTTTACCCTTTTTAAGTCCTTGAATTTTCAATGATGTAGCGGATTTTTTGGATTTGATTTTAGCGTATTTTGTATTGGTGTATTTGTTATTTACACCGCTTGCCTTGCCTGTGATTTTTACCGTAACGGTTTTGCCTTTCTTAACAGAAACGCTCTTTTTGCTCAATTTCGGGGAAGTAGTAACATTAACCTTGTATGTCAGTTTGGTTTTACCGACAGTTACGGTTATGTTTGCTTTGCCCTTTTTCAGAGCAGTAACTTTGCCGTTCTTAACGGTAGCGACCTTTGAATTTGAGGATTTATATGCGACCTTGTTGTTGCCCTTGTTCTGAACGGTAATTGTAGAGGTCTGACCTGCCTTTAAACTGACACTCGACTTTTTGAGCTTCGGAGCGGTCGGCTGTTCACCTATAGAAATAAATGTAAAACCGTTTTCGGTTGCGTATTTTTCAGCTTCGGAACCGCTATATCCTTCAATAGTAAAACCCTCTATTTTATTGTAGTCCTCATCATATCCAAGTGCATCATCTCCAATGCTTGTTACGCTATACGGAATTGTGATTTTTTTAAGACTGGCACAACCGAGAAAGGCATAAAGCCCTATTTCTGTAACACTATCAGGTATTACAACATTGGTTAGATTGGAGCAGTCGGCAAACATACAATAAGATATACTTGTAATACTATTGGGTATCGTTACGCTAATAAGATTTTTACAATCTGAAAATATAGCTTGATTAACTCTCTTAACACTATTCGGTATTGTAATATTTTTGATACCGGAACAGCCCCCAAATGCCTCGTAACCTATATATGTAACGCTGTTGGGAATTGCAAAAGAACTATCTGTTTTACCCGCAGCATATTGTATTAATGTTGTGCAATCTTTGTTATATAAATTGCCGTCTAAAGAAGCAAATTGTTTATTGTTTTCATTTACTGTTATGTTAGTAAGATTTGTGCAAAATCCGAAAGGACTGTAGCCTAGTTCTGTGACGCTTTCCGGAATAGTAATGCTTTTTAAGTTTGTACAATGCCAAAATCCATAACCGCCTATGCTCTTTACGCTGTTAGGAATTGTTATGTTTTCAAGACTTTCACAACGCATAAAAGCATAATTGTTTATAACACTAACGCTGTCTGGAATTGCGATGTTAGCCAAATTAGAACAGAAAGAAAACGAATTTCCAGCTATACTCGTTACGCTGTCGGGAATTGCAAACGAACTATCTGTTTTACCCAGAGCATATTGTAGTAAGGTTGTACAATCCTTGTTATATAAGTTTCCGTCTAAAGAAGAATAGACTTTGTTGTTTTCATTTACTGTTATATTAGTTAGATTTTTGCAATGTCCGAAAAGGTTATTACTTATTCCTGTAACACTTTCCGGAATAGTAACGCTTGTAAGGCTTGTGCATGCGTCAAATGCACCATAACCTATACTTGTAACAGTATATCCGTCAAGTTGACTTGGAATTGTAAGTTCTTTTGCAGAGCCGCTATAGTCTGTGATTTCAGCTGTACCGTCATCAAGAACGGAATACTTATAATTTCTGTTTGTTTCCGCGCTCGCTGTTATCGGAGCAATAGCGAATACGCTTGTGAGCATTAGCAAGGCTAATACAATACTTATACTTTTTGTGATGTGCTTCATTGCCTTTACCTCCTTTATAATTAAAAAAGCACAGCACTCGGTGCTGTGCTAAAAACGCATAGCTCCGATTGCTGCGAGACAATTTTATACATATTATTTTTACACAAAACAAGTATGCTAAATAGAGCATGCATTTTTATCGGAAATAAAAACACATACTTACTCTGTGTAAAAAATATAAAATTATCTCGCAACTAAATAATATCATATATAATCACGTTTTACAAGGGGAAATAATAAAGTGAACAGAACAAATTAATTTGTACTGTTCACTTTTTTGTTAACTATTGTATAATTATAGGGGATATGATAAAATGATGTAGAAATAGTTAGTTTTTTGTATTATATTTTTTGTTAATCGGTTTATTGTTTTCAAGTTTTTGTAATTCTTTTATTATTTCATCCAATTTGTTATTTAAGGTTTTATTATTTTTTGGTGGTAATTTTTTTTCGATTGTTTGAACTTCAGATTGTATACTTTCTAAACTTGAATCCGAAGGCTGATAAATAATAGAAATAATACCTATTAGTATTGATACTATTATAGCTACCCAAGCTACTATTAAAGAATTTCTATGTGATTTTTCTTCAAAAGTTTTATATCTATTCTTTGCAAAGTTTTTTAGTTTAGGAGTTGCTATTATTTTTTTATCAATAAAATCTTTGCAAATTAGATATTGATTATTAGAAAAACTAAAAGTTTGTTCTAAGTAATATTTATCATCTATAGTTAGGTCAGTATAATTTATCTGCTTTTCTTTTTCATTATCAGGTAGGTTTTGAGATTTGAAGAACATTCCAATTGTTTCATTTCTTATTGGATTTGAAATCTCAAGAATGAGCCCCTCAGACTTAAGATATTGCCATAATGTAATAAAACTAATTACACTATCAAATTTATCTATAGTATAAACACCTTCATAAAAGTTTAGAGTGAAAACTTGATTATCTATGGTAACTGATTGTGTTTCTGTAAAAAAATTAAGTTTCAATTCTTTTTTTATGTATTTACTCTTATCAAGGCTTTCTTTAGCAACTCTTTTTTTGTATTCGGATTCTTTTATAAGATTTGCTTTTTTAAGTTGTAAATCTTTAGGTATATAGTAGATTTTTTCAATATTATCATTTTCAAATTTAGATTGAACATCATTTTTATTAAATTCTATTCGGTGTCCGTATTCGAAGTGTTTTATATATGTTTCTATATTATTAATCTTACATGAAATGATATTGTCGATTATTATCTTTTCGT
>CAMHQC010000007.1 GCA_946187325.1 uncultured Clostridia bacterium
GTTAAACCCCGCCGTTTATGAATCTTTCCGCTATATGATTTTTTTCATAGGCGGCATCGGCTCCCGGGGCTCCCGGAACTTCGAAAACTAAAGAAAAATAAAAAGTTAAACCCCGCCGTTTATGAATCTTTCCGCTATATGATTTTTTTCATAGGCGGCTTTGGCTCCCGGGGCTCCCGGGTTACAAATTAGTTTTTTGAATTTACATTGTATTTACTTATCTTTTTTCTTTAAGCCGATTATACTATAATTATTGTGGATAAAAAGGTGAATGCCTGCTTAAAACGGAGGAACAGCAATATGAATAAACATACTGTTTTTGTCGCGGGAAAAAGATTTATACTCCTCAGCGACGATAAAGAAGAATATGTGGTAAAGCTTGCGGAAGAAGTGAGCAACACTATCACTAAAATCAGCTCGGAAAATCCGACGCTCGACCGACGTTCGGCGGCGCTGTTATGCGCTCTTGATTACGCCGATGATGTTTATAAGGAAAAACTTAGGAACAAGAGCCTTTCCGATAAAGCCCAGCCGTTTATCGCCCAGGCGGATAAACAGGCTAAGCAGATACGCGAGCTTAAAGAAATGCTTCAGAAAAAAGACGACGAAATTGAACAGCTTTCAAAAACAGTAAAACAGCTCGAGGAAAAGCTCGATAATATTCCGCGTGTTTTAGACGGGCAGGGAATGGTTAAAGAAGTTACCGAGGTAAAGGCTGAATCCGATGAACCCGAAAAATCCGAGGAGAAAGACGAACCGAAATCCGAAAAACCTGTAGGCAGAAAAAAGAAGAAGAAAAATAAAGGCTATAAACCGATGAGACAGTTCTCGCTTTTCGACGATGAAGAAAATTGAGATACTTTCGCCTTGCGGAGGCTTTGACTCGGTAGTTGCCGCGGTACGAAGCGGAGCAGACGCGGTTTATCTCGGCGCGAAAGAGCTTTCCGCGAGAGCGGGAGCCGAAAATTTCGACGACAAAGAAATGAAAAACGCCGTCGAGTACTGCCATATCCGTGGGGTTTTGGTCTATGTTACGGTTAATACCATTGTTTTCGACAACGAAATAGAAAAAGCAAAATCGCTGATAATATCCTGCGCGAAAGCGGGAGTAGACGCGCTGATAGTTCAAAATCTGGGACTCGCTATGCTGGCTAAGAAAATCGCGCCCGAGCTGCCGCTCCACGCCTCAACCCAAATGAGCGTACATTCCCCGAGCGGAGCAAAGCTTCTTTATGAACAGGGCTTTAAGCGTGTAGTGCTTGCAAGAGAACTCAGCCGTGACGAGATTAAAGAAATCGCCGAGAGCTGTCCGATTGAGCTGGAGGTGTTTGTACACGGCGCGCTGTGTATGAGCGTGTCGGGACAGTGCTATTTCAGCGCGGTTATCGGCTCGAGAAGCGGTAACCGAGGACGCTGCGCCCAGACCTGCCGGCTTCCGTTTAGTATCGGAAAAAGTAAATACGCCCTTAGCTTGAAGGACAACAGCATTATCGACCATATCCGTGATTTACAGGAAATCGGCGTTACTTCCGCTAAAATAGAAGGACGTTTAAAACGTCCCGAGTATGTCGCCGTCGCGACTAAGGCGTGTAAACAGTCTAGAGACGACGGATTTGTGAGCGAAGAAACGCGTTCGCAACTCGAAAATGTCTTTTCAAGAACAGGCTTTACCGACGGTTACTATACATCTAAGCGGGGTTACGAGATGTTCGGTTATCGCCGTAAGGACGACGTGGTGTCCGCGACGGAAAAGCTGTTTAAGGAAATACGCACCGATTATAAGGACGAAACAAAAAGGGTGGATATTACCGCCGAGTTTATCGCGAAAATCGGCGGCAAAGCGAAGCTTGTACTCTCCGACGGTACGGGTTTGGTAGAGATAAACAGCGAAGAAATCTGCGAAAAAGCGTTAACCGCTCCCTTGTCCGAAGAAAAAGTACGCCGTCAGCTGTTAAAAACAGGCGGAACGCCCTATAATATAGTTGAACTCAAAATTGATTTAGAAGATAATTTGATTATAAAAATGTCCGCCCTGAATAAACTCAGGCGTGACGCGCTCGATTTGCTGAGCGAAAAACGCGCGGAAAACAGGAACTATACTGTAAATGAAGTCGAGCTTCCGAAGATTACTCCGCATATTTCAAGTAAAAAGCTCAGATACGCGCGGTTTAACTCAACTGATATCGGTAAGGGTTTTTCCGATTTAGACCTCTGCTTTATTCCGATTGACAGCGAGATTTCAAAAGTAAAAGCTCTGACTGAAAACGGATTTAAACTCGGAATAGAAATTCCGAGAGCGATGTTCTCGAGAGAAAAGGCGATTAAAGCCAAGCTCGCCGAGTTTAAAACCCTCGGAGTAAAGGACGCGCTGTGTAATAATCTCGCGGCGGTTTATATCGCAAAGGAATCGGGCTTAAATATCCACGGCGGCTTCGGGTTGAATTTTACAAATACGCTCGACCTGCTGTGGGCTGAAAGTATGGGTTTTGCCGATACCGAGCTGAGCTTTGAGATTAAGCTTTCCGACGCGCAAAGGCTCGGGGCCGATATCCCGAGAGGCGTTATATCCTTCGGATACCTGCCCGTTATGCTTACGAGAAACTGCCCGAACAAGAGCGCGGATATAAAATGTCCGCGGTGTTCGGGAAAAGGAAAAATGAAGGATAGACTAGGCAAAACTTTCATTTTCTACTGTGACGGATTCGCTACAGAGGTACTTAATAATCTTCCCGCGGAGGAGATTAACGAGGTCGAAAGAAGCGAAAACCTCGACATCTCATTTTTCCGCTTTTCTGTGGAAAACTATGTGGAAAACGTGGAAAAGTTGAGCGATTTTATCAGTGAGAGCCTAAATTCCCGCGAAAAGACCCACGGATTGTTAAAAAGGGGAGTTTTATAACCAATATTCCCCGAAGGAAATTTTGAATATTCCGATTAAGAAAATACTATTATTACAAATAAGAATATTACAAAATGTATATTTATTAATGTTTTACATATTTGCAAGTTTGCCCTAAATTTTGCAAGTTCGGGAGATGATAAAATGCAGTTAAAAATAAAAAAACTCCGGGAAACCGCGACCTTACCGACAAGGGCTACCTCGGGTTCGGCGGGAGCCGACCTTTACGCCTGTATCGACGAGAGCGTTACGATTAACCCGGGCGATTTAAAGATTATTCCGACGGGAATCGCAATCGCTCTGCCCGATAAAAACAGCGCCGCTTATCTTTACGCGCGTTCGGGACTCGGGGTAAAGCACGGTATCTGTCTTTCGAACGGCGTCGGAGTTATCGACTCGGACTACAGGGGCGAGATTTGCGTCGGACTTTGTAACGTGAGCTCGAAGCCTTATATCGTGGAGCCTGACGAAAGAATAGCCCAGATGGTTATAGCTCCGGTGATAATACCGGAGCAAATTGAGGTAGACGAACTTGACGAAACCGACAGAGGCGGGGGCGGATTCGGCTCTACAGGCAAAAAATGACATTTTTAGGTTGATTTAACTTGACTTATAGGCTATAATAAATAAGATATGGAAAGTATATAGAAAAGTAAAATCCGAAAGGAGTACGTTATGTTTTCATTTTCAAAGGATATAGGAATTGACTTAGGTACAGCGAACACACTCGTTTGTATGAAGGGTAAGGGAATTGTTATGCGCGAGCCCTCGGTTGTAGCCGTGGATATCCGTAACGATACGGTGCTTGCCGTAGGCCAGCAGGCGAGAGATATGATAGGAAGAACCCCCGGTTCAATCGTAGCTGTACGACCGCTAAAAGACGGTGTTATCGCCGACTTCGATATTACCGCTACCATGCTCAAGCATTTTATTCGAAAAGCGGCGAAGCCTTCTCTTTTCAGCAAACCGAGAATTATAATCTGTATGCCGACAGGCGTTACCGAGGTTGAAAGACGCGCGGTAGAGAGCGCCGCTGTTCAGGCGAGCGGAAGTAAAAATATAATGTTAATCGAAGAGCCTATGGCGGCGGCTATCGGCGCGGGACTTCCCGTGGACGAGCCGACAGGTTCGATGGTAGTAGATATCGGCGGCGGTACTTCCGAGGTAGCCGTGATTTCTCTCGGAGATATCGTTACGGCTTGTTCGGTAAGAGTCGCGGGCGATAAATTTGACGAAGCTATCGTTACTTATATTAAGAAGAAGTACAATCTCCTTATCGGCGACAGAACCGCTGAGGAAATAAAAATCGCTATCGGCTCGGCGTATCCGTATTCTGACGAAAAAGATATGCTCATTAAGGGCAGAAGCTTAGAGTCGGGACTTCCTAAGGATATCACAATTACCGCCGAGGAAATCCGCGAAGCGCTCAAAGATCCGCTTATGATAATTGTCGACGCTATCAAGGATACTCTCGAGAAAACTCCCCCCGAGCTTTCCGCGGATATTATCGACCACGGAATTATGCTCACAGGCGGCGGCGCGTTACTTAGAGGACTTGACCGCCTTGTTATGCAGGAAACAGGAATGCCCGTACACGTTGCGGACAGACCGCTCGACTGCGTAGTAGCGGGAACGGCTAAGCGTATCAGCGGTGTAAGAGCCGAGTATAAACATAACCGCGAGTAATATAGAAAAACAGGGCTGGCTTAGAATTAGGTCAGCCCAAATAAATATTATGTGGTATAAGAAGTCTGTAGCGTCGTATTGAGCGAAGCGAGCGTCAGCGTAACGAAGTCAAAATATCTTAAAAGCTTCTTCGGCTATTTGCTGTCGCAAAGGCCGCTCAGAATGACAATGGTAACAGGTTACAGTAAATCCGCATAGATAAAATTACCCCAAGTCTCCAAAACTTCATAGGACATTAAATGTACGCGGGGTATGGTTGTAAGACAGGGAATATAAAGCTTGACGAGGAGAATTAAAGATGTTGGAATTTTTTTCTGATAAAAAAGTCAAAATAATTTCAATAACGGCAGCCGTAATTATCGTGGTTATGATAATGGGCGCCGCGGGAAGCCCGATACTTTCGTCGGGAGTGAATTTTCTGACAAAGGGGCTTTCCCAGGTAAGCGCGTCCGCCGCAGGCGAGGGCGAAAAAACCTACGACGAGCTTTTAGAGGAAAATAAGGCGCTTAAAAAAGAGTCCGCGGATTTACGAACCCAGCTCGTCGATTATTACGATATCAAGGAAGAAAACGCGCGCCTTTGGAAATATTATAAGATAAAAAAGGAAAACGCCGACTACGAAATTATGCCCGCGTCGGTTATCCGCCGTGACGCGAGCCAGGATTTCTATTCGTTTTCGATAGACGTCGGCACATCTAACGGAGTCCATAACCAAGACCCCGTAATTACCGATTTGGGACTTATCGGTTTTATCAGCTCGGCTAACGCCGTAAGCAGCAAGGTAACAACAATTCTTTCGCCCGATTTACAGGCAGGCGCTTACGATAAGCGTACCAATGACAGCGGAATAGTGGGCGGAAGCGCGCTTTACGCCGACGACAATAAAACTACGCTGACTAAAATCGACGCTAACGCCAAGATTAAGAAGGGCGATATTATTACGACCTCGGGTATCGGCGGAATTTACCCCGAGAACCTGATTGTCGGAAAGGTTACCGATATTAACTACGATAAATACGACGCCACAAAATACGCCGTAGTAACACCCTACGAAAACATCAAGAAGGTTACCGACGTAGTGGTGCTGACCAATTTTAAGAATAAAGGCGAAATCAAGAGAATTTCCGAAAAGGAGAAAAATTAATGGACAGAAAATTTACCATCGTCCGTTATATCGCTTTCGGAATAGAGATACTGATTCTGTTTATATTGCAGTCTACGCCCAATCTTATTCCCGAGGTTTTCGGCGGACGGCCTCTGCTTCTGATTCCCGCGGCGATTACGATAGCGTATTTCGAACCCGAGATTCCCGCGATGTTCTATGGAATAGCCTGCGGAATACTGCTCGACTTAGGCTATAGCGAATTTCCGGGCTTCTATACTATAATGCTCGGCGTAATATGCTTTTTGCTCGGCTGGGTTTTCAGGGATTATATGGTCGTAAGCTTCTTTAACGCCACGGCTTTTTCCGCGGTAATAATAACGGGAGTTATAGGTATTAACTTTCTGTTTTTCTATGTGTTCGCGGGTAAAGGCGAAGCGGGATTGTATTTCTTAACCCACTACGTGTCAAAAATAATCTATACGTTCTTATGCGGTATAGTTTTGTATTTTATAAACAAAGGACTTTTCAGGAGTTTGCTTGATTATTAAGAAATGAGATAAATAATGATAGTTGACGATAAAGAAAAACAAGCTGAAGAAAAACGATTTTTGAATAAAAGGGTAATTATATGTCTTATAATTATCCTCGTGATTTTCTGCGGATTTGCGTGCAAGCTGTTTATGTGGCAGATTGTCGAGGGTGAAAGCTATTCCAAGCTCGCCGATACGTCCACCGCCTACACGGTAACCACCGACGCTACCCGCGGAGAAATTCTCGACTGTAACGGAAAAGGTCTTGCGGTAAACCGTACAGGCTATCGAATTGTACTCGATAAGCTTTATATCGACGCCGCGAATTTAGACAATACTATTCTCTCGCTTATGAGGCTTATGAACAGCCGTAACGAGAAATGGATAGATAACCTGCCGATTAAAATTGACGAACAGGGAGTTTACAGGTTTAAAAAGGGCAGAAGCGACGAGATTAAAGTTCTTAAATCCAAGGACTATCTCGACCTTAAACCGTCCGACAACGCCGAAAAATGTATGAAGCTTTTAGCCGAAAGGTATGAGCTCGAGGACAAACAGCTCGCGAAGGCTACGCTGCGAAATCTTGTGTCAGTCCATTATAATATGGAGAGAACCTGGTACTCAAACACCAACCCCTATATCTTCGCCAAGGGCATCAGCTCCGATATGCTCTCGATTGTCAGCGAAAATATGCAGAGCGTGAGCGGTGTAGAAATTCAGACCTACTTAACCCGCCATAATCCCCAGGGCAAGCTCGCTCCCCATATTCTCGGCGCGCTCGGAAGTATTAACCAGGAAGAATACGAGCAGAAGCAGTCCGAGGGTAAGGACTACGGCTTTAACGACAGTATCGGTAAATTCGGGCTTGAGCTCGCGTATGAGGACGAGCTTAAAGGCGTCGGCGGAGAGAGGATTGTGCAGAAAAACTCCGACGGTAACGTCACTAAGGTCGTGGAGTCGGTTAACGCTAAGCCCGGACATACGCTCTATTTAACCCTCGACAGCAAGCTCCAAAAGGTCGCCAACGACTCGCTTAAAAGGCAAGTTGACGCGGCGAGAGCCTACGGCGAAAGCGACGGCGGTAACGGAGCCGATTGTAAGACAGGCGCGGTTGTTATGCTCGACGTAAACGATTTTTCGGTACTCGCGGCTTCGAGCTATCCTACCTTTAACTTAAATAAATATTCAAAATACGGCGACTACTACGTTAACCTCGTAGAAGATAAAAACGCGCCGATTTATAACCGAGCCTTTATCGGCTCGTTTGCTCCGGGTTCGGTATTTAAACCCTGTGTAGCGGCCGCCGCTCTGCAGGAAAATGTTATCGGCGAGGGAACGTTCTTTACCTGTAACCATATTTACGACCATTACCCGACTAACCCTGTAAAATGTATGGGAACTCACGGCTCAATCGGGCTGAGAACAGCGATTACCAAGAGCTGTAACTCCTATTTTGCCGAAACAGGACGGCTGCTCGGTATAGATACAATGTATCTCTACGCCGAAAAATTCGGACTCGGCGAAAAGACAGGTCTCGAGGTAGAGGAGAGCAACGGTATCTTAGCGGGACGCGACAGTAAAACCTGGCAGGAAGGTAATACCGTCCAGGCGGCTATCGGTCAGTCGGACAACGCGTTTACGCCGGTACAGCTCGCGACCTATACCGCGACTATCGCTAACGGCGGAAAACGCTACAGAACCCATCTTGTAAAGGAAATCAGAAATTATAAACGCACAAAGACTGTTTATAAATACAATACCAAAAAGCCCGAGGTTGAGGACACCTGCGGTGTGTCGGCGTATAATCTCTCGATAGTCCAAAACGCTATGCGAAACGTAGTCGCCGACCCCGGCGGTACAGCGTACTCGGTATTCGGAAACTACAGCATACCCGTCGCGGCTAAGACAGGTACCGCCGAAAACGCGGGCTCCGACCATACGGTATTTATCTGCTACGCTCCTTTCGATAAACCGAAGGTAGCCGTGGCGGTAGTTTTGGAGCACGGCGCTCACGGACAGTTCAGTATGAATGTAGCTAAATCGCTCCTCGACGAATATTTCGGACTAAACAAACCGCAAAAAACTTCCGATAACTCCGAAAATACCGAGAACTCAGATACCTCGGATAATTCCGATAACAATTACTCCGACGAAGATACAGAATACTATGACGAATAAAATAACGGGATGATTCAAAAGCGAATCATCCCGTTTTATATATCAAGTTTTATCAGGTTTTCGCAAGCTTCCTTTTTCTATGCAGGACAGCAGTCATATAGATAAACAAAGCCGGTATAACTAAAACCGCAAACATTCGTAATGTAGAAATCATAATATATTTGGGTAGTTGAGCCGTGCCGATATAGCCGATAAGATTGTATATGTATGATGCCGAGTTAATAAATATCTCAAGACCCGCGACTATATATATAGGCAGCGGCATTCCGGGTTTATCAAAGCGAAAATACAGAATCGTAAAGACAATAAAAACGATATCAATAATCCCGAAAAACACAAGTGAAATTATGCTGTTTGCATTAAGGTTGTTATTTTGTGCGTTCAGTATGTTAACCGTAAGTTGATTTATTAAGTCAAAACCGACAATTATTGTAATAATTTTTACCGATACCTGCGGTGTCATATCATCGCGAATAGATTTTATAACACCGTATAATAACGCAAAGGTTATTACCGCGAAAAGAACTAAGCCTACAAGATAAGCCGCGGTGTCCCACTCGTTTATTAAACGTGGATAATCAATCATATAAAACCCGAATTTCCATATTAAAAGTATCAGATTTACGGAAAAAGCAGAGGCAAATAATGCTGTCAGAATACGTTTGTTGACAGGATATTCTATTACGGGATTAACCTCAGCGTAAGTTTGCATATTGTCGTTTTCGAGTAAATCGTCAAGCTTAACCCCGAGCTGTGCCGCAAGCTTATTCGCTGTTAAAAGGTCAGGGTAGCGGGAACCGTTTTCCCATCTGGAAACCGCTTGTCTGGTGACGTATAGTGAATCAGCGAGCGTTTGTTGTGTTATACCTAATTCCTCTCTCTTTTGCTTAATGTTTTCTCCAAATTCGGCCATAATTGCTATTTCTCCTTTTTTATAAAGATTTTTTATAAAGACTTGTCTTTACAAAATGAAATTTTGAACAAAAATGTTTTTCAGAAACTATGAATATCTTTTCGTATATGTTGCCCTCATAATACGTCATACGTAAATAAAAAGCAAGCACCACCGCTTTTTAATATGTTGACAGAATGGTGCGTCCTGTTCGAGCCTGCCTATAATCTCTGAATAGTAATAAAAAAGAGGCACTCCGTGTGGAGTACCTCTTTTCTATGGAGCTGATAGGCTTGTCGTCGTTTGCTCTGTTCACTGCGATTAAAGTATTAATCGCGACGTGAACGCCGCAACTCCTCCTCTTCCCAACGGGATTTCATCCCGTCGGGAGCCCTGCTCGCTTCGCTCGCTTATTGTTCGAGCCTGCCTATAATCTCTGTAACGTAGAAAAAAGCAGTGCAGTCTGATGACTACACTGCTTTTATGGAGCTGATAGGCAGGCTCGAACTGCCGACCTCATCCTTACCAAGGATGCGCTCTGCCGCCTGAGCTATACCAGCTTATTGGATTTTCAGTCCGTCATCTATAATAACACATTCAAAACTTAATTTCAATAGTTTTATTGTTTTTCCGAAAACTAATTTTTTCGGCGCGGCTGATAGTTTTACTAACAGTCCGTTTAAAACGCTTATAAAAACTCGGACATCAGTCCTTTTAACAGCGTAAATAAAAGCCTGATTAATGTCGATTATAAGACGATTTGGAAACACTAAAAGCAGTTATATACGTTAAAAATTTGCCGAAAAGATTTAATAGTTACAGCTTAATGGCTGTACTTATAGGTTATATCGGTAACAATATTGTTCTCATACGAGAAAGTGAGCGTACGCGAGCCCGAGCCGTACACATATTCGGTTTCGGTCAGCTTACGCGGGTCGCCGTAAAGGCGTTTTAGTTTTGAGGCGTACATTCCGATTTTAGCGTCCTTTGAGGCGGAAACGCCCTCACCGATAATCTCTATAGTGTCAATTCTCTCGACATCATCCTCCTTATAAGTCGTGAGAATAAAGTCGTCGTATTCGTACTCGGTACGCTTTTTTGACAGTATGCCGATGGAGTTGTCGTCGCCGATAAGCTTGAACACAGACTCGATTTTCTGATTGAGCTTAATCTGATTTTTCTTATATGTAAACACAAGGTCGCTCGATGAGAAGCTTCCTTTCGGCGCTTGAGTTACCGCCACGTGAGTATTGGGGCGTGTTTTACCCTGGGTAGGAGGCAAAGTCGTGGGCTTGGTAGGTTTTTTAGGCTTTTTCTCCTTTTTTTCGGTAGGCTTGGTTGTAACTTTTACTGTATGTTTAGCGGTTGAGGGCTGAGTTGTAACGGCTGAAATCGTAGTGGCAGGTGTAGTTTTAGATGTAGCTGACGCGGGTGTTGTTTTTTTTACCGGTTTATTTGAGCAGGCGGTTATCGCCGATAAGACGATTGCCAAAAGCAATATTAAGCTGAGTTTTTTCATATCTGTATCTCCCTGAAATTCTTATCGTATTATATCATACCGCGCGGTATTTAACAATATTTAATTAACTTAAATCTTGAAATAAAGGTTTTAAAATAGTATAATGAGATATACGCGGAATTTGGAGGTATAGATTTGGTTAAGAATATATTTTTTGATTTAGACGGAACAATGCTTCCGATGGATCAGGATTATTTTATAAAGATATATTTTACCGAATTGAGCAAGCGTTTTGGTCCGATACTTAATCTTGAGAGCGAACAGCTCATAAAGGCTGTCTGGAAAAGTACCAACTCGATGATAAAAAACGACGGCAGTAAGCCGAACAAAGAGGCTTTCTGGACTACGTTTGCGAGAATTTACGGTAAGGAAATTTTAAAATACGAGAGCGATTTCGACGATTTTTATACAAACGAGTTCAACGAGTGCAAGGTTGCGGTTAAGTACAACCCGATTATGCCCGAAATTATTAAAACGCTGAAGAATAAGGGGTACACGCTCGTAGCGGCGACTAATCCGCTTTTTCCCGCGGTAGCTACCGAAAACCGAATTAGCTGGGCGGGAGTCAGCCCGAGGGATTTTAAACATATCACGACTTACGAAAATTCCTCGACCTGTAAGCCGAACCCGATGTATTTTTCCGAGATTGCGGAAAAAATAAAAGCAGAGCCCGAGGAATGTTTTATGGTTGGAAACGATATGGACGAGGATATTCTCTCGAGCGAAAAGGTCGGAATCGACAGCTTTCTTGTTACAGACTGTTTAATTAACCGCTCCGAGAGCGATTTTTCGGATTACAAAAACGGAAGTATGAGGGATTTACTCGACTACGTGAGGAAGCTTCCCGACGTCAGATAGTTTTCAGGAGTTTTGAATGAAAAATATTATAAAAAGATATCTGCCCTTTGCCGTCGTTATAGCCTTGATTTACCTGGTTATGCCGATATTCTTTCAGGGCGAAAATTATAAATACGACGCTATAGAGTACCAGTTTGTGTTCCCGGGAACAGCGCTGTTATCAGGATTTATCTATTCGTGGAAACGCGGAGTTGACTTTACGTTTCCGCTTATCGCGCCGATTATATACATCGGAAGCGTGCTTATCTACAGCCACTATTACCACTGGGCGATTTACGTTTTTATTTACCTTATAGTAGGTATGCTCGGAAGCTTTATCGGCGATATGGTTTATAAAAATAATCTCCGTGAAAAAGAGCGTAAAAAACGCGCCGATGATAATTACAAAATCAAAATCAGCAATATTACCGTAGAAAAAGAAGCTGAAAATAAAGATAAAAATTAACGCTGAAAAGCCCGAAACGATTAACGTTTCGGGCTTAACTTTTATATTGTATTAAGGCTTCATAGCCTGGGTTAAATTATCAATAAACGAGTAAGCGAAGTTCGATAAAATAATCGGAGAAATCACAACCATTGTGATAATTACCGTAACAGCCGATACGATAATCAGCATCAAAAAGAAACTCCAAAGCGGTTTTTTTCCGCCGATTTGAGCGCTGATTCCCGAGAATAACATCATATACATCGCAAGCGTAGCGAGCTGAGTAAGCGGTGTAATAATAAACGAGAGAGTGCCGCCCGTTATGATATTTAAAAGATAGAACATCGTAATCGGGATTATTACCGCGGAGTAAAGATTGGCGCTGTTGGCAAAATGACCGTCGCCTTTATGGAACTTGATAAAAGCTCGTATTCCGAGTATAAAAACCAGCGAGGTTACGATAGACGTCGCTAAAGTTATAAAGAAAACCTCGCCCGCGCCGAAATCGGCTTTCGGGAAAGCGCCGTTTAAAACGAGCGACGTATCTCTTGTCGAGTTAAAAGTAGCGGTCGCGCTCGCCGCTCCCAGCAGAACATAGGCGGGCAGAAGTATCGCCCAAATCGGATACGCCGAGTTGTACTGCGAAGCCATACAATCTACAATATTTTTAGAGAAAAAGCCTTTAATAACCGTCCAGACCTGCTTTACCGTAAGGGCGAACTTGGTATTCTGTTCGTTTTCGGGAGCGGCCGGCTTAGGGTTAACTGATTTAGTATTAGTTTCAGCCTTTTCGGTTTTTACCTCAGGCTCGGCAGGCTTAACTTCTTCGGGAACAGGTGTGGTATCGGGTATTTTATTTTCCATATTTTCCATAGTATTACCTCCATTAGCATTGTAACACCGTATTAAAAATAATACAATAATATTCCGCTAAAATTCAGGAGAATTTCAGGTGTTTATCACTTAATAATTCCTTACGAGCGAGATAACCTTGCCCAATAAAATCACGTCATCTACAATAATCGGCTCGAAGTCGTCGTTTTCGGGCTGAAGGCGGAAATGTCCGTTTTCCTTATAAAAGCGTTTAACGGTAGCGCTGTCCTCTACCAGAGCGACAACAATTTCGCCGTTTTCGGCTACGGGAGTACGATGAACAATAAGGATATCGTCGGGTAAAATTCCCGCGTTAATCATACTTTCGCCCTGAACTCTGAGCGCGAAAAGCTCCTTACCGCGCGAGAGGTTTTTGTCTACCGTTACGTAGGATTCGATATCCTCGATAGCGACTATAGGATTACCCGCGGCAACGTTGCCGAGCACGGGAACGCTCTGAGCGGTAGTTTCGCCGACAATGCGGATACAGCGGTTAAGCCCCGCGTCACGCTCGATAAGACCGTGTTCCTCCAAGGCTTTGAGGTAAAGATGAGCCGTAGAAGTGGATTTAAGACCTACGTCCTTACATATCTCGCGAACCGAGGGAACCCGGCTCTCTCTGGAACATTCTACAAGATAGTCGTAAACAGCCTGCTGTTTTTTAGTAATGGGCTTTTGCTTTTTCATAAGGATACCTCCTATTATAGATAAAACAATGATATCATAAAAACCGCACTGTGTCAAACGTTTGTTTATATTTTTTACATATAAATTTTATACGGAAAGATTGTTAAATTTTCAACACACTTTCAGGACGTTTTCACAAAACCGTCATATTTACATGTTTTAATATAAGCGTACTCAATAGCAGAACCGCAACTGCTGAGTACAGTTCTACCCCTCCTTGTAAGTCGACTTAGAGACTTACATTTTTGTACCCCTCATTTTCTTTTTTTAGAACAAGAAAGGCACGCTTTTAGCGTGCCTTTCGCTTTTTGCGGTGTGTTATAATGTCAGGCTGTCATTCTGAGCGGAGCGAATTCGAAGAATCTTGTACCCCTTATTAAAGGGAACGAGATTATTCCTTCGCTCAATATGACAAGCTGCCTACCGTTTCGCCGTTGGCGAAAGGATAGTGCAAATACAATAATATAGTTGCATCGGAACGGCACGGAGACCGTTCCCTACTATGTCGAAGTAAGTATCTGCTGAAAACTGACTGCTGTTTCAGAGTCACCTTAATATCGTAGGGAATGGGAGACTCCTCCGTTGGAGGAGATGTCGCGAATGCGACAGAGGAGGTGCCGTCTCCGGCTGAGGAACTGTCCCATTCCGGGCCGAGTTGTCCTATAAAGCAGAACTGTCCTTACGCCAACGGCGTAAATACCAAAGGCAAGTTTTCCGAAGAATTATAATAATTTTTCGACCGCGCTCAATATGACAAGTTTCAGACTGCAGATTTTTCTTACTAAAAAATGCGGATTTGATATTGGCTAAACGCTTAATTTATAGTATAATAAATACGTATGTATAAATATAAGCGAATTGGAGGTAATTATGAGATTAAAAACAGTAAAAGTACCTCATAAAAAGAATACCGCCGGCAAAAAGCCCGAAAGGCTCCCTCTGCCTAAAGAGGTCACAATTCCTATGTCTATGCACATAGGACGTCCCGCCAAGGTTATCGTAAAGAGGGGAGATACGGTCAAGGTCGGTCAGCCTATCGGAGAAGCCGACAGCTACGTTTCGGCGAAAGTTCACTCGAGCGTATCGGGTACGGTTAAAAAAATCGACGAGATTACTATGTCGTTCGGGGCGAAAGTTCCCGCCGTAGTAATCGAAAGCGACTTTAAACAGGAGCTTTTCGAGGAGATTAAACCGCCCGAGGTAAACGACTTCGAAAGCTTCACCAAGGCGGTCAATGACAGCGGAATCGTCGGCTTGGGCGGAGCGGGTTTCCCGACTTTCGTAAAGCTGAACGTAAAGGATTTAAGCCTGATTGACGTTGTGGTTATCAACGCCGCGGAGTGCGAGCCGTACATCACCGCCGATACCAGAACTATGCTCGACCGTACCGAGGCGATTCAAAAGGGTATAGAGGCTGTAAAAAAATATCTTAACGTTAATCGGTTTATTATCGGCATTGAGGATAATAAGCCCGAGTGCGTAAAAAAGATTAAAGAGCAGTTTAAAAACGACCGCTCGGTCGAGATAAAAGAGCTCCCCGCGCGATATCCCCAGGGCGGCGAGAAGGTCTTAGTGTATAACACTATCGGGAAAATGATTCCCAAGGGCGGGCTTCCGCTCGACGTCGGAGCCGTGGTAATAAACGTATCTACTATAGCGTTTATCGGCGAGTACCTCGAAACAGGTATTCCGCTTATCGAGAAATGCGTTACCGTGGACGGTTCGGCGGTTAAAGAGCCGAAAAACATTATCGCTCCTATCGGAACTCCCGTAAAAGAGCTGTTCGAGTTCGCGGGAGGCTTTAAAGAGGAACCGTATAAGGCGATATACGGCGGCCCTATGATGGGAATAGCCGTTCCCGATTTAGACGCGCCTGTGCTTAAAATGACCAACGCGGTTTTGGCTATGGGCAAAAAGGAAGCCGCTCCCTACGATACGACCGCTTGTATTAACTGCGGAAGATGCTTAAACAGTTGTCCGCTGAAGCTCGACCCGAGGGCTATTTCCAAAGCCTACGCGTTAAACTCGGGCGGTGATTTGGAAAAGCTCTGCGTGGATTTGTGTATGGAATGCGGATGCTGTTCGTATGTATGTCCCGCGAAAAGACCGCTTGTCCAGACCAACAAGCTCTCAAAAATTGTACTCAGAAATTATCTGTCAAAGAAAGAGGAGGAAAAAAATGAATAAATTAATCTCCTCCGTTTCACCTCATTTCAGCAGTAATATAACGACCGCAAAAATTATGCTCGACGTAATTATCGCGCTGATGCCCGCGGCTATAGCCTCGGTGGTGATTTTCGGGTTAAGAAGCTTACTCGTAATCGGTGTTTGCGTGGCGGTATGTATATTTGCCGAATGGGGATTTGAGAAAATCTGTAAGAAAAAGAACACGATTACCGACCTTTCGGCAGTCGTTACGGGAATGATACTGGCGTTTAACCTGCCTGTTTCTATTCCGCTGTGGCAGGCGGCTTTCGGCTCGGTTGTAGCGATTGTCGTTGTAAAACAGCTTTTCGGCGGTATCGGTCAGAACTTCGCCAACCCCGCTATTACCGCGAGAATCGTTATGATGACGGCGTTCTCGGGTACGATGACGAGCTGGGTATTCCCCGACGCTTCGTCGAGCGCTACTCCGCTCGCGCTTATTGCTAAAGGCCAGACCGAGGGCTTGCCCTCGTATCTCAATATGTTCCTCGGTATGCGCGGGGGATGCTTGGGTGAAACCTGCGCCTTAGCGCTTCTGCTCGGCGGAATTTACCTTATCGTAAGAAGGGTTATAAGCTGGCACACACCCGTCGCGTTTATAGGAACTGTCGCGGTTATGTCGCTTATCTGCGGTAAAGATGTATTGTATCAGCTTATGGCGGGCGGACTGTTGCTCGGAGCGATTTTTATGGCTACCGACTATTCCTCTACTCCCGCGACTAAATCGGGAAAGCTTATTTTCGGCATCGGCTGCGGACTGATTACCGTGCTGATAAGATTTTGGGGTAACTTCCCCGAGGGTGTAAGCTTCTCGATACTGATTATGAATATACTGACTCCGTATATCGAAAGGCTCACACGGGCTAAACCTCTCGTTGGAGGTGATAAGGCGTGAAAAACGACGTTATAAAGCCTATAGCGGTGCTCGTTTGTATATGCCTTGTCGTAACGGCGATGCTCGCTTACATAAACTCGGTTACCGCTCCGATTATAAAAGCGGCTGACGAAAAGGCTGCCGCTCAGGCGAGGACTGAGGTTCTTCCGAAAGCCGACGGCTTTAAGCTTATGAATCTGAAAAAACTGCCCGAATGTGTCGAGGCGGTTTATGAAGCCAAAAACGGCGCGGGCTATGTATTTATGCTCAAGGTCAAGGGCTACGGCGGCGATATGTACCTTATCTGCGGAATTAATTCCGACGGAACTATCGAACAGAGTAAAACGCTCACCCATTCGGAAACAAGCGGACTCGGTTCTAAAACCGCGGAAGACCCGTACAGAAAGCAGTATTCGGGTAAAACCGAAAAAACTCTCGGCGAGGTAGACGCTATTTCGGGAGCGACAATTTCCTCGACCGCTTATAAAAAAGCCGTGACCGACGCGTTCAAGGCGTACGATATGATAAAGGAGGCGGAGTGATGACTAAACTACAGAATTTTTCAAAAGGTCTTATTAAAGAAAACCCCGTTCTCGTACTGGTTTTAGGAACCTGTCCCACTCTCGCGACATCTACAAACGTTATGAGCGCTCTCGGAATGGGCGCGGCTACAACGGCTGTTCTTTTATGCTCGAATATCGTTATCTCGGCGCTGAGAAAAATTATTCCCGATAAGGTCAGAATCCCCTGTTTTATCGTATTAATCGCGGGATTTGTAACTATGGTGCAAATGCTCGTTAAGGCGTTCGCTCCTGTACTCGACCAGGCGCTCGGAATTTACCTGCCGCTCATAGTAGTTAACTGTATTATCTTAGGCAGAGCCGAGATGTTCGCCCAGAAAAACAGCGTTATCGACTCCGCTATAGACGGACTCGGAATGGGCGCGGGCTTTACGCTTACGCTCGTTATGATGGGTACGATAAGGGAAGTTTTCGGCAGCGGTACCTGGCTCGGATTCCCGATACCCGTACTCGCCGATAACAATATTTCGATAATGACGATGGCTCCGGGAGGATTCTTCGTATTCGGACTGCTTATCGCGATTGTAAATAAGCTCAGCGGCGATAAACCTAAGAAAAAGGAGTTCGGCTGCGCGGGTTGTCCGTCCGCCGAGCTTTGCGGAAAGCTTAATAAAGAGGAGGTAAAGGCTGATGACTAACCTTATTATTATCCTCTTTTCCGCGATATTTATAAACAACTATATACTGTCGCGTTTCCTCGGAATATGTCCGTTTTTAGGCGTTAGTAAAAAGCTCAACTCCGCTGTCGGAATGAGCTTAGCCGTAATCTTCGTTATGCTTATCGCTACGGCTGTTACCTGGCCTATACAGATGTTCCTGTTGAATCCGCAAAACTTGGGATATCTACAGACTATCGTATTTATACTCGTAATCGCGGCGCTCGTACAGCTCGTCGAGATTACGCTTAAAAGATATATCCCGTCGCTGTATAAATCGCTCGGCGTTTATCTTCCGCTTATTACCACAAACTGCGCTATTTTAGGCGTTACTATCTTAAATATCGACGAGGGATATACCTTCGTCGAGGCGATGGTAAATTCGCTCGGCTCGGGCTTAGGCTTTATGCTCGCTATGGTTATGTTCTCGGGCGTAAGAAGCAAGCTCGAGGGCGCCGATATACCGAAGTCATTTAAAGGACTTCCTATTACGTTAATCGCGGCTTCAATTACTTCGCTGTCGTTTATGGGCTTCGGCGGAGTAATCGAAAACCTGTTTAAATAGGGGGTAAGGATATGAATGTAATTCTTATGGCTGTTATCCCCGTAGTGATTAT
The DNA here is from genome assembly GCA_946187325.1 of uncultured Clostridia bacterium. GTDB lineage: Bacteria > Bacillota > Clostridia > Oscillospirales > Acutalibacteraceae > Ruminococcoides. Next base: position 18,585 of record CAMHQC010000007.1, read on the forward strand.
CGGGTTTATTTGCGCGGTTGTACTCGTCGCCGCGTCTAAAATTATGGCGGTAAAAGAGGACGAGAGGTTTCCCAAGGTCAGAGATTGTCTGCCCGGCGCTAACTGCGGAGCGTGCGGATTCGCGGGTTGCGACGGTTACGCTAAGGCGCTCGTCGAAAAGGACGGCACTCCTACTAACCTCTGTATCCCCGGGGCTGACGCTGTATCTCAGCAGTTAAGCGAAATTCTCGGCGTAGAGTTCGAGGATGTCGAGGAACAAATCGCCGTGGTTCACTGCTCGGGAGATTGCTTTAATACCGAGGATAACGTCGATTACCGCGGTATAGAAAGCTGCGCCGCCGCTAAGCTTCTTTTCGGCGGAAAGGGTAAATGTACCTACGGCTGTATCGGCTTCGGCGACTGTAAAAACGCCTGTCCCAACGACGCTATCGTTATCGAGAACGGTATCGCGCGAATTTGCCGTCCCGACTGCGTAGGCTGCGGAATCTGCGTAAAAGAATGTCCGAACGGCATTATCTCGCTTATGCCCGCGGTTAAGCGTACCGCGGTGCTGTGCAGTAATAAGGACAAGGGCGCTGTTACAAGAAAGGTTTGTAAGAGCGGTTGTATCGGATGCAGAAAATGCGAGAAGGTTTGTCCGAGCGAGGCGATTAAGGTTGTAAACAACGTTGCCGTAATCGACTACGAAAAATGCGTTGACTGCGGCGCCTGCGCGGAAAATTGTACCACAAAGTGCATTACAGTTAATAGTTAACAGGTAATAGTTAATGGTTACGGTCGGGAATATTGCTCGCGAATGGATAGAGCTTCTGTTCCCGGCCGTATTTATATGTTTTTTAAAATTGTCGGAAAAGTTTGACATAAATGCTTGACAAAGTGTTAACAATGTCATATAATAATATAGCAAGTTAGCGGAAGCTAACTTTTGTTAAGGGAAATAGGTTAGTAACAACTAACACATAAGGAGAGTATGGATATGATGCCTCTTGTGTTGGCTAACGTGAACGAGAGTAACATAATCAAAAAGGTAGGCGGATTGCCCGAAACCAAAAAGCACCTCGAGAACCTCGGCTTTGTCGTGGGCGGAGATGTTACGGTTATTTCGACAATCGGCGGAAACGTTATTGTTAACGTAAAAGAATCGAGAGTCGCTATCAGCAAAGAGATGGCGATGAAAATTATGATATGAGGGGGAAAATTATGAAAACTCTTAGAGACGCTAAAATCGGCGATACCGTAAAGGTAGTTAAGCTTCACGGCGAGGGCGCTGTTAAGCGCAGAATTATGGATATGGGTATCACCAAAAACGTTGAAATTACTGTGAGAAAGGTCGCTCCCTTAGGCGATCCCGTAGAAATAACAGTTCGCGGCTACGAGCTTTCGCTTAGAAAAGCCGACGCCGCAATGATAGAAGTAGAATAGGAGAGAGGTTATTAATGAGTATTAGAATTGCTCTCGCGGGAAACCCGAACAGCGGTAAAACCACGCTGTTTAACGCCTTAACGGGTTCTAACCAGTTTGTCGGAAACTGGCCCGGCGTTACCGTCGAGAAAAAAGAAGGCAAGCTAAAAAAACACAGCGACGTAATTATCACCGACCTTCCGGGAATTTACTCGCTGTCGCCGTATACGCTCGAGGAGGTCGTAGCTCGTAATTATCTTATCGACGAGCGTCCCGACGTTATTCTTAATATTATCGACGGAACGAACTTAGAGCGTAACCTTTACCTTACAACCCAGCTAACCGAGCTCGGAATCCCCGTAGTTGTAGCGGTAAATATGATGGACGTTGTCCGTAAAAACGGCGATAAAATTAATAAAGACGAGCTCTCGCGCCAGCTCGGTTGCCACGTTGTAGAGATTTCCGCTCTTAAAAACACAGGCATTACCGAAGCGGCGGAGGTCGCTATCGCGGCGGCTGAGGAAGAAAAAACCGTTCCTCAGCACAGCTTCAGCGGAGCCGTAGAACACGCTCTCGCTCATATTGAGGAGGGAACCTTCCTACACGATATGCCCGAGGAACAGCAGCGCTGGTACGCTATTAAGATTTTTGAGCGTGACGAAAAGGTGCTTGAAAAGTTAAATATTCCCGAGGATAAGCTCAAGCATATCGAAAAGGATATTAACGCGGCTGAAAAGGAGCTTGACGACGACTCGGAAAGTATTATCACTAACGAGAGATATGTATACATAGCTTCGGTGATTAAGGCTTGTTATAAAAAGCAGAACCGAGGCAGTCTTACCACCTCCGATAAAATTGATAAGGTAGTTACAAACCGCTTCTTAGCGCTTCCGATATTCGCGCTGATTATGTGTATCGTTTACTATATTTCGGTTACTACCGTCGGAACAGTCCTTACCGACTGGATGAACGACGGTGTGTTCGGCGACGGATGGCACTTGTTCGGAATCGGTGACAGCGCTTACAACGAGGCTGTCGATAAATGGGCAGAAAAGAATGTATTTAACAACGAAGATTTAGACAAGCTGTTAACCGCGGCGTCTAATGACAGCAATATCAAGGGCGCTTCCGACTTAAAGGACGCTTACGACGAAAAGGATTTCGGCGCGTTCGAGGAAGCCTACGGCTCGTATGTAGACGAGTTCTATCAGGGCGAGGAAAACTCAAAGATAAAGGTTTACGATATTAATAAATATCTGCCGCTCGACGACGAGGGCGAGTTCGATAACCCCGTTGACCCCGCCGAGTACGGAGTTTGGATTCCGGGTATTCCCGTACTTGTAGAAAACGGACTTAACGCCGTTAACTGCGCGGATTGGCTCCAGAGCTTAATCCTCGACGGTATCGTAGCGGGCGTAGGCGCGGTGCTCGGATTTGTACCTCAAATTCTCGTACTGTTTATATTCCTGGCGTTCCTCGAGAGCTGCGGATATATGGCTCGTATCGCGTTCGTTATGGATAGAATTTTCCGTAAATTCGGACTTTCGGGTAAGAGCTTTATCCCGATGTTAATCGGTACGGGCTGCGGCGTTCCGGGTATTATGGCTTCGCGAACGATTGAAAACGAGCGCGACCGCCGTATGACGATTATGACTACAACGTTTATCCCCTGCGGAGCTAAGCTCCCGATTATCGCTATGATCGCGACAGCGCTGTTCGGCGGCGCTTGGTGGGTAGCTCCGAGCGCATACTTCTTAGGAATGGCGGCTATCGTGGTTTCGGGTATTATGCTCAAGAAAACCAAGATGTTCGCGGGCGATCCCGCTCCGTTTGTTATGGAGCTTCCCGCGTACCACCTCCCGACAGTTTCCAACGTTCTCCGCTCGATGTGGGAGAGAGGCTGGAGCTTTATCAAGAAAGCGGGTACTATTATCCTTCTTGCCTCTATCGCAATCTGGGCAGGCTCGGTGTTCGGCTGGTACGGCACATCGTTCGGCTTCAACCCCGATATTCCGATTGAAAACAGTATCTTAGGCGCTATCGGTAACGGTATCCAGTGGATATTCGCTCCCTTAGGCTTCGCCGATATCAAGGCGGCTATCGCTACAATTATGGGACTTGTCGCTAAAGAGGAAGTTGTCGGAGTATTCGGCGTACTCGACTTCGGCGGACTTACACCGCTCGCGGCGTACAGCTTCTTAGCGTTCAACTTACTCTGCGCTCCGTGCTTCGCGGCTATCGGCGCTATCAGACGTGAGATGAACTCGGCTAAATGGACAGCGTTCGCTATCGCTTACCAGTGTATCTTCGCCTACGCGGTATCGCTCGTAATATTCCAGGTTGGTTCGATATTTACAGGCGGACTTAACGTAATCGGATTAATATTCGCTATAGCGGTAATCGCTTTCGTAATCTATATGCTCGCTAGACCTTATAAAGAGTCTACACGTTTAAGCGTAAGATAAATACATATAATAATCAGAAAGGGAGGACTTTATGAACTGGCTGACCGCTAATCTCGGAACAATTGTTATCGCGATAATAGTCGCGGGACTTGTCGGGGCTGTAATATTTAACAGCCTGCGGAAAAGAAAGCAGGGTAAATCCTCCTGTTCCTGCGGATGCGCTGATTGTCCGATGAAAAATAAATGTCATTAAATAATCGGGTCGGTTTAATGCCGACCCGATCTTATTAGTATATAGTATTCAGTTCTCAGTAATCAGTATTTTTATTGACCTTGCCGCGCACTTCGGCATTATTCGTTAAATCTGGATACTGAGAACTGAAAAAAACCCTTTTCTAAATTAAAAACTTGTGTTATAATAAATATCACGCGTTTAGCGGAAAGGAATGGTAATATGCTGAAAATTGAAAACTTATCGTTTAATGTTAATTCAGGCGAAAAAGAAATTATAAAAAACATCAGCCTCGAAATCCCCGACGGAAAGTTAATTGTCGTAACAGGCCCCAACGGCGGCGGAAAATCCACGCTCGCCAAGCTTATCGCGGGACTTGAAAAGCCTTCGGCGGGTAAAATTTTCTTTAAGGGCGAGGACATAACCGATATGAGCATAACCGACAGGGCTAAACTCGGTATCGCGTTCGCCTTTCAGCAGCCCGTCAAGTTTAAGGGTATAAGGGTTATAGACCTTATCCGTCTTTCCGCGGGAAAGGAGCTTTCTATCGCCGAGGCATGCGAGTATTTATCTTTAGTGGGTTTGTGCGCTAGGGAATATATCGACCGCGAGGTTAACGCGAGCCTATCGGGCGGAGAGTTAAAGAGAATCGAGATAGCTATTGTTCTCGCAAGAAAATCTCTGCTCACCGTATTCGACGAACCCGAGGCGGGAATAGATTTATGGAGCTTCAGCAACCTTATCGACGTTTTCCGTCAGCAGCGCGAGGAAATTAAAGACAGGTCTATTTTAATAATCTCTCACCAGGAGAGAATTTTAAATATCGCCGACGAAATTGTAGTTCTTAACAACGGCGAAATCGAAAAACACGGTAAAAAGGACGAGCTTCTCCCCGAGTTAATCGGAACCTCGGCGGCGGTAGCTAAATGTAAGGGAATAAAAAAGGAGTTGGATGACTGATGAAGCTTGATAAAATACAGCAGTATTTATTAAAAGAAATCGCGGATTTGACCGATGTGCCCGCGGGCGCTTATAATATCCGTTCCAACAGCCAGTCTATCGGCAGACAGTCGTCCGCGAATATTTCGATTACTCCGAAAACGGACGTCAGCGGAATTGATATCCGTATTAAAGACGGTACTAAAAACGAGAGCGTTCATATTCCCGTAGTTATGACCGAAAGCGGTCTTAAAGAGGAGGTTTATAACGACTTTTACGTAGGCGATAACGCCGATGTAGAGATAGTCGCGGGTTGCGGAATTGACAACTGCGGCAATCACGACTCCGAGCACGACGGTATACACAGATTTTTCGTAGGTAAAAATTCCAAGGTTAAATATGTCGAAAAGCATTTCGGCTCGGGCGAGGGCTCGGGTAAAAGAATTTTAAATCCCGTAACCGAGGTTTATATGGAAGAAAACAGCTCCGTCGAGATGGAAATGGTTCAGATTAAGGGCGTTGACGATACTGTACGTACGACTATCGCCGAGCTTAAAGAGGGCGCGAGCTTAGTTGTAAGAGAGCGGCTTATGACGCATAACGAGCAGAAAGCCTACAGTATCTATACCGTAAGCCTTAACGGCAAAAACTCTACCGCCGACGTTGTTTCGAGGGCTGTCGCGAGGGATAACTCCTACCAGAAATTCGAGGCGAAAATCGTCGGTAACGCCGAATGTAAGGGTCATACCGAGTGCGACTCGATTATTATGGATAACGGACAGATTTTAGCTGTTCCCGCGCTCGAGGCTAATAACGTAGACGCGTCGCTCGTACATGAGGCGGCTATAGGAAAAATCGCGGGCGAGCAGATAGACAAGCTTATGACCTTGGGCTTAACCGAAGCCGAAGCCGAGCAGGAGATTATCAACGGATTTTTAAGATAGTTAAAACTTAATAGAAAAAAGTTTCGGTCGGATAGAATTTTCTATCCGACCGAAATCTTTAGCTGTTAACTATTTAAACAGTCCCTTTTTCTCGTAGGGCTCGATATCATAGGAAACGAGCTTATAGCCTGTTTCCTCAATCGCTTTGTCGAGGGCTTCCTTAGATATTTCCTCCTTAGCGATAATTACCGTTTCGTTTTTTGAGTGGGACGAATTTACCTTTTTTACCTTAAAGCTCTTTCTGATTTGGTCGTTGACGTGAGCTTCGCACATTCCGCACATCATACCGTCTACGCCGAGTGTAATTTTGTACATAATAAAATCCTTTCTTTATTGTTTTCAGCACACAGTTATCTTAACAAGTTGGCTTCTCCTCAAGGAGAAGGCGAACCGCTGTTTTTCCGTTTTTTTGTATTTCTTTTTTCAGCTCGTCTAAGCTGTCGAATTTCTTTTCGGGGCGGATAAATTCCTTTAGCCTTACGTCAACGGTTTTACCGTATAAATCTCCGCCCGAGTATTCGGGAAGCCAGGTTTCGCAGTTCGGGAGATTGCGGCTACCGACCGTGGGCTTTACGCCGATATTGGTAACGCCGATATATTCCCCGCCGTCTATAGTGACCTTGGACGCGTAAACTCCGAACCTGGGCAGGATAATTCCGTCCGCAAACCGTAGGTTTATAGTCGGAGTGCCCATTTTAGAGCCGATATGGTTGCCCTTTACCGACTTGCTTTTAAGTCCGAAGTCGTAGCCTAAAAGCGCGTTAGCCTTTTTAATATCGCCCTTTTTAAGAGCGTTTCTAATCTCGGTAGAACTCACTACAGTATCGCCCAGCCTTACCGGGTCACATACCCTAACGCCGATATTTTCCTCTTTACAGAGCTTTTTCAGCGTATCGGTATCGCCTGCGCCGAGCCTGCCGAAATGATAGTTAAATCCGCAGAAAACCTCCTCGGCGTTAAAAACATTTTTTATTATTTCCCGCACAAAGCTTTCGGGGCTTTTGTCCTTTAGCTTTTCGAAATCGAGAATATATAAAATTTCTATTCCGAGATTTTCGAGCATAGCGACTTTCTCGTCATAGGTTAACAGCTGAGAGTTTTTGTCCTTGGACTTCGGGGTTGACGAAAATGTAAAGGCTGCCGGCACAAGTCCTCTGCTCTTAGCCTCTAAAGCGAGGTTTAATACCGCCTTGTGTCCGAGGTGTATTCCGTCGAAATATCCGAGCGCGGCGGCTGTCTTTTTATCGCTGGGAGTTAAATCCCTGAAAACACGCATAGGCGCGCTCCTTTCGTTTAGATTTTGCCCGAATCCAATAGCATTTTAAGCTTTAGTATCGTAATCTGGGTTTTAGCGTCGGGAATTTGGTTGTTAAGCACCATCTCGACTGCCTTGTTGAGCGGTATTTTCTCGACGTTTAAGAACTCGTCCTCGTCGGGACTCTGCTCGCCTACGGACTTTACCCTGCACGCGAAAAGATGGATTATCTCGTCGGTATAGCCTGTGCTCGGGTACATAGCTCCGAGGGTTATAAAGCTGTAGCCCTCACAGCCCGTTTCTTCTTTTAGCTCGCGTTTTCCGTTTTCGAGTACGGTTTCGCCCTTTTCGAGCTTGCCCGCGGGTAACTCGAGCGTTACCTCCATATACGGATACCTGAACTGCCTTACGAAGTAGAGGTTTTTATCCTCGTCCATAGCGGCGATACATACTCCGCCTTGGTGGTGAACTACCTCGCGAGAAGCCGTGTTGCCGTCGGGAAGCTCAACCTCGTCGAGTTTAATATGTAAGATTTTCCCGTCAAATACAGTCTTGCTGTTTAACGTTTTTTCTGTTAAGTTTTTCATAACTATCCACTATCAACTCTCAACTATCAACTGTTCTTAATGTCGTCCATATCGCTGATAATGCTGTCGATAACGTCGTCGAGGATAATTCCGTTGTCGTCGGTGATTTCGGACTGCTTGGTTATGTCGATTAGCTCCTCCTGGGGCTCGGTTTCTTCGTAGTCGGAGCTTTCCTCGATAATATGCTCGTCGTCCTCGTCCTCATCCTCATCCTCCATCTCCATAGCGACCTGCTCGGCTTGCTGGAGCGGAGTAAGATTTTCGCTCGGGAGCGAGCCGACTACTCTTTCCTGCAGGTTTTGGAATTTCGAGGCGAGCTTATCATCGTCGTCAAACGCTTCCTCTACGTTATCGATAGCGTTCTCTGCGTAACCGTCGTCGCCCAAGCCCTCCTGAGAAGCTAGCTCAGCCTGAACCTTGGCGATTGCGGCTTTCTGCTTGGCGAGCTTGCGCTGAGCCTCCGCCTTAGCCTTTAGCTCGACTAAGTGGTTTTGCGGTTTAGTTACCTTCTTATCGTTCTCGTTAAAGTAGATGTTATACCACACGATAAAGATGTAAATAGTCCAGATTTTACGGCTGTTATCCTCAATCTGATTGTAATGCCGGTCGAGCCAGCCTACGAGGATATCGCTGTTGAAGAACTTCTGAGCCGTTTCGCTCTCGAAGGCTTCCTTAACTATATTGTAATAGCGCTCGTCCTTAAGCCATTCTCTGGTCGGTACAGGGAAGCCGAGTTTTTCTTTTTCGGCGGTTTCCTGAGGGAGATGTCGCTGAGCGGCTCTGCGCATAGCGTATTTTGTGTTGTATTTATTAACTCTGAATTTAGTCGGGAGCTTTGAGGCTACCTTGAACACCTCTTTGTCGAGGAAAGGTACTCGTAGCTCTAAGGAGTTCGCCATAGACATTCTGTCGGCTTTGAGCAGTATATCTCCGACCATCCAAAGATTGATGTCGAGAGTCTGCATTTTGGTGACGTCATCGTGACGTCGGGAGCGGTTGTAGATACGGCGAAGCGAATTTAGTTTAAGCGGGTCTGTCGCGATAGACGGGTCGCGCAGAAGCTCGCGCTTTTGGTCGTAATCGTACATAAACGCGTTGCCTATATAACGTTTTTCGAGCGGATGAGTAGCTCTTATGATATAATCTCTGCCCTTGATATCGGGGAGCTTCTTAGCGAGCTTACACAGAGCGCGTCTTAGGCAGTAGGGAACTACCGTCTGATAAATTTTAAATACTCTCGGGTCGTTGTAGCAGGTATAACCGCCGAAAAGCTCGTCGGCTCCCTCGCCCGAAAGCACAACCTTAACGTACTCGCTCGCGAGCCTCGATACAAAGTAAAGCGCGATACAGCTCGGGTCGGCTAACGGCTGATCCATATGGTACTGAACCGTCGGAACAGCGTCCCAGAACTCCTCGCTGGAGATGAGGTGGGTATGATGTTCCACGCCGATTTCCTTGGAAAGATTGCTCGCCCAGGAGATTTCGTTGTATCTCTGACCGAAATCGAATCCCACGGTAAAGGTTTTCTGGTCGGCGAAATAAGTTGAAACGTAGCTCGAATCGACTCCGCTCGACAGGAAACAGCCGACCTCTACGTCGGCGATTTTATGGGCGTTAACCGAGTTCTCGAAAACTTTCTCGATTTTATCGACCGCCTCGTCCTCGGTCATCTTTTCGTCGGGCTTAAACTTAGCTTCCCAGTAGCGAATAGTCTCGAGCTCGCCGTTTTTAAAAGTCATATAGTGACCCGGAAGCAGGCAGTAAACTCCCTCGAAGAAGGTCTCGGGCGGTACGGCGTACTGGAACGAAAGATATGTGTCTAAAGCTTTCGTGTTAAATTTTTTTTCGTATTTAGGATGTTCAAGTATGCTTTTAATCTCGCTGGCGTAGATTAAATCCCTGCCGTTTATCAGGGTATAGTGCATAGGCTTAATGCCGAAAAAGTCGCGCGCGATAAACAGGCTCTTGTCCTTGGTATTATAAATCGCGAAGCCGAACATACCGCGAAGTCTTAACAGCATATCCTCGCGCCATTCCTCGTAGCCGTGCACGAGAACCTCGCTGTCGGCGTCGGTGGCGAAGGTATGGCCCGCCTGTTTGAGCTCCTCTCTGAGCTCCTTGTAGTTATAAATCTCGCCGTTAAAGGTGAGGACTAAGGTCTTATCCTCGTTATAGATAGGCTGATGCCCGGCGTCAAGGTCGATAATGCTGAGCCTTCTAAAGCCCATACTGATGTAATCGTCCTGGAAAAATCCGTCGGAATCGGGGCCCCGGTGGGTGATAACCTCGGTCATATTATGAATAGTTTTCTCGCGGTCAAGCACCTCGCCCGTAAATCCGCATATACCGCACATACTTAAAACTCCTTCCAAGTTTGAATATAACAATACATAATAATTGTATCACAATTACACCCGCCTTGCAATTACAATTGAATTACAAATGTGAAATTTTAGATAAAATTAGAAAAAGACGAGCCTGTTACAGCTCGTCAAATAAATACTCAATATCTCTGCGGTTATTGATAACGCTGATGATATGTACACGGTGTTTCTTTTCGTCCGCGAAATAAATAACGGAATAGTTCTTAACAATTAATCGTCTGAGATTTATATCCTTATATCTTTCCCTTAAGATTATCGGAGTTCTAAGCGGAAATTGCTCCAAGGATTCAAAGGCTCCGCTTATAGCTTCAATCAAATTTTTAGCGGTTTCGGTTTCAAAAAGAGAGTTGGAAATGTAATCAAAGATATTATATAAATCCTCCTCGGCTGCCGCCTCTACAATTACTTCGTATTTACTCAAGGTTAAACTCCTTCGCGATATCTGCTAAAACCTCTTTAGCGGGTCTGCCTGAAGTTTTACTCATACGGTTTAAACTGCTGTCGATTTTATTGAAAAGGTATTCTCTTCCGCAAAGTCGTTCGTAAACTTCGTTGGAAATAATTACAACATCACCTGTGCCGTTTTTAGTTATAAACACAGGCTCCTGAGTTTTATGGCAAAATTCGGAAATCTCGTTGTAATGGTTTCTTAAATCCGAGCTCGGTCTGATTTTCGGCATAAAAACAACTCCTTTATCTATATTATATACAAATTATATCAAAATATTGATATAAAATCAATACAAAAAATTATTTTTTTGAAAAATAAAAATATCTTGCAACACTTTTGGAAATATTTTACACTATATATATGAACGACGTCGTTGGAGGTGAGGTTATGGACGAGATAAAACTAATAAATATGGCTAAAAAAGGCGACAAAGACGCGTTTTTGAAGCTGTTTTTAATTTATAAGGACAAGCTGTACAGGTACGCTTATTTTAAAGTCGGCGAAGATGACGCGTACGACGCGGTTATGGACTGCGTCACGCAGGCGTGGGAGAATATTTATACTCTTAAAAGCGAAAAGGCTTTTTTATCGTGGATATTCCGTATATTATACCGCAGTTGTTCGGCGTATATCAGGGAACAGATTAAGCGGAAAGAGTCGGGCGATATCGACGAGCTTAACATAGCCTCATATACTGACTTTAAATCTGTCGAGCTTAAAGAAGCGCTGGAAATTCTAAGTCCCGAGGAAAAGGATATAGTTCTTCTTTCGGCGGAAGCGGGTTTAAACAGTAAGGAAATCGGAAAGCTGTTAGGACTTCGGGCAACAACAGTACGCTCTAAGCTCAGCCGAGGTCTCGCTAAAATGCGGGAGTTTTTAGAGGTGACGTGATGAATAATTTAGATTTTATTAAAGCTAAGTTCGAGGACAGCGGAATTTCCGCTCCCGAGGACTTAAATAAAGAAAACATCTTAGAAAAAGTTAATAATGTAAAACCGAAAAAGAAAAGCGGAAAGAGAATATATATTTCCGTCGCGGCTTGTATTGCCGTACTGATTGCCGCTTTGGTATCGGTAAATGTAATTTACGGTAATTTCACCGCCCGGGTAAAGCCCGATAATTTTGCAAATATAACGCAAAAGGAAGTCAGCGGTATAAAGAGTTTCAGCTCAAGAAAGCAAATTGTTTCCGAGGTCGCGAAGATTAAAAAAATGAAAAATGAGCTGGAAAAAATGGACCGCGACGGCAACGGGTTCTCTTACGTGTCAAAAAAAGTATCTTATTCGGGTAATTCTTCGGGTAATTCGGATTATAAGGGAACGTATCTGCAATACGAAAATGTTGACGAAGAAGATACCGTAAAGACCGATGGAAAATATATTTACAAAACAGCTATTTCAAACGAAGAGGTTGAGGTATATTCCGCTCAGGGAAAGAACTCAAGGTTGATTAAAAAAATCGTTCCGTTTAGAAAGAATAAAAAAGGAGAAAGGTTTATTAACCAAATTAACGGTCTTTATGTGTATAAAGGTAAGCTGGTAGTAATCTGTACATTTTACGACGAGGATATGGAATATGAGTTGACCGCCGCCGAGCTTTATGATGTTACGGATATAGACAACGTAAAGCTTACGGATGATTTTTACCAGAGCGGTACGGATGTTTCCTCGAGGATAATAGGCTCTAAGCTGTATCTTATAACCGAGCAATTTTCCTGGGATAAAAACGACTTGCCGAAGGTTATTAATACCGAGTCAACCGCCGACGAGGTAAAAGAAAAACAGCTTTCGGCAAAAGATATTTTCTCGATTGATAAGCCTGCCTACGAGTCCTTTGTTGTAATAAGCGCGATTAACTTAAATAATATGAAGAACAGCGTTACAAGAGCGATACTCGGATGTTCCGATGAGGTTTATTGTAACGAAAACAACCTGTATATTCTCGGCGCGGACGGGCTGTCGGAGTATAAGAATTGGGGATGTTACGCGGCGTACAGGGAATTGAGCAAAAAGACAGTGATTATAAAAATATCGCTTAAGGACGCTCCTATAATTACAGCCTGTACTCGAGTAAAAGGCAAAGTCAATAATCAGTATTCGCTTGACGAGAAAGACGGAAATCTCAGAATCGCTACATCTTCCTATAAGGAAAACGGCGATTTTAAAAACAACAACCTCTTTGTACTCGACAGCAATCTTAACGAGATAGGCAGAGTTGCTAATTTCGCTAAAGGCGAGGAAATAAAGGCGGTTCGATATGTAAAGAACACGGCGTACGTTATTACCTATAAAGATACAGACCCGCTTTTTGTGATAGATTTAAGTAATTCGAATAATCCAAAAATAAGAGGAAGTGTAAAAATCAGCGGATTTTCAACAATGTTGGTTCCTGTTGACGAAAACACGCTCCTCGGTATAGGCTATCATACCACCGGCGATGAAGAGGACGGGTTAAAGCTCGCGGTATTTGACGTAAGCGGTAAGCCCAAGGTTACGGATAAAAAGAGCTTTAAGTATTATTATTCGGAAGCTATGGACGATCCAAAAGCTTTGCTGGTTAACGAGAAACAAGGTGTTTATTCGGTGCCGTATGAACACAGTGACGGCTATTATTTTTCCATATACCCGATTGAGAGTTACGGCGGAGTTCTCAACTTTAAGGTTAAGGACGGTAAGTTGGTTCAGCTTAGGGATGTCCGTTCCAAAAAGCTCGAGGAAGTCTACCGATGTGTTTATATTGACGATACAATATATATGCTCGGATTGTATGACGACGATCCCGACTGTGTAAAATATAAATAAAGGTTGTAAAACATAGTAAATCGGTATATAATGACAGTTGATAGTTCTCAGCAGGCAACTATGTCATCTTGAGCGGTCGCGAAACGGATTTCGCTTTGGCGAAATAGTCGATGAGGTATTATCCAAATTTTTAATTTGGGGAATAATACCCATACCCTGCGTTAAGATCTTTTAAGATTCCTCGACAAACTCGGAATGACACGACCAAAACTCTCAACTCTCAACTGAAAAGAAAGGATTTTTACTGTGTTCGGACTTTTAGGCACGGCGGTTAACGTCGTAACGGTGCTTATCGGCAGCGGTATCGGAATAATTTTTAATAAAAAAATCCCGAAAAGGCTCACTGACAGCCTGTTTAAAGCGCTCGGGCTGGCGACAATTTTTATCGGGGTGAGCGGCTGCCTATGCGGTCACAGTGCGATTTTAATTATAGTTTCGCTGATTTTGGGTACGCTTATCGGCGAGCTTTTAAATCTCGATAAACGAATAAATACTTTGGGAAGCTTTCTCGAGAAAAAAATCGACAAAAATAACCCCGAGTCAAAGCTCGCCCAAGGCTTCGTCAGCGCGTCGATACTCTTTTGTATAGGCTCGATGACGATAGTCGGCTGTCTTAACGCGGGGCTTAAAGGCGACCTCTCGGTGCTGTTCGCCAAGTCGGCGCTCGATTTATGCTCGTCGATGATATTCGCCAGCACAATGGGAGTAGGCGTAATGTTCGCCGCGGGCTTTGTGCTCGTGTATCAGGGGCTCTTAACGGTGCTCGCCGTGGTTATAAGCCCGTATCTCAGCGCGCTCGTAATCGACGAAATGAGCTGCGTCGGTTATATCGTGATTATCGGGCTTGGAATTACAATGATTTCGAATGTAAAGCTGAAGCTTACGAATATGGTGCCGTCGATGTTTATGCCGATAGCCTTGGTACCGCTCGGCGCGTGGATTGTAGAGCTTCTGCCGTTTTTGAAGTAGAAGGGCAAAGGGCTTAGGATTTAGTAACTTGTACCCCTTTTTAAGGAATACAACTCTTGTGTCCCTTTGAAAAGGGGTACGAGATTGTTCTCCGCCGACTGCTGAGAACTGCGTACTAATTACTGTTTTTAATTCTTATATTTAAACATAAAGCGGCGGTATTATGGTAAAATAAAATGTAATTTTATGTGCATATAACTTTGCTTTAAAACGGAGGAATCATTATGGCTGAAGTAATCAGACTTTTTGTTGAAAAACGCGAGGCGATGAATGTTGTTGCCGAGCAGACTAAATGGGATTTGCGTCATAATCTCGGAATCCGCGCTATCGAGGAGCTTCGCTTCTTAAACCGCTACGATATAGAGGGTATGACACGCGAGGAGTTCGATAAGGCTAAGAATATTATCCTCTCCGAGCCTAACCAGGATATTATCTACGAGGAGAATTTACCCGTAGAGGACGGATACAGAGTTTTCGCTATGGAGTATCTCCCTGGTCAGTACGACCAGCGCGCCGACTCAGCCGAGCAGTGCGTTCAGCTCTTAACTCAGGGCGAGCGCCCCAATATCCTCACGGCGAGGGTTGTCTGCGTTAAGGGCGATATTACCGACGACGAGTTTAAGAAAATTCAGGATTATATGATTAACCCCGTCGAGAGCCGTTTAGCTTCTCTCGACAAGCCCGAGTCGCTTGAAATGCCTCTCGATGTACCCGAAAACGTTAAGCGGATTGAGGGCTTTATCGAGTGGAACGACGACGAAATGCGGGAGTTTTTCGACTCGATGGGCTTCGCTATGACGCTTGCGGACTTAAAGTTTACCCGAGATTATTTCCGCGATACCGAGAAGCGCGACCCTACGGTTACAGAGCTTCGGGTTATCGACACCTATTGGTCTGACCACTGCCGTCATACCACATTCCTCACCAAATTAAACAAAGTTGAAATAGAAAAATCCGCCCTCAGCGAGACTATCGAAAACGCCCTGCAGGCGTACTACGATACCCGCGATGAGGTCTACGGAAAGGATACCGACAGAAACGTAAGCCTTATGGATATGGCTCTTATCGGTATGAAATCGCTCAAAAAGAAAGGGCTTATTCCCGACCTCGACGAGAGCGAGGAGATTAACGCCTGTTCTATAGAAGTTCCCGTTACTATCGACGGAAAAACTGAAAAATGGCTCGTTCAGTTTAAGAACGAAACCCATAACCATCCGACAGAAATCGAGCCCTTCGGCGGAGCGGCTACCTGTCTCGGCGGAGCTATAAGAGATCCGCTTTCGGGCAGAGCTTATATCTACCAGGCAATGCGAGTTACAGGCTCGGGCGACCCGACCGTTGCGTTTAAGGACACTATGGAGGGCAAGCTTCCCAGCCGTAAAATTACCACAGGCGCGGCTCAGGGTTACTCCTCCTACGGCAACCAGATCGGTCTTGCCACAGGTCAGGTCGTAGAGCTTTACGACCAGGGCTACGTAGCTAAGAGAATGGAAATCGGCGCGGTAATCGGCGCTTCTCCCAAGGAAAATGTTATCAGAGAGGTTCCCGCTCCCGACGATGTAATCGTGCTTCTCGGCGGACGTACAGGACGCGACGGCTGCGGCGGAGCGACAGGCTCCTCTAAGGCTCATACCACAAGCTCTATCGAAACCTGCGGAGCAGAGGTTCAGAAAGGTAATCCGCCTACAGAGCGTAAAATCCAACGCCTTTTCCGCAACCCCGAGGTTGCAAAGATGATAAAGCGCTGTAACGACTTCGGCGCGGGCGGAGTATGCGTAGCTATCGGCGAGCTCGCCGACGGACTGAAGGTTGACCTCGACAAAGTTACCAAAAAGTACGAGGGCTTAGACGGCACGGAGCTTGCTATCTCCGAAAGCCAGGAGAGAATGGCTGTTGTACTTAACAAGGGCGATGTAGATAAATTTATAAAGCTCTCCGAAACCGAAAACTTAGAGGCTACAGCCGTCGCGGTTGTAACCGAAAATCCCCGCCTCACTATGAATTGGCGCGGAGATACTATCGTTGATATCAGCCGTGAGTTTCTAAACACAAACGGCGTTACCCAGACCTCGGACGCGTATATTAAAGCGCCCGACGAGAATAATTGTTACAGAACCTCCTGCCCCGAAAGCTTAAAAGGTCTTTCTACGGCAGAAGCGTTTACAAAGAATATGGCTCGTTTAGAGGTATGCTCACAGATTGGACTTTCCGAGCGTTTCGACGCGAGTATCGGCGCGGGTACGGTTATTATGCCGTTCGGCGGTAAAACCCAGCTCACTCCCCAGGAAGCTATGGCGGCTAAAATTCCGCTCCTTAAGGGCGAGACCGACGACGCTACCGCTATGAGCTATGGCTTTATCCCCGGAGTTTCACGCTGGAGTCCGTTCCACGGCTCAGCCTACGCGGTTGTCGAGTCGCTGTCGAAAATTTTGGCAATCGGAGCGTATCCGCTTAAAGCGAGACTCACCTTCCAGGAGTATTTCGAAAAGCTTATGGACAAGCCTGAGCGTTGGGGTAAGCCCGCGGCGGCATTACTCGGAGCTATGCAGGCTCAGCTCAACTTAGGTATTCCGTCTATCGGCGGTAAGGATTCTATGAGCGGTACTTTCGAGCAGATTGACGTTCCGCCGACCTTAGTTTCTTTCGCCGTGGCTATGACTAAGGCGAGCAAGACTATTTCCGCCGAGTTCAAGAAAGCCGGCTCTAAGGTAATTTACGTTCCCGTTCCCGAGGATAAGAAGTCGCTTATGCCGAAATGGGAAGAGCTAAAGGCTATGTATAACGCGGTCTACGAGCTTATGGATAAGGGCGAGGTTCTCTCGGCTAGTGTAGTTAAGGAGGGCGGCGCGGCGGCGTCGGTATGTAAGGCTTGCTTCGGCAACAAGCTCGGCTTTAAATTTACCAACGAGCTTAATTTCGACGAGCTTTTCGCTCCTCTTTCGGGTTCGCTTATACTCGAGTTAAAGGGAGATAAAACTCTCCCCGATAATATAACTTACTATCCTCTCGGCGAGGTACAGGAAAATGAAGAAATCGAAATCAATGGCGAGAAAATTGAAATTGATAAAATTATCAGTGAATGGAGCGCTCCTCTTGAAAAAGTATTCCCAACAAAGGCGCAATGCCCGAAAATGGGAAGAAGCGCAGAACTCTTTACGCAAAGAAATACTAAAGCACCTCTGATAAAAACCGCTAAGCCCAAGGTGTTTATCCCTGTGTTCCCGGGTACCAACTGCGAGGTTGATACCGCGAGAGCGTTCGAAAAGGCGGGCGCCGAGGCTGAGCTTCTTATAGTTAAAAACTTAAAGCCCTCCGATATCGAGGACACTATCTTGAAGATGGAGAGCATTATTAAAGAGAGCCAGATGATTATGTTCCCGGGCGGATTCTCGGGCGGCGACGAGCCTGACGGATCGGGTAAGTTTATCGCGACTACGTTTAGAAATCCGAGAATCAAAGAGGCTGTAAACGAGCTTCTCAACAAACGCGACGGACTTATGCTCGGTATCTGTAACGGCTTCCAGGCGCTTATCAAGCTGGGTCTTGTGCCTTACGGCGAAATCCGCGATATTAAGGAGACCGATCCCACTCTTACATTCAATACCGTAGGTCGTCATATCTCGCATATGGCTTATACGAGGGTTACCTCGGTTAAATCTCCGTGGTTCTCGCAGGTTCAGGCGGGCGATGTGTTCGCGGTACCCGTATCTCACGGCGAGGGCAGATTTATGGCTGACGACGAGACGGTTAAGCGTCTTATCGAAAACGGTCAGGTCGCTACTCAGTATGTGGACTTAAACGGAAATCCGAGTGGGGATATCGCTTATAACGTAAACGGCTCGGTATGCGCTATCGAGGGTATCACAAGCCCCGACGGACGTATTCTCGGTAAAATGGGACACAGTGAGCGTAAGGGCGATAACCTCTACGCTAACGTTCCGTTTAATAAAGACCAGAAGATTTTCGAAAGCGGAGTTGCTTACTTTAAATAAAGTCTGGATAACAGTTTACAGATAAAAATTTCGGTCGGATAGATTTAATTCTATCCGACCGAATTTAATATTATACAACTATTAACTTTTAACTGTTTTTCCACTTATCTATAACCATCTGCAAATAAGGCAGAAGCTCGAAGCCCATACGCTCGTACAGGCGTTTCGCGCCCTCGTTATAGTCCTCGACCTCGATCCTGAGGCGTTTAATCTCGTCTATGCCCTTTAAATACTCGAAAAACTCGGTCGCGAGACCTCGTCCGCGGTACTTCTCGTCGATGTAGATTTCCTCAATTGTTACCGAGATTCCGCCCGCTTCCTGAGAAAAGCTTTTCGAGAGCAGTACAAATCCGCACGCTTCGCCCTCACACTCGAAGATATAGCATTTTAAGTAGTCGTCCGAGCGCATAAGCTCGTTGAATGTTGATTCGTAATTTTCCTTAGGTACAGGTGATACCACCACGTCGGTGTGATAGAAAATATCGACGTATTTAAGGTAAAGCTCCTTGTCGGAGCGGGTTAATTCTCTGAACATTTTTACTCCTTTTTAAATATAAAAAATGTCATCTTGAGCGCAACGCCTAGGCGTTGCAGTCGAAAGATCTCCTTTTCATTAATCAAAGTCATAAACAGGAAGGAGATTCTTCGGCTAAATGCTTCGCATTTCGGCTTCGCCGCCGCTCAGAATGACATCTCAATTTTATTTCTTATCAAAAAATCTTGTTGATTTAAACGTGCATACGTAGTTCTGAGTTTCGTGGAACTCGGAATCAACATACGCCGTGTCGTACATATAAATTATGCGGTGCTGAACCGCGGACTTGTCCATATCGAATATGTAAGTAACCGCGTCCTTAATCGTTTTGCCCGCGGGGATATCGGTTCGACCGTCGTAGCTGAGGCTTTTTATAACCTCCTTGACGCTCCCTATACCAAAGGTGTTCATAGCGTCCTTGACCGACTGAGCCACTAAAGCGGCTCCCGTGAATCCGCCGTCGCCGAATTCTCCGTAACAGAGCCTCTCGAGTAAATCCCTGTCGAGATCCGAAAGCTCTACGTGGGCGGGGCGGTAGCTTTTGTCGGGGTTATCTATAGCGACTAAATATCCCGCGTTCCACTGAGCCGTGTAGCTTACGCCCGGCTGCTTGGGAGCTGTCGCGTAGGAAAAGTTAGGTTTGGATTTTTTCTTGAAATTATCCGTTTTTTTTACCTTTTTTTCGGATTTACTGTTTTTTTTTACCTTTTTAACGGTTTTTTCGTTTTTTTTTGACGCCTTAGCCTTGGCTTTAGGCTCGATATTTACTTTTTTGGTAACAATTTTAAGCTCGGTAGGCGCTTCGGTTACCTCTATCTCGGTTTCGGCTTGGGTAGTCGAAACTACCGTTTCAATTTCAGCTTCCGAGGTACGCGTCTGGATAGTGTTTACAGACAACGGAATAACAACCGCGATTAACGCGATTATCACTACACCCATAATTATTAAATTGAGCCGTTTTTCGAGTAATTCTTTCAAAATTATAAGCCTCTTAAATCATACTGTCGTAAACTTTAAGGAATGTATCAATTACGTACTGAGCGTCGTCGTCCGATATAGTTGAGTTCATCGGAAGAGTAAGCTGGTTTTTGTGCATATTATAAGCGTAGGGGAAATCCTTAATATCAAAGCCCTTGTTCTTATAAGCCGAAAGCATAGGAAGCGGTTTAAAGTGTACGTTACACATTACGCCGTTATCAGCCATACGGTTGTAGAATTCGTTTCTGAACTCGGCATCTTTACCGAGGAAACGGACAAAGTAGAGGTGACCGTTACTGCGGTGATTTTCGCCTGTATGCTCTAAAAGCTGAACGTCTAAATTCTTAAACGCCTCGTCGTAACGCTTGATAAGCTCGTGCCTGCGGTCGAGCATTTTCTCGTAGCGGTCGAGCTGAGCTAAGCCTACCGCCGCCAAAATATCGGGCATATTACACTTGTACTGAGCGTTTACTACGTCGTACTCCCAGCTCGCCGAGGTGTTCTTGGCAAGCGCGTCCTTAGTCTGTCCGTGAAGCGACCAGAGCATATACTGCTTATAAACCTTTTCCTCGTCGATACGCGTTCTGAGTCTATGTACAGCCGCTCCGCCCTCGGCGGTAGTCATATTCTTAACGGCGTGAAAGCTGAAGTTGGTGAAATCCGCGATTTCTCCGCACATTTTTCCGTGCCATCTTGAGCCGAAAGCGTGCGCTCCGTCAGCCATAATCACTACTCGTCCGATAAGCTGCTGGATTTTGTTATTCGGATTAGGGCGGAATTTATCCCGCTGATTTCTGACAGCCTCGTAAATCCTGTCGTAATCACACACGATACCCGCTAAGTCAACGGGGATAATAACCTTGGTGTGTTCGTTTATAGCGGCTTCCATTTTGTCGTAGTCCATCTCGAACGTGCCGGGTTTACAGTCAATCATAACGGGCGTAGCGCCTACGTGATAAACTACCGAAGCGGTAGCCGTGTACGTATAGGCGGGTAAAATAACCTCGTCCTGAGGGCCTACTCCGAGAATACGAAGCGTCATCTCGGCGCAGGAAGTCTGCGAAGATAAGCATACCGCCTGACCTGTGTGGCAGTATTCACCTATTCTTTTCTCTAAAAGCTTAGTCTTGGGGCCGGTGGTAATCCAGCCCGACTTTAAAACCTCTACGACCGCGTCAATTTCATCTTGTCCCAAATCGGGAGGGGAAAAAGGTATAGTTCTCATAATTACAAGATCCTCTCAACCCAAAATTTCTTTAAGAACATACGTAAAAAATTACGTAAAAATGCAATCTATATTATACAACCATAAAATTAAAAAGTCAACACATTGTGAGGGGAAAGGGCAAAGGGGAAAGGGTGTAGGTTGCGGTCAATTCTCAAACTGGCTGTTGTAGAGCTGGGAATAAAAGCCCTGTTTTTCAAGCAGTTCGGTATGGGTACCCTGTTCGATAATATCTCCGTCCTTCATAACGAGGATTAAATCCGCGTCCTTTATCGTCGATAATCTGTGGGCGATAATAAAGCTTGTTCTGCCTTTCATAAGGTTGTTCATCGCTCTTTGGATTCGCGACTCGGTTCGGGTGTCTACCGAGGAAGTCGCTTCGTCGAGGATGAGTATCGGGTTGTCCGCGAGGATTGCCCGAGCGATAGTGAGGAGCTGTTTTTGTCCCTGGCTTACGTTGCCCGCGTCCTCGTTAAGCTCCATCTTGTAGCCGCCCGGGAGAGTTTTTATAAATCGGTCGGCGTGAGCCGCTTTAGCCGCGGCGACAACCTCCTCGTCCGTAGCGTCGAGCCGTCCGTAGCGGATGTTTTCCATAATAGTTCCGTTGAACAGCCAAGTGTCCTGAAGCACCATTGAGAGCGCGTCCCGAAGCTCTCGACGGTTGAAGTCCTTTATGTTATGACCGTCTATTTTAATAGCGCCGCTGTTAACGTCGTAAAAACGCATTAAGAGTTTTACTATAGTGGTTTTACCCGCGCCTGTCGGACCTACAATCGCTATACGCTGACCTCTCGAAATTTTCGCCGAGAAGTCGTTAATGATAATTTTATTCTCGTTATAGCCGAACCTAACATGGTCGAACTCGACGTCTCCCTTAACGGTTTTAACGTCAACGGGATTTTCGACGGTTTGGGATTCTTCCTCCTCGTTCAAGAACTCGAAAACTCTCTCCGCCGCCGCGGTCATACTCTGAATCTGGTTAATGACCTGGGAAATCTGCTGTATAGGCTGGGTAAAGTTTCGCACATACTGGATAAACGCCTGAATATCGCCTATGAGGATTACGCCGTTTATCGCGAGCATAGCGCCCGAAATTGCCACAGCTACGTACCCGAGGTTGCCCACGAACATCATAAGAGGCATCATCATTCCCGATAAGAACTGGGATTTCCAGGCGCTCTTGTAGAGAACGTCGTTCGACTTCTCAAAGTCATCTAAGGTTTCTTTTTCCTTGTTGAACGCCTTGATTATAAGGTGTCCGCCAAAGCTTTCCTCGACCGTACCGTTTATAACGCCGAGGTATTCCTGCTGGTTTCTGAAATGCTTTTGCGAAAATTTAACGATAAAGCTGATGAGGAAAATGGAAATCGGGAGTATCGCGATAGAAATAAGCGTCATCAAAGGCGATATAACGAGCATCATAATCAGAGTTCCGAGAATAGTACAGACCGAGGTTATAATCTGGGTTATACTCTGGTTAAGTCCCATTCCGAAAGTATCGACGTCGTTGGTTATTCTCGAGAGAACCTCGCCGTAGGTACGGCTTTCGAAGTATTTTAGAGGCATTCGGTTAATTTTTTTCGAAATATCACGCCTCATTTTGTAGCACATTTTTTGTGTAACGCCGGTCATTATCCAACCCTGAATAAACATAAACGCCGCGCTTACCGCGTAGAGCAACAGAGCTATGAGCAGAATTGAACCAACCGCGCCCATATCTATCGAGCCTGTACCCGAGATTTGTTTCATAAGCCCGCTCGCGAGCTCAGATGTAGCGTTACCGAGGATTTTCGGGCCTATAACGGAGAAAATAGTCGAAGCCGCGGCGCAGAACATTACGAATAAAATCGCCGCCTTAAATTTGCCCGCGTATTTTATAAGGGCTTTCATCGTGCCTTTAAAATCTTTGGCTTTTTCTACGGGCGCCATTCTTCCGCCCGCTCTGCCGTGAGGTCTTTTTGGTTCAGCCATATTATTCGACCTCCTTTATACCGAGTTCCTTTTCGGATAACTGGGATTTAGCGATTTCGAGATAAGCGGGACAGCTTTCGAGAAGCTGAGAGTGGGTTCCGATACCCGCGATTTTGCCCTCGTCGAGCACGATAATCTGCTCGGCTTTGAGGATAGTAGAAATACGCTGGGCTACGATAATAACCGTTTTGTCCTTTGTTTTTTCCGAAAGAGCCTGACGCAATTCTTTATCGGTTTTCATATCTAAAGCGGAGAAGCTGTCGTCGAAAATATAGATTTTCGGGTCTTTTACGATAGCCCGAGCTATCGAAAGACGCTGTTTCTGTCCGCCCGATACGTTGGTACCGCCCTGAGAAATGGCGCTGTCAAAGCGGTCGCGCTTGCTGTCGATAAACTCGCTCGCTTTAGCTATATCCGCCGCTTCCTGTATTTCTTCGGCGGAAGCGTTTTGGTTGCCGAATTTTAAGTTTGAGTTAATTGTACCGCTGAAAAGGATACCCTTCTGCGGTACATAGCCTATCTGCTCCCTCAGAGAGCTCAGGGTAACGTCCCTTATATCCTTGCCGTAAATATCAATCTCGCCGCTTGTAACGTCGTAGAGCCTGAGTATAAGGTTTACGAGGGTTGACTTTCCGCTTCCCGTAGAGCCGATAATCGCGGTGGTTTCACCGGGCTTAGCCGTAAAGCTGATAGAGTTTAACACATCCTCGTCAGCCCCCGGGTACCTGAAGTTTACGTTTTTAAACTCGACCGTCGGGTTGCTTCCGCGGAGTTCTTCGGCGTTTTCGCGGTCAACTACCGAGGACTCGGTTTTAATTACCTCGTCGATTCGTCCCGCGGCTACGGCGGCTCTCGGCAGGAATATCGACATCATAGTGAGCATTAGGAAGCTTATAATAATCTGCATAGAATAGGTGATAAACGCCGTCATCTCGCCGACCTGCATATTGCCCTCGCTGATATGTCCCGAGGCTACCCACACTATAAGTACCGACACAAAGTTCATAAGTATCATCATCATCGGCATCATAAATGTCATAACTCGGTTAGTAAAGAGCATAGTTTTAGTCAGTTCGACGTTAGCCTCGTCGAAGCGTTCTTCCTCCTTATCCTCCCGGCTGAACGCTCTTATTACGGGGATACCCGTGAGTATTTCACGTGAAATAAGGTTAACGCGGTCGATAAGCTTCTGCATAAGCTTGAACTTAGGCATAGCAATCGCCGTAAGCGAGAATACTAGTGCCATAATAGTTCCGACAGCGAGCGCGATTACCCACCACATACTTGCGCCTGTGCTGATAACCTTTATAACGCCGCCGATACCGATAATCGGAGCGTAAAGTACCATTCTGAGCAGCAGTACCGATACCATCTGTACCTGTTGGATATCGTTTGTGGTACGTGTTATGAGCGAGGCTGTGGAAAACTTATCAATCTCGGCGTTAGAGAAGCCGATTACGTTTTTAAATACACGGCTTCTGAGCTCCTTACCGATTTTCGAGCCGACTATCGCGGCGAATAAGCCCGCCAAAATCGCGGCGGCTGAAAGTATAAGCGATACTATAAGCATCTTTATTCCAGTAAGCCACAGGTAATCGGTCTGAATTTTGTTTACATCAACGCCCGCTTCTTTATCGCATTTAACCGCGAACGCGATAGCCGAGTTTTTGAGGGTATCGCTGCCTAAGGCTTTCAGCGAGCTGTCAAAGGCTTGTCTTGTTTGGATAAGGTCGTTTTTTTCTAGCTTTATAGTTGTTTTCAGCGACGGCAGTATGGGGATACCCGTCTTGATATTGATTTCTTTTCCGTCGATAAGCATTTTTATAAGCGGGCGGGCGTCTACGCATTTCTCGGTAACGGGCTCGCCGTTTTCGTCAGTGCTTGTGTTGTCGAAAGTAGGAAGCTTAACCCCGAAAAACTTCTCGATTTGTTCGAGAGTTATGGTAGAAAGCGTGATATCCTTGAGAGTTTTGTTGATATTCTGCTTCACCAGCTCCGTAAGACGCGCTGTCGATAAAGTTGCCATACTGTAATCCGTCATTATCGGGAGCAGGAGCTTATCGTCGAGCTTTTGGAGAGTTTTGCTGTCGTTTACGGTACGCGAGTAAAGCTTGCCGTCCTTTTTATACGACGAGGTGAAAAGCTTGTTCTCGGAATCCGTCATAAACATAACCGCGTAGTCGTATTCCTTAGCCGTCATTTTCTCGGGCAGAATATGCTCTACGCCTTTATTCTGAATACCTGTGTCTATTATGCCCGAGGTGAACTGAGGCAGAGCCAGGTCGCACGAAGCCTGTACCACGAGGAGCAGGATTATAAGCAGTACCGTCCATTTATGCGGTAAAAAGTTTTTAAAAATCTTTCCCAAATTAATTCCTCCCGTTAATCCGAGTTTGTAATTTAACGGTTAATAAATACTCTAAAATTATCTTACATACCTTTATTAATGTCAAGAAAAAGTTTGTCTGAAAATAGTTAAAAAAACTAAAATGTATATTCGCTGAGAATCCTCATCATCATATTGCTGGTTGTATCTATTAATACGTCCTTGTCGATGTTGATGTTGCGTATATATGTACGAAACGAACCTTGTATAAAGAACGTGAAAAGTATATTATTTTCGCTGTTGTTCTTAATCCGCGGGAAAGTTGAAAAAATGTAGGATTTAAGGCTTATCTCGAGGTGGTCTATAAACTGGTTGTTTTCGTAACCCGAGAAAAGCGTTTCTATATAGTCCTTGTTTTTAAGGATAGAACGGCTCAGGGTTTCGGCGAACCATTTAAAATTTTCCTTGGTGAAGTTTATGTTGTGGACATCCGAGATAATTCTCTCGATAAGCTCGTTTTCCAGCGTGTCCGAAAGCTCGTAAATATCCCGGTAATGGAGATAGAAGGTCGCCTTGTTTATCATAGCAAGCTCGCTTAATTCCTTAACGCTGATTTTGTCGAGGCTTTTCTTTTTCCTCAGTTCAAAAAAAGCGTCTTTTATGTTTTTTTGCGTTCTTTTAACTCTTAAATCCATATATATTTCTCCTGTTAATAGACATTTTTGTTATTATAGTAGCATAAACGACTAAATTAATCAAGTGACTATAGAAAAATATATAAAATTATTATATAATTTGTGTATAAATATAGTAAAATGCACTAGGTGGCTGGTGAGTTAGGCTTGTGCAGTATATTATATCTTAATTTAAAAGAAGAAATGAGGCTTGGTTATGGAAATTGATTACAATATGAGAAAGCTTTTTAACGAAGAATATCTCACACAGGTTGCGTATATGTATAACAATATGCCGCGCGGCCTTTTGGGACCGCATTTTACGGAATACGGTCTCAGAATCGCGGTTTACCTTCCGCAGTGCAACTCCGTTGAATTTGTAAATAAGGATAACGGAGAGATTCACCGCGCCTTTTTGGTACACGAGAAAGGTATTTTCGCCGCTAATGTACATACCGATAGAGTCTTTGATTATTATTACCGTGCTTGGGACGAGGAAGGCAATTACTACGAGAGTGAAGACAGTAACTATTTCCCCGTTCAGTTCAGCGAGGTTGACGGATATCTTTTCGGACAGGGTACTCACTATAATCTTTACGATAAGCTCGGCGCTCACAAGAAAACTATAAACGGCGTCGAGGGCGTACTCTTTAACGTATGGGCTCCTAACGCCCAGCGTGTTTCGGTTATCGGTAACTTCAATAACTGGGACCCCGCTATGCATATGATGAGCAAGGTAAGCCAGGTAGGCGTTCACGAGATTTTTATTCCGAGAATCTCCGAGAACGAAATGTATAAATTCCAGGTTAAGACCGTGGACGGCTTCTGTGTAGATAAGACCGACCCGTTCGGATATACACAGCAGATGCGTCCCGAAACCGCTTCTATCGTAACCGACCTCAATTCTTATGAGTGGGAGGACGAGAAGTGGATTGAGGAGCGTAAAAAGGGCGGCTACGAGAGCAAGCCGATGTCTATTTACGAGGTTCACCTCGGTTCCTGGAGACAGCACGAGGACGGCTCCTTCTACAGCTATAGAGAGGTTGCCGACCTGCTCGCCGATTATGTAAAGGATATGGGCTATACCCACATCGAGCTTATGGGTATCTTGGAGCATCCCTTCGACGGAAGCTGGGGTTATCAGGTAACGGGCTACTTCGCTCCGACCTCACGTTTCGGAACTCCTCAGGACTTTATGTACTTTATCGACCGTATGCACGCTAATGGAATCGGCGTATTCTTAGACTGGGTACCCGCTCACTTCCCGAAGGATAGCCACGGCTTAGGCCGTTTCGACGGAACCTGCCTTTATGAGCATCCCGACCCGCGCCGCGGCGAGCATCCCGACTGGGGTACATTT
Source organism: uncultured Clostridia bacterium (assembly GCA_946187325.1). Taxonomy (GTDB): domain Bacteria; phylum Bacillota; class Clostridia; order Oscillospirales; family Acutalibacteraceae; genus Ruminococcoides. The sequence goes on from CAMHQC010000007.1 coordinate 46,014, forward strand.
ATCTTTAACTATGAGAGAAATGAAGTTCGCAACTTCCTTATCGCGAGCGGACTTTATTGGCTTAATAAATTCCATATCGACGGCTTACGCGTAGACGCGGTTGCTTCTATGCTTTACCTCGATTATGGTAAGAGCGACGGTCAGTGGCTCCCGAATATCTACGGCGGACGTGAGAACTTCGACGCTGTCGAGTTCTTTAAACACCTCAACTCTATGGTAGAGCAGTACGCTCCCGGTACACTCGTAATCGCTGAGGAGAGTACGGCGTGGCCAGGCGTTACCAAGGACGTTAAACAGGACGGCCTCGGCTTCTCGCTTAAATGGAATATGGGTTGGATGAACGATTTCCTCGAGTATATGTCAAAGGATCCCGTTTACCGCCAGTATGAACACGGCAAGCTCACATTCTCGATGATTTACGCTTATACCGAGAAATTTATCCAGGTTCTTTCCCACGACGAAGTTGTTTACGGAAAGTGCTCGATGATAAATAAAATGCCCGGCGACGATTGGCAGAAATTCGCTAATCTGAGAACAGCTTACGGCTTTATGTACGCTCACCCCGGCAAAAAGCTTCTCTTTATGGGACAGGATTTCGCTCAGTACGACGAGTGGAACGCCGAGGTAGGACTGCAGTGGTTCTTAATCGACGATAACGAAAACAACGCCAATATGCAGAAATATTTCCGCGCTTTACAGCATTTCTATCTCGACCATCCCGCTATGTATGAGCAGGATTTCGACCCCAACGGCTTCGAGTGGATGAGCTGCGACGACGCTCAGAGTTCCATCGTAAGTATGGTTCGTAAGACTAAGAGCGGTAAGAAATCCGTACTCTTTATCTGCAACTTTACTCCCGTACCCCGTGAGGATTACAGAGTAGGTGTTCCGAACCTCGGCAACTACAAGGCTGTATTTAACAGCGACGATGCTGAGTTCGGCGGTACAGGCGACTTCCCGCAGACCGACAAGAAAGCTACGAGAGTTCCCTGGAACTATAAGAAACAGAGTATCAAGGTAACTGTTCCTCCGCTTTCGATGATTGCGTTCGAGTATAACCACACTTTACCCAAGGACGAAACCGCCGCTAAGAAAAAGACAGTTAAGAAAACAGCGGTTAAAAAGCCCGTAGCTAAGAAGATGGCTAAAGCGGCTAAAAAGAGCGACACAGCCAAGGCGGCTGAAAAAGCTCCAGCCAAAAAGGCAGCGGCTAAAGCTCCCGCTAAGAAAACCGCGGCTAAGACAGCGGCTAAGAAGCCGGCGGCTAAAAAAGCCGAGTCCGCCAAGAAGGCAGAACCCGCAAAAAAGGAAGCTCCCAAGGCGGATAAAAAATAATCAGATTTTAAATAACAAACGCCGGCGTAAAAACGCCGGCGTTTCCGTGTCCCGAATTAGTCGGGAAGTTCCTTTGTAAGATACTCGATATCTCGTTCGATAGCGTCCTTGCTCTTGCCGAAATCTTTACCGCGGTTGCGGTAATCGAACATTGAGCAGAAGTATGAGGTATCTTCCTTGAGTTCGCTGAGGTAGTTTTTGGTAAGGTTGTAAGTATCCTCGGCGAAGGGCTTCACGAATTTGCCCTTAACACTGCGCTTGCCCGAAGCGGCTTTCATAATATAAGCGTAGTGGTTAAGACATATAAACGGCTGTTCGCGGTAGAGGGTTCTGAATTCCCCGGAGTTTTGGTATTCCTTAAAAACAGTCGCCAAAAGATGAAGTATATCGCGCTCGATTCTGTCGCATACATAACAGGATTTATCGAGAGCTTCTATCTTGCTTATAACCTTTTTATCGGGCTTGGACGGAGCTTTCTCGGGAAGAATATTCTCGATAACCGACTTTAAATGCGACTCTAAGATAAGCGCGTTCGGGAGCTTCTGCCCGGCGCTGAACATTTTGGAAAAATGACGGTGACAAAATCCCTTTTCGTTCGTTTCAATTCGGATATTCGGCTCCATCATCGCGTCGCCTACGACAAACTCGACGTAGGTTTCCTCGAGCATTTCTTCCATTCGGCATATCGGACAGCGGTCTTTCGGCTTAAATAAATCGTTTATGGGTATTGTGCAAATATTCTCTTTCATAACGCACCTCGAAATTTTAGTAATTTTATTGTACCATAAGTTCGGGAAATATGGTATACTTATTTCAGATTAAGTATAATAAAAGTTGGAGATTAGATAATGGAAGTTATAACAAGAGATAACGGCGTAAGGGTTAAGGGCGTAAAAGACCTCGATTTAGCGCAAACTCTCGATTGCGGACAGAGCTTCCGTTGGGTAGAAAATGACGGTAAATTCAGCGGAGTCGCTTACGGTAAAAAGCTCGATGTTTATTTTGACGGCGATGACCTCTGTCTTGATAATACTACCGCCGAGGATTTCGAGAATATTTGGAAAAATTACCTCGACCTCGACCTCGATTACGGAAAAATCCGTACCGAAATAAGCGGGCTTCATCCCGTCTTAAAGGAAGCCTGCGCCTATGCCCCGGGAATAAGAATACTCCGCCAGGAGCCGTGGGAGGCGCTTTGTACGTTCATTATTTCCCAGAATAACAATATTAAAAGGATAAAGGGAATAGTCGAGAGGTTGTGCGGGAGCTTCGGCGAAAAATTCGACGACTACTATACCTTTCCGTCCGCCGAAAGGCTCGCCGAGTTATCGCCCGACGATTTAGCCCCGATTCGCGCGGGCTTTCGCAATAAATACATAATCGACGCCGCGAAAAAGGTGAGCGGCGGCGAGGTTGAACTCGAAAAATGCCGAACCCTCGAGTACGAAGAAGCGAGAGCGGAGCTTATGAAAATTAAGGGCGTGGGCGTTAAGGTCGCCGACTGTACGCTTCTTTTCGGATTGCACAGAGTAGAGGCTTTCCCCGTGGACGTATGGATGAAACGCGCTATGGAAAAGCTGTTCCCCGATATGACCGAGAAAGACTTCGGCGATTACGCGGGAATTGCTCAGCAGTATATTTTCCATTACAGCCGTATGCACCCCGAACTTTTTGAGTAAAAATTATTGAAAAATCTATTTATATAGTGTATTATAGGAGTGGATATACCTTGTCAGGAGGATAGCTTATGAAATCACGTGGATTAAAACTTATATCAATAGTTTTGGCGTTGGCGCTTATTATATCGGCGCTGTGTTCTATCGGATACGCTTCCGCCGCCGAAGCTGAAACCATTACTTATAAGTATATAATTAACTGCGACAGCGTAATTAACGGACTCGACGGCGAGATTACTTATCCCGATACTCTGAGCGTTAAAACCGTTACCGACGAATACGGCGACGAGGTTCCCTCGATTGTCGTGTACAGCGAGGACAGCTCCGCTTACGCGGCGGTTAAAAACGGTAAAATCCTGTTTAACGCTTCCGGTATAGATGATAAAACTACCGATATAGATGGATCGTTCGATTTCTCGGACGGTAAGGCTTTAGTTACGGTAGAGTTTATCGTTAACGGCGAGTATAACCCCGGCGATATTAAAACTACGCTTTCCGAGTTTTACTCGACCGATGTAATTTATGACGGAAACATTCCGTATAAATACGAGAATACGGTTGACGACGAGCTTGTTTCCCGAGGTTATGTTGACCTCGACCATCCGGACGGCAGCTATGAATATTATATAGTGACTTTCGATAATGACGGCGATAAAAATACCGTGGAGGTTGAGAGTAACACCGTTATGAACGAGCCGAATACTCCCGCTAAGGACGGATATGTGTTCGACGGCTGGTATAACGGCGATACTAAATTTGACTTTACTACCCCGATTACTTCCGATTTGACACTAACTGCTAAATGGAAGGAAAAAGACTCGCTTTATAAGGGCAACACCGTTTCGTTTAAGGACAACCTTACCCTTAACTTCCTCGCGACTATCGCGGACGAGAACGTAGACGGCGCTTATGTAAAGTTTACATACACCCACTACGGCGAGGAAAAGACCGTTAAGGTAAACGCGAACAAAAACGATAAGCTTCAGAAATACTACCGCTTCCGCTGTGAGCTCACCGCTTCCGAGATGGCGATTGACGTAAAAGCCGAGCTTTATCTGGAAAATTCGGACGAGCCTGTTTCGACTTATACGAGAAGTATAAGAGATTATTGTATAGCGGGACTTGAGGACGATAATACTCCCGCGGCTGAAAAGGCATTACTTCGAGCCGCGCTAAACTACGGCGGTTATACTCAGGAGCGTTTTAAATATAACGGCAAGCCCTACGCTAACGAGGGTTATAAGGACGATGTTTCGAGCGTTAATGTAAAAAGCTCAATCACAGAGGACAGACCGACAGGCGTCAGCGAGGGTATCGAGTACATAGGTTCTTCGGTATTTTTCAGAAACGCACCGTTTGTAAGATATTACTTTAAGCCTGCCGAGGGCAGCGCCATAGATGATTACAGCTTTACTCTCGACGGAAACGAGGTAACTGTTAAAAAGAACGGCAGCTATTATTACTTTGACGCGCCGTCCGCGCTTGCGTATAAGCTCGACGACGCTCAGAATGTTGTAGTTATGAAGGGCGGTAATACAGCGTTTAACTTTAATTACAGCGTAATTAAATGGGCGGAGCTCGCTTCAAAGGATACGGAAAATCCCGACGATACAGATGCCGCGAAAGCAATGTTTAAATATTTTAAATCCGCTCAGGCTTATGTAAACGGAGGTAATTAAATTGGAAAAAAAGAAGTATATTCCCGCTGAGTTCGAAGAGGTTAAGTACGAGGTAGACGAGGCTCTTTTAAATACAGGAGAGCAGCTTCCCACACAGGAACCCGACGAAGGCGGAATACACTAAAATTAACGCGCCGATTCAACGTGTGTTGAGTCGGCGCTTAGTTGTAAGTGGTAAGTTGGATTTTTAGCTTTTAACCTCTATAAAATACGGCACAATATCGACATACCCGCCGTCCTTGTTTAAGAACCCTCCCGGGATTGTGCCGAGCGGAGTAAAGCCGAGATTTTCGTACAGCTTCCGCGCGGGCAAATTGCTTTTTACTACGGCGTTAAACTGTAAAATCCTGAAGCCGTTTTCTTTAGCTTGGTTTATGCTGTCGAGTACAAGCTTTTCGCCTATATGAAGTCCTCTCAGCCCCTTTTTAACGGCGTAGCTCGCGTTCGATATATGACCGCAGCGGCCGACGTTGTTCGGGTGCAGAATATATAACCCGAGAAGATTTTTCGTGTCGGTATCTACCGCTACAGAACAGGTAGTCTGGCTGTCGAAAAACTCTTTTCCGCTTTTAGAGTTAAGAAGCTCGGTCTGAGGGAACGCTTCGCCGTCCTCGACAACTTCGTTCCAGACTTCGACCATTTTATCAATATCGCTTTCTTCGTATTTTCTCACAATTATATTCATATTATCTCTCGTAAACGTCGTTGCCCTCGCTGTCGATAGCGACTACACAGGGGAAATCCTCGACGTAATATCTCCTTATAGATTCCGTGCCTAAATCCTCGTAGCAGATAGGCTCGGTCTTTTTTATGCTTTTCGCTATAAGAGCCGCCGCTCCGCCGATAGCCGCGAAATATACGGCGTGGTTGCGAACGATGGCTTTTTTTACTTCGTCGTTTCGACGGCCTTTTCCTATCATAGCCTTTAGTCCCATATCCAAGAGCTTCGGCGTGTATTTGTCCATTCGATAGCTCGAGGTCGGGCCCGCGGGGCCTACGGCACAGCCCGGTTTCGCGGGAGCGGGGCCTACGTAATAGATAGTTTCTCCGTCAATATTTACGGGTAAAGCCTCTCCTTTTTCTGCGAGTTCAAAGAGACGTTTGTGCGCGGCGTCGCGGCCTGTAATCATTGTACCCGTGAGAAGTACGCTTTCGCCCGCCTTTAAGCCGTTAATCTGTTCGTCGGTCAGGGGTAAAGTCAGTTTCTTCATAGCTGCGCCTCCTTAAATTTTCGCGGACTTATGTCTTGCCGCGTGACAGCAAATATTAACCGCTACGGGCATACCCGCGATATGAGTCGGCGAGGTTTCGATATTTACGCCGAGAGCGCAGGTCTTTCCGCCTAAGCCCGCGGGACCGAAGCCCATTTTGTTGATTTCTTCGAGAAGCTCTTTTTCGAGTTCGGCGTAGCGCTCGTCGGGATTATCGGTATCTATGCTCCTGAACGTCGCCTTTTTGGCGAGCTGAGCCGCTCTCTCGAAGGTTCCGCCGATACCTACCCCGACTACAATCGGAGGACAGGGGTTAGGCCCCGCCGATTTTACGGTATCGAGTATAAACTGCTTAACGCCCTCTACTCCGTATGAGGGAGTGAGCATTTTTATCGCGGACATATTTTCGCTTCCGAAGCCTTTACCGCCCGCGGTAATTTTTATAGTATCTCCGCCGACGATTTTTGTGTGAATAATCGCGGGAGTGTTATCCTTGGTATTAATTCTGTCGAATACAGGGTCGCTTACTACGCTTTTTCTGAGATAGCCCTCGTCGTAAGCCTCGCGGACGCCCTGATGTACGGCTTTTTCAAAATCTCCGTCTATAACGACCTTGTCGCCGTATTCGATAAACAGTACCGCCATACCCGTGTCCTGACACATCGGGATTTTTTCTTCGGCGGCTATTTCATCGTTCTCGATAATCTGAGACAAAACGCTTTTCGCCGTATCGCTTTCTTCGTTATCACGGGCGGTTTTAAGTGCGTTCATTATATCTTCGCCGATAAAATAGTTGCAATCCATAAACAGCTTTTTTACTGTTTCGGTTATTTTGTTCGCTTTAATAATTCTGGGTTCCATATGCTGCTCCTTAACAAAACTGATTTTATTATAGAACAAATCCCGCTTTAAATCAAATTAATCTTTTAAAAACCTTGCAAATATGGTATATTAATCATATATATTTAAAAAATCCGACATATAGTTTTCACATTAGGATTTTAAAATTGTCTTATAATCAACCGGGAGGGGACAATATGAGTAAACTTTTAGTAGTAGACGACGAGGTGAGAATCCGCGAGCTTATCCGCAAGTACGCGGAATTTGAGGGACATACCGTAGAGGAAGCGGGCGACGGTATGCAGGCTATCGAAGTATGCCGTAAAAACACCTACGATTTAATTATAATGGACGTTATGATGCCCGAGCTGGACGGATTTTCGGCGTGCCGCGAGATTAGAAAATTCTCCGATACTCCAGTAATTATGCTCTCGGCGAGAGGCGAGGAGTACGATAAAATCCACGGCTTCGAGCTCGGCTCGGACGACTACGTTGTAAAGCCTTTCTCCCCGAAAGAGCTTATGATGAGGGTGAACGCCGTTATCAAACGCTCCGAGGGTAAAAACGCTCAGGCGGAAAAGGATGTATTCACCTATGAGGGACTTACCGTAGATTTTTCCGCCAGAATCGTTACTATCGACGGCAAACGCGCCGAAATGACCCCGAAGGAGTACGAGCTGTTCTTCTATATGGTTAAGAATAAGGGCTTGGCGCTTACGAGAGAAAAGCTTATCTCTGAGGTGTGGGGATACGATTTCTTCGGCGACGAGCGCACGCTCGATACCCATATTAAGCTTCTCAGAAAATCGCTCGGCGATTACAGTAAATGTATAGTTACGCTTCGAGGGGTAGGTTATCGTTTTGAGACAAACTGATAAAATCTCACGCTGGAGAAGCCTTCCGCTAAGGTACAAGCTGAGTATTTATTTTATCGCGTTTTCCGCGGTTATGCTCGTGTTTTTGTGGATATTCCAGATAGCGTTTCTCGATACCTGCTATACGCTTATACGACAGGCTCAGGTTCAGCGCTGCGCTTCACAGATTACCTCGAGCATAAAGAGCGGCGAGAATGTCGATTCGGCTATTAGCAGTATCTCCCGCGAGAATGAGATGAGCGTATTTGTATACGACTCGAGCGACGAAATTATGACGAAGGAATACGGAAGCGAGTTTAACAACCCGTCGGGACTTCGTGATATAAATATGCACAACGTGTATTCGTATTATAAGCTCGCCGAGGATAACGGCGGTCAGTATATAACCACCTCGTCCGTTAATGAGGAAAAGGTGGTTTTTTCCGACGTGGATAATGTCGAGGCTTCCGCGGACGAGCTTTCGGAGTTTCATCCCGACTTTAAAATGAAGGAACATCATAAACACGCCCAGAATCTCATCTACGCCGAGATTTTAAAGCTTAATAGCGGTAACGAGCGATTTGTACTCGTAACGGCTCTGATTACGCCTGTCGATTCGGTAATAAATACAATCCGGGTTCAGCTTATACTCGTGAGCTTTGTGTTTATTATTTTCGCTATTATTCTCGCGTTTATCGTATCGCGGCGTATTTCAAGACCGCTGGTCGAGGTTAACACGACGATTAAACAGCTCGCCCGCAGAAATTATAACGTAGAGTTCAACAGCCGGGGCTACCTCGAGGTTAACGAGCTCAGCGATACGCTGAATATAACCCGCCGTGAGCTTCAGAAAACCGATAATCTCCGCCAGGAGCTTATCGCGAATATTTCCCACGATCTGAGAACTCCGCTGACTATGATTACGGGCTACGGCGAGGTAATGCGCGACCTTCCGGGTGAGAACACTCCCGAAAACGTCCAGGTTATTATCGACGAGGCTAACAGGCTTACGAACCTCGTAAACGATATGCTCGATTTATCTAAGCTCCATTCGGGAGCTATAGAGCTCGAAACCGAGCAGTTCAGCTTAACCGACGAGATTAACGATATTTTCCAAAGATACACCAAGCTCAGAGAGCAAGAGGGTTACAGTATAACCTTTAAGTACGATAAAAACGTGTATGTAAACGCCGACCGAATTAAGCTCGGGCAGGTTATCTATAACTTTATCAACAACGCGATTAACCATTGCGGAGAGGATAAGACCGTTATTGTTACTCAGAAATCTACCGATAAGCGTGTGCGTATCGAGGTAGAGGATCACGGCGAGGGTATCCCCGAGGATAAGCTCGAGTATATATGGGATAGATACTACAAGGTCGATAAAGAGCATAAACGCGGAGTTATCGGCACAGGTCTCGGACTTTCGATTGTAAAGAATATTCTCGACCTCCACGGCGCGCGCTACGGAGTAAAGAGTAAAGTCGGCTCGGGTTCGACATTCTGGTTCGAGATGGATAGAATTTAATATTAGACAAAATAAGAGGACAGCTAAATTGCCGTCCTCTTTTTGTCATTATAAAGCTTTTACACTATACCTTTTAAGTAATCTACAATCTCTGCTTCGGTGGACATAGCCATAACCGTTTCCGCCACCTTGTCGGCTTCTTCCTTAGTCCATTTAGAAATGTTCTTGCGAACCTTTAATACCGACGGAGCCGATACGCTGAACTCGGTTAAACCGAATGAGATTAACAGAGGAATCATCATCGGATTTGCCGCCGCTTCTCCGCACATTCCCACGGGGATACCCGCTTCGTTAGCGCACTTTATAATACGTCTTATCATCATAAGTACGCTCGGCTGGAACGGTGAGTAGAGGTAGGCTACGTCGCCGTTGCCCCTGTCGGCCGCCATAGTGTAGCCTGTTAAATCGTTGGTGCCTATGCTGAAGAAATCGGCTTCCTTAGCCAGCATATGAGCGATTACGCCTGACGCGGCGGTTTCGGTCATAACGCCGACCTTGATGTTCTCGTCGAACTCAATTTTCGAAGCTCTTAAATCCGACTTGGCTTCTTCTACTAATTCCTTGCCCGCTCTCAGTTCCTCAACCGCTGTGATTAGCGGGAACATAATTCTTATATCGCCGAACGCGCTCGCTCTTAAAATCGCCTTAATCTGAGATTTAAAGAGGTCGCGGTTTTTAAGGCAGTAACGAATCGCTCTGAATCCCATGAACGGATTTTCCTCTTTCTCCAGTCCGAGATAGGGGATTTCCTTGTCGCCGCCGATATCGAGAGTACGGATAATAAGTCCCTTGCCCTTTAAAACGAGAGCCGCCTGTTTATAAGCCTCGAACTGCTCGTCTTCGGTCGGGAGAGCGTTTCTGTCCATAAACAAGAACTCGGTTCTGAATAGTCCTACGCCCTCGCCGTCGGCTTCCATAGCCTTTGCCGCGTCCTTGGGAGTTCCGATATTACAGAAAAGCTCGTACTCGTCGCCGCTCGCGGAAACAGTCTTTTTGCCGCGGTAGTTTTCCAGCTCTCTCTTTTCGCGCAGGAACGCGTCGCGCTTAGCCGAGTATTCGTTTATCTGATCTTCGCTCGGAGCGGTCATAACCTCGCCCGCGCTTCCGTCTACGATAACCTGCTCGCCCGAGGAGAGAGTTGTTGTAGAATTTTCTACGCTGAGTACAGCGGGGATTTCGAGCGCTCTCGCCAAGATAGCGGAGTGGGAAGTCTGGCTTCCTGTTTCGGTAATAATACCTACGATGTTTTCTTTATTTATACCCGCTGTCATCGACGGGGTAACTTCCTTAGCTACTAAAACGGTGCCCTTGGGAGCGTCGCTGATTTTAACGACTTTAACGCCTAAGAGGATTGCGAGCATTGCCGCTTTGATATCCTTGACGTCCGCGGCGCGCTGTTGGGTCATTTCGTCCTCAACCTGAGAGAACATATCAATAAACATATTGCACTGCTGGTCGAGCGCGGCTTCGGCGCACTGACCTGATTCGATTAGGTTCTCGATAGAACCGCCCATAAACGGGTCTTTAATCATCTGGATATGGCCCATTAAAATCTCGGCTTCTTTATCGCCTGTGGATTTTCTGAGGGCTTTTGCCTGTTCTTCGGTTTCCGCGCAGAACTTCTCCACCGCGTCCTTATAACGCTCGAGCTCCGCCGCGGTATCCGTTACGGTTTTCGGGGTGTAATCGAGGGATGTTTCCTCGATTATCATAACTTTACCGATTCCGATTCCCTCGGAAGCGGCTATACCTTTTAACATATAATCACATCCTTTTTAATAAGTAATAAGCGGTAAGTGATAACTATCTAAACTTACCGCTTTTTAATTTACATTATTCGCCGAATCCGCTTTCTACCATCTTTACGGCTTCGTCTAAAGCCGCGGCTTCGTCAGCGCCGTCAGCTACGATTTCGATTTCGTTACCGCATTTAATGCAAGCCGCGATAATATTCATAAGGCTTTTAGCGTTAACGTCGTTGCCGTTATGCTTGATAGTAACGTCGCAAGCGTATTTGCCCATAGCTGTCGCGAATGTTGAAGCGGGGCGCATATGGAAACCCTGCGCGTTTACGATAGTTAATTTTTTAGATACCATTGTGTTATTTCTCCTTTTATATTAATCGATTTATTATGCCTTTTTCTTCATAAGAATAGCGAGAAGCAACATACCCGCTATAGAACCGATAATGAGAGCTAAGAAGTACATCAGAGCGTTTCCGATAGTCGGGAGTACGAAGATACCGCCGTGGGGAGCTCTTAAAGTGCACTGGAATAACGCGGAAAGAGCGCCGGCGCAAGCGGAGCCTACGATACAGCTCGGGATAACCTGAAGCGGATGTCCGGCAGCGTAAGGAATAGCGCCTTCTGTAATAAATGATAAGCCCATAATATAGTTAACGGGGCCGCTCTTTCTCTCTTCGGGAGTCCATCTGTTACGGAAGATTGTTGTTGAAAGAGCGATTGCGATAGGAGGTACCATACCGCCGATCATAACAGCAGCCATAATCATCTGGCTTGCGCTATCGTTAGGATTGTTAGCGAGTAAGCCTGCCGCTGTAACATAAGCCGCCTTGTTGAACGGACCGCCCATATCAATCGCCATCATACCCGCGAGCAGAGCGCAGAGAGGAACGATTAAAGCGGGGTTCTTGGACATTGCTGTAACGCCGTTTGTCATCGCTGTGTTGATGATACCCATAAACGGGTTTACGGCGCACATCATTACGCCTACTATACCTAAACCTGCAAGCGGGAAGATAAGTACCGGTTTAATACCTTCTAAAGCACGCGGTAGTTTTTCGCAGCCTTTCATAACCATCTTTAAGAGCCAGCCTGCGATAAAGCCCGCGAGTAACGCGCCTAAGAAGCCTGAGGGAACAGCCGCTTCAACGTGAGCAGCGGCTGCGGCGTCTCCTGTTAACGCGGCGGGGTTTGCGAAAGTCGAGCCTGTAGCGGCGAGAGAACCGCCGACAATACCTACGAGCAAGCCCGGACGGTCAGCTATAGACCTTGCGATAAAGCCCGCGAGTACGGGAAGCATAAAGTTAAACGCTACTCCGCCTATGTTTTTAAACCACGCGGAAACAGGTGTACCTGTACCGAAGTTACCGTCCTGAGCAACGCCTGAGAACGAGTCGATTAAGAACGCGATAGCGATAAAGATACCGCCCGCTACTACGAACGGAAGCATATGAGATACGCCGTTCATAAGGTGTTTATAAAGCTTTCTTCCGATGCCTTCGCCTCCGTCGGACGAAGCGGCCTCGGCTTTCTTATCGGAGTGGAATACGGGAGCCTCTCCGTTTACAATCTTGTTGATAAGTTCCTCGGGCTTATGAATACCGTCGGCAACCTTGGTTGAGTATACGGGCTTTCCGTCGAAGCGGGCTGTCTCAACGCTCTTGTCAGCCGCGATGATGATACCGTCGCAGTTAGCGATTTCTTCGGCGGTAAGAACGTTCTTTGCTCCGCCGGAGCCGTTGGTCTCAACTTTAATTGTGATACCCATATCTTCGCCTGCTTTAGCTAAAGCCTCGGCAGCCATATAGGTGTGAGCAATACCTGTGGGACAAGCTGTAACAGCGAGTACACGGTAGCCGTCCTTAGCGGACTGAGCGGGTGCGGCGGTTTCCTCGGGGAATTTCTCAGCTTCCTTAGCGTCGATAATCTTTAAGAACTCGTCCGCTGTTTTAGCCGCTTTGAGCTGAGATGTGAACTCGGTGTCCATTAACATCTGCATAAGTCTTGCGAGAACCTCGAGATGAACGTCGCCGTCGAGAGTAGCCGCTATCATAAAGATAAGCTTACAGTCGGCGCCGTCGGGAGCGTCGTAGTTAACGCCGCCGGGAACGGTGATAGCCGAAAGAGCGGGAGCTTTAACGGCTGCGCTCTTAGCATGGGGGATAGCAACCTCCATACCTATAGCGGTAGTGCCCATTTCTTCTCTTTTGAGAATACCTTCTTTGTACTCGCCCGCGTCTTTTAAGTTACCGCATTTTTCATGCAACGCTACGAGTTGGTCGATCGCGTCGCTCTTGTCTTTTGCCGATACACCAAGAGCGATGCCTTGCTTTTTAAGCAAATCAGTAATACGCATAAATGCCTCCTTCTAAAGTTTGTTTAAAATATCTTTTATTTTTTCTTTTGTGGCTAGTCCCGGTAAAAACGCCGTGGCGTTTCCGCAGGCACTGCCCAGTTTCAGTGCGTAAGGGTAGCTTTTTTCTTTTTCATATCCCGCGACGAATCCCGCTACCATGGAATCGCCCGAGCCTACGGTATTTATAACCTTTTCTTTAACTACGCCCATTTTATGCACGTTTCCATATTCGTCAATCAGCATCGCGCCGTCGCCGCCGAGAGAAATAAGCACATTCTGAGCGCCCATTTCCATAAGCTTTCGGGCATATTTTTCGGTATCCTCCTCGCTTTCGACCTCGACGTCGAAGATTTCGGAAATTTCCTGACGGTTGGGTTTAATAAGGAAAGGCTTGTATTTTAAGGAATTTACGAGAAGCTTTTTGGTTGCGTCTACGACAATTCTGATTTTCCTGTCCTTTAACCTTTCGAGCATCCTTTCATACACATCATCGGGGAGGGTGTTCGGTATGCTTCCCGCTAAAATGAGAGTGTCGCCGTCTTGGATACGGTCGAGCTTCTCGATAAGGCGGTTGAGCTCGTCGTCGGTTATATGCGGCCCCTGGCCGTTGATTTCTGTTTCCTCGCCCGCTTTAATCTTTATGTTGATTCTCGAGATTCCTCCGCCCAGTTTTATGAAATCGGTAGTAATCCGGTCGTTGCGGATTCCGTCCTCTATAGCGTCGCCCGTGAATCCCGCGATAAAGCCTAAAGCTGTGCTGTCTAAATCGAGCTCGGCAAGTACACACGATACATTTATACCCTTACCGCCGAAGTAGTATTCCTCGCTCGTGGTGCGGTTGGTGATTCCCGTCGTAAGTCCGTCTAAACGCACAACATAATCAATTGAAGGGTTTAAGGTTACGGTGTATATCATATAGATACCTCCTTTACTATAGTTTCTTTACTGAATCTATCATCAGGTAAAGAGTCTGTAATAACGCAACATTTATTCAGCTCGGAAAATGTTACGGGAAAGACCCTCCCGAATTTCGAGTTGTCCGCGAGTACAAACGCGGTGTAGCTTTTCTCGATAGCTGTCTGTTTTATCAGCGCTTCCTCAATATCGGGAGTGCTGAAGCCCGCTTGTAAATCTATTCCGTTCGTTCCGATAAACGCCTTTGAGAAGTTAAAGCTTCTTAAACTTGCTACACCCTCGGTGCCGATAATCGCTTCGGTGGTTTCTTTGATCCTGCCGCCGACAATATAGACCTTAAAGCCTCTGTGAATAAGCTTTCTGCCGTGGGTAATGCCGTTTGTGACGTAGGTTGCTTTATCATTAGTGATAAAGTCGATAAGCCTCGAGGTAGTAGTACCCGCGTCTATATAAACAAAGTCGCTGTCGTTGATGAGCGTCGCGACGTATTTCGCGATTTTGGTTTTTTCTTCGTGCATCTGAGTTTCACGAACGCTTACCTTATCTTCGAAAAAACCCTCGTTCTGTCGTATTGACGCCGCGCCTCCGAAGAACTTTCTAATCTTGCCTAACCGGTCTAAAGCGGTGAGGTCGCGTCTTATGGTGGACTCCGAGGTATCGAGTTCCGAGGATAGTTCAGCGACAGTTACGGTATTTCTGTCATTAATAATATCAAGTATTAGTTTATATCGCTCTTGGCTGAGCATATTTAGTCACCTCTGATTGTATTATACCACTCTCGATCATAAAGTCAATACAAAATGCTCAAAAATTTATTAATTTTTTGAAAAAATTTCGCCATAATTGCAACAATAACGATATTTTTAGAATTCATATGATTAAAGTTAGTCATTTTTAAGCGAATAATTTGTCAAATTACTATATTAATTATTATAAATACCTTAAAACGAGAAAAATGTTTTGAAAAGTATCACTTTATAAAAAGTTTTTGTTGTAAATTCATATAAGAGTATGCTATACTATAGGTGCTTATTAATCAAAATTCACAAGGAGGCGTTTTATGTTTATTTCAAATGATATTAAGTACGTAGGAGTTAACGACCATAAGATCGATTTATTCGAAGGTCAGTATATCGTTCCCAACGGAATGGCGTACAACTCTTATGTTATTCTTGATAAGAAGGTTGCGGTTATGGATACCGTTGACCGTAATTTTACTCACGAATGGCTCAACAACCTCGAGGAAGCTCTCGACGGCAGAAAGCCCGATTATCTCGTAGTTCAGCATATGGAGCCTGACCACAGCGCGAATATCAAAAACTTTATGAACAACTATCCCGAGGCTGTTATCGTATCGAGCCAGAAGGCTTTTAATATGATGCAGAACTTCTTCGGAACTCAGTTCGAGGACAGACGAGTAGTTGTAAAAGAGGGAGATACTCTCGAGCTCGGAGAGCATACCCTTAACTTCGTAGGCGCTCCGATGGTTCACTGGCCCGAGGTTATCGTTACTTACGACAGCAAGGATAAGGTTCTTTTCTCGGCTGACGGCTTCGGTAAGTTCGGCGCTCTCGACGTTGACGAGGACTGGGCTTGCGAGGCAAGACGCTATTATATAGGTATAGTAGGTAAGTACGGCGCTCAGGTTCAGGCGCTTTTAAAGAAAGCCGCTACTTTAGATATTCAGACTATCTGTCCGCTTCACGGTCCGATTCTTTCCGAAAACCTCGGATATTACCTCGACCTCTATAACACATGGTCGAGCTACGGCGTAGAAACCGACGGAATTATGATTGCCTATACTTCCGTTTACGGCAACACCAAGAAAGCTGTTGAAATCCTCGCCGAGAAGCTCAGGGTTAAAGGCTGTCCCAAGGTTGTTGTTAACGACCTCGCGCGTGAGGATATGGCGGAGTGCGTCGAGGACGCTTTCCGTTACGGCAGAATTGTTCTCGCGACTACTACCTATAACGCAGAGATTTTCCCGTTTATGCGTGAGTTTATTAACCACCTCACCGAGCGCAACTTCCAGAATAAGACTATCGGTCTTATCGAGAACGGCTCGTGGGCTCCGCTCGCGGCTAAAACTATGAAGAAAATGCTCGAGGGCTGTAAGAATATTGAGTACACCGATACTACGGTTAAAATTATGTCGGCTCTTAACGACGAAAGCTCAGAACAGCTCGAGAAGCTCGCCGACGAGCTCTGTAAGGACTATATGGCTCAGAACGACGAGACTGCCGATAAGAACGATATGACCGCTCTGTTTAACATCGGCTACGGACTTTATGTAGTTACCTCTAACGATGGCAAAAAGGATAACGGACTTATTGTAAACACTGTTACTCAGGTGACAAATTCCCCGAACCGTGTCGCTGTTTGTATAAATAAGCAGAATTACTCTCACCACGTTATCAAGGAAACAGGCAAGATGAACGTTAACTGTCTTTCGGTTGAGGCTCCGTTTAAGGTGTTCGAGACCTTCGGATTCCAGAGCGGAAGAAACACCGATAAGTTTAAGGATTGCGAAAAGCTTTATTCCGATAACGGACTTGTATTCCTGCCGAAATACATCAACTCCTTTATGTCATTAAAGGTAGAGGATTATATCGACCTCGATACTCACGGAATGTTTATTTGCAGCGTTACCGAGGCGCGCGTAACCTCCGACAAGGAAACTATGACCTATACTTATTATCAGAACAACGTTAAGCCCAAGCCCGAGACCGACGGTAAAAAAGGCTGGGTATGTAAGGTATGCGGTTATGTTTACGAGGGAGAGGAGCTTCCCGACGACTTTATCTGTCCGCTTTGTAAACACGGCGCGGCTGACTTCGAGCCTATCGAGTAATACACTATATATAGTATAACTACGGAGTATGTGTAGATTTCTACGCATACTCCTGATTTTTGTCAATTTTATTGTACAATTTAGTAAAATTTATTGCAAATTAAGCAAAACTGTTGTATAATTACTATAAACACGCGCTTGAGTTGGGCGGTTTAACCATTCGGCGCATTTAGTTTCGATTGATAATTCGAGAAAAAACTTAGATTTAGGAGGAATTTTGATGAAAAAATCAACAAAAGTACTTTCTTTACTATTGAGCTTGGCTTTGGTTATAAGCTGTTTCGCGGGAATGTCCGTGAGCACTGTATTCGCTGCGGGCAACTCTAAGTACAGCAAAGAGGAAGTTATTCTTCACTGCTGGAACTGGCCTGTAAGCACAATCCGGAAGAATCTCCAGAAAATCGCGGAGTCGGGCTATACCGCTATTCAGACATCTCCGATAAACGGAATCATCGGCAGCGGTAATAATACTTCGGACAATACCGTTACTAACTGGTATCAGTTCTATCAGCCGAAGAACTATTCTATCGGCAACAAGATTTGTACCGAAAGCGAGTTTGAGACCTTATGTACCGAAGCTCACGCTCTCGGACTTAAAGTTATTGTTGACGTAGCCTTAAACCATACTACCGACCAGAAATCTTATGTATCGGGTATTACTCAGGATTATCATAATCAGGGCGGTATCTCTAACTGGGATGACCGTTGGCAGCAGACTCAAAAGGATATTACCGATATGCCGGACCTTAATACTAATAACACGACGCTTCAATCCCAGGCAAAAACGCTTCTTCAAAACATAATTGCCGCCGGAGCGGACGGCTTCCGTTTTGACGCGGCTAAGCATATCGAGCTTCCCTCGGACGATGAAATAAGCGGTTGCCCGACCTCGAACTACTGGCCGACAGTTTTAAACGGTCTCGGTGATAAGTTCTCTTACGGCGAGGTTCTTGCGGGACAGAATTGTCCGCTTACGGGATACTCAAAATATATGAACGTTACGGGATCAGCCTACAGCGATACCGTGCGGAATAATATTACTAAAGATGAGCTTAACGCAGACGACCTCAGAGATTATAAAGCAGGTCTCGGCGGTGATAACCTTGTGTGTTGGGTAGAATCTCACGACGGCTATGTTCGCGATAATTACCAAATGCCTAAGTATCAGATTACCCGCGCTTGGGCGGCTCTTACAGCTCAGGGACTTAACACTCTTTATCTTGCCCGTCCTTACGGCAGCTCAACCTCGAATATGGAGGGCAGCAACAACACCTACGACGGCGGTAACGGCGATTACTTCGACGATGAGGTCGTAGGCGCTAACAAATTCCATAACGCTTGTAAGGGTACAGGCGTGTCCAATATTTATAACTACAATAATAACAAGCTGCTCGTTATCGAGAGAGGCAGCAAGGGTATTTGCTTTATTAATACCGGTTCGTCAAACGTCAGCGTTAGTGTTTCGACAAGTATGCCGTCAAAAACATACAAGGATCTTGCGCATAATACATCATTTACGGTAAGCGGAAACAAGCTTTCCGGAACAGTGCCTCCGGGAGTATACCCGGTAGCCTCGGGAGCTTCGGGTTCATCAACCTCAACCGCCGACTACTACGTAAAGGGAGGCTTTAACAGCTGGGGCGATACCAACAAAATGACGGTTTCCGGTAATTTAGCGACCGCCGCAATCAATATTCCCGCCGGAACATATGAGTTTAAAATCGCTAACAGCGATGACGAATGGTTCGGCAACGACGGAACTATTGTTGATACTACGGAAACATCATCTTCTATAGGCTGGGAAATGAATTCCAATAATAACTGTAAGCTTCAGGCTTCGGGCGGAACTTATACATTTACATTTAATAAAGCTACGAAATATCTTATTATAACTAAAGGCGGTTCCTCGGAGACTACGGACGTTACGGCGGCAACAGACGCAACGCCCACAACCGCTCCCGGCGGTAAATATACCGTAAAATTTACAAACAACAAGGGCTGGAGTAACGTTTACCTCTACGCTTGGAACAGCACGACAGGCGCTAAAAACGCAGAATGGCCCGGAGTTCAGCTCACTAACAAAACTACAAACGATTACGGTGAAGAACAGTTCACGGCGTCTATTGACGATTCATTCGACGGACTTATCTTTAACAACGGCAGCGGAACTCAGACAGTCAATATAACCAACACCACCAGAGACGGCTCGATAACAGGCTACTATCCGAGCACTCAGACAAACGGTAAATGGGAGGTAGGTACATGGGAAGTTCAGGCGGCTTCTACAGCGGCTCCGACAGTTGCTCCTACAACCGCGGCTCCGACTACTGTCGCGCCGACAACAGCTCAGCCCACTACCGAGGCTCCCGAGCCGACAACAGTTGCTCCCACAACCGCCGAGCCTACCACCGAAGCGGTAGAGCCGACTACAGCCGACCCCACAACGGCAGAACCTACAACCGAGGCAGTTGAGCCTACTACGACAGAAGCGGCAACTACCGCAATAAACGAACAGAGAGTTTATTTTAACCCGAGTTCCGATTGGACTGTAGATAACGCGCGCTTCGCGGTTAAGGTAATGGGATGGAAATATTATACGGAACAGTGGTTTGAGTTAGAAGAAATCGGAAACGGTATATATACCGCCGATGTATCCTCCGACGCGTCTTGGGCAAGCTGTAAATTCGCGAGATTTGACCCTGAAACAAGCGGATTTGACGACCCGTGGAATGTATCCGCCGAAACAGGCTTTACTAACGGCTGGCTGTATACCATTAATGACGGCGAATGGGATAACGCGACGGGCGTATGGAGCGAGTATAATCCCGATGAGACAGAAGCTTCGACTACCGCCGAGCCTACAACGGCAGAGACCGATCCTATCGAGAACGGCTATACCGATAAGAACGGAAAAGTTATCGACCTCGACGAAACTATGACGAAGCAGTCGGACGATACTCTCCTTTCGGATATCGACAATACGTTTAAGAATCTCCAGCTTTTAGGCGTACAGAAGAAGAACGATACTAATAAAAACAGTATCAGATTCGTGTCCGTAATTAACAGCGAAATCGTTAAGGACGCGGCGGACTACGGTTATATCGTAGCGGGCGCGGGCTTGGTAGATACGGCGAGAACAATCGTAGAAAGCTATAAGACGAGCGGAGAAATCCCCGCTAAGCATATGTTCAGCTGCAGAAACTCGAGCAACAAGATTAGCGGAAACTACGGAAATAAGGACGCCGATACTAAGTATAAATACGTAACCTTCGCGGTTAATAATATCGGCTCTAACGCCGTAGCGGCGATGTTCTACGTTAAGGACAATAACGGTAAGATGTACTACGCTCCTTATACAAACTCGAGCGGAACAACTTACGCAAGCTGCGCGGCTAACTGGGCGTCATTAAAGTAATCACTTATTTACAGCATTTAAAAATATTAATGCCGACAGGGCTTTCCTGTCGGCATTATTCAAAAACTCCACCCTTATCCCAGCTTTGAGATAAGGGTGGAGTTCATTTCAGTTTTAGAACCAGTTATTGTTGTAGTAATTTGTGCCTTCGCCTGTGATACAATAGTTCATCATATTGGAGAATCTCGCGGGGCTTATGGCTGTGTTTGTGTATTCAAACACAACCTTTTCGCTATCCGAGAATTTACCGTTTTCGTCAGGGTTTTGAACTACCGCCTCGGTGATTACTCCATTTATTTTCTTTACAACAATCCTCTGCTGTATGCCGCTCGGACCGGCACGAAACTCGCCCGACATCACCTTCGCGATACCGTCGCTGTCGTAGGTACATGTGTAAGTACCGTTGAATCTGAGCCATTGCTTCGGTGTGTTTGTGTCCCAGTTAGCGTAGTAGCCTGAATTAACGCTTTTGGAGATTATTCCGTTTTTGAGTGTAACGTTTACGGCGTCGGCTTCCTCCATTGTTTCTTCAATGTCGCTATTGGCAGTACTATGAGTTTCTTTCAGAAGAGATGTGAAATAATCGTTACCGTTAGCGTACGAATAGTAGGTATCGGTTGTGTTGTATTCCGATTTATAATGCACCTCGTATAATCTGCCCTTGCTATACTCCATTGTTGTGGTATCGTCCGAACCGTCTTTTGTACAGATACACTTTACGGGTACACCGTTCTCAAAGGTGTATTCAAAAAATGTTTTGTTATGCTCATCCCCGTCTCCGTAGTCATATATTTCGTCAATAACTGTCGGATAAGCGTTTTTATACTCAAAAGTTTTCCTGTGCTCAAGCTCCCACTTCTTTGTATCGTAGTCAAACTGATATACCTTAACTCCCTTTACAAGTCTGCAGGCTGTAGCCTTTTTTACTGTAAGTGTAAGCGTCGCGCTGAGCTTTTTTCTCTTGGAGCTTTTAGCCTTTGTTGTAACCGTAATTTTGGCTGTGCCTTCTTTTTTTGCCGTTACCTTAATCTTGCTGCCGCTGACCTTTACTGTCGCGACAGAGGTTTTGCTCGACTTGGCTGTAAAAGCCTTTGAAGCCTTGCCGCTGACCTTGACAGTTACCGCGTAGGACTTTGCGGTTGTACTCTTTTTGTCAGGGATTGTTATTGTTGCCTTTTTGACAACGCTGATTGATTTTACATATTTCTTTGCGGACTTAGCCTGAGCGCAAATTACAAAAGCCGAAACACAGAGCGCCGCGCAAAGAAACACGCTGACAAGTTTTTTGAGATTTTTCATAGCTTACCTCCTGAAATTTTTTAGATTATAACACGGCGAAATTATTTTATAATTCCTTTTTTAATAATATTTCATAAATTGCGGAAAACATTATTTAAAACGCTCAATACCTGATTCACGGATTCAACGTGCTTGATATAATCCGAGAGGAAAGCTTAGTAATAATTCTTGACTTCGGGGAGGATTGAAAAGGTTGCAGTATCAAACCGAACCGACGTATGCCGAACGGCACGTACGATGATGAGAGAGGGGAACTCATAAACTCCCCCCCTACTCGATTTGGTGACGGATGACGGATTGGTGACGGATGTAATTTTTCAATCCGTCACTCAAAAAACTCAGTATTTATCAGGGTTATAACCCTTAGTGACGGATGTGACGGATTAAATCGCGGAAACTATATAACTATAAAAAAGAATATATTTTATTATAGTTTATAAACAATAGGAAACAATGTGTCATCTGTCACTCGTCAATAACAACAGGGCGGTTTGTTATACCGCCCTGATTCTGATACATTATTTAACTTTTGCTCACTTCTTAGTTACTCTGGTTGTTACCTTTAGGTAATACGCCGCGTCCGCCGCGGATAGCTCGACTTACCCGAAACCCAGCAGTTTTTAAAGACGAGCGGTAACCGCGAGCTTTATCTCAGAGATCCCAGGGACGCGGTGGTCGTATTCGCGATTAAGGACGGAAAAAGCTTAGTCGAAGCTAATTTGGAGCTTGAAAAACAGGGCTTTAAGATATTTTAATAGTAATATTGTACAAACAGCCCGCGCATTATTTGTGCAGGCTGTTTAATATTTTTCGGTTTCATTGAATTGGTAAAAATAATGTGGTAAAATAACCCTGGTTAGTGTGTTCGGAGATGAATTTTATGAAAAAACTGACTTCAATTATGCTCGCGCTTTTGATTATTATTTCCTGCGCGGCTACCGCTTTCGCGGCTCAGACCGATAAAAAGAAATCGGGCGTCGAAACCGTTAACCTTGAAACCGCCGTCGGTACCGGTAATTACGGTTTAAAAATGCTCGAAAAATATCCCGAGGCTATTAATTATATAGCGAGCGAGCTTAGAGATAATTACTCTAAATATATCGGCGGTTCGTCTATAGACGTCAGCCGTTTTAATATCCCCGACGATGACGCGGTGGATATCTACAGGGCGGTTGTAAACGAGTTTACCGAGCTTATACACGTTAACCCCACAACAATCAGTAGAAGTTATGACAAAGGAATTACTACGGGCTTCAGACCTGTGTTCCTGTTCGATACGGTAGACGAAGTTAAAGCGGCTTTTAAAGCCGTAAATAAAAGGGTAAAGAAATTTACCGCCGGGGTAAATGATGAGTGGGACGACTTGCATAAGGCGCGTTATCTCCACGATATGCTCGCGACTCAGGCTGAGTACACCGATACAAGCGACGATATAGAGCACTCCGCCTACGGAGCTTTGGTTAACTCAAAGGCTGTGTGCCAGGGTTATACCCACGCTTACGGACTGCTCCTTAAAACCTGCGGAGTAGACAGCACTATAGTTGTCAGCAGTAAGATGAAACACGAGTGGAATATGGTAAAAATCGGCGGTAACTTCTATCACGTCGATGTTACCTGGGACGATCCCACCGAGGATGACCGCGGATATGTTGAGCACACCTACTTTATGCTTAGCGATTCAGCTTTCTCAAGCGACGAACAGCATTACGGCTGGAGCGCTGTTGACGCTGATGACACTACCTACGATAATATGTGGTGGAAGGACGTTACCAGAGTTATTTATTATATCGACGGAAAAGAGTACTATATTAAAAAGGGCGACGAAGTTAAAGGCCTTTTAACCGAACGCAACGAGAACTCGGGCGAAGAAACTACCCTTTATACTATTGATAAATACTGGATGGTTAAAACAGGAGATTACGCCGGTCAGGACTACTACTGGACTAACTGTTACTCACAGCTCGCGTACTACGACGGATATTTCTACTTTAATACTCCCGACAGCATCTGTAAAATAGCTCTCGGGGATGAAACTCCCGAAACCGTTTTTACCGCCGAGAACGAGTACGATATTTACGGACTTAATATAACATTCGATTCATATCTAAACTACGATATTAAACCCGACGTAGCAACTAAAGGCACAGTTTATTCCTACGACCTAAAGAGCGGTATCGAGCGAATCCTCGATACAGAGCTTGAAATTGACGAAAACGATACTAATTATTCCGCTTTCGGAATCACTAAGCCCGACGAGGATTATACAGGGCTTAACCTATTGGGTATCCAGAAAAAGAGCGATGAGGAAGAAACATCTATGCGCTTTGTGAGCATTATATCGAGCGAGGTTCTTAAAAACGTTAAGGAATACGGCTATGTATTTACCTCAACCTCTAAAGAAACCGCCTCGGCTAAAGAGCTCGCCTCTAAGCTTACCGTGGAAAACGGGCATAAATTTGAGTGTACCGGCACAACCAATACTATGACCGGCGACTGGGGAAGCTCCGATTTAGACGCTACGCCGTATAAATATGTCACCGCCGCTATAAACAATATCACAGGCGGTAAGGCTATTGTAGCTCGGCTGTATGTAATCGACAACGACGGACTCGCGCATTACGGAACTTATATCGACTCGAGTAATAGTAAATGGCAGGGCTGCGCCGCAAGGCTCAGCGACTTAGTTTAGGAGGTAGTGATGGTAAAAAAATATATAAAACCCGATATTGATTTTTTTAAGTACGATACCGAGGATACGCTTCTAAATTCGGGCGGCGAAGTTAAGAAAAACGGCAAGTACAACGTAGAGTTTAACTACGAGGATTGGAACGACGATATTATTTAGCAGTACCCCTCTCGTTTTACGGGAGGGGAATTGATTTAGGATGATACTTATGGTTAATAAAGAAATTGTAGAGAAATTATACGAGCTTCAGGATACGGAATATAGAGATTTCCAGAGCAAGCTTATCCCGAGCAAAGCTTCCATCGAGTTTATCGGGGTAAGAACTCCCGCGCTAAAAAAGCTCGCCAAGGAGTTAATTAAACGCGGAGATAAAGACGAGTTTTTAAACTCGCTTCCGCACAGATACTTTGACGAAAATCAGCTCCACGCGTTTATGATTTCCGAGATAAAGGATTTCGATAGTTGTATTGCCGAGGTTGAGAAGTTTTTGCCCTATGTCGATAACTGGGCTACCTGCGACCAGCTCTCGCCCAAGGTGTTTAAAAAGCATAAGAACGAGCTTTTAGCTTATATAAATAAGTGGATTAAAAGCGATAAGACCTACACGGTGAGATTTGCAATAGGAATGTTGATGTCGCATTATCTCGACGGGGATTTTAAAGTCGAATACACAGATATAGTTTCAAAAATAAAAAGCGAAGAATACTACATAAATATGATGACAGCCTGGTATTTCGCGACAGCCTTAGCTAAACAGTACGACAGCGTTATCGGGTATATCGAAAACAGAAAGCTTAGTAAATGGACTCACAATAAGGCTATTCAAAAATGCGTCGAAAGCCGAAGAATTACCCCCGAGAAAAAGGCTTATCTAAAAACTTTAAAGATTAAGTAAATTTCAATCTTCGTTCAATAAAAGTGTAATATAGTATTTACAGAGGTGAGAGTATGAGGTTGCTTCTTGTTGAGGATGAAAAGAGAATGGCGGAGGCGTTAGCCGAAATTCTCAGGAAAGAAAACTACACCGTAGATGTTTTTAACGACGGCGGGGAAGGTCTATACGCCGTTACAAGCGAAGTCTACGATATGATTATTCTCGATGTAATGCTTCCGAATATGTCGGGCTTCGAAATAGCGAAAAAAGCCCGAGCCAATAATATTAAAACACCTATACTTATGCTCACCGCTAAGGGTGAAATCGACGATAAGGTAGAAGGTCTCGACAGCGGAGCCGACGACTACCTCACCAAACCCTTTGTTACAAAGGAGCTTCTCGCGCGTATAAGAGCGCTGCTCAGGCGCTACGCGGGCGCTTCCGATAACGACAGGCTCGAGTTCGGGGATTTATCGCTGAATCTCGAAAGCTGTATGCTCAGTTGCAGTACAAGCGGTCAGTCGGTGAGACTCAGGGAGAAAGAGTTTAAGATAATGCAGTATTTACTCGCTAATCAGGGCAGAATTTTCGAGCGTGAAAAGTTAGCGGTAAAAATTTGGGATTTTGACAGCAACGCCGAGTACAACAACGTTGAGGTGTATATCTCGTTTACACGCAAAAAGCTTGCGTTTATAGAGTCCCGGGTAGAGATAAAATCAGTCCGCGGAATCGGATATGAGTTACGATATAATAAGGATTAAACTATGTTTAAAAAATCAAGAGTTAAAATTGTCGCGTCGATTATGGCTATAATGACCTTGCTGCTCGCCGGAACTGTCGGTGTAATTTTACTCTCGAGCTACAGCGAGATGTCGGAAAGAAACCTTCATATGCTTGAAAGATATACCCGTATCTACTCCGAAAACGGTAATCCCGGGCAGGACAGCAATAATCCCACACCTCCCGAAAACGCGGATAATCAGGAGAACATACCTCCGAAGCCTCAGGGCGGCGACCTCGATTTGGAAAGAGAGCGGCTTTACTCAGTTGCCTTTAATAAGGACGGAAGCGTAAAAAATACCGATATTAATAATGAAAAAATTGAAACCGAGGATATGGTTAATCTCGGAAAAGCCGTACTGAAAAGCGGCGGGGAAAAGGGCGTTGTTGAGGGATACAGTTACCTTGTAAACAAGACGGAAAGCTATACTCTCGTTGTTTTTCTCGACAGAACGGAGTTTAACCGCAACGTCGATACCCTTCTTAAATATACGGTTATTTACGGAGTTGTTTCGCTCGGGGTTATTTTTGTATTGGCTTTAATTTTATCAAAGCTTATTATTAAACCGCTCGAGCTGAATGATAAAAGGCAACGGCAGTTTGTTTCCGACGCGGGTCACGAGCTTAAAACTCCCGTATCGGTAATTAGCACGAACGCCGATGTGCTCGAGAGTGAAATCGGCGAGAATAAGTGGCTTTCTAACATACGCTACGAAAACGAGCGTATGTCGTCTTTGGTAAAACAGCTTATGCAGCTCGCTAAATCCGAAAAAGACGCTATACAAAAGGAACAGCTCGATTTCAGCAAGCTTGTAATCGGCGAGATACTTCCGTTTGAGAGCGTCGCCTACGATAAGGGCATAATTATAAACTACGACGAGGTCGAAAGCGGAGTAACCGTTAAAGGTAACCGCGCTTCACTCGGGCAGCTCGTTTCTATCCTCGTCGATAACGCGATAGAACATTCCAAAGACAGCGGGCAGGTTGTCGTAAAGCTTACGAATATCCGCGGAAAGGCTAATCTTTCCGTGTCGAATAAAGGCGGGGATATCCCCGAGGAAAAGCGCGAGCTTATATTCGAGAGATTTTACCGAATGGACGACTCGAGAGCCGAAAAGAAAGACCACTACGGCTTAGGGCTCGCGATAGCTAAATCTATAACCGAAAGCCACGGCGGAGAAATTTCCGTAAAATCCGATAATGGTTTGATAACTTTCACGGTAAAAATTTAAATATTAAAGATTTTTCAATAAAACTTCAATATTTCCCCTGTATTATATCTGTGTAAGATTAATACAGGGGTAATTTTTACTCTATAGGAAATTACTCAAAATTTGTATAAATATTCAAGTGAAACTGTGTTAAGGGAAAGAACATCTTACCTAACTCCTATAGAGCAAAAATATTTATATTGTCCGCTCAGTAGCACGCTGCGCGCGCACGAGCGATGACTATACGAAAGCGGACGCGCCGATTGCGCGCGCTTTCTTGTCCTTAAATCTCCCTAAAAAACGGCAGTTCCTACATTTATGAAAACAAAAGTCCATACATTCTACCCTTGGAACTGCCGTTAAATAAAAAACTTTAATAATTTATATAAATGGAGGTCTTAGTATGAAAACTAAAAAACTTCTGGCGGTTATAATTTCGGTTGTTTTAATGTTGTCGATGTTCCCGATAACGACAGCCTCCGCCTATTCTAAGGAAAGGGTAACGCTTACCTTTTCCGACAGCGCGATAACTCCGAGTGCCGACGCTTCGGGTTATTCAATCAGCGGTACAACTCTTACCATTACCGCGAAAGGAACCTATCGCATTACGGGCAGCTGTAATGAAGGCTCGGTAGTAGTCGCGGGAAGCCTAAGCGATGTAACGCTTATACTCGACGACTTAACTCTTACCTCGGCTGTAACGGCTCCGATTGTGGTAAAAAAGAACGCAAATGTGCTCGTTAAGCTCGAGGGTACGTCTACCCTTACCGACAACGAGGACGCTTCTACCGAGGAAACTAACTCCGATTTCGAGGGCGCGGCGATTAAGTTCAAGAGCGCGTCAAGCCTTACAATGTTCGGCGACGGTACTTTAAATATCAACGGCAACGCTAAGAACGGTATCAAAGGCGGAGCGCAGTCGAGCTTACAGATTGACGGCGGTACATATAACGTGACCGCGGCTAATAACGGCATAGCGGCCGACGGCACCGTTACTATTAACGCGGGTACTTTTAATGTCACTACTACTAATGACGGTATTAAATCCGAACCCGACGAGGGCGATACAGACTCCGCGGGCAAGGTCGAAATCAACGGCGGTACCTTTACCGTAAGAGCTCAGGGCGACGGCATCCAGGCCGCTGAGAATCTCACCATTAATAACGGTACTTTCGATATAAAAACACTCAACGGCTATAACAGCTCTACTTTTAATAAAGACACTATGAGCTGTAAGGGCTTAAAGGCTTCGGGCAATAACGATAACGAAACCGCGCCTACTAATCAGCTCAATATCACAGGCGGTACGTTTAATCTCAACACAGCCGACGACGCTGTTCATTCCGACGGCTATGTCGATATTACCGGCGGTACGTTCTATATCTATTCGGGCGACGACGGCGTACACGCCGACGCTGCTTTAACTCTCGGAAGCTCGAGCGGTTACGAGAGAGACCCCGAAATCTATATTTACGCAAGTTACGAAGGACTTGAGGGCGCTGTAGTTAACGCCTATCAGGGAAAGTATTACGTAAAGGCTTCCGACGACGGAATCAACTCCGCGGGCGGCAGCTCCAACGGAACAGACGCGGGACAGGGCGGACAGGATCCGTTCAGACCGGGCGGAAACCGTCCCGGACAGCCAGGCGGACAGAGTTCCTCGGGAAATTACTCGCTCAATATCTACGGCGGAGATTTCTATGTTGACTGTACAGGCGATGGACTTGACGCGAACGGCGCGCTCAACCTCCTCGGCGGAGATATAACCGTTCTCTCGATGAGAGGCGGCGGAGATAACTCTCCTATTGACGCGGACGGCGCGGTTACTATCAAGGGCGCTACAGTATTCGCCGCGGGCTCGGCGGGTATGACAGGTAACCTCACCGCAAGCCAGGGCTATTACAGAAGCAATACTTCCTATAACGCCAATACCGTGGTCAATGTAGCCTCGGGCGGTAATGTGCTTAGAAGCGAAAAGCTCGTCCGTAATATTACATTTTTGTTCTACACCAACCCGGCTATGAGCTCCAATAGCGCGTCTGTTACAACCGCAAGTAACGTTACTTCCTGCAAGAGCAACGCTTTCGCGCATAATTACGACAACGGCGTTATTGAAACCCGCGCTACTACAACCTCGACAGGCGTAATGAAATACACCTGCTCCGACTGCGGAGATGTCGAGAGAAAAACTATCCCGAAAGTCCTTACGCTCAACACCTATTCCGAGGACAGCGAGGATACTCCTATAGCTGACGAGAACGACGAGGGCTACGCGGTAACTTTCTCAACCGATTCTCACTGTTCAATTGATGTTTATTATACCCAGGACTATACCTCGGCGAGCGAAACAGGCGTTACCTCCGCGGTATCCCGCAACAGCGATACGGGTAATCCCGACAGCGCGGGTACAGGTCAGGTTAACTTTACCGTAGTTATCCCCGACGGATATGAGGTCGATGCCGTTACTATCGACGGTACTTATAAAAACCTTAAAGGTCCCGCGGATACAGGCATAGCGAATACTTATCGTGTAACTAAGGTGCAGAGCGTGCTCACTATCACCGTTACGACTAAACAGTCATCCGAAGCCGAAGAAACTACCGCGGCTCAGGATACCACCGAAGTCCAGGAAACCACTTCGGCTCAAGACACTACCACGGCTCAGGAAACGACTATCGCTCAGGAGACTACGACCGCTCAGGAAACTACAGTTGCTCCTACAACCGAAGCTCAGGAAGGTACAACCGCGGCAATCCAGCCGACTACCTGCGCGACTACAAAAGCGACTCAGGCAACAACATCAGGCGTGGGCGCGGGAGCTGATTTCAGTAAGGCTGACAGCCTTATCAGAAACAGCAAAACCGAAGAACCCAAGGGCGCGTCGTTCGGAAAACTCCGGGCGCGTGTGACAAAGGTTACCAAGAAATCCGTTACGCTTAAATGGAAAAAGGCGGGCGGTGCGAAAAAGTACGTTATCTACGCTAATAAATGCGGTACTAAGAATAAGTATAAGAAGCTTGCTACAGTTTCATGCTCCAAGAAAACCTACAAGGTAACTAAAGCCGCGGGCAAGAAGCTAAAGAAAGGCACTTATTATAAGTTCCTTATCGTAGCCGTTAACAGTAACAACAAGGTTATCTCTACCGCTTGTACGCTTCACGCGGCGACTAAAGGCGGAAAATACGGCAACTATAAGGGCGTTACAACAGCCGCTAAGAAAAATAAGGTGACTTTAGCTAAAGCGGGTAAGACCTTTAAGCTAAAGGCTAAAGCCAAAGCCCAGAGCAAGAAGTTAAAGGTTCAACAGCACCGCGCGATTAAATACGAGAGCAGCAATACCGCTGTCGCAACGGTGAGCAAGAAAGGCAAAATAACCGCGAAGAAGAAGGGTACGTGCTATATTTACGCCTATTCCCAGAGCGGAATTTATAAAAGAATAAAAATTACCGTTAAGTAATTCTATTTCCCCTCTTATATAGGGCTCAGGGCTTCGGCCTTGAGCCCTGTACATTTTGCACAAATAACGGCGTTAAATTTTGGATTGCGTGACTATGGCTTATATGGTAATATTAAAACGAAAAATACCTTTAAGGAGGTCGTTTTATGAAAAAATTTTTAGCGTCTGTATTAGCTTTGGCTTTTCTTATGAGCTGTTTTATTATTCCCGTAAGCGCCGATACGGGGGATATTGATTTACCGTTTAACCTCATTCCGTCTAAAACGGTTTCTATGAGCAAGGTTTCGGAGGATGACGCCACCGATATGAACTTTACCTATAGTATGGAAGAAGATATGATAGGCTTTATGCAGGAGTGCGAGGATTCCGAGAAAAAAGATGCCCTAATGCAGAGGCTCGGAGTAGATAATATCGCGATTGACGCGCAGATTGACTGGGCGCTTGATGATAAAGACGACTGGCACCATAACGAGTTCTGGGATGACAACGAAGCTACCCGCAATTACGGAATGGGTTATGATAAGGATGGACATGCCCGTACCTGCGAGTGGGATTGCATTTCGGTCTTACTGTACCCGCAAACGACTAACAATTGCTGGATTACACGTTACGCGGGAAATCCCGAGGATCCCGAAGATACGCGCTGGAACGGCGAAACCTTTGACGACCAAGTTCATCAAATCGGTATGAAAGATGTTCTTAAAGAAGGTCAGTATGAGATAAAGCACACCGAGGACGAAGCGTATATTACGGTTGATTATAACGAGCATACGCTCTACGCCCGTATGCGTTACTTTGTTACCGTATGGGATACAGAAGGCGGGGTACGTTATTTGTTCTCCGATTGGTCTGACGCGGCGTCATACGGAAAAGACGGCAATCAATGGAAGCCTTATACCGAGGATGAGATCCCCGCTCCCGTTATCTCCGACGGATATATGACGGGCGAGGAATTTAACGGATATCCGATAGTTAATTATAAGCTTACTGTTCCCGAGGATTTAGCGGAGAAATTTACTAAAATCAGCGGTTTCGGCGGATACGCGCGCGTTTATGTTGAGGCGCGTATTAAGGGCAGTAATCAGTGGCTTGAACGCCAGGGCGATAGTGACCCGAAATCCGAGATGGGCTTCGACGTACTCGCTCTCGCGGGCGAGGGCAAGCCGATTTACAAGGATACCGAAATAGAGTTTCGAACACGTTATTTCGTAGAGCAGAGAATGGGTTATAATACAGAAGTCGTAAGCGAGTTTTATTCACCGTATTCAAATGTACTTACCGTAAAAGCGGACAGGGATTATATGGTTGACCCGCAGGGCAATCCCGACGAACAAAATCCCGACGATAATCCTCAGCCGGTAAATCCCGAGCCGCCTATCAGCTCGCTTAACAGCGGCGCTTCGAAAAATCAGGTTACCGAGTTTATAACAGGTTTAAAAACCGACAGCGATCCTAAAGGCTCGACCTTCGGCATTCTCTCCGCTAAACAGAAAAAAGCTAAGTCAAACTTGATTTCCATCACTTGGAATAAGGTTAAGGGCGCTAAGAGCTACTCGATTTACGCGAACAAATGCGGAAAGGCTAATCCGTATAACTATCTAACTTCGCTTTCGAGTACATCTTATACTCAGAAAAACCTTAAAAAAGGTACGTATTATAAATATCTTGTCGCCGCTTTTAACGGCAGCGGAAAGCTTATCGCTACCTCAAAGACTCTCCATATTACCACATCGGGCGGAAAATACGGCAACTATAAAAAGGTTACTACCGCCGCTAAAAAGGACAAGGTAACGCTGAAGAAAAAGGGCAAGAGCTTTAAGCTTAAGGCTAAAGCCGTGCCCGAGTCGAAGAAACGCAAGGTAAGCGTACACCGCAAAATGAAATACGAAAGCTCGAATACAAAAATAGCAACCGTAAACGCAAGCGGAAAAATCACCGCGAAGAAGAAAGGCAAATGCTTCGTATACGCCTACGCCCAGAGCGGAGCGTATAAGAAGATAAAGGTTACTGTGAAAAAGTAAAATATAGTATTAAGGAGCCGTTTCAAACTTACTTTGAAACGGCTCCAAGTTATTATCCGCAACTGAAAGACGGCTCAAATATTTTGAGCCGTCTTAGTCTATATTATTTTCTGTAAAGTCTGTTTGTTTCGTAAGTGGGTTCTGTAGTAATCCTTATACCTAGCTTTTTAAGAATACGTGTGTCGGTTTCGGAAAGAATAACGGTAGCGTGAGCGTCCGTGTCTTTAAGAAGCGGAAGCTTTTCCATAGCGAGCTTAGCCGTCGGGTTAGTTACCGCCGACATCGAAAGCGCGATAAGAATTTCGTCGGTGTGAAGTCTTGGGTTTGTGGAGCCTAAGCTTCCGACCTTAAGCTTCTGAATCGGCTCGATGACAGCCGCGTCCAATATATCTACCTGAGGCGGAATATTCGCGAGCGATTTGAGCGCGTTTAACAGCATAGCCGAGCAAGCACCGAGAAGATTCGTGGTTTTTCCCGTTATAATTGTGCCGTCCGAAAGTTCAATCGCCGCCGCGGGAGCGCCTGTTTCCTCCGCCTTTTTGAGCGCGGGAGCTATAACCTTTCTGTCGGCAGTGCTTAATTTGCTCTGTTGCATAAGCAGGCTGATTTTATTTGCTTCGTCCGATGAGCCTACGCCCTTTGTGTTATTCGAAAGCGCGAAGTAATACCGGCGGATAATCTCCTGGTTAGCGGCTTCGCACACCGCTTCGTCGTCGATAATACAATTTCCCGCCATATTTACGCCCATATCCGTGGGCGATTTATACGGCGACTCGCCGAGAATTAAATCGAACATCGTGTTGAGTACAGGGAAAATCTCGATATCACGGTTATAGTTAACGGTAGTTTTTCCGTAAGCTTCTAAGTGGAACGGGTCTATCATATTTACGTCGTTTAAGTCGGCGGTAGCCGCTTCGTAGGCTACGTTTACGGGGTGCTTTAGCGGTAAGTTCCAAATCGGGAACGTCTCGAACTTAGCGTAACCCGCCTGTATATCTCTTTTATGCTCGTGATAAAGCTGGGAAAGACATACCGCCATCTTGCCCGAGCCGGGACCCGGGGCGGTGATGACTACGAGCTTTCGTGAAGTTTCTACGTAGTCGTTCTTTCCGTAACCGTCGTCGCTTACGATAAGGTCGACGTCGGCGGGATAGTTGGGGATTGAATAGTGATGATAAACGTTTATGCCGTTTTCTTTAAGATGCTGTTCAAATTTAACCGCGGTGGGCTGGTCCGCGAAACGTGTCAGTACAACCGACGGAACGTAAAGTCCTCTGCTTGTAAATACGTCGATAAGTCTGAGTACGTCTAAGTCGTATGTAATACCCAAGTCTCCGCGAACCTTATTTTTCTCAATATCGTCGGCGTTAATGACGATAACGATTTCCGCTTCGTCCTTGAGCTGCATAAGCATCTGGAGCTTTGAGTCGGGTTTAAAGCCCGGCAGTACACGAGAGGCGTGATAATCGTCGAACAGCTTACCTCCGAATTCAAGATAAAGCTTTCCGCCGAACTTGGCTATTCTGTCACGGATATGCTGCGATTGCATCTCCAGATATTTCTCGTTATCAAAACCTATTTTCATAATCCGCCTCCTGAGTATTCCTCTTTAAAAATTACCACTGAAAATTATATCATACAGAGGGTCAAAATTCAAATTAAAATTCTGAAATATTTTCATATATCTGGACATATTCCTATTAAAATGGTATAATTTCTACATTATTCGACAGAGGTGAAGCATATGACAGACACAAAAATGAATGTTGATATAAAATATTACAGCGGATATATCCGCAACTGGAGAAGCTTATGCGGACAGCTCGGTATAGAGCTTTCGCTTTCTCGAAAAGAGCGTGAGAGCGAGATTTTAAAGAGAGCCTACGGTAAGTGGAAGCTCGGTATGATGGAGCATATTTTCGGTATGTTCGCTTTCGCTGTATACGACGAAGCCGAAAAGAAGCTTTACTGCGTAAGAGATCAGGTAGGCCAGAAGCAGATGTTCTATTCCGTTATAAACGGAGAGTTTGTATGCTCGGGCGATATTAACGGAATCGCTTCCACGGACGGTTTCGAAAAGAAGCTTAATAAGCGTATGCTCCAGCAGTATCTTTTTTACGGCTATCCTATCGGCGAGGAAACTTTCTACGAAAATGTATTTAAGCTTATGCCGGGGTGCTATGTAACCTGGGACGGTAAAGCTGCCGAGGTTACGAGATATTTTACGCCTGAATTTGAACCCGACTACGATAAAACTATCGATGAGTTCGCCGACGAGATTGAAAAGGTAGTTGACGAGATTTTATCCGAAGAAAAGGACGATAAGGAGTTTCCGTATAAGGAATCGTTCTTATCGGGCGGAGTAGATTCGTCGTATCTTTTCGCGGCGAGCGACGCCGAGTGCGCCAATACAGTCGGTTACGCCGAGTCGGGCTTCGACGAGTCCGCCTTAGCGCGTCATACCGCCGAGATTTTAGGCAAAGGCTTCAGGGTTAAGATGATTGAACCCGACGAGTATTTCGAGCGTATCCCGACCGTTATTGATAAAATGGGCCAGCCCTTAGGCGACGCTTCGGCGGTAGCCTTTTCGATAGGCTGTAAGGCCGTCAGAGAACACGCGAAGGTCGTTTACTCGGGCGAGGGTATCGACGAGTTTTTCGGCGGATATAACGCTCATAAGCGTGAGATTCCTAAGGAATGGACTTATCTTACCTGTTCGCATATTATGTCCGAGGAAGTTGTAAAATCCTTAATGCTCGATTTCGACGATAACGTAAAAGCGGTTGATCCCGTAGCTCCTCTTTGGAAAGAGGTTCAGGGCAA
This sequence comes from uncultured Clostridia bacterium, assembly GCA_946187325.1. Taxonomy (GTDB): domain Bacteria; phylum Bacillota; class Clostridia; order Oscillospirales; family Acutalibacteraceae; genus Ruminococcoides. The sequence goes on from CAMHQC010000007.1 coordinate 81,567, forward strand.
GGACGAGCTGGCTAAAAAACTGACTATAGATATTTCGCTGTGGCTTGAGGGAGATATTTACCTCAACACCGACCGCACAAGTACAGCCTGCGGGGTAGAGCTCCACACTCCGTTCAGCGATTTAAGACTGTTTAACGTAGCGAGAAAAATTCCCGCCGAGTATAAGTTCGCCGAGGGACAGAATAAATATGTGTTCAGAAAAGCCGCGAGCGGTAAGCTTCCCGGCGAAGTAGCGTTTAGAAAGAAAGTAGGCTTCGCCGTACCTGTCCGTAAATGGCTTGCCGATGAGAAGTACAATAAACCGATTGCGGACAAGCTGTTCGGAAAAACCTCCGAGAAGTTCTTTAACCAGTCCGAACTAAAGGATTTATGGACTCGTTACCTCGGCGGCGAAGAACAGTTCTGGGGACGTATCTACGCTATCTACGCGTTTATACTTTGGTATGATTTAAAATTCTAAATTAATTATTCAAGCGGTACGGTTTAACTGTACCGCTTTATACCTAGCATTAGTATTGCGTAATTGAGTTTTTCGTGGTAAAATTCTATTATATTACTATGTGTTACGAGAGGATATATACGGTGAAATTACTGAGTAAAGAAGAGAAAAAAGTCGAATACCTGGAGCTGATTTACGACCTGATTTTCGTCTATATAGTCGGTCGAAATAACCTGCTTTTGCATAATATTGAAAACGGTTTTGTGGCGGGCGGAGCTTTTGCGGCGTATGTATTATGTACGCTCGCTATTATCCAGATTTGGAATTTCAGCACGTTTTATATGAACCTCTACGGACGAAACGGCGTAAGGGATCACGTTTGTCTGTTTATAAATATGTACCTTTTGTACCATATGGCGAATGGAATTAACGCCGACTGGCAGAGCTCGTTTTACCGGTTCAACACCGCTTGGACTTTAATCCTCGTAAACCTCGGAGTTCAGTATCTTATCGAGCTGAGAAACCATAAAAACGCTCCGTGGGAGTTAAAGCAGATACGCCGTAAGGCTGAGATTATCCTAGTCGAAGCGGGGCTTGTAGGCGTACATATGCTAGTGTACAGCTTTACGGGAGTGTCCATAGCGTATATTCCGATTCTTTTCGGTATTATAGCGACGACGTTATCCGGCAAAACGAATATGCTCGTACCCGTGGATTTTGCCCATTTAAGCGAGAGGGCTATGCTTTTTGTGGTATTTACTTTCGGCGAAATGATTATTGTTATAGCCTCTTACTTCGGCGGAGATTTTAATTTTAACGGCTTATACTTCTCGCTTATGGGATTTTTAATTGTCGTCGGTCTGCTTTTAAGCTACGGTACGGTTTATAACCGAATTATAGATAAAGAAAAAACTACGAGCGGTACGCTATATATGGTTATTCATATATTTATGATATTCGCGCTGAATAATATTTCGGTCGCGCTCGAGTTTATGCGTGAGGAAGAAGTCGCGGTACTGCCGAAAACGCTGTTTTTATCGGCGTCGTTTGTGCTGTATTTTATATTCCTTTTCCTTACGGGATTGTTCTCGAAAAAGCGTTGCGCGTTTAACAGAAAATTTGTGCTTATGATCGCTTTAATAGGTCTGAGTTTTGTAGCGTTAATGTTTATATTCAGAGAAATGATGTACTTAAATATCGCGATTACCGTCGTGTATGTTTTCGGAATCTTCCTGCTGTTGTATTTTAGAGGTAAAAAGAGTTTAAGCGGTGAAAAAGAAACGATAAAGGAGATGGGTTGATGAAAAATATTCTCGTTGTAGTCGATATGCAAAAGGACTTCACAGACGGCGCTCTCGGTACTAAAGAAGCCGTTTCGATTGTGCCGAATGTCGTTAAAAAAATCGAAAGCTTCGACGGAGAGGTGTTCGCGACCTTCGACACCCATTTCGAAAATTATATGGAAACCTCCGAGGGTAAAAATTTGCCCGTGCCTCATTGTATCAAGGATACTGAGGGATGGCTTCTCGATAAAGACGTTGCCGCAGCTCTCGATAAAAAGGGCTTTACCGCGGTCGAGAAAAACACCTTCGGCTCGACTGAGCTTCCCAAGCTTATCGAAGAATCCTCAAACGGCGAGGATTTTAAAATAGAGCTGGTCGGACTTTGTACCAATATATGCGTTGTGAGCAACGCGCTTGTGCTTAAAGCTAACTTCCCCGAGGTTGAAATCTCGGTGGACTCAAATTGTTGCGCGGGAGTTACTCCCGAGTTGCACGAGGCGGCTTTAAAAACTATGGAAAGCTGTCAAATAAAGGTAAAGTGAGATGACATTATGTTTAACGCTGAAAAAGTAAAGAACGATTGCGTAAACTGGATACGTGAGTTTTTTGAAAATAACGGAAAGGGTTGTAACGCCGTTGTCGGTATTTCGGGCGGCAAGGACAGCTCGATTGTAGCGGCGCTGTGCGTAGAAGCCCTCGGGAAAGACAGGGTTATCGGAGTGCTTATGCCTAACGGCGAACAGTCCGATATCGACAAGGCTAAGCTGTTGGTCGATTTCCTCGGAATTAAGCACTATATAGTTAATATCAAGGACGCGGTAGACGGACTAAAGAAGAATATTCCGTTTGAACTCGGCGAACAGAGCGTTATCAACCTTCCGCCGAGAATCCGTATGTCTACTTTATACGCTATCTCCCAAAGCAACAACGGCAGAGTAGCGAACACCTGTAATCTCTCTGAGGACTGGGTGGGTTATTCAACGCGCTATGGTGACAGCGTCGGGGATTTCAGCCCCTGTTCCAATCTTACCGTTGACGAGATGAAACAAATCGGACGGCTTATCGGCTTACCCGGCGAGCTTGTCGATAAAGTGCCGACCGACGGACTTTCGGGAAAATCGGACGAGGAAAAGCTCGGCTTTACTTACGCCGAACTCGACCGCTATATCCGCACGGGCAGGATTGATAACCCGGAGAGCAAGGAGAAAATCGACCGCCTTCATAAAATGAACCTCTTTAAGCTAAAGCTTATGCCCGCGTTTGAACCCGAAATCTAAGGAGCAAATATGAAACTTGAACCAATTGTAATATCGCTTCTCGATACCGACCTTTATAAATTTAATATGAACCAGGTTATTTTCCATAAGCACACCGACTTGTGCGGAAAGTATTATTTTAAATGCCGTAATGAAGGCGTTGTGTTTACCGAGGAAATGGTAGAGGAGATTAAGGCACAGATAGACTATCTCTGCTCTCTGCGCTTTACCAAGGATGAGCTGGAGTATATGCGTTCTATTCGATTTATAAAGAACGATTTTGTCGAGTTTTTGAGGCTTTGGAGACCGATCCGCGACTATGTGACGGTAAGCCGTGAAGCTGACGGCGGGCTGAGCGTAGTTATAGACGGGCCGTTGTTCTCGGCTATGCAGTTCGAGATTTATCTGCTCGAGATTATTAACGAAGTCTATTTCCGTATGAAATACGACTACGAAACCCTCAGAAAATCCGCCGAAGAAAAGCTCGACGCTAAGATTAAATCGTTAACCGACGGCACATATACGTTTAAATTCGCCGAGTTCGGCTGTCGCCGCAGACTGTCGAGAGAATGGGAAGAAGTCGTTATAAAACGCCTGGCGCGCGAAACCGATAAATGCGCGGGAACCTCTAACGTATATTTCGCTAAGAAATACAACCTCACGCCTATCGGAACCTACGCTCACGAGTACGTCCAGATGTACCAGGGTATCGACAAAATCCCGCTCGCCTATACTAACCACTACGCTATGCGCGACTGGTACGACGAGTACGAGGGCGATAACGGTACGGCGCTCACCGATACCGTAACTACCGATTTGTTCCTGATGGACTTTAATCGCTCTATGGTAAACAACTACTCGGGCGTGCGCCACGACAGCGGCGATCCGTACGAGTGGGGCGAGAAGATTATTAAGCATTACGAAAGCTTCGGCGTTGACCCTAAAACCAAGCTCCTGCTTTTCAGCGACAGCTTAGATTTTGACCGGGCTCAGAAGCTTTATGACCATTTTAAAGACAGGGCAAAGGTGTCGTTCGGAATCGGCACTTTCTGTTCGAATGATACGTGTGAAAAACCGCTCAATATCGTGATTAAACTCCAGTACGTAAACGACCGTCCCGTCGCTAAGCTCTCCGATACTCCGGGGAAAGCTATGTGCCGCGACGAGCATTATCTCGATTATCTAAAGCGTTCCGTAGATTTCAGGCTTCATAGAGAAAAATAACAGGACGGTTCAATTTGAGCCGTCCTGTTTCTATGTAAAAAAGCAAGAATAAAATTCACGTTTTTTATTGCAAGAACAATTATAAAATGATACAATTATAGGTGATTTAAGAGTTTTTTAAGGAGGTAAAAACGAATGGGTTTTTCTAAAATGAGGCAAAGGCTCGGATACGGCGCCGCCGATATGGCGAGTAACCTTATCTGGCCGATGATTTGTACATATCTTACGGTTTATTACACCGACGCGCTTTTGCTCGACGCGATATCGGTAAGTATTATTACCCTCGCTTCTAAATTTATCGACGCTGTTACCGACGTGCTTATGGGAATTATCGTCGATAAAACTAAGTTTAAAAGCGGTAAATGCCGTCCGTATTTTATAATCGGCGCTATACCTCTCGCGCTGTTCGCGGTGCTTACGTTCTGGCTGCCGTCTATGGTATCGAACGATAAGGTGCTTTGCGTAGTGATGGCGTTCGTTACATTTAACCTTGTAAGCACCTGCTATACCGTTGTAAACACTCCGCTTTCAGCTATACTTCCGAGCTTATCCTCTGACGGCTCCGAGCGTAATATTCTCGTTACGTTCCGTATGGTTATGGCGGCTATCGGAAGCTTCTGTGTAACATTCTTCGCGCTTCCGCTGATTAACAACTTCGGCGGTAAAAAAGACCTTTATTCTTACGCCTGGACAATTGGAATATTCGCTATAGCGGCGGTTGTGCTGCTGTTTTTCTCTTACGCTAATACCCGTGAGGTAGTTAAGCCTAAGAAAGAGGAGAAGATTAAACTCAAAGAGGGTATAAAGGCGATTAACGGCCAGTACATACTCTTTGTAATTACTATGTTTATCTATCTGCTCGGCTTCGCCGTAAAACAGGCGGGAGTATTCTACTACTACAATTACTACGTAGGCGATTTAGGCGGACTTAAAGTAGCCGAGATAATCTCGCTTCAGGCTATTATAACCTCGTTAGGTATGGTAGCGGGCCAGCTTACTATTCCGTTCTTCTGCAAGATAATGGGCAAGAAGAAGTCTTCAATTCTTATGAATATTATCGCCTTAATCGGCAACGTTGTGTTCATATTCTGCGGAAACAATCTTGTCGGAATTTGCGCGGGTACGGCGCTGGTATGGTTCCCGCTCGGATATCTTATGGGTATGAGATTCGCGCTGTTAGCCGATGTGGTTGAATACTGCGAATTAAAATCGGGAATCCGCGCGGCAGGAATACTTTCCTCGCTCGACAGCTTCCTCGCCAAGCTCGCTTTCGGACTTAACGTAACCGTTATTATGGTGCTTATGCAGATGGGCGGTTACAATCCTAAGTTAATCGAGCAGTCCGCTACGGAGAAATTCTTTATTCAGCTCGGATTTATCGGCGTGCCGATACTGTGTATAATCGCGACTGTAGTCCTGTTTATGTTCTTTAAGTTCGATAAAGAACTCGTTAAGCTGAAGGAAAACGATACCGCTGAAATCGCGGCTGAAAATTAAAAACCAAGATAAATGATTAAAGCACACAAGTTTAGGCTTGTGTGCTTATATGTTATAATATTCTTGTCTTTAAGGTGTTAGAAAAGCTAAACTGGTTTTAGACAAATATAACTGAATAAAGCATAGTCGGCAATATAACTCAAATAGGACATAACACTCCGGCAAACTGTACAAATTCTAAGTATAGTTTTTGTGCGGAAAGTAGAAACTTGTGTTTTTTAAAATTTTTTCGACAATATTTGAAACTTTTTCGCGATTTTCTGACGCTACTATAGTAGAATAGGTTTATAGAATAATACTACTAATAACCTAATCTGACACAAAAAGGAGGCTTTAAAATGAAAAAAGTATTATCGATTATCGTTACAGTATTTGTATTATTTAGCGCACTGATAATACCTGTATCCGCTAAGTCAACCACGCACACATACGGAGCTTTTAAGTACAAGATTAAAAATAATGTCGTTCAAATTACGGGCTATAAAGGAAAAAACAAGAAAATAAAAATCCCGTCACACATAAACGGTAAAAAGGTGCGTAGCATAGGGAAATTAGCGTTTATCGGAAAAACTATTACTTCTGTAGTTATACCAAACACAGTGACAGTTATAGAAAAACTTGCCTTTGGTGAATGTTATAAATTAAAAGAAGTTAGACTGGGAAAGTCTGTAACAACTTTAAAAATTGAAGCTTTTTCTGATTGTGATGTATTGCAGAGAATTAAATTTCCTAAAAGATTAAAGCACATTGGGAAAAGAGCATTTCAATCTTGTTATAAATTATCAAATGTAAAATTCCCGAAATCTTTAGAATATATTGGTAAACAAGCCTTTAGTTATACTAAAATAGAAAATATAACTTTAGGAAGAAATGTAAAGATTTGTAAAGATACATTTTATGGGGATGAATATATTAAATCAATAAAAGTTAATAAAAATAATAAATATATCTCAAGTAAAAATAATGCTTTATATAATAAGCAAAAAACGATCTTGTTGCTATATTCTAATGCCAGTAAAAATAAA
>CAMHQC010000008.1 GCA_946187325.1 uncultured Clostridia bacterium
TTACGATATAATAAAACCAGAAAATTCGAGTTCTGAAATATTATATTAATATAAGTATTGACTTAGTAATTAATCTTTTTAAATATGTTTTAAATTGATACTGGTAATTATTATTTATAATTGATTCACTTCATTAATTAAGCTTCGATTATCACAAATTCCTTAAAATACGGGTTGTTCCCCTATATATTATAAAACTACTCCCCTGAATTATACAAAATATTCATTTTGTATAATTTTCTGTATAAGAATTAACACCTTCTCTCCTTATGATATAATATTAAAAATTGAGGTGATGTTATTTATGGCAGTCAATTTTATGAATGAAGCGCCCGATATAATAAAACAGTTCCTGTTGTATATGCAAAATATTAAGGGCCGCGGAATTAATACTGTAGACGGGTATTATTTGGATTTACGAACATTTTTTAGATTTATTAATATGCACCGTAAGCTTGTTGACAGCTCGCTTGAGTTCGACGAAATTAAAATTGATAATGTTGATGTTGATTTAGTTCGTTCCGTTACTTTGCGTGAAACTTACGAGTATATGTATTATTTACAGCGTGAACGTAACAATAATCAGGCTTCCCGAGCTCGCAAGACTTCTTCCCTGAGGCAATTTTACAGGTATTTAGAACGTGAGCATATTATAGAAAAGAATCCTTTAAAAGACCTCGAAACTCCAAAAAAGAAAAAATCTCTGCCTAAATATCTTACTTTAGAGCAGTCTATTGAGCTTTTAAACGCTGTTGAAGGTGATAATTATTATAGAGATTATTGTATTTTAACTTTATTTTTGAATTGCGGTTTACGTTTATCGGAGCTTGTCGGGCTTAATTTCAGCGATATTCGTACCGACAACACAATGAGAGTTCTGGGTAAAGGAAACAAAGAACGAATTATATACTTAAATAAGGCCTGTATCGACGCTATAAACGCTTATAAAGAGGTTCGTCCTGTTGACGGAGTTAAGGATAAAAACGCGCTTTTTATAAGCCGTAATCACAACAGAATGTCGCCTAAAACCGTTCAGGCTATGGTGTACAAATATCTTGAGAAAATCGGCTTAAACGCTCAGGGTTATTCCTGTCATAAGCTCAGACACACCGCGGCTACTTTAATGTATCAGACAGGCGAGGTTGATATTAGAGTATTAAAGGATATTCTCGGCCACGAGAACTTAGGAACTACAGAAATTTATACTCACTTATCAACACAACAGCTTAAACAAGCCGCCGAAAGTAATCCTCTTGGAAAAGTAAAACCTAAAGAATAAAAGCTATCTCATTCGAGATAGCTTTTTCTTATAAATTAAATTCAGAGAAATCGAATGTCGCGAAATAATCCTTAGGAGTTTCAGCTCGTCTGATTAATTTATATGAACCGTCCTCGCAAAGTAAAACTTCCGCTGATCGAAGCTTTCCGTTATAGTTATATCCCATCGAAAAACCGTGAGCACCTGTATCATGAATATAAATTATATCGCCGATATCAATTTTCGGTAACATTCTGTCTATAGCGAACTTATCGTTATTTTCGCATAAGCCGCCCGTAACATCATACTTCGTGTCGCAGGGTTTATCTTCTTTACCGAGGACAGTAATATGATGGTATGAGCCGTACATAGCAGGTCTCATAAGATTTGCCGCACAGGCGTCAAGTCCGATATAATCTTTATAAATATGCTTTTCGTGGATAGCGGTAGCCACTAAAGCGCCGTAAGGAGCGAGCATATATCTTCCCAGCTCTGTGAAAATAGCTATATCCCCCATTCCCTCGGGAACTAATATTTTTTCGAACTTTTTACGAACTCCGTCGCCGATATACGCGATATCGCTCTTGGGTTCTTCGGGTTTATAATCTACTCCTACACCGCCCGAAAGATTGATAAACCTGATTTTTACGCCTGTTTTTTTATGAAGTCTTACAGCGAGATTGAAAAGTATTCCCGCAAGCTCGGGATAATACTCGTTAGAAACGGTATTTGACGCTAAGAAAGCGTGTATTCCGAACTCCTCTACGCCTGCGTCTTTAAGCTCTAAGAAAGCTTTTTCCATCTGTTCTTCAGTCATACCGTATTTAGAGTCACCCGGGGTATCCATAACCTGAACCTTATCCTCGCTTCCGCCGAGTTCGAATACTCCGCCGGGATTATAACGGCAGCAAACTGTCTTAGGCATTTTAGGTAGAATGCGCTTTATGAAATCAACGTGAGTATAGTCGTCAAGGTTGATATAAGCGCCCATCTCATAGGCTTTTATCATATCTTCCTCGGGAGTTACGTTGGAGCTGAACATAATTTCGCTTCCGCTGATTCCGCAAGCCTCGCAGAGCAGAAGCTCGGTGTAAGACGAGCAGTCCATTCCGCATCCTTCTTCTTCTAAAATCTTCATAAGATACGGATTAGGTGTAGCTTTTACGGCGAAATACTCTTTATAGCCTTTGTTCCAGCTAAAAGCCTTATTTAAAGCTCTCGCGTTTTCTCTTATACCTTTTTCGTCATAGATATGAAAAGGAGTTGGTATGTCTTTTATTATCTCTTTAGCCTTATCCAGAGAGAGAAAAGCTTTTTTTTGCATAGTTTTAATCCTCCATACTGTTTATATATTCCTCGATTACCTCTTTTACATCGTTAAGTCCTTCCCCGCTTACCGCGGAAAAAGGAATTAACTCGGTACCCTCGAATTCTTCGAGTTCGTCGAGAGCTTCTTCGATACGTTTTTCATATGCCGTTTTCTTCAGCTTGTCCTTTTTTGTTAGCACAATTACAAACGGCGCGTTACTTTCGTACAGAAAGCGAATCATATCGTAGTCATCCTTAGTGGGTTTATGGCGTAAATCTATAATTTGAATTATTAACGCTATATTTTTAGAAGTAGATAAATAACCCTCTACCAAATCAGCCCAACGGGCTTTTTCAGCTTTTGAAACCTTAGCGTAGCCGTAACCGGGTAAATCCACAAAATAGAATTTTTCGCCTTTGTAGTAGTTTATAGTAGCAGTTTTACCGGGTTGTGAGCTTACTCTGGCAAGTTTTTTTCGTCGGGCGAGTTTGTTTATCAGAGAGCTTTTTCCGACGTTAGAATGACCCGAGAAAACAATTTCGGGCATATCTGTATCGGGAAGCTGTTCTACGGTTCCCGCGGCGAAATTGAACTCTATTTTTTCAAAATTCATATTATCACCTACTGCCTTACAGCCGCTGAACCTGAGGTATTCTTAGGGAAGAAAACATTTTCTTCTTTATTTACAACAATAGGTTCAATTGTAGCGTCGCACAAAACTTCGGTAAAATACCCGCAAGGTACAAACTCGATAGCGTTTTTAACTTCGTCGTCTATTTCTTCCAAGTCCGGAACGTTAGATTTAGGAATATAGACTTTTCTTATACCCGCCTTATAAGCGGCCATAGATTTCTCTTTTAAACCGCCTATCTGAAGAATTTTGCCTCTTAGGGTAATTTCTCCTGTCATAGCGATATCTCGTTTAACAGGCTTAGAGGTGAGCGCTGAGTAGATGGCTGTGGTCATTGTAATACCGGCGGACGGACCGTCCTTAGGAATAGCGCCCTCGGGAGCGTGAATATGGATATCATACTTTTCGTAAAAGTCCTTATCTACTCCGAGAAAATCGCTGTGCGATCTTATACAGGTGATAGCCGCTTTAGCGCTCTCCCGCATAACATCTCCGAGCGAGCCTGTTAAAATAATCTTTCCCTTGCCTTCCATAACGGCAACCTCTATCGGAAGCAACGTTCCGCCTACGGCTGTCCACGCAAGACCGTTAACCATACCAATTTCGTCTTTAGCCTCGAGTTTATTATCGGTATACTTTTTAACTCCGAGATAATCAGGAATATTTTTTTCGGTAAAGCGGACGGTTTCTTTATCACCGTTTACGTATTCTACGGCAAATTTGCGTATGGCTTTCGCTATTTCCTGCTCCAAGCGGCGAACTCCCGCCTCGCGAGTGTAATAGTCGATAATAGTATAAATACCGTTTTGAGCGAATTTAACGGTCTTATTATCAAGTCCGCTCTCTTTAATCTGTTTAGGAATAAGATGCTTTTTAGCTATATTGAACTTTTCTTCACGTGTATAGCTGTCGAGATTTATAATCTCCATTCTGTCGTATAGAGGCGCGGGAATTGTCGACGCGTCGTTAGCGGTAGTTATAAAGATAACCTTAGATAAATCGAAAGGAACTTCAATATAATGATCGACAAAGGTGTTGTTCTGTTCGGGGTCAAGTACCTCGAGCAACGCGGAGGTGGGATCACCTTTGTAATCCGCGCCGAGCTTATCAATCTCGTCGAGTATAATAATAGGATTATTCGTACCCGCGGTTTTAACAGCGTTTATAATTCTTCCGGGCATAGCTCCGATATAAGTTTTTCTGTGTCCTCTTATTTCAGCTTCATCACGAACTCCGCCTAATGAAATTCTGGCAGACTTTCTTCCGATAGCGTCGGAAAGCGACTGAGCTATAGAGGTTTTACCTACTCCGGGAGGGCCTACAAGACAGATAATCTGTCCTTTAATATCGGGATTAAGCTTTCTTACCGCAAATTGTTCGATAATACGCTCTTTTACTTTATTTAAACCGTAATGATTCTTATTAAGCTTTCTCTCAATCTGCTTTAAATTAAGCTTATCTACGGTAGAGTTATTCCACGGAAGATCGAGAATAGTGTCGAGATATGTGCAAATTATCGGTACATCGTGGCTTCCTGTCGGCATTTTTGATAGCTTATCACATTCTTTTAAGAGCGCTTTTTCAGTATCTTCGGGAAGATTTAAAGCTAAGATTTTGTTTTTATATTCTTCGCTCTCGCTCGACGGCGAGTCATTTTCGCCGAGTTCTTCCTCTATAACACTTTTTTGTTCTCTTAAAAAATACTCGCGTTGGGATTTATCGATTTTTTGTTTAGCTTTCTCCCCTATTTGTTCCTCGATTTTTAGTATGTAAATCTCCTGGCTTAGTATATCAAGGAGAGTTTCGAGCCTCTCTGTTACGTCTATTGTTTCAAGAATAAGCTGTTTATCGTTGTAGTCAGGTAAGGTGTTGCCCGCGATAAAGTCAGCTAACTCACCGCCGTTATCGCACGTCGCAACCCTGAATAAAACGTCCGAGGAAAGCTTAGGGATAAGTCGGGCGTAGTTGTCGAAAGCAGCTTTAATCTGGCGTGTTAAAGCTATTTCTCGGGTAGTATGAGTATCAGAATCATCCTCAAAAGTATGAACTGAAGCGAATAAACACTTGCTGTTATTTACAAATTCATTAATATAAGCCCTCTTTATACCTTCTACTATCACACGAGTAGTATCGTCGGGCTGTTTTAATACCTGTACTATCCTCGCTATTACGCCGATAGAGAATAAATCTTTTTGAGAAGGTTCTCTTACGGCGGGGTCTTTTTGAGTAGTTAAGAATATAAGCTGATCACTTTTCATAGCCAGATTAATTGCGGTCTGAGACTGCTTTCTGCCTACATCAAAATGAAGCATAGTTTTCGGGAATACCACTATACCCCTAAGCGGTAATACAGGTAAATTGTAATCTGTTCTGGTTATTTCCATATTACTCCTTAAAATCCAAAAGCTGTAGTGTAAAAAATTACATTACAGCAGATAGATTAATTATTACGAAACTTCTTCGGCGTCAATTACCTTAGAGCTGTCGAATTTAGGTTTCATTTTATTATTTGAACGTTCAATAATCGGTTCGGATGTTTTATTGACTACATCCTCGTTGATTATGATTTTTGAAATTGTTTCATCGGAAGGCGTCTCAAACATCAGCTCGTTTAAGATACTCTCCATAATTCCGCGAAGTCCTCTCGCTCCGGTTTTTTGTTCCTTAGCGAGTTTAGCTATAGCGGATAACGCATCGTCTGTAAGCACGAGCTCAACTCCGTCGAAAGCAAATAACTTTTTGTACTGCTTGGTAAGCGAGTTTTTAGGCTCGGATAAAATCTTAACCAAAGCGTCCTCATCGAGTCCGTTTAGGGCAGTAATTACCGGGATTCTTCCGACAAGCTCGGGGATAATTCCGTACTTAACCAAGTCGTGTGCTACAACATCTCTCATCCAGCCTGTTTCATCTAATACGGCTTTTTCCTGAACATTAGCGCCGAAGCCTACGAGTGAAGCGCCTTTGCGTTTTTCTACAATCTTTTCAAGTCCGTCAAACGCTCCGCCGCAGATAAACAGGATATTTTTGGTGTTTATCTGTAAAAACTCCTGCTGGGGATGTTTTCGTCCGCCTGTAGGCGGTACGTTAGAAACAGTTCCCTCTAAGATTTTAAGGAGCGCCTGCTGTACTCCCTCGCCGCTTACATCACGAGTGATTGACGGATTTTCGGACTTTCTTGCGATTTTATCAATTTCGTCGATATAAATAATACCTCGCTCGGCTTTTTCTATATCGAAGTCGGCTGCCTGGATAAGTTTAAGAAGAATGTTCTCAACATCCTCGCCTACATATCCCGCTTCGGTGAGCGTGGTTGCGTCAGCGATAGCGAAGGGCACGTCTAATGCTTTAGCTAAAGTTTGCGCGAGTAAGGTTTTACCTACGCCTGTGGGTCCTAAAAGCAGAACATTACTCTTAGCGAACTCGACATCATTATCGTTGTTGAATACACGTTTATAATGATTATAAACCGCAACACTGAGGGCTTTTTTAGCACTGTCCTGACCGATTACATACTCGTCGAGTATCGCTTTTATCTCAACAGGCTTTAAAAGCTTAGGAATCTCTATGCTGTTATCGTTACTGTTATCTTCAGCGGAAGGCTGGAAATCAATATCGGTATCTTCAAGGATACTTACGCATAACTCTACGCACTGGTCGCAGATATACGAGCCGTTACCTTTAATTAATCTACCGACAAACTCCTGCGGCTTGCCGCAAAATGAACAATAAATGTTTTTATCACCATTAGACATACTTTTTCCTCGCTAACCTTTATGTCTTAATTTATCTTTTCTCAAATACCTTGTCAATTAATCCGTACTCGAGCGCCTGCTGAGCGGTCATAAAGTTATCGCGGTTAGTGTCTTTAGCGATAACATCTACGGGCTGGCCTGTATTCTTGGCAAGAATCTCATTTAATCTTTTCTTGGTATCAAGAATATGCTTGGTATGGATTTCCATATCGGTCGCCTGACCCTGAGCTCCGCCTGACGGCTGGTGAATCATAATATCTGAGTTAGGCAGAGCGTATCTCTTGCCCTTAGCGCCGGCTGCTAAAAGGAAAGCTCCCATACTTGCCGCCATACCCATACAAATTGTGCTCACATCACACTTGATGTAATTCATTGTATCGTAAATAGCGAATCCGTCTGTAACAGAACCGCCCGGGCTGTTGATATAAAGGCTGATATCCTTTGTGGGATCCTGAGCCTCGAGATATAATAACTGAGCTACGATTACACTTGCGCTCGCGCTGTTAACGTCCTCAGTAAGCATAATAATTCTGTCGTTTAAAAGACGAGAATAAATATCATATGAACGCTCACCACGATTTGTTTGTTCAACTACATAAGGTACTAATGCCATATGAATCTTCCTTTCTAGTATATAATTGGCTTAAAAATTAAGTTTATACAAATTATTTAACTTTAGCGTTATCTCTTACAAGCTGCATAGCTTTCTCAACCTTGATGTCCTCGGATAAGGCTTCCTTGGAGATATAAGTCTTAACCTCGTCAACCTTTGCTTTATAAGCGTCAGCGAGCTTTTCGTACTCTTTTTCTACGTCCTCGTCAGTAACTTCAATTTTCTCCTGACGGCCGATAGCCTCAAGAACTAAGCGGATTTTAACTCTCTTTTCAGCCTGGGGCTTGTATGTGGCTTCGATAGCGCCCTGATCCATACCTGTGTACTTCATATAAGTAGCGAGATCCATACCCTGTGAGCGTAATCTCATATCGAACTCGTTGAGCATATCTCTTACTTCGTTATCGTACATAGCCTCGGGAATTTCATCTACAGCGAGCTTTTCCAAAGCTTCTGTGAGCTTATCGTCGAAGTCCTTATCAGCCTGCTCCTCTAAACGCTTAGCAACCTTCTCTTTGAGCTCCTCTTTATACTCCTCAAGAGTATCTTTCTCGGAAACATCCTTTACAAACTCGTCGTCAACCTCGGGAAGTTCTTTAGCTTTAATCTCGTGGAGTTTAATCTTGAACTGAGCTTCCTTACCCGCGAGGTTTTCAGCGTTATAATCCTCAGGGAAGGTTACGTCGATAGTGAACTCTTCGCCTGTCTTATGACCTACGATAGCTTCCTCAAAACCGGGGATAAAGTTTCCGTCACCTAATCTTAAGTTATAGTTTTCGCTCTTACCGCCCTCGAAAGCTTCGCCGTCAACGAATCCTTCGAAATCAATAACAGTTGTATCGCCGTTCTCGGCGGCTCTGTCCTCGACAGTTACCATACGACCGTTTCTCTCGCGTACAGCCTGGAGTTCTTCTTCTACCAGCTCGTCGGTAACCTCTGTAGATAATTTTTCTACTTCAATTCCCTTGTAACCGTCAACAGTTAACTCGGGAGCTACAGTAACCTTAGCTTTAAATGTGTAACCGTCCTCGCTTACCTCACCGACAGAAAGGTCGTCCACGCTTACGGGCTTTAACTCGGCTTCTACAGTAGCGTCAGCTAAAGCTGAGGGATATGTATCTTCAATAGCGTCATCATAGAATACACCCTTACCGTACATTCTCTCGATGATGTGCTTAGGAGCTTTACCCTTTCTGAAACCGGGGATATTGATGTTTTTAACCTGCTTTTTATAGGCTTTAATTGTAGCCGCGGCAAAAGTTTCTTTATCTACCTTTACCTCTAATTCATATTTATTAGCCTCATCAAGTTTTGTCGAATTAATTAAACTCATTTTTGATTCCTCCATAGATTTTTAAACATTGACTTATTATACCATTATTATATATTTTTAGCAATATATATTTATTATAAATTGCTTATCTTACCAGCGTCGGCGTGAACTTTACCGCGTCGCAGGATATAAGCTTAAACTTTATCCCTTCATACTCGCCGTTAAAAGACGCTTTTATCATTTTACTGCCGTGGATATGTCCGTAATAACACCTTTTAATGTTGTATTCTTTAAGAATATCTATTATCTCATTACAAGCGTTATCGGCGTAAATAGGCGGGTAATGCAAGAAAACGATAGTTTCTTTACTTTTATCTTTAACAGAATCGAGCGACAGCTTTAAACGACCGCATTCCCGGTTTAGGATTTTAATATCCTCGGTTTTTTCGCAGTCAAGACCCCAGCCTCTCGTTCCGCAGATATTGTAATCGTCGGCTTCAAAGCTGTTGTTAAAGAGGATTTTTATACGGTCAAAATGATTCTCGTCAAGAAAACGATTGATTTTACTCGCTGTATCCCACCAGTAATCGTGATTACCTTTAAGTAAGATCTTATTACCCGGCAAGGAATTTATATAAGAAAAATCCTTATCACATTCGGAGAGCTTCATTGCCCAGGAAATATCGCCCGCGATTACAACCGTATCGTCGTCATTAACAATACGCTTCCAATTATCAGTCAGACGTTCGAGATAATTATCCCAGCCGTGAAAAATATCCATCGGTTTATCAGTGCCGAGCGATAAGTGTAAATCGCCTATAGTAAAGAGCATTTATTTAACACCTAAAGTTTTAAGAACATACTCGGACATATTCTCGGATTTAACTACGTCGCTGAAACGCGGCTTTTTATCCTTTAAGCTTAACAGCGGTTTAGGAATCGCCGTGCCGGTAATCTCGTTGAGCTTATCTACCATATCAAACTCACTCAAATCATCACTCGAGCCGTTCACGGCTTCAAGAACTGATTTAGAGAATTTATACGGGCTCGCGGTAGAAGCTATAACTGTTGGAGTTTTATCCCCTGTTTCTTCTACGTATTTATTATATACGGAAACAGCGACCGCTGTATGAGTATCACAGAGATAGTTTTCTTCTTTAAACATCTTAGCGATAGTTGATTTAGTGTCGTTATCATCACAATAACCGCCGTAGAAGGAAGATTTAATCTTATCCTTAATTTCGTCTGTAACCTCGTATTTACCCTCGGTTTTAAGCTTAGTCATCAAATCTTTTGTAAGAACATCGTTGTTGTCTGAAAGCCTATATAAAAGTCTTTCGAGATTAGATGATACGAGAATATCCATAGACGGCGATATAGTTGTAAAGAACTTACGGTTTTTATCGTAAACTCCCGTGTTTATAAAGTCGGTTAAGACGTTATTTGAGTTAGACGCGCAGATAAACTTATTAACCGGCAAGCCCATACAGTAAGCGTAATAAGACGCGAGAATGTTACCGAAGTTACCTGTCGGAACTACTACGTTGATTTTATCTCCGAGTTTAATTTTATTATCGTTTACAAGCGTGCAGTAAGAAGAAATATAGTAAACAATCTGAGGTAAAAGTCTTCCCCAGTTTATTGAGTTAGCTGAGCTGAACATCATATTATTACTATTCAGTTTATCGGAAATTTCCTCGGTGGTAAATATTTTTTTAACACCTGTCTGAGCGTCGTCAAAGTTTCCTTCGATAGCGCATACGCTTAAATTAGAGCCGTCCTGAGTGGTCATCTGATGTTTCTGCATAGGACTTACGCCGTCCACAGGATAGAATACAATAATCTTGGTATGGTCTACGTCCTTAAAGCCCTCCAAAGCGGCTTTTCCGGTATCGCCGGAAGTAGCTACGAGGATAACGGCGTCCTTACCGTCGTTAGTTTTCTTTAAGGATTTAGTTAACAAATGCGGTAGAATCTGTAAAGCCATATCCTTAAAAGCGCATGTAGGGCCATGCCATAATTCAAGGATGTTTACATCATTACCGTTAAATTTTTTATATGAAATCGGAGCGGGATTATCACTTTCGAATTTCTCGGCTGTATATGCTTTATTTACGCAGTCGTCAATCTCGTTCTCGGTAAAATCGGTAAGAAAGTCTGTAAATACTTTTTTTGCTATTCCCTTATAATCAAGACCGAGAAAGCTTTTTAAAGTATCGGTATCGTAAGAGGGTAATTCCTGAGGTACGAATAATCCTCCGTCTTTAGAAATACCCTGAGCGATAGCTTGCGAAGCTGATACAACTTCGTTTTTATTTTCAGTGCTGTTATATAACATAAAATCACCCTTTCAAGCGCATTTAAACAATTAGATATTATACCTTAAAATGCGATATTTGTCAAAGAATTCACAATATTTTAACTTTTATAAATATCGATGTCTTCTTTAATAAAAGCGTTCTCTATATAATTAATACGCATTTTACCCTTGTTATCAACAAAAACTTCGGAAATATCATACCTTCGTTTATAATTGTTTTTATATTTTCTCATAAAATATTCCGAAGTATTTATAATTCTGTTTTTCTTTTTTCTATCTACGGAAAATCTGGGCAAAAGCAAAGAATCCTCCCGCCTGGTTTTTACTTCGACAAAAACAAGATATTTTTTGTTATGAGCGATTATATCAATCTCTCCGAAATGATTTTTAAAATTCCTTAAAAGAATTTTATATCCGTGCTTTTTCAGGTATCTAACGGTAAATTTCTCGCCTTTATTTCCGAGTTTTTGTAAATCAGTCATTTTTTAATATATTCTTTAAAAAGCTCATTCTATGGATTTCACAAGGACCGAATTCTTTAATAGCCTGAGTGTGAGCTTTGGTTCCATAGCCTTTATGTTTATCGAAATGATATTGCGGATATTTTTTTGCGTATTCATAGCAAAGTCTGTCTCGACTCACCTTAGCGAGAATTGACGCGGCGGCGATTGACATTGACTTCGCGTCGCCTTTAACTATGCACTCCGACGGTATATTGAGAGGCGGCAATCTGTTACCGTCGATAAGGGCGTAATCGGCTTTAACTTTTAAGGACTCAACAGCTCTTTTCATAGCGAGCATAGTCGCGTTAAGTATATTTATTTCTTCAATCTCTTCTACCGTAGAATAAGCGATTGAATACGCGTAAACTTCGTTTTTTATAACGTCAAAAAGCATTTCACGTTTTTTCTCGGAAAGCTTTTTCGAATCATTTACTCCGTCTATAATCTGATTAGGTTTTAGTATAACCGCGGCGGCGCATACAGGCCCCGCTAAAGGCCCTCTCCCCGCTTCATCTACACCGCATATATTAACAAAGCCTTTATTAGACACTTGTTGTTCATAATAGAGCCAATTTTTATCTTCCATTTATACCTCCGGGAGTTCTAAAGTAATATTACCGAACTTGCCGTCACGATACTCGTCCATAACAAGAGCAGCGGCTCTTTCGGTATCAATTTCACCGCCTGAGATTAACATACCTCGTTTTCTGCCTACGAGTTCTAAGAGTTCGTAGGCTTGTAAACCTTCTAAATCAATTTCTTTTAACTTGAATCGCTCTAAAAACTGAGGCGTTACATTCTTTAGCATAGCGTCTAAAAAATCAATTGCGAGCAATTCTATATCGATTACTCGGTCTTTAACGGCTCCCGTAAACGCTAAATGAAGCCCGACCTTTTCGTCCTCAAATTTCGGCCATAATACTCCCGGAGTATCGAGCATTTCCAAGTCGCCGGAGATTGTGTACCATTGATTTCCTCGTGTTACACCGGGTCTATCCTCGACTTTGGCACGGGATTGCTTGGAAACTCTGTTAATAAACGAGGATTTTCCGACATTAGGAATACCTACAATCATTAATCTTAAAATTGGATTCTTAATTCCTTTATTTTTTTGCGCTTCGAATTTATCGGCGAGAATTTCTCTTATTGACGGAATAAATTTATTTAGACCTCTGCCTGTTTTACAGTCCACAGGCAGAGCTTTTATTCCCTTTTTACCGTAAAAGTTAACCCATTTTTGAGTTGCGGTCTTGTTAGCTTTATCGCATTTATTTAAAAGCACAAGGCGCGGCTTATTCTGAATTATCTCGGCTAAATCGGGGTTACTGCTGCTTATCGGAATTCTGGCATCAATTATCTCGACTACAACATCAATAAGCTTAAGTCCCGCTTGGATTTTACGTTTGGTTTTAGTCATATGACCGGGAAACCACTGGATATTTTGATTTTTACTCATATTATCACCAAATATAATCTTATTTAAAGAAAACTCACATCCATAAAAATACAGATGTGAGTAAAATACTAATTAAGAAAAAGGATTAGCAAGGTATTTCATATTACCGAACGGGAATACTACTACCTCGGCTTTACCGATGATATCGGTTACGTCAATTAAACCGATAGCTTTAGAACGGCTGTCCATAGAAACACCTCGGTTATCACCGAGAACAAAAACTTTACCCTTGGGAATAACTTTTGGAATTTCTCCGTCTTCCTTATGAGTGTGTCCCTGGATATAGTTTTCTTTAAGCTCTGTTCCGTCAACAATAATTTTTTCAGTGTCAAAATCTATAGATAACGACTGACCTTCAGTTGCAATAACTCTCTTGATGATAGGCTCGGCGTATTCAGCGCCGTGGCTAATAACGACGATATCGCCCTGCTTAGGCTGATAAAAGAAGTTGGAAACTACTACTTTATCGTTATTCTGTAGAGTTTGTTTCATAGAAGTACCGCTTACATCAACGAGTCTGACAAAAAATGTAAGTAATACTACTACTATAGCTACAGCGAACACCAAAGAATGAACCCACTCGTAAACGCTGGCGGTTGAATCGGAATTTTTTAAGTGTATTACACGCGGTTCTATAGCCTGACGTTCTGAGAACAGCTTTTTCTTATCTTTTTTATCCGAATTTTTAACTTCTGAGTTTGTGTTATTATTCTTCATTTTTTCGGAATCCATTTTTTCACCTTCAAAGCAGTCTACTTAAATAACATAGATATATTTAAAAAGTAAAAACGGGGACTTGAACAGTCCCCTTGTTTGTTATTAGACCTGTTCCTTAACTTTTGCGGCTTTACCAACACGGTCACGAAGATAATAGAGCTTAGCTCTTCTAACTTTACCGCGGCGGATAACCTCAACTTTTCTTACGTTAGGAGAATGTAAAGGGAATACTCTCTCTACACCTACACCGTAAGCAACACGTCTTACAGTAAAGGTCTCAGCAACGCCTGAGCCTCTCTTGGCAATAACAGTGCCCTCGAACATCTGGATTCTTTCTCTCTGTCCCTCACGAATGTTAACGGAAACTTTTACAGTATCACCGATAGCGAACTGAGGCGCGTCTGCTTTTACTGAATCAGCAGCAATTGTTTTTAATGCGTCCATATTGAACCTCCTATAAATTTCAGATGTTCATACATTAGCTAACGTAGAGGACCATCCGCTTCAAATTTCAGCTTTCGCTGATTATTGAACCCCATTACTAAGTAACGGTATCCAAATGCCATAATATAATATCACAACCACATAATAAATGCAAGTGTTTTTTATAAAAAAGAATATTATTCGCTCATTCTTTTTAATTTAAGCAAAAATTCCTTAAAAAATTCGGGCAATTCAGCCGTAAACTCCATATATTCTTTAGTTGTAGGATGAATGAAGCCGATTTTACCCGCATGTAAGCATTGACCTGTAAATTTAACTTTTTCCTTTTTTTGTCCGTAAACATCATCCCCCGCTACAGGATGGCCGATATAAGCCATATGTACTCTAATCTGATGTGTACGGCCTGTTTCAAGGATACATTTAATGTGAGTATAACCCATATATCGCGCTATAACCTCATAATGAGTAACGGCGTTTTTAGAGTTGCGCTCGGTAACGGTCATTTTCTTTCGATCGGTATGATGTCTGCCTATAGGAGCGTTGACTGTTCCCTTTTCATCTTTTATGTTGCCGACTACGACCGCTTGATACTCACGTGTAAAAGAATGTTCCTTTATTTGTTCAGCAAGGAATTTATGAGATAAATCGTTTTTTGCCACAATTAAAAGTCCGCTTGTGTTTTTATCGATTCTGTGGACTATTCCGGGGCGTAAAACTCCGTTAATACCCGACAGATTATCTTTACAATGGTATAAAAGCGCGTTTACCAGCGTACCCTCATAGTTACCCGCCGCGGGATGAACAACCATTCCTTTAGGCTTATTAACAACGATTAAATCGTTATCCTCATAAATTATATCCAGCGGAATGTTTTCGGCTTTAGCTTCGTATTCCACAGGCTCGGGTACTGTAACAGCTATCTTATCCCCTGCTCTGAGTTTATAATTCTTAGAAACAGAGTTGTCGTTAAGCGTCACATTACCTTTTTCAATTAAATTGACAATAGCTGAGCGTGTTAAGCTGCTTATCCTATCAGACAAAAACTTATCAATCCTGATTTTAGTATCGTTGTTATCTATTTCAAAACAATAGCTATCCATTTTTATGTTCCTTATTCTTTTTAGTGTTATCGGATATAAAAATTAAATAAATAACTAAAAGTAAAGCGCCTACGGTAACACAATAATCAGCGAAGTTACATACAGGCGGGAAAAAGCTAATGCTGAGGTAATCTACAACATAACCGTAAAAAATTCTATCGATAAGATTTCCAAAGCCTCCGCCGATAATTAATATAAAGGCTGTGTTGAGTAATTTGCTCGTAGGTTTTTTCCAAAATAGAAATATAATCAATAATATAATTACCGCTATTGTAAATACAATAAATACCCATCTGGCGTTTGCAAGCATACCGAAAGCAGCGCCCTTATTCTCAACATAACTAAGAGAAAAAAGCCCCGGTATAATGTCGATACCGGATATAGGTTTTAAATTGTTGATAACAAGGATTTTTATAATATAGTCGATAACCGCGACTAATAATGAACATCCTAAAATAATAAAAGGCATATTATCACCCAATTAATAAATAGTCGGCGCAGCAAAATACTACACCGACATTTTTTTATTCAAAGAATTTACAACATTTGCCGCAAAGTGTGGGATGAGCAGTGTTTAATCCGACGGATTTACTAATACTCCAGCATCTCTCGCACTTCTCTCCCTCAGCTTTCTCAACTTTAATTTCGAGTTCGCCTGAACCCTCTTTAATATCTACATCTGAAACAATAAGAGCAGGTTTGATTTCCTCGGAAATCTTATTAAGGAATTCGAGGTAATCTCCCGAAGCAGTCAGTGTAACCTTTGCTTCGAGCGAACCCTTGATTAATTTATCCTTAACAACAAGCTCGATTTCTTTCTTAACACTGTCGCGTAAGTCTGAAATCTTAGCCCAGGTGTTCATAAACTCGTCGTCAACGTCGATATCAATAGCCTTAGGCATATCGTTAAATAATACGTTTTCGGTATTATCGCTCGATTTATGAGGCATATAACGCCAGATTTCATCAGATGTATACGCAAGTATCGGTGTTAACATTCTTGTCATAGCGTCTAAAATAAGATAAATAGCACTTTGAGCCGATCTTCTTTCGAAGCTGTCGGGTTTTTCTGTATAAAGTCTGTCTTTAAGAACATCCAGATAGAAGTTAGACATATCTACTACACAGAAGTTGTGAATGCTGTGGTAAACCTGATGAAACTCAAACTTATCGTAAGCGTTATTAACCTTCTCAATGAGGGCATTAAGAGTTTTTACAGCCCATTTATCAATCGGCATCATATCTTTAGTTGCGACCATATTTTTATCGGGGTCAAAGTCGCTGATATTACCGAGAATATATCTTGCGGTATTTCTAATCTTTCTGTACGCCTCAGAGGACTGCTTAAGAATTTCTCTTGAAATACTAACGTCGCTCTGATAGTCGCAGGAAGCTACCCAAAGTCTGAGTACATCCGCGCCGTACTGCTCAATTACTTCCTGAGGGCTGATACCGTTTCCAAGCGATTTACTCATTTTACGTTTTTCCATATCGAGTATCATACCGTGAGTAAGAACTGTCTTATACGGAGCGATACCCTCAGTCGCTACGGAAGTTAAAAGCGAGGACTGGAACCAACCTCTGTACTGATCGTTACCCTCAAGATATAAATCAACAGGATAAGAAAGATAATCACGACGTTTACAAACGGCTCTGTGTGAAGAACCGCTGTCAAACCAAACGTCCATAATATCTTTTTCTTTTTCGAAGCTCTCGCATCCGCATTCCTCACACTTAGTGCCTGCGGGAAGGATATCTGAAGCGTCTTTCTCGAACCAGGCGTTAGAACCTTCTTTAGCGAATAAATCAGCTACAGCGAGCATAGCCTCCTTATTAACGTAAGGTTTATTACAATCTTTACAATAGAAAATCGGGATAGGCACGCCCCATTTACGCTGACGTGAAATACACCAGTCTTTTCTGTCGCGAACCATAGAGGTGATTCTCTCTTTACCCCACGCGGGAATCCATTCTACCGTATTAATCGCGTCAATAGCCGCGTCTTTAAAGTCGTCTACCGAACAAAACCACTGGTCAGTTGCTCTGAATAAAATAGGTGATTTACATCTCCAACAGTGCGGATACTGGTGGATAATCTTTTTGAGTGAGAATAACGCGCCTGTATTGTCTAAATGAATAGCGATTTTCTTATTAGCTTCATCTGTTGTTAATCCTGCGAACTGACCTGCTTCTTCGGTGAGAACTCCGTTAGCGTCTACAGGACAGATTACAGGAATATCGTCATAATTACGACAAACGTTATAGTCGTCAACACCATGTCCCGGAGCAGTGTGTACACAACCTGTACCGCTCTCGAGAGTTACGTGCTCGCCGACAATAACAACCGATTCTCTGTCAAGGAAAGGATGAGCTGTTTTCATAAACTCAAGCTCACTGCCTTTAATTGTTGAAACTACCTCGTAATCAGTAATTTCGGCGGCTTCCATAGTATCTTTAACAAGATCGGTAGCCATTACATAATATTCGTCGTTATATTTAACGATAGAATACTCAAATCTCGGGCCTACACAGATAGCGACGTTAGCGGGGAGCGTCCATGTAGTAGTTGTCCAAATTACAAAATGAACCTTAGAGGGATCAATTCCCATAGCCTCAAATTTTCCTAAGTCATCTGTAACCTTAAATTTAACGTAGATAGAATGGCAAGGATCCTCGGCGTATTCAATCTCAGCCTCAGCAAGAGCTGTTTTACACTCGGGGCACCAGTAAACAGGCTTTAAGCCTTTATAAATATAGCCCTTAGTAGCCATTTCAGCGAACACCTTAATCTGTTCAGCCTCAAATTCGTGTTTTAAGGTAATATAAGGATTATCCCACTCACCTATTACTCCAAGACGCTTAAACTGCTCGCGTTGGTCGTCGATATAACCGTTAACAAACTCGCCGCACATCTTTCTTAATTCCAATACAGAAATATCAGCAGAGCTGCCGATACCTGCCTTTTGACGTGCTTTAAGCTCAGTCGGAAGTCCGTGAGTATCCCAACCGGGTACAAAAGGCGATTTGAACCCGGCCATATTTTTATAACGCACAATAAAATCTTTAAGAATCTTATTTAACGCGTGGCCGAGGTGGATATTACCGTTTGCGTACGGAGGACCGTCGTGTAAAACATAAAGAGGTTTACCCTCGTTATGCTCCATTAATTTACCGTAAACATCGTTATCTTCCCATTTCTGCAATGTTACAGGCTCACTCTTAGGTAAGCCTGCGCGCATTGGAAATTCAGTTTTAGGAAGATTTAATGTCTTATTATAATCCTGAGACATTTTATCTACTCTCCAAATATATTATTTATTCAGCGTCTACGTCGAAGTTATCGCCGAATTTAAAATCGTCATAATTATCTTCTGCTTTATTTACAAACTCAACATCGCCTGAGGGAATATTTGCCTCAAAAAGAGACTCGTTGTTTTCGGTTGAATCTTCAGCTACAGGTTCATCAACCTCGTTAACGTTCTCAGCTTCATCCTCTACAGGAGTTGTGGGATATTTCTTATCGAGTTCTTCCTGCTTTCTTAAAACAACAGCGTCAGTCGGAAGATCGTTTATAGTCTTTAAGTGGCTGTTATAAAGAGCCTCAAGCTCCTTTCTGAGTTGAGCGGAATCGTCTTTAAGCTTGAGATAAACTTCCTTCTGCTTTGCTGTAACAGCGTTCGACTCTTTTAATGTAGCCTGAGCTTTAGCCTCGGCGTCAGCGACAATCTGAGCGGCCTTAGCCTGAGCTTCCTTGATAGAAGCGTCAGCGACTCTCTGGGATGAGAGTAAAGCGTTTCTTACAGTTTCCTCGTCGGCTCTGTACTGCTCAACTCTGGTAGCTAAAATATCCATTTTTCTGATTAAGTCGGATTTTTCCTTCTTCATCTGTTCGAAAGAAACAATTACTTCATCGATAAAGGCGTCAACATCTTCACCGCGGTAACCTCTTCCTCTTCTGAATGATACATCCTTAATTTCATCAATAGTTAACATTATCTAACACTCCTATCTGTAATGATTAATTTTAATCTTAATTCTACCTTTTTTAGTGGTTCCGAGCTGTTCTATAAAAACAAACTTGCCGTAACCCCTGATTGTTATGATATCATTTTCTTTTAATATATAACTTACCTTTTTGTTTTCAAAATAATTAGTGAAAACTTTGCCCGAGTTTATTAACCCCGCTGACTTATCTCTCGATAGTTTCGTTAATGAAGCTACTACTGCGTCAAGCCGAGGCGAACTAACTATAGTCGAAATTACCTCGACATTATCGCTAAAGTCAATATTTATATCCTTACCGCTTACTATTTTTACTCCTACACGGCCTATTTTAGAGATTTGTTGTTTTAAATAGCCTTCTATTTCACTTTTTACAAAGCAAACAGCTTTCCCCTCATTAACAACAATATCCCCGATACTGCTTCTTTCCACACCGAGATTCATTAAAGCTCCTAAAAAATCACGGTGAGAAAGCTTATCGGTCTTTCGAAACTCAAAATAAATCGCGCTTATCGGATAGCTCTCGGCATCAACTTTTTCAGGCGAAAAACACATAAATTTCCTTTTAGCGTTTTCATACCCTCCAAAAAAAGATAAATAAGAACTGTAAAAAGAAAAGTTATTATTAATTATGTATTGTTCGCGTTCGTTAAGAAATCCGAGAAAATAAGGTTTATTTCTTGTGAGCGATAATTCGGCTAAATCCTCAACTCGAGATATTAAATCTTTATCCTCTTTATCAGAAGTAAACGCCACTGCTCTCTAACTCGTCGAGAAGATCGTCGCCTGTAAGGTCAACATTATTAGGAATAATAATGAATGTACTTGAAGCGACCCTCTTAATCTTACCGCGGTTAGCGTAAGCTACGCCGCTTAAGAAGTCGATAATTCTTCTGGACATATCCTTATTAGTTTCTTCGAGGTTTAAAACTACGGTATGAGTTTTAATAAGCTCGTCCGCGATAGTTCTGGTTTCCTCACCGAATCTTTCGGGCTTAAAAAGCGCTACCTGGAGCTTAGCGGTTGCGCTGATATTAACAACTTTGTTCCTGTGGGAATCCATATAAGGAGTTACTTCCTCATAATCATCATCGTCGTTTTCGGCATAACCGTACTCGTCATAGCCGTTATCGTATTCCTCATCGGGAGCATCCCACATACGTTTAAACTTATCTACAAATCCAGCCATTTCTTATAATCCTCCTAGATTTCATTTATAATCACGGGCGCCGAACAACGACGAACCTACTCGTACCATTGTGGCTCCGGATATAATTGCTTCATAATAATCGGCAGACATTCCCATTGAAAGAATATCCATAGATATATTATCTATGTTTTTGCTCTTAATGTCAATAAATATATTGTTCATTTTATCGAAAAATTTCAGAATTTTTTGTGGACTATCACAAATAGGTGGTATACACATTAGACCTTTTACCGATATATTATCGAAATTCTTTATTTCGTCGAGTAATTCATAAAGCTTTTCCGCTTCAACTCCGCTTTTACTTTCTTCCCCGCCTATATTAACCTCGACGAGTACATTTGAAGTTAAGTTGTTCTTAAGGGATTGTTTTGAAATTTCCCCGGCCAGCTTAACTGAATCAACTGATTGAATTAAGTCAACTTTATCGACTATTTGTCTTACTTTATTTGTCTGTAGATGTCCGATGAACTGTAATGAGCTGTTGTCTAAATCATATTTATCGTACTTAGAAAGAAGCTCCTGGACTTTATTTTCGCCTATATATTTAAGTCCGAGCGATATAGCGTAGTTAATAATTTCGGCGTCTACAGTTTTAGTGGCGGCCAGAAAAGTAATATCTTCCCTATTTCTCCCTGATTTCAAGGCGGCTTCACAAATTCTTTCTTCTATCGTTTTATAATTATACTCAATATCATTGAATAACTTTTCCGTCATATAAATTATCTCCTTTTACTACAACCTGGTCATAAAGCTGCAAGGTTTCGTCGCTGAATAATACTCCTTCGTTCGGTTCGGTTTCACACAGCACATAATCCTTACCCGAGTATTTAATCACGATTTCTTTAAAAATAAGCTCGGAACCGTGTAATACATATACGCCCTGTACCTTTTTCCTCTTAGTGACCTGATTACCGTTTTTATCTTTAACAGTCTTTTTAACATATCCCTCATGAATAGCTCGCTTGGATACTTTAAGACCTGTATATGATAATGTGGTAATATTTGTGTTTTCGTTACGAGCGTTAGCTATGTATTTATTCATATAATCACAGCTTAAAATCAGAACAGCGCTGTGTTTTCTGCTTTTTTGGTTAATTGAATAAATCTTACTGGGTATCTTTTCCGAGGTGATTGTCGGCATAGAAATCGAAACAGATACGCCGTCGTTTTGTAATTTAGATAAAGTTACCGCGTTATCGGCTGAAACCTTACAAGCTACATACCAAGTAGGATTGGTAACTACCTTACCTACAACATTCTTCTTAACTTTTCTTTTCTTTATATGCTCCAGCCGGCTTACGGTTAGGTTCTTTAAATCATTAAAATTATAAGACTTTTCATAGCCGTCGCAGGAAGATATAAAATATCCCGCTTTTGGAGCCGACAGCGAGCCGATGCTGGATGAACAATTACTCTTTATCTTAGCACGCTCGGTTTTGAGTTCATTGATTTTGCTTTTAAAGCTGCGGGCTGAACCTGTAGTAATCTGTCGTCCGCATATAGAAAAGAGCAAGTCCTCACACGAGGATTTAGCGTCGATTAACTTTCCTGAATTAACATTTTCGGTAATAGTAAAAATATTATTGCTAATCTGAGCGTTGATAGTATCAAGTCCTACGCTGTCCTTGTAATAAGATTTAGAAAGCGATCTTAATTTTTTAATCTGCTTATTAATACTGCTTATTTGCTTTCTTGATACAGCGTCGTTTTCGTTTCTGTAGATATCGGCTATAGTTTGTCCGCTGCTCACATCGTCGCCGTCGTTAATCTTATAAGATAAAACTCCGCTTGAGGAATTTGTAACATAAGATTCCTCACGGAATATAAAAGTCTTAGCGTGAATAACGTCGGAAACAGTATTCGATACGGCTTCCTCGGTTTGTACGGCGTTTACGAAGTTCGCGCTTACAATAAGATAAACAATATACGCAACTATTAACACAGACAAAAGTCCGATTATAATTCTTTTAAATAATAATTTATCCATTTAAAAATCCTCGGTTATCAATTAAACTTTTTATATAATCAATCTGTTCGTTAACAGATTTTAACTCGTCAATATTTATCCAGTTAATCTTATTATTACGTTTAAACCAAGTTAGCTGTCGTTTCGCGTAATGACGAGTTTCGATTTTAATTCTGTCTATACACTCTTCCAAAGTTGAAGTGCCGTTAAAATACGGCTTCAACTGTTTATATCCGATTGCCTTAGAAGCGGTTTCGCTTAAATCGGAATTAAGGACTTTTTCAGCTTCATTGACTAAACCTTCTTCAACCATAATATCAACACGTTTGTTGATTCTGCTGTACAAGTAACTTCTGTCGGCGGCTTTCAACCCGAAAATCATATAATCATACTCCGATTCGTTAGATCTGCTGTTTTCGATTTGTTCGGTGATTGTGACGCCTGTCGTTTTATAAAACTCAATCGCTCTTACTATTCGCTTTTGGTTACGTTCTTCGAAAAGACGTCTGTAAGAATACGGGTCAACTTCAAGAAGCATTTTTAAAAGATAGTCAATTCCCTTTGCTTCGGCGATTCTATTTAGCTCAGTTCGTAAGTCAGGATCGGAACTGTTATCAACAAACTCAATACCGTTAAGAAACGAATCTATGTATAGCCCTGTTCCGCCGCAAATTATCGGAAGTTTATCTCTGTTTACGATATCATCGACTGCTTTTTTAGCGTCCTCCACATATTTACCTACCGAGTAAGACTTATTAGAATCTAAAAATCCGATTAAGTGATGCTTTATTCCCCGCATTTCTTCCTCGGCGGGCTTAGCGGTAGCTATATCCATTCCGCGATAAATCTGCATACTGTCTGCGGAAACTATCTCGCCGTTATATAATTTAGCAAGTTCGATAGAAAGTGAGGTTTTTCCCGAAGCTGTCGGTCCTGCTACAACAAGTAATTTTTTCATAATTTACACTCTGCCAAACTGTTTTTCAAGTTCGTATCTACTCAATACCATACATACAGGTCTGCCGTGAGGACAATATCTTAGCGTAGGGTCTTCGTCGAGTTTATTAGCTATATCTATTAGTTCTTCACGTGTACTAATATTTCCGCCTTTAATCGCGGCTCTGCAAGCGACATTATGATATATCCAATCCATCTTCTCGCTTCGGATATCCTTTTTGTTCTGAGCAATATATCCGGCCATCTCTATAACGGACGATTCTATATCGCTTATGTCGAGATATTGCGGAGCGCCTCTTACGATAAGACTTCCGTTACCGAAATCCTCTATATCGAAGGCACATTCTTTAAACATATCGAGATTGCTTATAGCGGATTCGTAATCGTTTTTGTTCAAAGTAACAGTAATTGGCTGCAAAAGCACCTGAGTAAATCCCGCTCCTCTTTCTTTTTTTAAGCGTTCGTAAATCATACGCTCATGAGCGGCGTGTTTATCTATTATGATAATTTCTTTATCGTTCTTTTCTACAAGAATATATGTTTTAAAGGCTTCACCTAAAAAAGTGAGTTTATTTTTAGGTTGAGCGTATAAAGGCTCAGGCTCTTTTTCAACAACTTCTTTAGTTTCGTTTACGATTAGTTCTTCATCGGGAATATTCAGTTCGTTTTTGCTTTTGGAAACTATTACAGTATCCTCAGGTTTTGTTCTATTTATATTTTCCTGAATTTTATGCTCTATATCAGCCTCACGTCTCACGGCTTCCTTAGAGTAAATATCCGTGGGAGAGTTAAAGTTACTTACTGAGGGATTAAAAGATTTAATCGGTTTAGAGGATTTGATAGCTTCATTTAAATACGCGAAAGGATCGGACTTTTTCTCTTCCTTTTTCTCAAAAACAGCGGGAGTTGTTACAAACGGCTTGGGCTTTTTTATCTCGGAAAAAGCGTTGTCATTTCTCGCGTTATTAAAGGTAACAGACTTTCTCTCGTCGTTATTGTTAAGAGATGTTTTAACCGCGTGATAAACAGCGTCAAATACAGGACGCTCGTTTATAAATCTAACCTCTATTTTAGACGGATGAACATTAACGTCAATAGCTTCAAACGGAATAGATATATGTAATACGCAAGCGGGAAATTTTCCAACCATAACATTTCCCTTACACGCTTCCTCTATCGCTGCCATTGCGGTTACAGATTTAACATACCTTCCGTTTATAAAGAAGTTTTGCATACTTCTGTTGGGGCGGGCGTTTACAGGTTTAGAAATATAGCCTTTTACGGTTATTCCGTTTAGCTCATAGTTAACGGGTATTAATCCGTTAGCGAAATCACGCCCGTAAACCGAGTATATCGCTGATTTAATCTTTCCGTCACCCGAAGTGTTTAAAACTCGTTTTCCGTCACGTATAAACGTAAAAGCTATTTCGGGATGGGATAAAGCTATCTTATCTATTACATTAGCTACCGCATTACCCTCCGCCCTGTCTTTTTTCAGAAACTTCATTCGAGCCGGAATATTATAGAATAAATCTCTTACTATTATCGTTGTACCCACAGGGCAGCCCGCGTCGTCGAAGGAGACTTCCTCTCCTCCGTCAATTTCGTAAGATATGCCTATATCCTCGTTTTCGTTACGAGTTAAAAGCTGTAATCTTGATACAGATGAAATAGACGATAAAGCCTCTCCTCTGAATCCGAGTGTAGAAATACGATCGAGGTCGTTCTCAAGTTTAATCTTACTTGTAGCGTGCGGTAAAAAAGCGAGTTTTACATCGTCACGCATAATACCGCAACCGTTATCGGTGACTCTCATAAATGTGATGCCGCCGTTCTGAATTTCTACAGTAATGTCGGAAGATCCGGCGTCTATTGAGTTTTCAATCATTTCTTTAATCGCTGACGCGGGACGTTCTACAACCTCGCCCGCGGCAATAAGCTCTGCAACGTGTTTATCCAGAACATTAATAACACCCATTTATTTCACCACCTAGACCATATTTTTTAATTCATAAAGTAAATTCATCGCTTCTATCGGAGTAAGCGTATTTAAATCTACATTCTTTAATTTATCAGCGATAGCGGAATCGATACTCGGCATTAAACTGAGCTGTTCGATATCCTGAGCTGATTTTTTAACCTTATTAATAACATTAATCTTACTGTTACCGCTCTCCAGCTCAGAGAGAATCTCTTTAGCCCTGTCGGTAATATAATCGGGAATTCCCGCTAATTTAGCAACCTCAATACCGTAGCTGTCATCGGCGCCGCCCGGAACAATTCTTCTAAGAAAAGTAATATCGTCGCCTTTCTTCTTAACGGCGATATTAAAGTTGTTTACACCGTCAATAACTTCCTCCAGTACGGTGAGTTCGTGATAATGAGTAGCAAAGAGCGCTTTAGCTCCGAGTTTTTTCTTATCGGCGACATATTCGAGTACAGCTCTCGCAATGCTCATACCGTCAAAGGTGGAGGTGCCTCGACCTATTTCGTCGAGAATAAGCAAGGATTTAGAAGTAGCGTTGGTTATAATATTAGCGACTTCACTCATTTCAACCATAAAGGTGGATTGTCCCGAAGCTAAATCATCAGAGGCGCCTACCCTTGTAAATATACTGTCAACAATTCCGATTTCAGCAGAAGCGGCAGGTACAAAGCTTCCGATTTGAGCCATAAGTACAATTAGAGCAACCTGTCTCATATATGTAGACTTACCGGCCATATTCGGTCCTGTAATAATGGCAACCCTGTTTGCCGAGCAGTTAAGATAAACGTCGTTCGGTACGAACGGAGCGCCGTTTAAAAGCTGTTCTACTACAGGATGACGGCTGTCTTTAAGCAGAATATTATCTTTTAGATTAACATCGGGGCGGACATACCTGTTATCAGCCGCGACATTAGCGAGTGAATTTAATACATCGAGTTCAGCTATAGCCGATGCTGTATCCTGAATACGCTCAAGCTGAGAGGCTACCTGTTTTCTAATCTCGTCAAACAGCTTGTACTCCAGCGCGATAGCCTTATCCTTAGCGCCGAGAATACGACCTTCTATATTTTTTAATTCCTGAGTAATATATCGTTCACAGTTGGTTAAAGTCTGTTTTCGTATATAAGTTTCGGGAACCATATCTTTATACGAATTAGTAACCTCGATATAATAACCGAAAACCCTGTTATATCCTACTCGAAGCTTCGGGATTTTAGTAATTTCACGCTGTTCTTCCTCGAGCTTAGACAGGATACCTGTCGAATTATTCATATCCTCGCTTACTTCGTCTAGTTCCTGATTATAACCTCGCTTAATAATTCCGCCTTCCTTTACGGTAAACGGAGGTTCTTCAACAATAGCGTCGTCGATAAGCTTATAAATATCCTCTAAGGTATCGAGCTTATTATAAAGTTGTTTTAACAAACTTGATTCACAGCTGCGCAAAAGCTCCTTAATCTGAGGGAGCTTTTCAACAGCGCTTGCGAGCGAACGAAGCTCTCTGCCCTTAGCTGAACCGTATACGATATTGGTCATAAGCCGTTCTATATCGAAAATACCGACTAAAGCGGCTGTTAAATCGAGTCTTAGAACGGTTTCATTCACTAATTCTTCTACGGCGCTTTGTCTGTTTATAATCTTTGTAACGTTTAAAAGGGGTTTTTCTATCCAGTTTCTAAGAAGACGTTTACCCATAGAGGTCTTTGTCTTATCAAGTACCCAAAGTAAAGAACCGCGCTTTTCTTTAGTAAGCATAGTTTGGGTAAGTTCTAAGTTTCTCTGGGTATTAAAATCAAGACGCATAAACTGATTTTCGGAGAAAAGGTTAATACGATTGATACGCTCGAGTCCGTTTTTTTGGGTATCTTTAAGATAAGACATCAACGCTCCTAAAGCGCAAATAATAATCTGTTTATCAGAAATCAGCTCATAATCGTTTTTAAACTGTGTTTTCACAACATCATTGCAGGTCATAAAGGCGAAGCTGCTCTCGTTTAGCATTTCGACTGTAGTTGAAAGCTTATCCTTAATGAACGCGGGAAGCTCTTTAAAATCTATAACATCTCCGCCGATTAATATTTCACGAGGATTGTAACCGGTAAGCTGGCTTTTAATCTTCTCTACACAGTCCTTACCTTTAAAATCGGTGACGTATAATTCTCCTGTGGAAATATCACAGAAACACATAGCCACATTATTCTTTTCGGCATAAATGCAGCAGATATAGTTGTTACGGCTTTCGTCGAGCATACTGCTTTCGATTACGGTACCCGGCGTTACTACTCTGACAATATCTCTTTGGACTATACTCTTTGCTTTAGACGGATCTTCCATCTGTTCACAAATAGCGACCTTATAGCCCTTTTGAACAAGACGAGCTATATAGCTCTCACAGCTATGGTAAGGAACTCCGCACATCGGAGCGCGCTCTTTAAGACCGCAATCACGCCCTGTTAGAGTGAGTTCGAGTTCTTTAGACGCAAGCTTAGCGTCGTCGAAAAACATCTCGTAGAAATCGCCGAGCCTAAAGAATAAAATACTATCTTTATTCTCGTCTTTAATTTTTAGATACTGTTGCATCATAGGCGACAGCTTTTCCATAAACCCACTCCTTTCTTTATCCAAAGTAAATTATTAACCGCAACCGCCGCAGGTTGAACAGCTTCCTGTACAAGAAGCGTCGAAATCGGTAGTTTCGGGATCTTCGCCCGCAATACAATTCTGGAGAATAGTCATAACTCTGCCCGAGATTTTATCGAACTCCTGCTTAGCTTCATTATAAGCTTTCATATTTTCGTTAGCCATAATATCAGCGTATACTTTCTGCATCTCTTTATTTAACTGAGCTATTTTTTCTCCATCTTTTTCGGTTTTTTGAGTTTCTACGTTAACGGATAATCTTTTTAAATTAAAATCTTTAATTAAGCCCTGAAGCTCAGTATCGGCGTCAGCTTTAGATTCAGCCGCGCGCATATTCTTGTAAGATTCTTCCTGCTGGAGAAGCTTACCGAGTTCTCTTGTCATTTCAATTGTATCCATATTTTACTCCTTTACTAAATCACCTTTTAAAATCCAGTTTCCTGCTTTTGTTATTTTTACATTCCGAAACGTTCCGATTAAGTTTTTCGGAGCTTTTGTTTCTACAATAATATTCCCGCTTGTACGGCAGTTTAGTATATCGTCTTTACCTTTTTCGGATTCTACTAAAACCTTTTGAGTAGTTCCTACCATCGAGCCGCAACGCTTAGACGCGATTTCTTCCTGGACATCGAGAAGCTCTCTAAACCATTTTGATTTTTCTTCGGCGGAAATAGGATCATCCATCTCAGCCGCCGGAGTTCCGACTCTTGGAGAATAAATAAATGTAAATAAAGACGTAAACTCAACTTCTTTTATAAGAGATAAAGTTTCTTTAAAATCTTCGTACGTTTCACCCGGGAAGCCGACAATAACGTCGCTGGTCAGCGACACGTCGGGGATTTTACTTTTAGCGTAATTTACTATTTCGAGATACTTTTTCCTGTCGTAATGGCGGTTCATAAGTTTTAAAATTCTATCCGAGCCCGACTGGAAAGGTAAATGAAGATGCTTACTTATATGTTTAGACGAGGCTATTGTGTCTATAAGCTCCTTGGTACAGTCTTTTGGATGCGAGGTCATAAACCTAAGCCAGTAATCGCCGTCTATACTATCGACTTGCGAAATCAATTGCGAGAAATTAACATCTTCCTTTAAGGTCTTGCCGTAGGAGTTTACATTTTGACCGAGTAAGGTAATATCCTTATAACCGAGATCTATCATTTCTTTGGCTTCTTTAAGGATAATATCTTTTTGACGGCTTCTTTCCCTGCCTCGTACATACGGTACGATACAGTATGTACAGAAGTTGTTACAACCGTACATTATAGGGAGCCAGCCCTTAAAGCTCCCGTCGCGTTTAACGGGTATTCCCTCGTGAATCATACTGTCGTCATTATCTCTTAGATAAACACGTTTTCCGCCTGATAAGGTTTTATACAGCAACTCAGGAAATAAATGCAAGGCATGAGTTCCGAAAACTAAATTAACGTAAGGAAAGCTTTTATACATTCTGTCGGCAATATGCTTTTGTTCCATCATACAACCGCACAGAGCTATAATAGTGTCGGGATATTTACGCTTTAGATTCTTTAAAGCGCCTACGTTACCGAAAACTCTGTCCTCAGCATGTTCTCTAACAGCGCACGTGTTAAAGAGAATAAAATCGGCGTTATCGGGTTTATCCTCGAACACAAATCCCGCCTTAGAGAGCATACCTTTAATATTCTCTCCGTCGGCAACATTTTGTTGACAACCGTAGGTATGTATATACGCGACAGGTTTATCGCCGCGCTTGCGTTTTTCCATTATTTCAAAAATAATATTCAGGTACTCGCTCTGAGTTTCGTTAAAATCAGTTAAAGTACTAAACTTTTCTGCCAAGACAAATTGCCCCAATCTAATTACATTCCAGAAAATTATAGCACAAAACCTAAAATAATACAATAGATTTTGTGCTGTTTTTTACTATATTTTGTGTTATTTTTAATTTTATCTCACAATATCTGCGTATGTTGACGGTACAGTTCCGATAATAACTGTCTGAGCGATTTCATAATCGGTAGTATATTTTATTTTTTCGCTGTATTCGGGGCTGATTGTTATAATTTCAGTAGTAATTATAAGGTAAATATGGTGTATGGTCTGATTAACACCCCCGCTTTTAAACTCGCTTTTTATATCGCAATTTACAGACCCGGTGAGTATAAAGCTGATTTCGATATCAGGTCCAAGCGTGCTCAGTAAGGTTATATCGGTAAATGAGCCTAACGGAAGTGAAAACTTATATATTCTAGCCTTATCCAGTTCATTTTGGATATATTTTATTAATGTAGATTTAATTCTGTTCATATTTAAGGAGTTTGATGAAATAGAGTTTACTTGTCCTGATTTAGAGTAATTAATTTCCGATAAATCATCGTAGTTGTATTTATATTTATTTAATGTTTTTTCTACCGACTCCCCTATTATCTTAGACGAAATAGTTTTAGCCTGTTTATTTACACATTTTCTTGTAAATGGTATCGCCTGAATTTCGAATAATACAGTTAAAACTATAATCAGGCATATTGATATAATAAATATCCTTCTCAGCTTTTTATGTAGTCTTGAAGTTTTCTTTTTATAAAGCAAAAAACACCCCTCGTTATTCTATACGAGAGGTGTTTAATTGTTACATTTTATTCGTCTTTAATTTCGCAACCTTCAACACTGCAGTTAGCGCAGTCATCGTCACAAAATTCGTCGGCAAATAAGCTCGAGAAATCGAACTCTAACTCTCCGCCGCAATTAGGACAACTCATTTCGCCTTCGATAAGAGTATCCTCATCGACAATTATCTCAGCTCCGCAGTCAGGGCATTTAACCTCGTAATCTGATTCGTCGTTATAATCGTCATCGTCAAAATCTTCGTATCCGATTTCGTCAATAATATCGAAAAGCTCGTCATTTTGTTCGGTTAAAAACTGAACGTCCTCCTCAATAAAAGTAATTTCGTCGGACATATCGTAGATTAAATCAAGCATAGCCTCAATAAGCTTACCCTCGGGCTTTGAAGTATCTAAATCAAGCCCTTCGGCTAAACCTTTTAAATAAGCGGCTCTTTCGGAGATGCTCATATTATCCTTAACTGACATATGTACTCCTTACGCGCGTCCGAGATACTCGCCTGTACGTGTATCAATCTGGATTACTTCTCCCTCGTTGATAAAGAGAGGAACCTTTACCTCGGCGCCTGTCTCTACTGTAGCGGGTTTAGTTGCGTTAGTAGCTGTATTGCCGGCAAAACCCGGATCAGTCTTAGTAACCTCAAGTTCAACAAAGTTAGGCGGTTCTACTCCGAATACGTTTCCTTTGTAAGAAAGAATCTTACAAATCATATTCTCTTTTACAAACTTAAAGTTATCTCCGAGAACAGAAGCGTTAATCGGAAGCTGCTCCCAAGTTTCTGTATCCATAAAGTAATAGAGTTCACCGTCGTTATAGCTGTACTCCATATCCTTACGGTCTACGAAAGCCTTAGGATACTTATCGTTAGGGTTGAAGGTTTTTTCAACAACAGAGCCTGTGATAACGTTTCTGATTTTTGTTCTTACAAACGCCGCGCCTTTACCGGGCTTAACGTGCTGGAATTCGATAATAGAAACAACCTGTCCATCCATTTCGAATGTAACGCCGTTTCTGAAATCACCTGCAGAAATCATAATTTATACCTCCTGAAAAATTAAAGTATTAACTAATTTATTTAATTATACATAAAAAAGCGGTAAATTGCAAGTATTATACAATAATTAGTTCTTTACTGAGGGTCGCGAAGTTTTTATAACCGTTTTCTTTAACTAAAATCATATCCTCAATTCTAACCCCGAATTGGTTTTCAAGATATATTCCCGGTTCAACGGTTATAACCATATTCTCGGATAAAATTGTATCGCCCTTTGGGCTTACGGTCGGGTTTTCATGGATATCAAGTCCTACTCCGTGACCTGTAACGTGTCCGAAATTATTAGAATAACCCGCGTTATCTATAATATCACGCGCTATTTTATCTATCTCACACGCTTTAACTCCTGATTTAACCGCTTTCAGCGCGGTAGTCTGTGCGTTTAAAACGATATTATAAATCTCTCTTTTATAATCGTCGCAGCAGCCTACCGCGACAGTTCTTGTCATATCGCTGTGATAGCCTTTATACAGAGAGCCTATATCCATAGTAAAGAAGTCTCCCTCGCGGATTATATCTTCACTCGGCACACCGTGAGGTAGTGAAGTTTTTTTACCTGTAATTGTGATTAAATCAAAGCTTACGTCAGACGCGCCGTAGATTTTCAATAATCTTTCAAGCTCTATAGATATAGTACGTTCGCTTACGCCCGGCTTAATATAATTTAAAACCTCGTTATACGCTTTTTCGGTTATGTCCTGAGCTTTTTGAAGTAAAGTAATTTCTTCTTCACTTTTAATGTGTCTTAGATTAGAAATCTTTTTACTTAAACTGTCGTCTGATATAAGGGATAGTCCTTTAGAATTAAAGCTTTTTAAATAACTGTGATAAGCCTTTAGTGTTATATGCTCCGATTCAATAAATAAGGTATTTATAGAATGTTTTTTACATACGGCGGATATATCCGCTATTAGATTTTTAAATTCTATTACTTCACAGTTTTCACATACGTTTTTAGCCAATTCAATATATCTGAAATCCACAAACAGATAGGCTTTATCTAAAGTGATTAATATCTTACCCTCGCTGTTTAAAGCTCCGCTAAGGTAGTAGACGTTTTTTTCGTCGGTAATAAAAAGCGCCTTTGACTTATCGTCAAGCAGATTTCTTAATTTATCTATTCTATTAATAAAAACGGACAATTAAATCATTCCTTCAAAAGCGCTTACGGCGAGTTTATAGCTATTCTTACCGAAACCCGCTATCTGACCTACACATACAGGAGCTATTACAGATGTATGTCTAAATTCCTCCCTGGCGTGAATATTTGACATATGAACTTCTACAAACGGAATATTAACACTCGAGATAGCGTCTCTAAGCGCGTAGCTGTAATGAGTAAGCGCTCCCGCGTTTATAATAGCGCCGTCATATTTCCCGAGCGCGTCATGGATTTTATCTATAATACCGCCCTCGTGATTAGACTGGTAAATATCGCAGTTAAATCCTTTAGTCTCGGCAAAAGCAATAATTTCGTTATTAATACTTTCGGCAGTATCAGTACCGTATATTCCTTTTTCACGAATACCAACCATATTAAGGTTAGGACCGAGTAATAAAAGAATGTTTTTCATAGGAATATTTCCTCCTTAATATAAAAATAAAGCGGACAAACGTCCGCTTAATTTTATCTGTATTTACGTTTACGAGCTGCTTCGGACTTCTTCTTACGCTTTACGGAAGGCTTCTCGTAAGCTTCTCTCTTGCGAACTTCGGCGATAACGCCTGCTCTCGCGCACTGTTTCTTAAATCTTCTTAATGCGCTCTCGAGAGATTCATTCTCTTTAAGTCTTACTTCTGACATTCTATATCCCTCCCATCAATATGGGTAATTTGCATACCAATGCATTAGTTATTATACAACAAGTAGACATAAAATGTCAATACCTATCAAAAAATTAGTTAAAAAATACTAAAAAGCATATTTTTACGGTTTTACAACAATATTTACAATTCTGCCTTTTACGTAGATTTCTTTAACTATATTCATTCCGTCAATCGCTTTGGCTACATTTTCGTCAGCTTTAGCGAGATTAAGAACCTCGGCCTGTTCAGCGTCAGGGGTTATGTTGAGCTTAGTCTTAATCTTTCCGTTTACCTGTACGGCGATTTCGATAGTTTCTTCGACGCATTTGCTTTCGTCGTATTCAGGCCAGCTCTGCTCGGCTACTATTCCCTCGCCTAAGTTACATACATCCCATACTTCTTCGCTCACATGCGGTGAGAACGGATTTAAGAGGATTGCAAATATAGCTAACTCTTTCTTTGAAACCGAGCCGAAAGATGTAATCTCGTTGATTAAGGACATTAAAGCCGCGATCGCTGTATTGAACTTGATATTCTCGATATCTTCGCCGACTTTCTTAATTGTTTTATGGAAGGCGCTTTCGAGTTCAGGTCTTATAACGTCCTCGTCTACTAAGATATTCTGCAAATTCCAGAATCTTTCGATAAATCTTCTGCAACCTCTGATACTTGAGGTTTTCCACGGAGCGGCTTTCTCGAAGTCACCGATAAACATCTCGTAAAGACGCATTGTATCAGCGCCGTATTCCTCGACAATCTCATCGGGATTTACGACATTTCCTCTTGACTTAGACATCTTCTCGCCGTTTTCGCCGAGAATCATACCGTGGCTTGTGCGCTTAGCGTAAGGCTCCTTAGTCGGAACGATACCTAAATCATATAAGAACTTGTGCCAGAACCGGCTGTAGAGTAAATGAAGCGTAGTATGTTCCATACCGCCGTTATACCAATCTACAGGCGACCAATACTCTAAAGCTTCCTTGGAAGCTAAAGCTTCGCTGTTGTGAGGATCCATATATCTTAAGAAATACCATGATGAACCCGCCCACTGAGGCATAGTGTCGGTTTCTCTTACAGCTTTTCCGCCGCAACAAGGACATGTTGTGTTTATCCAATCGGTCATCTTAGCGAGCGGTGATTCGCCTGTATCAGTAGGCTCGTAAGAATCAACCATAGGGAGTTTAAGCGGTAATTCGCTTTCGTCTATCGGAACATATCCGCATTTTTCGCAGTAAACTATCGGGATAGGCTCACCCCAGTAACGCTGACGTGAGAATACCCAGTCACGAAGCTTATAATTAACCTTAGCTCGACCAAGTTTATTATCCTCAAGCCATTTAATCATTTTTTCTTTAGCATCTTCTACAGATAAGCCGTCGATAAATCCTGAGTTTGTGAGAATACCCGTAGCGCAGTCGGTAAATGCTTCTTCCTGAACATTCTTGCCGCCCTTAACAACTTCGACAATCGGTAAGTTGAATTTCTTAGCGAACTCCCAGTCACGTGTGTCATGCGCGGGTACAGCCATAATCGCTCCTGTACCGTAAGATACAAGCACATAATCAGATACGAAAATAGGAATCTTTTTATTATTAACAGGGTTAACCGCTTCTACTCCGTCTAAACGGACGCCTGTCTTTTCTTTAGCTACCTCGGTACGCTCAAAATCAGACTTTTTGGAAGCCTCGAGCTGATAAGCTCTTATTTCGTCAATATTATTAAGCTTATCCGCCCATTTCTCAATAAGAGGATGCTCCGGCGAGATAACCATATATGTAGCTCCGAAAAGCGTATCGCAGCGGGTTGTATAAACAGTAAGGGTATCGCCTGTTGTTGCGGT
Organism: uncultured Clostridia bacterium; assembly: GCA_946187325.1. Classification (GTDB taxonomy): domain Bacteria; phylum Bacillota; class Clostridia; order Oscillospirales; family Acutalibacteraceae; genus Ruminococcoides. The sequence goes on from CAMHQC010000008.1 coordinate 35,446, forward strand.
AAAATCAACCTCAGCGCCTGTGGAACGACCGATCCAGTTAATCTGCTGAGCCTTAACACGAGCGGGATAATCTACTAAATCGAGGTCGTTAATTAATCTGTCGGCATACTCGGTAATTTTAAGCATCCACTGAGATTTAACCTTACGAATAACCTCGCTTCCGCAACGCTCGCAATTACCGTTAACAACTTCCTCGTTAGCTAATACGCATTTACAGGAAGTACACCAGTTAACGTTCATTTCTTTTTTATAAGCAAGTCCCTTTTTGAAGAGCTGTAAGAAAATCCACTGAGTCCATTTATAGTATTCGGGATCGGTGGTGTTGACCTCACGACTCCAATCAAAAGAAATACCGAGCGATTGAATCTGTTTTTTAAATCTAGCGATATTCTGTTTAGTTACAATTTCGGGGTGAATATGGTTTTTGATAGCGTAGTTCTCCGTAGGAAGTCCAAACGCGTCCCATCCTATAGGATACAGCACATTATAGCCCTGTAATCTGCGCTTACGGGCTACTGTATCTAAAGCGGTATAAGGACGAGGATGTCCTACATGTAAGCCTTGTCCCGACGGATACGGAAACTCGATTAAAGCGTAGAACTTTTCCTTTGTAGTATCGTTTTCAGCGTGAAAGACGCCCTTATCTTCCCATATTTTTTGCCACTTAGGTTCAACGTTTTTATGATTATACTTCAAAATTTTACCTCCCGTTACTTAAAACTTCCGTCAGGTCGATTTCTTTACCGTCCTGCCATAGACGTTCCAAGTTATAAAACTCACGAGCTTCCTCGTTAAATACATTAACAATTATATCTACATAATCAAGTAAAATCCAGCTGTTAGAGCGGTGACCTTCTATATGGCTTACAGATACGCCAAGCTCGTCCATTTTAAACTCAACCTCGTCGGCTAAAGCTTTTACCTGTGTGCTGCTTCTACCTGTAGCGATAACCATATAATCAGCCAAAATAGTTACATCGGAAATCTCGATAACTTTAATGTCCTCGGCAATTTTGCTGTCGAGTATTTTAGCTATCCTTATAGCCTGTTCATAAGTTGTCATTACAGCAACCCTTTCTCTTGTAAAGTATATATAATATCATTATAACAATTTATAGCGTTGCTATGTATTGTTAAATTTCTATTTGCTAAATCTGTAATTGTAAATTTTAATCCAAACAACATAGCGTCTTCAAGGCAGTTAAAGGCCTTTTTACGCATTATATCAACACCGTTGTAATTACGTTCATCGCTTATAAAATCAGCGACAAATATAATTTTTTCGAGTAAAGACATTCCCTCTCTGCCTGTGGTATGAAATTTGATTGAATTAATAATATCCTCATCGTATATATTAAGCGTATCGCGGACATACACACTTCCCGCGATCGAGTGCCATAGCTTAGAGGATTTCTTTTCGACCGCGTCAAGTATTATACCACCGTCACAAATTATTTGCAACATTTCTTCTTTCGGAATCTCTTTACAACAATCGTGTAAAATGCCCGCTGTTTCCGCTTTATATACATCAGCGTTATATTGTTTAGCCAATTCAACAGCCGATTTAGCGACGTTAAGGCTGTGAATATAACGTTTCTTTCCCATACGCGTTCTAATTAAAGAACAATACTCCTCAATACTCACGATTACACCTTTTTATTCTTAGCTTTAGGAAGCTGAATCTGAGGTTCATCGGGATTAGGTCTATACAAAACAAATTTTGAACCGATAACCTGAACCACATCGCAATTAACCTTGGGGTAAATAGAATCCGCAACTTCCCTGGGTGTAAGCGGACAGTGTTCAAGACATTTTCCCTTAATGAGTTCTCTTGCGGTTAAAGCGTCGTCAACTTGCTTTATAATCTGTTCATTTAAACCGCCCTTCCCTACGTAAATAATTGTATCGATAGGATTGGCTAAGCTTCTTAGATAAGCTCTTTGCTTACTTGTTAACATTATTTTCCTCCATATACTTCACCAGCTCAGCTTTAAACATTCTGAGCGCGTTTCCCCTATGACTTACTTTATCTTTTTCCTCGGCTGAAACCCTTCCGAATGATACACCGTTATACAGGAAGATAGGATCGTATCCGAACCCTCCGTCTCCGTCAGGCTTAGTTGCTATTTTACCGAAACATTTGCCCTCGACTTGTATAGTATCGCCGTTCGGAAAAACACAAGTTACAGCACAGGTGTAATGTGCGCCTCTTTCGCTTTCGGGAGTGTTTTCGAGCTTTTTTAAAATAAGGTTATTCTTATCAACATCGGAAGCGTCCTCGCCCGCGAACCTTGCGGAGTAAATCCCGGGCTCTCCGTTTAAAGCGTCAACACATATCCCCGAATCATCCGCTATGGCGGGTAAGCCTGTTTTCTCACAAGCAGCGTTTGCTTTAATAAAAGAATTCTCTTTAAAGGATGTACCGTTTTCCTCTACGTCATCAAGGCTTATGCCCTCGTCTTTAGGAGATACGGCGTTTATACCTAAAGGAGATAATATTCTTTCGAGTTCTACGAGTTTTTTAGCGTTGTTGGTAGCTATGATAAATTTCATAATCAGTCCTCGTTGCTGAAATCAAAGAGAGCCTTCGAAAATGAGTCAGGATCGAACGGCTGTAAATCATCAATCTGCTCGCCTACTCCGATAAACTTTACAGGAACATCAAGAGTGTTTTTGATCGCGAGTACAATTCCGCCCTTCGCGGTACCGTCAAGCTTAGTTAATACGATACCTGTAATGCCTGTAGCCTCTTTAAAATGTTCAACCTGAGATACGGCGTTCTGCCCTGTTGTAGCGTCTAGTACGAGCAAAATCTCTTTATCAGCGTCGGGTAATTCTCTGTCAATTATGCGGTTGATTTTGGCAAGCTCGTCCATAAGATGCTTTTTATTATGAAGTCTGCCTGCTGTATCGGCGATAATTATATCTGTACCTCTTGCTTTAGCGGCTGATATCGCGTCGAATACTACTGCCGCGGGATCGCTGCCCTCGTTTTGTTTGATAATATCGCAACCGCTTCTTTCAGCCCAAATCTGAAGCTGGTCTATAGCGGCGGCTCTGAATGTATCGGCAGCGGCGAGTAAAACCTTTTTACCGTCGTTTTTAAAACGATTAGCCATTTTGCCGATAGTAGTAGTTTTGCCGACGCCGTTAACACCGATAACGAGAATAATTGATGGTTTAGTGTTAAGGTTGAGTTCCTGACCTCCTCTTAACATTTCGCTTACGACTTCCTCGAGAAGCTCCTGAATTTTTCCGGGCTCGGTTGTGCCTGTTTCTTTAACTTTTACTTTAACCTTTTCACAAATATCGTGAGCGGTATTTACTCCGACGTCACCCATAACGAGAAGTTCCTCAAGCTCCTCAAAAAGCTCCTCGTCAATTTTTGTAAACGATTTAAGCATAGAACCGATCTGGCCTATAACGCTGTCTCTGGTCTTTTTTAGACCTTGTTTTATTTTACTGAAAATTCCCATATTAAAATCCTTTTAAATTCCTAATTTATCGCTTACTTCGCTTGCTCGAAGTTCTAAAAGCTTTGATACGCCCTCGTCCTGCATTGTAACTCCGTATAAAACGTCAGCTTCTTCCATAGTACCTCGTCTGTGGGTAATGAGTATAAACTGGGTTTTATTTGTAAGACTGCGAACATACTGAGCAAATCTGTCAACGTTTACTTCGTCCAGTGCCGCTTCGATTTCGTCCATTACACAGAACGGAGCGGGACGAACTTTCATTATAGCGAAATATAAAGCTATAGCTACTAAAGCTTTTTCGCCTCCCGACAGAGCGTCGAGATGTACAACAATCTTTCCCGGCGGATGAACTATAATATCGATACCGCTGGTTAAAATATCCTCGGGATCGGTCAAGGCGAGCGAAGCTGTACCTCCGCCGAATAGCTCTTTAAATGTGTATGTAAAGTTTCTATTGATTTCTTCGAAGCTTTTAAGGAATTCCTCCTGCATCTGCTTAGTGAGATCCTTAATCAGTCTTTCGATTTCCTTCTTTGACTTCTCAACGTCATTTACCTGAACGCTTATGAAGGAATATTTCTCGGAGACTTCCTTGTATTCCTCAATAGCGCCGACGTTTACATTACCTAAGCCTCTGATTTTTGATTTTAGTTGATTGAGTCTGGTTTTAGCTTCGGAAATATTATCAAGCTTAACCGCGGTTTCTTCCGCTTCTTTTTTAGTAAGCTGATATTCTTCCCAAAGCTTCGATATAATGTTGTCGTATTCCTTTTGAAGATTTATTCTTCTCTCCTCGAGACGGGCGAGTTCCTGTCCCGCGGCTTCACGCTCGTTAGTTTTCTCTCGTTCGAGATTTCTAAGCTCTCCCGAACGTTTTTCGAGATCGGCTTTTTTAGAGTTGATTGTATCAATCTCGGCGTTTAAGCATTTAACCTTATCGTCAGAGTTTTTAATATCGCTTAGCAAAGAGTCGATTCGCTTTTGAGTATCGGAAATTACATTGTTTATTCTATCTATTTCTGATATAATCTCAGCCTTGCGTGAATCTCTGTTTTCCTCGGTAGAAACCGCGTAGGATATCTCTGAGTTAAGAGTATCAATATCCTTCTTAGCGGTAACAATTTCAAGACGTATATTCTGAAGCTTTTCGCTCATTTTCTCTCTTTGTTCGGTTAATTTAGAACGATTACCCGTAATCTCCTCAAGTTGAGCTTCATACTCGGAAATAGACCAGTTGATATCATCAAGCTGTTCCTTAGCCTTTTTCTCGTCGATTTTAAACTGAGCGATTCTGTCTTTACAGCTTTTAATCTCGTTTTCAGCTTCGTCAATAGCTTGCTTTTGGGATTTTAAATCATTCTCACAGGCTTTAGCTTCGGTTAAGATACGAACCTGTTCCTGCTTTGAATTAGATAAATCAGCTCTGGTTGCTAGAATTTCGCCCTCGATAGCGGAATAATCTGAAGACGCTTTCTCAAATAATTTTTCGGATTCCAGCGCTTTTTTATTTAAATCTTCGGCATTCTTTTTGTATTTAGCAATTTCGCCTGCTCTTGAAAGAAGTCCTGATTTCTTACCTAGCGATCCGCCTGTAAGCGAACCGCCCGCGTTTACAACCTGCCCGTCAAGAGTAACCACCTTAAAACGATAGTTGAATTTTTTTGCAATTACTGTAGCGCTGTTTAAATCTTCCGCTATAACAATACGTCCGAGCAGATATTTTAGAATATTATTATACTCGGGTTTACAATCGCACAAATCCGAAGCAATGCCTACAAATCCATAAAAATCGTCAATACCCTTTTCGTTAAACTCTTTAGGCTTAATCGTATTCATAGGTAAAAACGTTGCTCTGCCGCCATCACGCTTTTTAAGAAAAGTAATTGCGGACTTCGCGTCTTGTTCCGTAGTTGTGACTACGTTTTGCATTGCGGCGCCGAGGGCAACCTCTATAGCGACTGTGTATTCGGAAGGCACTTCGATAATACGGGATACAGGCCCTCTGATACCTTTTAACTGACCGTTTTTAGAAGCCTTGACTACGTTTTTAACGGAGTACGAAAATCCTTCGAGATTTCTTTCCAAGTCTTCAAGCAGTCTTACACGTCTTAAAGCCTGCTCAGTATCGAGCCTTAAATTATCGGTCTTTTCTTTTAACTCATCACGCTTCTTTTTTCGTGATTCCAGCTTTAGCTCTAAACCTTTAATTGAGTTTTCTAAAGATTCTACGTCAGAGTTAATCTTATCAATCTCTTTTTCGTAGTTTTTAGAAATTTCGAGAGTAGTTTCATACTGTTCGTAACGCTGAGAATTAGAGCTTAAAATATTTTCAATACGTGCCTGGAGTTCGGTAACTGATGTAACGCTTGTCATCTGTGTTACTCGGGCGTCGGCTGATTGAGCGGTTAAGCCGGCAAGCTTAGAGCTTAACTCCTGGATTTTGTCTCCGCTTCTGCTGGAATCGGTATTAATTACATTAAGCTTATCGGAAACTTCATCATAGGATTCCTGTTTTTCAACAATATATTTTTCAAGCTCGGAAATCTTCTCTTTTTTCTTTTCGATATCATTGAGAGCGTCTTCGGCATCAATATCAACTTTCTTAATTTCTTCTTTAAGTCTGTCAATGTTTTCTTTATTATGGAGAATATCATTTTCGCTTACAGAAACGGAGGATTTTTTAGAGCTTATTTCAGCTATAATATTGTTTATATTCTCTCTGATAGACTCTACATCTGAGGAATACTGAGCGTTTTTGAGATAGATATTTTCAGTTTCACTCTGGATATTTTCCAATACCTCGTCAGCCTGAGCGTGCTGAAGTCGAGATATCTCTATTTTATCCTCTTCTTCTTTAATTGTTTTATTACTGTTATTGATGGTGTTAACCCAAAGGGCGATTTCAATATCCTTCTTTTCACCTGAATACTCGAGAAACTTTTCCGCTTTATCAGACTGCTTTTTAAGCGGACCGACTCTTTCCTCAAGGTCTGTTACAATATCTCTCAACCTTAAAAGATTGTCTTCGGTATGTTTAAGTTTTCTTTCGGATTCAATTTTTTTATATCTGTACCTTGAAATACCCGCGGCTTCTTCGAAAATCTCACGTCTGTCTTCGCTTTTTGAGGAAACGATACTATCGATTTTACCCTGACCAATCATAGAATAACCGTCACGGCCAAGACCTGTATCCATAAACAGCTCGTTAACGTCTTTTAAACGAACCTGAGCGCCGTTTATTAGATATTCGCTTTCACCGCTTCGAAAATAGCGTCTTGTAACAGCTACATTATCGCCGTCATACTGTAGAAACCTATCCTTATTCTGAATATTCAAGGTAACTTCCGCGTAGCCTTTAGCTTTTCTATCGTCAGTACCGTTAAATACAACGTCCTCCATTTTGGAACATCGCAGGCTTTTAGGCGACTGCTCTCCGAGAACCCATCTTATAGCGTCGCTTATATTACTTTTACCCGAGCCGTTAGGGCCTACTACAGAGGTCATACCGGTATCGAATTCCAATTTAGTTTTATCGGGGAATGTTTTAAAACCTTGAATTTCAAGAGATTTTAATAGCATATTTTCACCTATTTTATTAAAATATCGTACTTATCTAAACTGTTATCGGATTTAAAAGTTATATTATAACCCAATTCATTTAGTTTATTTAGATTACTTTTGTTTTGTCCTATAGCCTTTGACAATGACTTTTGATTAACATAGACTATAAAGTCATTTTTTTCTGTATTTTTAAGTTGATTAATGATTTTATCAAAAAACAACTTATTTTCGCAAAGCTCCTTAAAAGCAGGATGATAGTTCTTGGCAACATCATTCTCTTTTAACGATTCGCTGTAATGAAGCCCTACACGAATCACATCAATGTTATTATCTTCGAATAAAGAAATAAGCTCAGAGCATAAAGAAATTGATTCATTCAGAGTATAAGGTATGTATTTACCGCTATTATAAAAGGTTTCGAGTTCGGTATTCTTCATAATTACGGTAGGATAAATCCTAACACAGGCCGGATTTAACTTTAAAAACTCCCGAGCTGTATATAAATCGGCTTCAAAACTGCTTTTATAAAGCCCGGTCATCATCTGAAGTCCTAGATTAAATCCGTATTCCTTTATTAATTTTGACGAGTTTCTCACATCATTTGAGCTGTGTCCCCGCTTATTAGCGAAAAGAACTTCGTCGTTCATAGACTGAGCGCCAAGCTCGATAGTCGTGACATTATAATTCTTTAATAGAATTAATACTTCCTCGTTAATATAATCCGGTCTGGTAGAAATTCGTATTCCTTTAAACATATGAATGTAAGGCTTAGTTGATTCTAATAGAGATATCATATAATCTCGCTTTATAGCAGTAAAACTGCCGCCGAAAAAAGCGATTTCGGATTCTTTAGTATCTCCGCCGAGGAATTTTACAGCATTTTCTATTGTACTTTTTACATCTTCACTGTCAGGCTGATTAAGCTGTCCTGTAATCTCTCTTTGGTCACAGAACGAACATTGGTGCGGGCAACCGTTATGCGGTACAAATACAGCGATATTATTGTGTTTAATAACCCATCAGCTCCAAAGCCTCTCTTGCAGCATTCTGCTCAGCTTCCTTTTTGCTTCTTCCGCCGCCTTTTCCGATAGAATTGCTGTTTAACAACACTTCAAATACAAAGTGTTTATCATGGTCGGGGCCTGATTCGGAAACCATACGGTACAAAATCTTTTCACCCGGGTTTTTCTGAACAATCTCCTGCAAAGTAGTCTTATAATCTTTAAAAGGTTTAGTGCTTTTATTATTTAATTCAGGAATTACAAAACGTAAAATATGCTTTTTTGCGGGTTCCATTCCGCCGTCTAGATAAATAGCCGCTATTACGGCCTCGAAAGCGTCCGAAACAATAGACGGACGATCGGCTCCGCCTCCGTTTTTCTCACCCTTGCTAAATAATAAATAATCGCCTAAATTAATTTGTTTGCCAAATTTATAAAGAGCTTTCTCACACACCAAAGCCGCTCTCAGCTTAGTAAGCTCGCCCTCGGGTAATTCGGGTAAATTTTCGAATATATACTCGGCGACTACGATTGATAATACGGCGTCTCCGAGAAATTCTAACCGCTCGTTACACTTAATATTTTTATCCTTTGCCTCGTTAGCGTAAGACGAATGTGTAAGAGCTTCTCTAAGTAAAACAGGATTTTTAAACTTATATTCAATTACTTTTTCAAAATCTTTCATTATATCCTCATTTTAATGCGTTTGTTATTTCGTTAATTACGTCTGCTTCAACATACTCTTTAGTTAATCTTACAGCGTTTTTAAAGGTTTTAGCCTTAGCGCTTCCGTGAGCTTTAAAAACAGGTTTTAATGTGCCCATAATCGGCGCTCCGCCGTATTCATTATAGTCAAATTCCTTAACCATTTTCTTTAAGTCGCCCATAACCAGCGCTGCGGCGAGCTTGCTTTTAGCGTTTTTGGAGAAAAGCTCCTTGACTTTTCCCATAATAGCTTTAGCCGTTCCTTCGTAAGTCTTTAGAACAACATTGCCGGTGAAGCCGTCGCATACGGCTACATCGCAATTACCGTAAGGTAAATCTCGTCCCTCTACATTACCGATAAAGTTTATATCGGCATTTTTTAAAAGCTCAAAAGTTTTATGGTGAAGTTCCATTCCTTTATGTTCTTCGGCACCGACGTTAATAAGACCTACTCTCGGATTATCAACCTTCATTACATTTTTCATATAGGCTGAACCCATTACAGCGTATTGAAGTATCATTTCGGGACGAGTTTCAAGGTTAGCCCCCGCGTCAATAAGCATAAAACAACCGCCGCCGAAATGCGGTAGAATAGGCGCGAATCCGGGTCGTTTAATACCTCGAATACGCTTAGCTATAAGAGTACCGCCTACACAAAGCGCGCCGCTGTTGCCGGCGCTTACGAAAGCGTCTCCCTCGCCCTGAGAGAGCATTTTTAAAGCCACAGACATTGAACTGTCGGTTTTTTTCTTTAAAACAGAATCCGCTTCTTCGTCTGTAGCGATTACTTCCGAAGCGTTTACAACTGTAAAATCAGAAATATCAAGATTATTTTCATCTGAGACAGATTTGATTACATCTTCCTGTCCTACAAGAATTATATCAACACCGTATTCGTTATGAGCTTGTATTGAACCTTTTATTATTTCGAGAGGAGCATTATCTCCGCCCATTGCGTCTACTAGAATTTTCATAATCTCACGCTTTCCAGATATATTTTTAAGTCGCTAAGCGACCTGTCCGCATACGCTTGTCCGCGTTCTTTTTTATCTCGCGGACGATTTATAAGTTCAGGTAATATACCGAAATTAGCTCCCATAGGCTGAAAGTCCTTTACAGTGTCATCTGCTATGTAACGGCTTAACGAGCCGAGCATAGTAGTTTCGGGTAATAAAACAGTGTCTTCGCCATTTAAACGTCTATACGCGTTGATACCGGCTATAATACCCGAGGACGCGCTTTCCATATAGCCCTCGACTCCTGTAATCTGTCCCGCAAAAAATAAATTAGGGTAACTCTTAACGCTAAAATCATTATTTAAAACCTTTGGAGAATTAAGAAATGTATTTCTATGCATAACACCGTATCGTACAAACTCGGCATTTTTAAGAGCAGGAATCAATCCAAAAACTCTTTTTTGTTCCGGAAATTTGAGGTTAGTTTGAAATCCGACAAGATTATACATAGTGCCTGACGAGTTTTCTTTTCTGAGTTGCAGCACAGCCCATGGTCTGTGACCTGTATTCGGATCAGTTAAACCAACAGGCTTCATAGGGCCGAAACGAATAGTATCATGTCCGCGTTGAGCCATAACCTCAATAGGCATACAGCCCTCATATACTTTAGGATCTCTAACGTCAAAGTCGTTAATCGGCGCTCTTTCGGCGTTCACTAAAGCTTCGTAGAAAACCTCGTATTCTTCCTTGTTCATAGGACAGTTTAGATAATCTGTTTTATCGCCTTTACCGTATCTGGATTCAAAGAAAGCCTTGCTCATATCAACACTTTTAAAATCCACAATCGGAGCCGCAGCGTCAAAAAACGAAAGAGAATCTCCAAATATTTCGTTGATTCTATCCGCTAACGCGTCGGAAGTTAATGGGCCTGTAGCTATAACGGTAATTTCGAATTGATTTATCGAAGTTATTTCTTTGTTAATAACATTTATATTTTTATTAGATTTTATCTCGTCTGTGACTATTTTAGAAAAAATATCTCGGTCTACAGCTAACGCTCCGCCCGCGGGTACTCTTGCTTTTTTTGCGGCTTTTAAAAGAATTGAATCGAGATTTCTCATTTCTTCTTTTAAAAGTCCCGCGGCCGAATTAACTCTATCCGCTTTAAAAGAGTTAGAGCATACAAGCTCCGCGAACATATCGGATTTATGAGCCGGAGATTTTTTAGCAGGCTTCATCTCGTAAAGATTAACGCTTACTCCGCGTTTAGCAAGCTGATAAGCGGCCTCACAGCCGGCCATTCCCGCTCCAATTACATTAACAGTCATACTTATTAGCTTTTCTCGGTCTTTTCATAACCGCAGTCTTTATTCTCACAGAACAATACTTTTTTCTTACCCTTTTTCTTAAAGAGTATCTCTCCGCATTGCGGACATCTTTCGTTAACAGGCTCGTTCCATGAAACAAAATCACATTTAGGATAGTTACTGCAACCGTAGAAAACAGTTTTTCTCTTGGTAGTTTTTATAATAACATCTCCGTCATTACATTTCGGACACTTAACACCGATTTTCTGAACATATTTTTTAACATTCTTACACTCAGGGTAACCCGGGCAGGCGATAAATTTACCGTAGCGGCCTACTTTAATAACCATATTTCGTCCGCAGTTTTCGCAGATAATGTCGGTTTTATCCTCTTCAAGCTGGATTTTAACGCCGTCCATATCGGTTTTAGCCTTAGCTAAGGTTTTGTCAAAATCCTGGTAGAAATCGTCAATAAGCGCTCTCCACTCAACTTTTCCGCTCTCTACAGTGTCTAAGCTCTGCTCCATCTGAGCGGTAAACTTCAGGTTTACTATCTTAGAAAATCGCTCTTTCATAAGCTTAACCATAGCTTCTCCGAGCTCGGTCGGTATGAGAGTTTTACCATCTCGTTTAACGTATTCACGGCTTGTTATAGTAGAAATAGTCGCGGCATAGGTAGAAGGACGCCCGATTCCGTTTTCTTCGAGTGTTTTAATTAAGGACGCTTCGGTGTATCTCTGAGGCGGCTGCGTAAAGTGCTGATTAGGTACAATCTCTTTTTTGCGCACGCTCATACCTTTTTCAAGGCCGGGAAGCTGAGAGGCTTTTTCCTCGGCAACATCTTTACCCTCTACGTAAAGAGAGGTAAATCCGTCAAAAGATACCGTATAACCCGAAGCTTTAAAGATATGATTATTTCCTTCGATTTCAGCTCTGGTAGTTTTCTGTAAACAGTCAGCCATCTGAGAAGCTACAAATCGTTTCCAAATAAGGTTATAGAGCTTATACTGATCACTTGAAAGATTATGTTTAATCTTATCAGGCTCTAAAGACGGCATAGTCGGTCTGATGGCTTCATGTCCGTCCTGAGCGTTTGAGCGAGATTTAAAAAATCTGGGTTTAGCGGGCAAATATTTCTCTCCGTACTTAGAAGAAATGTATTCTGTAACCTCTGATATAGCCTGAGCGGAAATTCTTAAAGAGTCAGTTCTCATATAAGTGATAAGACCTGTCGCGCCCATTCCGTCGATTTCAATTCCTTCGTAAAGCTCCTGAGCCACGCGCATTGTACGTCTCGACTGGAATCCGAGTTTTCTGGAAGCTTCCTGTTGTAATGTAGAAGTGATAAAAGGAGGCGCGGGTGATTTCTTCCTTGTACCGTGTTTAACATCTTTTACAAAGAAATCAGCGTCCTCGAGTTCGGCGAGGATTTTTTTAGCTTCTTCTTCATTTTTAATCTTATCTTTGCCGAGATATAAAGTCGCGGGGAAAGATTTTCTGGACCCCTTTGGTATAAACTTTGCGTCAATTGACCAGTATTCCTCGGGGTTGAACGCTCTTATTTCTTCCTCTCTGTCTACAATTATACGTACAGCTACAGACTGGACACGTCCCGCGGACATACCTCTCCTTATTTTTTGAGAGATGAACGGACTGAGCTTGTATCCTACAAGGCGGTCGAGTACACGTCTTGCCTGCTGCGCGTTAACAAGATTTAAGTTGATAGATCTGGGGGCGCTCATACCCTGAGTAACACCTGTTTTAGTTATTTCGTTAAATTCTACTCTGTTGTTGTCGTTTAAGTCAAGATCAAGAATATAAGCTAAATGCCACGAAATCGCTTCTCCCTCACGGTCGGGGTCGGTTGCGAGAAATACTTTATCGCAACCGGCGGCATGTGCCTTAATATCTTTTACCAGAGCTTCTTTACCCTTGATAATAGAGTACTTAGGCTCGTAATTATTCTTTATATCTACGCTTAATCTTGCGTTCGGTAAATCACGCACGTGACCCATAGACGCGATTACATCGTAATCCTTACCCAGATATTTTTTTATTGTTTTAGCCTTAGCGGGCGACTCAACAATAACTAAATTCGACATAGTTTCATAACCTTTCCGTATAGTATAATTAAATTCTAATAGAATTTTGATGTCTAAATCAATCTATAGTTTCCACCCTGCACACATCTGATCAGCTCTCTTAACTCGAGAGTAGTAAGAATGGGAAGAATCTTAAAAACAGGTAGTTCGGTCATTTCCGCTATCTTATCAATATGAACAGGCTCATAATTAATAGCGTAATAAACCTTGCATTCGTCCTCGGTTAAATTGAGATTTTCTTTATGTGCGGGAACTTCGCTTAAATCATTAGTTCTTAAACCGTTTATATTCTTCGGTGCTTTACCCTTTATCGGAATAACGTCTATTACATCGTCGGACGGCTGAGCTGATACATCCAGCTCAGTTGTAACATAGACATTTTCGAAAGCGTCTATAATATCCTTATAATCTGTAACTAATGTAGCGATTTTATTTTTAACCAGCTTATTCGAGCCGTCAAAATGTGAATCCACAGGTCCCGCCAGCGCAAAAATCTTTTTATTTGGATTTTGCTCCAAAGCGGAATTGACAGTTATAAGTGAACCGCTCCTGCTTCCGGCCTCGATAACAAGCACTCCATCGGATAGAGCGGAGATTATTCGGTTTCTTTGTGGAAAATGAAAGCTGTAAGGTTCTGTATCGGGCGGATATTCGCTGATTACAGCGCCTTTATAAGTTATATCACTTCTCATTTTAGCGTTTTCGCGAAGATAGTCGTAGTTTATACCACAACCCAACACACATATTGTCACACCGTCAGCGGCTAAAGTGCCTAAATGAGATGAGCAGTCAACGCCCAAAGCCCCGCCGCTAATAATAGTTACGCCTGATTTAGCGAGATTATACGCAAAACTATATGACGATTTAATACCGTACATAGAGGCTTTTCTTGTACCGATAACGGCAATAGACATTCTGTCATTAATATCAGGAAGCGCTCCGGAAATATACAGTACCGCCGGAGGATCGTCAATCTCAAAAAGACATTTCGGATATCCGGGACTGTCGATGCATAGTAAATCGTAGAAATAATGATTACATTTGCTTATAATTTCGTCAGATACCGAAAGCGGAGTTTTAATTAGATTATCAATCTCTTTATTGGAAAATAATCCTGATAACCGCCATTCTTTTTCTCCGCCGAGATAAAACTCCTCTATACTATCGTAAAGAAAAGTTAATTGTTTAGCTTTAGTTGTACAATATCCTATTGATTGTGTAAACCAAATCCAATATCTAAGATTATTCATTTAATCATTTCCCACATTAATATAGCCGCGGCGGCTGAAGCGTTAAGCGATTCGGCTCTGCCGTTCATAGGTATAGTAACTGTATAATCACAAACGCTCACGGTATCTTCCTTCACACCGTTGCCTTCGTTTCCGATAACCAAAACGCTCGAGGGATTAAACTTTATATCTGTTATTTTATCGGCTGTATCATATACCACGGACGCGTAAGAAGTTAAGTTATTGTTTTCAGAAATAAACTCTTTTATAGTCTTCACTGTGATAAAAGGTATTCTGAAAACAGCTCCCATACTTCCCCTGACAACCTTTGGAGAATAAATATCACAGCAATCCTCAGAAAGAATAATACCGTTTACTCCGAGAGCATCGGCAGTTCTAAGTATAGTACCTAAATTAGAAGGATCTTGGATATTATCGAGAGCAACAAATTTTCCGCCACTCTTAATTTTATCAAATAGAGTAGGTTTGTCAAGAGCTTTTATTACACAAAGAACTCCCTGGGGAGTTTTTGTCTCACAAATATCTTTAAATACAGACTTAGATACAACGTATGTTTTTTCGCTTCCGGCTTCAATTTCATTAATTACATCGATGTATTTATCTATAATATCCTCACATATTACAAGATTTGAGATAAAAGCATTTGATTGAACAGCGTCTATACAAAGCCTTACGCCCTCCGCTACAAACTCGTTATTTTGCTTACGATATTTAGAACTTTTATTAAGTTTATTTATATGTTTAATTAAAGAATTATCTTTACTGGTTATCTTAATCATAATAAAAAAATGTATACACTAAAAAACAGCAAAAGCGTTTGGGATACCCCAAACGCATTTACATTTTAAATTATTTTGCGGCTTTAGCCTGCTCAACGAGAGCTGTAAAAGCAGCGGGATCGGAAATAGCGATTTCCGAAAGCATCTTACGGTTAAGTGTAATTCCTGCTTTTTTAAGACCGTTCATAAATGTAGAGTAGTTAACTCCGTTAGCCTTACAAGCGGCAGAAATACGAGTAATCCATAAACGACGGAAATCTCTCTTTTTCTGTTTACGACCGATATAAGCGTAATTTCCGGACTTCATAACAGCCTGTTTAGCCATTTTAAAGTGTCTGGATTTAGCGCCGAAATAACCCTTAGCGAGTTTTAATACTTTTTTTCTTCTCTTGCGAGTAGTAATCGCACCTTTTACTCGTGCCATTTTAAATACCTCCGTTAATTAGAATTCAAATAAATTATTTATAAGGGATAAGACGTTTAATCTGAGCCACGTTTGTCTTATCAGCACAAGTAGTCTGGCGCAGACCTCTCTTACGTTTAGTTGTCTTCTTGTTTAAGATGTGAGATTTGTTAGCGTGAGCGCGAATAACCTTACCGTTTTTAGAAAGCTTAAAGCGTTTTTTGGCTCCGCTGTGTGTTTTGATTTTTGGCATAATATTTATCCTCCTTAACTATTTACTTATTCGGCTTGGGTGATAAGAACATAAGCATATTGCGGCCTTCGAGCTTAGCGGGTTTATTTATAACCGCGTACTCGCTGCAAGCCTCAGAAAATTTGTTCATAAGGTCATATCCAAACTCAGAATGTCCCATTTCTCTGCCGCGGAATCTGATTGATACCTTAACTTTATCGCCGTGCTTTAAAAACTTAATAGCGTTATTAAGCTTAGTGTTAAAGTCGTGAGTATCGATATTAAGCGAAAGTCTAACTTCTTTTGTATCGACAATCTTCTGATTCTTTCTGGCTTCCTTTTCCCTTTTAGCTTGCTCAAATTTGTACTTACCGTAATCCATAATTTTGCACACAGGCGGTTTAGCCTGAGGAGCAATTTTTACAAGATCAAGGTCTTCCTTAGCCGCCAGATCAAGAGCTTTTTCAGCCGACATAATGCCGAGCTGTTCGCCACTAGCGCTTATAATTCGTAATTCGTTGTCGCGAATATCTTCGTTGATCTGAATTTCATGCTTACTGATAACCAAGCACCTCCAAAGCGTTATAAAAAATAAAAATGCGGACAGAAAACCGTCCGCATAATAATACAAATTAACATAGCCAAAAGGCCTTAGTTTAAATAAGTATTACCCGTGCAGACGACACCCCACAGGTGAAGACATTTCTGTCTTTCTTTATTTTACCAACTTATTATATAACAATATTTTATAAATGTCAAGTGTTATTCTAAACATTTATAGATAAGATTAGCGATACGCTCAGAACTCTTACCGTCTAAATCGTCAAAGAACATATTTCTGAATCTTTCAATCTTCTCGGTTTCGAAATCTTCCTCTTTAATAGCTTGGAGTAATGTATAAAGAGAAGTGCAGATTTTACCGGGAATATAAAGCTTAAAGTCGAAATAGAAATCTCTAGACTTAATATAAGCCTGTAAGTCGAACGCATAGAATAACATCGGAATATTAAGAAGCGACGCCTCGAATACAAGCGAAGAATAGTCGCTGATAATAACATCCGAAACAAAAAGTAAATCGTTAATCTCAGTGCTTTCCGAAAGGTCTATTACCCTGTCTTTATACTCCTCGGGGATAGGATGCTGTTCGGTAACAAACGGATGATGTTTTATAATTACAGCATAATCCTCGCCTAAAGTTTCGCAAACTTCATGGATATCGAATAATTCCATAGGATAACGCGCTGTTTGCTTAATATCGCCTCTGAAAGTCGGAGCAAAAAGAATAATCTTTTTATCTTTGAGGTTAGGATACTCTTCATAGAATTTGTTTCTAAAGTTCTGTTTATATTCTTCGTCAAAGAATATATCGGTTCTAGCGATACCTGTAGGTACAATATTCTTAGTAGCGATACCGAAGCCCTCGGAATGACACTTACGACAGTAATCCGAGCTTACTGTTACATAGTCGTAAGAGCGGTGCATTCGTGTGGGCTGAGGCGAACCCTTAGGTTTACCTATACGTGTAAATCCAAATGTTTTAAACGCTCCGCAAGCGTGCCATAGCTGAACAATCTTAGTTTCGGGCTTAAGGTCGATAAGATGGATTTGCGGAGTATATTCGTCAAGAATAATAACCTTACTTGTAGCGCAGGCTTCAGCAAAATCGTCAATCTCTTTTCTGGTCATATATCGGAAAGATTTTGTGTTAAAAAGGAAGTTGATATCAAGGTTTTTATCGTCTTTGATTTTATTATACACAAACTCAAAGTTGCCCGATACTTCTTCGCGTCTTGCCGAGAAGAAAGTAATTTTGTTTGGCTGAACGGCCTTATGCTTCTTATGTTTATATTTACGTCTGATAAGACTTCTCTTATAACCGTCCATAGTGAGATTTTCTCTCGAAACTCTCGAAATACGATAGATTACATATGAAGCGAGTCTGACGAGTTTATTCTCGGACTGGATTTTCGAAGGCATATTCTTAAATCCGGTAAAGGTCAGTAAGCCCTCGATAATGAACATAGGCACTAATAAAATCGAGAATAATAATGTGATGAATTTTAACAAAGAATCAAACAGTTTAACGATAGCGCCCTTGCGTTTATAGCTGTTGATTTTTTCGGGTTTTGAAGTGATTTCAAAATGGTCGCCGCAGTCGTTAAGCTTAAAGAACTTTCCGTCCTGCTCAAACTCAGCCGGAGTAACGTCAATCGGAACTTTTTCCGCGTAGAAATCAGCGAAATTAAGGTTAAAATAGAGAGTAAACGGTAAACCTCTGCCTCGTGTTTTCCAGAAAAGATAATCCAAACGATAAGTGTATTTTCCCGAGAACATACACTTTCCGTCGATGTAGGTAATATCTCTGAACCTGATAACCAGAGGAATTCTTCTGTCCTCTTCCCCATTATCAAAATGTAAAATAACCTTAGGAGTTGAAAGGAACTTAGAGTTAATAGACTCGTCGATAAATTCACCCGATAAGTCAATAGTCATAGACTGCTTTTCAACAACAATACTATTTATTTTGATTTTGTAATCCAATTAAAAATCCCTCACATTACTTAACTAATTCGTAAAACTTTTTAACAGCTTCGTCAATCGGATAATCTTTTCCGTACACAGACGACGAACCCGCTACAAATATATCAGCGCCGTTTTGACGCATCTCACCGCAGTGTTCCCAGCTTACGTGACCGTCAACCTCAATAAGAACATTCGTACCCGATTGTTCAACGATTTCTTTAAGCTTTGAAAGCCTTTCCATACTGTGCGGAGCCATCGGCTGACCCGCAAATCCGGGATATACCGTCATTAATAACACAGCGTACACTTCGTCTAAAAAATCGCATACAGTTTCAACAGGAGTATCAGGGCTGATAGCGATACACGGATCAGCTCCGAGTGATTTGATTTCAGATAAAACATCATGAGGATTTTCACATGCCTCAAAATGAACAGAAACCATATCGCCTTTGCCTATTTCCATTTTATCAAAGTATTGCTGCGGCTCAAAAGCCATAATATGAATATCTCTTTTAATATCCTTCATAGGTTTTTTAAAAGATTTAACCATATTAGTATCAAAAGTTATATTAGGTACAAACTTGTTGTCCATAAAATCTATGTGCAGATACTCAACCCCAAGCTCGTCAAGTTTCTTTATTTCGCTTGATAAATTGAGTAAATCAGCGCACATTACAGACGGTGATAACATACCTCTCATAAAGTACCTCTTAGTCCATTACAATCATTACCTTGCTGTAAAACTCGGTATGATCCTTCATAATTTCAAGTCCCTTATCCATATCCTCAAGCGAGAATTTCTGAGTGATAAGAGGCTTAACCTTTACAGCTCCCGACGACATAGCGTCAACAACGATGCTCCAGTCACTCTGGGGAGTGTTATTATAAGCGGAATTCCATGTTCCGAAAATCTGAAGCTGTTTTCTTAATATCTGCCAATAAGTGTTCTGTTTAAATGTATAATCTCCATGCGGATTACCAACATAAATAACCTTACCGCCTGAAGCTACACTGTCAAGACAATTGCCCGCGGTTACGTCAACGCCTACAGCCTCGATAGCGATATCCGCGCCGTTACCGCCCGTCTGTTCCATAACCCACTCGACAGGATCTCCGTTAGAAGCGTTAAAGTAATCGTGGAAGCCTAAGCTCTCAATAAATTCATAGTTGTTTAAGTCGGTGCCGACTAAAAGAACCTTACTCGCTCCCCAGGCTTTAGCCCACTGAGCGATAAGCATACCGATAGTACCCGGGCCGTAAATTACAACAGTGTCTCCAATTTCGATACTGGCTCTTCTTAAAGCGTGAAGCGCGACAGCCGTAGGCTCAGCCATAGCAGCTTCCTCGAAGCTTACGTTATCAGCAATAGGAACTAAGTTCCACACGGGAACTCTTACATATTCAGCGAAAGCGCCGTCTGAACGAGAGCCTAAGTAATCATAGCTCTTACAACACTCATAAACACCCTTGTTACAGCTTGTACATTCCCTGCAAGGTATAAGCGGAAATACAGCCGCGCGGGTACCGATGTATTTTTCATTTTCTTTAGTAGCGGCAGCTACAACCTCACCCGCGAACTCATGACCGGGGATTGTCGGAAAATGATAAGTGCCGTTTACAAAAATTCTGGGAATATCCGAACCGCATATACCGCAAGCCTTAACCTTCATAAGAACCTCATCGGGCTTAAGCTCCGGAATAGGATAATCCTCATATCTTAAATCGCCAACTCCGTGTAAAACACGAGCTTTCATAGTATCCATAATGTCCTCCTCTTATCCTTTTATAATAGTTTCAAAGGTTTCTAAATCCTCAATTGTTGTAATTTTAAAATTACGCTCGCTTCCTTCAACTAAGCGAACTTTCATTCCGTGACGATACGCAATCTCACTGCTTCCGGCGGTTGAGGCGATTTCGTCATCACTTACGGAATTATGTATATCTAAATATTTTTTAAAATCAAAGCTTTCGGGAGCCTGTCCCGCGAAAAGCTCGGAACGTTTTAATAAATTTCCAATCGACTTTCCGTCTTTACTCTGATAAATAGTATCTTTAACGGAAATAACAGGCATAGCTCCGTCATCCTCAACCGCTCCGATAATACAATCCTTAATGATTTTATCGGAAACAAGCGGACGAGCGGCGTCGTGAATAATAACTACATCAGTTTCAGGAGCGTTAGCTTCTGTACACTTTAGTCCGTTATAAATGGAATGCTGACGGGTTCTTCCCGCGGGAGCGTAACCGCACACTTTAGTTATTCCATATTTCTCTACATTTTCGATTACATAATCTTTCCATTCATCGCTGACTACTATAACAATCTTATCAATATCGCTATGTTTTTCAAAAATTTCAAGGCAATAAACGATAATAGGTTTTTCGTCAATAACAAGATACTGTTTAGGACGGTCAACACCCATCCTTGAGCCTACTCCGCCCGCAAGTATAATTGCAGTATTCATAAATACCTCCAACGGAAATACAGTTGTATAATTATATCATATTTAGCGTAATCAGTCAATTTAAAGCCAATATCTCAAAATAGACTTTTTCACTATAAACTGTATGGTCTTAGTATAATCTTTATTGATAAAACTGTCAATTGTTGTAAAAACAATGTAACTTTTTATCGTTTTTATCGTACTTGATTTAGCATAATGTTTATGTTAATATTTATTTACGGAGTGATTATATGGATTTTAACTATAAATTAAAATTAAAAAAGACCTCTAACGGATTGGGATTCTATATATTTACCATAACAGTAACTATGTTTTTAATCTCTACAGTTATGGGAATAATGTCGTTTTTTACCAAAGATAACAAGCTTGATAACACCGCGGTATTATTGATAGATATAATCGCGTCAATATCGAGTATGTTTATAATAGGAATTTTTTATTGTTTACTGTCGAATACAAGCCTTAACGAAATATTACCATTAAATAAGGTGAACTTAAAACTTCTTATCCCCTGTGTATTAATAGCTTTTGCGGTTGGATTTATATCAGATTACTTCACCGAGCTGTTTATAAGCGGTGTTTCGCTTTTCGGATTACAAAACAACGTTGAAATGAGTTTTAAATCCTCGGGCGCGCTTGAAAATATACTCTATATAATAGCCGTAGCGGTTATTCCGCCTATCGCCGAGGAATTCGCTTTCAGGGGAATTGTACTTCAAAAGTTTAGAAAATACGGCGACTCATTCGCCGTGTTTATATCGGCGTTACTTTTCGGACTATTACACGGAAATATTGTACAAATACCCTTTGCGTTTATTGTCGGCTTAGCGCTCGCGTTTATTACCGTAAAAACAGAATCAATTATCCCCGCTATGATTACTCATTTCCTTATAAACTGTACGAGCGTTATTATTTCCTTAATTGAGGAAAATAACTATGCCGATACCAATGCCGCTGACACAATTTACCTATTCTTTATAATAGCTGTTATTGTTGCGGGAAACATCTCAGGATATAAATTAAGTAAAACAGAGGGCTTTTTTAAGTTTAAAAAATACGCCTTACTCTCCTATAAAGATAGAATCGCGGCTGTTTTTTCTTCAGCAGGAATTATATTCGCGCTGTCTTTACTGGCAGTAGAAATTATTATGTCGCTTATACCCTATGGAAGTTAAAAATTTTATGAACGAAGCGCTAAAGCAGGCTGAAATTGCTTTTAAACTCGGCGAGATTCCTGTCGGCGCGGTAATTACACAAAACGGAAAAATTATATCCACAGCCTACAACAAACGCGAAACAGGTAAAAACGCCTTATTTCACGCCGAAACAGAGGCTATATTTAAGGCTTGCGAAGCTTTAGGCGGATGGCGGCTGTGGAACTGCGAGCTTTATGTAACGTTAGAACCTTGCCCAATGTGCGCGGGAGCGATTGTAAACGCTCGGATACCTAAAGTATATTTCGGAGCTTATGATATAAAAAACGGCGCTTGCGGTTCGTACATCAATTTACTTGATACCGAGCACAACTTCCGTCCCGAAGTTCACGGAGGAATAATGGAAGAAGAATGCTCGAATTTAATTAAAGATTTTTTTAAAAAACTAAGGAACAGCTGATAATAAAAGCTGTTCCTTAGTTTATTTCTTCAAGTTCTTTGTATACCTCTAAAGCTTTAATTTTTAGAGCTATACTCTCGTTTTCAATGGTTTCATCTATAACATTGTCGAGTAAAATCTGGAGAATCTCTCCTATCATTTTGCCATCCACGATTCCTAAATGAATTAAATCAGAGCCGTTAATACATAGGTCTCTTATCTTATAACAGTCGTTATTCTTAATAATTCTGTTAAAGGAAGCCTCGGCGAGTTCGAGGTTATTAAGCTTAGCCTCACGCATATATTTGGATTGAGCTAAAATATCAGCTCTCTGAACCTTTAATAATCTTCTAAAGTTGTCTTCCCCTATTTTATTTAAAACGTGTTTAATTTGTTTTTTATTACTCGAAAACCTAACATCATGGAACTCTATAAGAATAATTGCGTCATCAATAAATTTAGTCGGGTATTTTAGACGTTTAAGAGCTGTTTTAGCGAGTACCGCTCCGAAATGATTATGACCTTTAAAGTGGTCTATACCGTTTTTATCGGTACGAAGCGCCAGAGGTTTACCGATATCATGAAGAAGCATTACCATTCTCAGAAGACTGTCAGGCTCAATATTAGACACAGAAGCGGTAATATGACGCCAAACAGTCTTATTATGGTGAGGAGTATTTTGGGCAAAATCAAACGTTGACACAATCTCGGGAATTAAAACAGCGATTACGTCCTTATATCTTCTCAGTATGAAGCTTACATTTTTACCGCACAAAATGCCGTTGAGTTCGGAAGCAATACGCTCCATAGAAATATTATTTAGAAGCTTTTTATTTCGGATTATAGATATTGCCGTATTGCTCTCTATACTAAAGTTATAAACAGAAGCGAATCTAAGACCTCTAAGTATACGTAGAGCGTCCTCGTTAAATCTTTCGTCGGGATTTCCGACACATCTTAAAGCGCTGTATTTTAAATCAGTCTGTCCGTTAAAAGGGTCAACTAACCCCCTGCTTTCATTATAAGCCATAGCGTTAACGGTAAAATCTCGTCGTGATAAGTCTTTTTCGATATTATCTGTAAATTCTACGCTTTCAGGATGACGGCTGTCCGAATAATCTCCGTCAATTCTGTATGTAGTAACCTCATATACCTTTTTGTTTATAACAACGCCTATAGTTCCGTGCTTTTCGCCTATAGTGATTAAATGGTTATTATTAAAACAAGTTTTAATTTCATCAGGTTTAGCGGATGTAGTAATATCCCAGTCTTTCGGCTCAATACCTAAAATAGCGTCGCGAACACAACCGCCTACGACAAAAGCTTCGCAGCCGTTCTTTTCAAGTTCATTAATAATGTAACGCACATCTTCAGGTATTTTTATATTCAACATTACCACCTTATTGAATTATAACATAAAACTGTTACTTTGAAAAGCTATTGCGGCTCGGAAAGATAACTTTTTATAAGATTATTATTTTCAGCTGAAAGTTTATTTAAATAAATAAAATAAATAATCTCAGCCGCGATAATAAGCGAAGGTAAAACTACACCGTTATATCCTTTTAAAACAATAGCCGCAATTAAACTCTCGAGAGCGAACGCAAAAAGTATAGCCAATATTACGATTACATAGTTAGAAGCTCTGAATTTACCTGTCAGCTTGTCTCCGTTAATTTTGCCGTAAAAATACTGTGACATAAAAGCGGAGTGTTTACCGTGGTCGTCCTCTAAAAACAAAACTACCTTATCGTCGGAAACATCTCCCGAAATTCTGTAGCCGCTTTTTAGATATTTCTTATTTAAATCGGATTTTAATTTAGATTTAAAATCATTATTAATTGTAAATTCCATTATTTCTCCTTTATTTCACCTTATTAGCCTACAGCTCGCTGTATATAAAATATTATAAACGATAACAGATACCGCTCCCAAAATAACAGTCAGCGTAAAAGCAAAAGAATTTAGCGGATAAATACTAAATAATTCAGTAAAGAATGTTAACGATACAATAAGTCCGACGGATATAAAAGCAATAAGCGCGGCTCTTAAAGTGTTAATCGGGATAGAAAGTCTTATTACCATCATAACTCCCACAAGAGAGGTTAGTATAACCGACATTGTTGAAAACTCGTGATAGCTGTAGCGGTTGCTGAAAAATACCAAAGTAAATATATTCATCACAACAATAAGAGAGCCCGGCCACGCCCTTATAATTACATTTTTTATAAACTTACCCTGTATACGATTATGATTAGGCTGCAAAGCCAATACAAATGACGGAATACCGATAGTAAACGCGCTGATTAGCGACATCTGTAGCGGTTCAAAAGGATAATTAATATTGATAAAAACAAACGCCAGCGCGAGTGTAATAGAATATAAGGTTTTAACTATAAATAAAGCGGCGCTTCTCTGGATATTGTTTATAGAACGTCTGCCCTCGGCTACAACCTTGGGCATAGAAGCGAAATCATCGTCAGCTAAAACAAGCTGAGAAATATTTTTGGCAGCGTCTGAACCCGATGCAATCGCAACACTGCAATCAGCCTCTTTTAAAGCGAGTACATCATTAACTCCGTCACCTGTCATAGCGACAGTGTGTCCGTTGCTTTTAAGCGCTTCTACAAACTTTTTCTTTTGTTGAGGGGTTACACGTCCGAAAACAACGTTTTGTTCTACGGCTTTACTAATATCCTCATCTTTTAAAGTTGATACATCGATGGATTTTTCGGCGTCAGGTATTCCGACAGACTCAGCGATTCTTTTCACGGTCTTATCGTTATCTCCCGAAATAACTTTTAATTTAACGCCTTGTTTATTAAAATATCCGATTGTTTTATCGGCGTTATCCCTGATTTTATCCTTAATATGAATCAGCGCTATAGGTTTAATACCGTCCGGTAACGTTTCATTGTCTACAAAACTATTTTCGCTTACTCCGATAGAAATAACTCTTAAAGTATCGTCAATAGATGAAATTTTATTAAATAATTCTATATTAGAATTATCATAAATACATTCTGCCGCTCCCATAACATATGAATAACCGTCAGATAATTCCGCGCCCGACCATTTCTTTTCCGAAGAAAACGGAACGGCTTTTTTTGTTTCTATGTATTTACAATTCAGATATTTGTCAATAGCTTCAATCGTCGTATTTTTATCTATTGAAGAATACGCGATTGATTTTAACACAGTATCTACTTTTTCTTTATCGCTGTCGAGATAATCAATATCTACTACTTCAAGCTCACCAGTGGTTATAGTACCTGTTTTATCAAGGCAAAGCACGTCTACCCTAGCGAGAGTTTCGATACAGAAAAGCTGTTGTACAAGTACTTTTTTTCTGGATAATCTAATAACAGAAACGGCTAAAACGGTACTTGTAAGTAGAATTAATCCCTCGGGAATCATACCGATAAGCGCCGCGACTATACTTACAACCGCGTCTTTTATATCAATATGGTTAAAAAAGTATTGATTAATAAATAGAGCTATACCTACAGGGAAAATAGCTATCGAACAGAATTTGATTATTCTCTTTAACGTAAACATAATTTCAGAGTTAATCTGTTTATGGTATGTAGCTTCCTGTTGGATTTTAGAGGCGTAGTTTTCATCGCCGACATTTTTTACCCTTGCGTAAACAAAACCCGAAGAAACGAAGCTTCCCGACAACAGCTCGTCGCCGACGTTCTTTTCCACACGATCGCTCTCGCCTGTGAGCAAACTTTCGTTGGCGAAACAAAAACCTTCTATGATTTCGCAGTCACATGGTATCTGTAAACCTGACTTAAGTATAATAACATCATCTTTAACGATCTCATTCATACTTATGCTCTTTATTTCGCCGTTTCTGATAACATCAATATTACTAGACACGACGATAGAGAGCTTATCTACGGCTTTTTTAGAACGGATTTCCTGAACAATACCGATAATAATATTACAGAAAACAACTCCGACAAAAAGCATATTTTTATGCGAGCCTACGAGTATGAGCAGTAAAAGCAAAAATAAATTAAGGAAGTTAAAAAGCGTAAGAGTATTTTCTAAAATAATCCTTTTTATTGATTTAGACTTAGAGCCGCTGTCTTTATTAACCAGTCCTTTTGCTATTCTATCGTTAACTTCTTCCTCAGATAATGAAAGCTTAATAATCTTTTCATTTAACATTAAATCTCAATACCTCTCGTTTATAGCATTAAATACAAATAATTCAAATTTACTTCTATTAAAGGTCAATTAAAGTATATTCATAGTAATAAAAAAACATCAAAAATTTTTTCCATACTATTATACACTATTTTTTCAAAAAATAATAGTGCAAAGTTAAAGGAGGTGAACAAATGTTAAAAAATGTAAAAATAAGAATTATACCCGCAATTCTTGTAATTATTTTTTCCTTATCAATCAATATAATTCCCGCAAACGCAAAAGCTGACAAGGTAATTGTTGGCGGCGAACCGTTCGGGCTTAAATTATATTGTAAAGGAGTAATGATTACACATTTTGAAAGCTTTGTATCTTCGGACAAAAATGTCTGTCCCGCGAAAAGTTGTGGTCTTAAGATAAACGATATTATTATTAGAGCAAATAATAAAGATATAAAAAGTAACGAACAGCTTAATAATATCGTAAAAAAATCAAAAGGTCATACAATAAACTTTGAAATATTAAGAAAAAACAAGAATTTATTTATTAAAACAAAACCTGAGTTAAACAGTGATAATAATTATTATATCGGTCTATGGGCGCGTGATAGTTGCGCCGGAATAGGAACTATAAGCTATTACAACCCGGAAAACAATTCATACGGAGCACTTGGACACGCTATATGCGATATAGACACAGGGAGTATAATGCCGAGCGATAACGGTGAAATACTAAAAGCGAAAATAACGAGTATAACAAAATCTAAGAACAATAGTATAGGAACACTTAACGGATTCTTCACCGATACAACTATAGGAAATATAAAAAACAATACTCCAATCGGAATTTACGGAAATACAATCAACCTTAATAAAAACGAATATATTAAAATAGCTGATAAATCGGAAGTTAAACTAGGCAAAGCAACGCTTGTAACAACAATAGAAGGCAGTACTCCTCAGAAATATGATATAGAAATACAAAATATTTGTAACTACGACAGAAATTCAAACAGAAATTTTGTAATAGAAATCAAGGATGCAAGAATTTTAAACTCGGCTGGAGGAATTGTTCAAGGTATGAGCGGAAGTCCTATTATACAAAACGGTAAACTCATAGGCGCTCTTACGCATGTGTTTATTAATAATTGCAATAAGGGATACGGTATATTCATTGAAAATATGATCGAACACTAACGCCCGCCTTAACGGCGGGTTACATAAAATGTCGATATATAGTGTCGCATAAAGACTTTACACGCAACATATTGTAGAATATGGACGTATTTTACTTTCGAAAATAATTTTAAAAATATTTTTTAAAAAAGTTTTTTGGAAACTATTGCCAATTTTGACAATTTATGGTAGTATAAATTCGCAAAACAAATCTACGGAGGTAAATAAAATGAACGATGTATTAAAAGTACTTATTACAGAAGATAAAAATTCGCTCTCAAACGAAGAATTAAAGGTATTTGAAAAGTATAATATCTCTCCTGTATTCTGTACAAAAGACGGAGAAAAATTACTGCTGAAAATAATTGACGAATCTCCTACAGCGGTAATAATGGATTTATTTATGACTAGGATTGACGCCTTGGGAGTAATGCGTGAGATTAAAAAGAAAGAAATTAATGAACCGCTGTTAATTGTTACAGCTTCATTTTCCAGCGAAGCGCTCGAGCGTGAGGTAATGAACGCGGGCGCAAGTTATTACGCGCTAAAGCCTTATAATCTTGAGGCAATATGCGAGGACATTATCACTTTACTAAGTAAAGATAAAAACAGCAATTCTATTAATCGTATTTACGATTCATTCGGAATTGAAGTAAAGGTTACCGAGATTCTGCATGAAATCGG
This sequence comes from uncultured Clostridia bacterium, assembly GCA_946187325.1. Lineage (GTDB taxonomy): Bacteria > Bacillota > Clostridia > Oscillospirales > Acutalibacteraceae > Ruminococcoides. The sequence continues at coordinate 63,816 of CAMHQC010000008.1, forward strand.
TGTTCCGGCGCATATAAAGGGGTACAATTATCTCAGAGATTCAATAATTATGTCAATAGAAAACCCTGATATTATTAACGCTGTAACAAAACAACTCTATCCGGGTGTAGCTAAAAAATATGAAACCACTTCCTCGAGAGTAGAGAGAGCTATACGCCATGCTATTGAGGTTGCTTGGGATAGAGGCGATGTAGATGTATTAAATTCATATTTCGGTTATACTATCCATAACGAAAGAGGTAAGCCTACAAACAGCGAATTTATTGCTATGATATCCGATAAGCTAAGATTACAAATAAAAAACGCCAGCTAAACTTATAAGACTTGTTCATAATTGGGCAAGTCTTTTCTTTAGTTGACTTTTAAAAAACACTATGATAATATTTTAACATATTAAGGGATTAGGCGGATTTTTACAGAAAGGCCGTTAAATTATGAAGAATGAAAAATACAGTATTACAGGTATGAGCTGTTCGGCGTGCTCCGCGGCAGTTACCAAAGCTGTGAGTAAATTAGACGGTATAGAAAATGTCAACGTAAATTTACTCACAAACTCAATGGAAACCGAATACGACGAAACTAAAACTAATTCTAAAAAGATAATATCCGCCGTAAAAAAAGCAGGCTACGGCGCTAAAATATACTCGTACGACGAGGAGAGTTACAATAAAGACAGTGAATCTGTAAAGAAAAGGCTTATTCTGTCTATTGTATTTTTAATACCATTAATGTTTACGGCTATGAGCCATATGTTCGGTATTCATATTTCTTTTTTAGAAAATACAATCATACAAGGCGCATTGGAACTATTATTTCTTATCCCTATTCTTATACTTAATAGAAAGTATTTTATAGGCGGTTTTAAGTCGTTATTTAAGTTACATCCTAATATGGACGCGTTAATTGCTTTAGGAGCGGGTATATCTTTCGGATATAGTTTATATATATATATAATCTGTATAATTAATAATTATGATGTTATTACCGCGTCAGAAAACGGTTTTCATTTTTACTTTGAATCCGCGGGTATGATTCTAACTTTTATTACAATTGGAAAATTCCTCGAAAGCGAAAGCAAAAGTAAAACTTCTTCCGCAATCAGCAAGCTTATTAAACTCACTCCTAAAACAGCTTTAATTCTAAAAGACGGTAAAGAAGTTGAAATAAATACTTCTGAAATTAAAAGCGGAGATATAGTTATATGTAAAAACGGATTATCTGTTCCGATTGACGGAGAGATAATAAACGGAAATTGCAGCGTTGACGAAAGCGCTATCACAGGCGAAAGTATACCTGTCGATAAAAAAATTGGCGACGAAGTTATAGGCGGAACTGTAGTGACTTCGGGTTATATTCAAGTTAAAGCCGTTAATACAGGCGAGAACACCACCCTGTCGAAAATAATTAAGCTGGTTGAAGACGCCACTACATCAAAAGCTACGATAGCGAGAATAGCCGATAAGGTTGCGGGCGTATTTGTGCCGTCGGTAATCGGTATCGCGTTAATTACAACAATTATATGGCTGATTGCGGGAATAGATGTCGGTAAAGCGATATCATTCGGAATCGCGGTACTGGTAATATCATGCCCTTGCGCCTTAGGTTTAGCAACTCCGACAGCGATTATGGTCGGCACAGGAAAAGCCGCAGGATATGGAATATTAATCAAATCGGCATCAGCTCTCGAAACTGCCGATAAGATTAAAAACGTAATTCTCGATAAAACAGGAACAATTACTAAAGGCTCGCCTACTGTTACCGATGTAATTGAATATAGTGATAATTTTCTTGAGACAGCATATTCTATTGAAAACAATTCCGAGCATCCTCTGGCTAAAGCTGTTGTAAATTACGCTAAGGATAAAAATGTAAGGCTGGTTGAAGCCGCTGATTTCAAATCTCATACAGGCTCGGGAATCTCCGCTGTAATAAACAATAAAAAATACTACTCAGGCAACTATTCATTTATTAAAAGCTTGAAAATTGATTTCGATAATAATTCCATTAAGGAATTATACAACAGCGGTAAAACGCCTCTGATTTTTGCGGACGATAAGAAAGTAATCGGAATAATTGCTGTCGCCGATACTATTAAAGAAACGAGCAAAGAGGCTATCGAAGAATTAAAAGCTTTAGATGTTAACGCGATTATGCTCACGGGCGATAATAAACATACGGCAAATTCCATTCAACGTAAAGCAAGAATAAAAACCGCGTACGCTCAGGTACTTTCTCAACAAAAGGAACAGATTATTCGAAAGTACAAAAAAGACGGTATCGCGGCTATGGTCGGCGACGGTATAAACGACTCCCCCGCTCTTGTAACCGCTGACGTCGGAATAGCAATAGGCGCGGGTACGGATATCGCGATTGACTCCGCCGATATAGTTCTTATGAAAAGCGATTTGCTGGACGTTGTAACACTAATTGAACTCAGCAGGGCTGTAATAAAAAACATTAAAGAAAACTTATTCTGGGCTTTTATTTACAATATAATCTGTATTCCGCTCGCAGCGGGAGCTTTTTACAACCTTTTAGGCTGGCAGTTAGAGCCGATGTTCGGTACAATTGCAATGAGTCTAAGCTCCATATGCGTCGTTACAAACGCCCTAAGATTAAGAAGATTTAAGCCTAAACATATTAAATACAGTGAAAGCGGAAATATACATTATGAAACTATTGTACCTGATAAGGACGATTTAGATATTAAAACCGTTTATATAGAAGGTATGATGTGCGGGCATTGTGCAGCCAGAGTACAAAAGGCGCTTAAAAGTATAAGTAATAAACCTGTGACAGTTTCTTTAAACGACAACAACGCTAAAGTTGATAACGCTTTAGAAGATAAACTTATAAAGGAAACGATAAAAAACGCGGGTTATAAAGTTACAAATATCGAATAGAAAAGGCGGTTCATCGAACCGCCTTTAATCATATATTTTTTTACTTAGTTCTACCGATATCGGTGCGATAGTGAGCGCCTTCAAAATTAATCTTTTTAACAGCGTTGTACGCCTTATCAAGCGCCTCGTCGAGAGTGTCGGCTTTGGCTGTTACGCCGAGAACTCGTCCGCCGTTAGTGTAAAGCTTACCGTTTTCAAGCTTAGTTCCGGCATGGTAAACAATAGCTCCGTCTACCCCGCCGTTTTCGTCTAAGCCTTTAATCTCGACGCCCTTTTTATAAGAAAGAGGATATCCGCCGCTCGCCATTACAACACAAGCAGCCGCGCCGTCGTACCATTCTATATCAATATCCGAAAGCTTTTCGTCGATAATAGCTTCACAAATATCAACCAAATCGGTTTTGAGTCTCGGAAGCACTACCTGAGCCTCGGGGTCACCGAAACGGGCGTTATACTCAATTACCTTCGGGCCGTTCGGGGTAATCATTAATCCGAAATACAAACACCCCTTAAACTTTCTGCCCTCTTTTGACATAGCTTCAATAGTCGGAATAAAGATAGTATCGTAACACTCCTGAGCGATTTTGTCGGTGTAATAAGGATTAGGGCTTACAGTACCCATACCGCCTGTATTAAGTCCCTCGTCATTATCGTAAGCGCGTTTATGGTCTTTAGAGCTAACCATAGGCTTAACAACTTTACCGTCGGTAAACGCTAAAACGCTAACCTCGGGACCTGTTAAGTATTCCTCGATAACAATATTATTACCTGAATCACCGAACTTTTTGTCCTCCATAATGGATTTAACAGCGTCTTTAGCTTCGTCAATTGTCTGAGCGATTATTACGCCCTTACCTAAAGCTAATCCGTCCGCTTTTACAACTACAGGAGTAGTATTTTCAGATTCAATATACTCAATCGCTTTATCAGGGTCGCTGAAAACTTCGTACTTAGCGGTCGGAATACCGTATTTTTTCATAAGATTTTTAGAGAAAACCTTAGAAGCTTCGATGATAGCAGCGTCAGCGTTAGGGCCGAAAGCTCTAATACCGGCTTTTTCCATAGAGTCTACCATACCCGCGGCAAGCGGATCGTCGGGAGCTACAAATACTAAGTCAACGGCGTTATCCTTTGCGAATTTAACCATATTGTCGATATCCATAGCGCCGATATTAACGCACTCTGCGTCACTAGCGATACCGCCGTTTCCCGGGGCGCAGTATATCTTATCACACTTAGGCGACTCAGCGAGCTTTTTAATTAAAGCGTGTTCGCGTCCGCCTGAACCTACCATTAAAATTTTCATAATAAGTTATTCCTTTCGATTAATGGTGGAATAAACGGATTCCTGTGAAGCACATTGTCATATTGTACTTGTCACAAGTTTCGATAACATTATCATCACGGATTGAACCGCCCGGCTGAGCGACAAACTCTACGCCTGACTTCTTGGCTCTTTCGATATTATCTCCGAACGGGAAGAAAGCGTCTGAGCCTAAAGCTACACCTGAGTTCTTAGCAATCCATTCCTTCTTTTCTTCAGCGGTAAGAGGCTCGGGCTTAACCTTAAAGAGAGTCTGCCATGTACCGTCACGAAGTACATCCTCGTACTCGTCGGAAATATATACATCAATTGTATTATCTCTGTCGGGACGACGAATATCGTCAACAAACTGTAAACCCAAAACCTTTGGATGCTGACGAAGCCACCAAATATCAGCTTTATTACCCGCAAGTCTTGTACAATGAACTCTGGACTGCTGACCGGCGCCTACACCGATAGCCTGTCCGCCTTTTGCGTAACACACGGAGTTAGACTGAGTGTATTTTAAGGTAATCAGAGCGATAATAAGGTCGCGCTTAGCGTCCTCGGAAAACTCCTTATTAGCCGTAGGAATATTCTTAGTAATCATTTCCTCGTCGATTTTAAGCTCGTTTCTGCCCTGCTCAAATGTAATACCAAATACATCTTTATGTTCAATCGGCTCGGGAACATAATCAGGATCAATTTTAACAACATTATAATTACCCTTACGCTTAGTTTTGAGAACCTCTAAAGCTTCGGGAGTATAGCCGGGAGCGATAATGCCGTCGGAAACCTCACGCTGTAAGAGCTTAGCTGTTTGTACATCACAAGTATCGGAAAGCGCTACCCAGTCGCCGTAAGAGGACATTCTGTCAGCTCCTCTTGCCTTTGCGTACGCGCAGGCTATCGGAGATAACTCTAAATCGTCCACAAAATAGATTTTCTTTAAAGTATCAGAAAGCTCGCTTGCTACCGCGGCTCCCGCGGGGCTTACGTGTTTAAAAGAAGCTGCCGCGGGAAGTCCTGTAGCCGCTTTAAGCTCTCTAACAAGCTGCCATGAGTTAAAAGCGTCAAGGAAGTTGATGTATCCCGGTTTACCGTTTAAAACCTCGACAGGTAATTCCTTACCGTTGTTCATAAAAATTCTTGACGGTTTCTGATTAGGGTTACAACCGTATTTAAGTTCTAATTCATTCATATAATTACCATAGCCTTTCTACCTACATTTTTCATCTTCCTTACGCGCTTACTGTAGGTAGATAAGGCGTAAACGGCAATTAAGCACCGCTCGTGTACGCGCAGCATACAACAAAGCGGGCTTTTAAGTCCAAGTTTGCGTGAGCTTTCACACAAACTCCTCCAATACCGTAATTATTTATTCTTATTGATAATTCTTGACTCAGCCTTATTAGTAGCTATGTCAATATATCTTACAAATAAACTAACCTTGTTATCGCTGTCGAGAGCGTTCCAAACCTTCTCGGCGAAAGTATCGATATCGTCGTTGCCGATTTCTACTAAAGTTGGCTCGCCTTCAAAGCTGGGAAGCGGATTACCGTCACCCATATATGTATGGATAAAATGTCCCTCGCCTTTAATAGGATGATCGTAATCGAAGGTAAATCTCTGACAACATTTGGGATTGCCGTTAGCGCTCTTTAAGATAGACATCGAGTAAGATAGTTTCTCTCCTCTGGCGTCAGCTTCTGTACGACAGTTAACGATACCGCTGATACGGGGCGTGTAGTTAGGAGCGTCAGGCTCAAACTCACGACCGCTTAACGACTGCTCAAAAGTTTTTCCGCAAGACATCAGGCTTACGATAGTATCAGTCTGGTCGCCGTTTGTAACAATTGTACTCTCGGCAAATGTGCGTACGGGAGCGTAGATAATAAGACTCGGATCCTCAAGCTTACTCTCGTCGAACGCTTTAGTACGAATTCCGTCGCCGTCCTCAACAAATACACGGTTACGGCTGTTTTCGCTTCTACCCATAATAAAATAAGCGATAACAGCGTTATTGCCGTCGGCTGTTCTGCCGAGTACAATACCTCTGCCGGGATAAGATGTTTTTGAAATTTCTTTTTCAAGATTTACAGGCTTCATAGTGTCTCCTTTATTCAATAATGGTTTTATTGTTTACTACTTTTATTTTATCATCACAGAAAAGCGATACAGCCTCGGGCAGTATCTTCCATTCCGCTTCTTCCATCACTCGTCTCTGGAGAATTTCGGGTGTATCTCCGTTTTTAACTTCTACGGCTTTTTGAATTATAATCGGCCCGCCGTCACAAACCTCATTAACGAAATGAGCGGTTGCTCCCGTGAGCTTGACGCCTTTTTTTAAGGCTTTCTCATGAACTCTAAGTCCGTAATAACCCTCACCGCAAAAACTCGGAATTAACGCGGGGTGTATATTTATAATTCTGTTTTCAAAAGCTCTGATAACTTCTTTACCGAGAATTGTCATAAATCCGGCGAGTACAATTAAGTCGGCGTTTTTACTTTTGAGCAACTCGGTTAAAGCTTTATCGTACTCGTTGAATTCGGAGTAATCCTTACGTTTTATAACATCGGTATCAATATTATTATTCTTAGCTCTCTCCAAAGCGTAAGCATTTGGATTGCTCGATATAACACAGGTGATTCTGCCGTTTTTTATAATACCGGACTTCTGAGCGTCTATCAAAGCCTGCAGATTAGTTCCGCCGCCCGAAACAAGCACAACTATATTTTTCATTACTCTAATATAACTCCTTCGCTGCCCTTAACAACCTCGCCCAAAATAACAGCGTCCTCGCCGTTAGCTTTTAGAATTTCGAGAGTTTTACCGGCGTCATTTTTATCTACCGCTAACGCCATACCGATACCCATATTAAAGGTGTTAAACATATCGTGTTCGGAGATATTACCTTCACGCTGAATCACCTTAAATATAGGAAGCACGGGAATATTATCCTTTTTAATCTTAGCTGTATAACCGTCTTTGAGCATTCTGGGGATATTCTCGTAGAATCCTCCGCCTGTAATATGCGAAATTGCTTTAACGTTTACCTCTTTAAGTAACGCAAAAATCGGTTTTACGTATAACTTAGTTGGGGTTAAAAGAGTTTCTCCAAGCGGTTTATCAAGTTCGTCGTATGTATTATTTATTGTATTCTCGTCAATACCGAAAACTTTTCTTACGAGAGAAAAGCCGTTTGAATGTACACCCGACGAAGGAATACCGATGATTACGTCGTTTTCTTTAAGATCACTTCCGTCAATCATCTTCGGCTTGTCTACAATACCTACACAGAATCCGGCTACATCATATTCGTCTATAGGCATTAATCCCGGATGCTCGGCTGTTTCTCCGCCTACTAAAGCGCACTCGGACTGAACACAGCCCTCGGCGATACCCTCAACAATTGAAGCTACCTTTTCAGGATAGTTTTTTCCGATAGCGATATAGTCTAAGAAGAATAAGGGCTTAGCTCCGCAACAGATAACGTCATTGACACACATAGCGACCGCGTCAATACCGATTGTATCGTGCTTATCGAGTAAAAACGCGAGTTTAATCTTAGTCCCTACTCCGTCGGTTCCGCTTATAAGGATAGGTTCTTCCATACCCTTAAAATCAGGAGCGAATAATCCTCCGAAACCTCCTATTCCTGAAATTACGCCCGGGATTTTAGTGCGGGCTACGTGCTTTTTAATAAGCTCTACAGACTCATACCCCGCGGTAATATCTACACCCGCTTCTTTATAGCTTTCGCTGAAACTTTTCATTAGTACCTCCGATTAATACTTTTTAATCTTATTAGCAAATTTATCCTCAAATATAATTTTAGGCTTATCGGCTTTATACACGCCTGTGAAACATCCGTCGCAAAGCCCTATATTACAACCATCGGCAATTGAATGTAGTCCGTCAACGCTCAAAAATTCGAGCGAATCTGCGTTAATTAGCTTTCTGAGTTCTTCGACATTGTACCTGTTGGAAATTAAATCCTCGGATTTAGGTAAATCCATTCCAAAATAACACGAATGTATAAACTCAGGAGAGCTGATTCTAACATGAACCTCTTTCGCCCCCGCGTCTCTTAAAACATTAACTATATGAGCCGAGGTATTACCGTGAATTATAGAGTCGTCAATTATAACAACACGTTTACCGTCAACTATATTCTTTATAACGTTAAGACGGGTTTTTAAAAGTCTTTGTTTTTTATCGGTACCTACTCCGTCAGGAGTACGTCCTATGTATTTATTCTTAATAAACGCCGTAGCGTATTTGATGCCCGAAGCCGAAGCGTAACCCTGAGCGGCGTCAAGTCCTGAGTCAGGAACGCCGCAAACAATATCAGCTTCAACAGGATTTTCTTTAAATAAAATTTCTCCTGCTTTACGGCGAGCCAAATTTACATTAACACCGTCTATAATAGAATCAGGTCTCGCGACATATATATACTCAAAAAGACAAAGTGAAGTTTTGGTTTTCTTGGTACAGTAATAACTATGAAACCCCTCGTCGTCGATTACAACCATTTCGCCGGGATTTACGTCACGTATAAACTCACCGCCTATTGAGTCAATAGCGCAGCTCTCAGAAGAAAGAATATAGCTGTCCTTAAGCTTTCCTAAACAAAGAGGTTTAAAGCCGTGCGGATCTCTAACTCCGATAAGCTTACTCGGAGAACTTATCACTATAGAATAAGCGCCTTTTAAGTCGTCCATAGTCTTAAGAACTGCCTGCTCTATATTTTCGGAATCTATAACGTGAGTTGAAATCATATATCCGACAACTTCGGCGTGTGAGTTAGACTGGAAAATAGCTCCGCCTATTTCGAGCTTCTGGCGGATTTCAGCGAAGTTAGTTATAGCGCCGTTATTCGCTAGAGCTAATGAGCCGTACATATATCTCATAACAAGCGGTTGTGTAGCGGCTCTGTCGAGATAATCATGAGAGGTATACCTTACATGACCTACGGAGATCTTACCCTCGGGGAGTTTACTTAAATTCTTTTCATTAAATACATTAGATACAATACCCAAATCCTTAACAGTATAAGGCTCGCCGTCATCAATTACAGTTATACCCGCGCTTTCCTGACCTCGATGTTGAAGTCCGAAAAGTCCGTCATGAGTTAAAGATACTATGTCTAAATCATTATTATTAAAAATTCCGAAAACACCGCACTCATCGTTGACTTTATCACGGTATTTATCTATTACAACACTTCTCAAAGCTCAGCAGCCTTTCTCTGAATATCTTTGTCTTTTTTATGTACGCCGTCAGCCATCGTCATTTTCATTTTGACAAGCTTATTACTTAAGCTTTCGTCGCTTAAAGCAAGCATTTCTACAGCTAAAATCGCGGCGTTAGCGGCGCCGTCCACTCCGACTGTAGCTACGGGAATTCCGGGCGGCATCATAACAGTAGCTAAAAGAGCGTCCATTCCGTCGAACGCGGCTGATTTAATTGGAATACCGATAACCGGTAAAGTTGTGTGAGCGGCTAAAACTCCGCCAAGATGAGCAGCCATACCCGCCGCGGCAATTATAACACCGAAGCCGTTATCTTTAGCGTTTTTAGAAAACTCAGCGGCTTCCTCGGGAGTACGATGAGCGCTCATTACACGAACCTCATACGGCACGGAAAATTCCTTTAATTTTAATACAGCTTTCTGAACAACTTTAAAATCACTGTCAGAACCCATTATTACGGCAACCTTTTTCATATCGGGACTCCTTTTTTTAAGTTTAAAAATACGTATATATTATACTAAAAATTCAAAATTTATTCAATAGAACAAACCTTAATTTTATTATTTCATTACTTAGGTTGATTAATACAAAAAATAATGTAGATTTTTGTAAAAGATAAACAAAAAGAATCGACCGCAAAAGCAGTCGATTCACCCGTTTATTCCGATTTTTTATCGTCCCAAAGCGCCTTTAAGGACGTAACATAACCCGCCATATTCTGAATATCAGACGGAACAATAATTTTAGTAGCTTTACCGTCGGCGGCTTTAGCGAACGCTTCTAAGCTTCTTATGGCTATAACCTGGTCGGACGGTGACGCTTCGTTGAGCATTTTAATTGCGTCGGCGTTAGCTCTCTGTACCGTAAGAATAGCTTCCGCTTCACCGCTCGCCTCACGAATTTTCTGCTCTTTTACAGCGTCAGCTTTTAAAATCGCGCTTTCCTTCATACCTTCGGCAACAAGAATCTGGCTCCTCTTTTCACCTTCGGCGTCGAGAATTCTCGCGCGTCTTTCACGCTCAGCCTTCATCTGTTTTTCCATAGCTTCCTGAATCTCGCGCGGAGGCAAAATATTTTTAAGTTCTACACGTATAACCTTAATACCCCACGCGTCAGTAGCCTCATCGAGTATAATACGAATTTTATCGTTAATAGTATCGCGTGAAGTTAAAGTCGAGTCTAACTCTAAATCACCGATAATATTACGCAGAGTTGTTGCCGTTAAATTCTCGATAGCCGCTAAGGGATTTTCTACACCGTAGGTGTAAAGCTTAGGATCGGTAATCTCGAAGTAAACTACCGTATCAATCTGCATTGTTACATTATCGCGGGTGATTACAGGCTGAGGCGGAAAGTCTACAACCTGCTCTTTTAAAGAAACTCTTTTTGAAATACGGTCAATAAACGGAACTTTTAAATGAAGTCCTGTTGACCATGTCGTGCTGTAAGCTCCAAGACGCTCTATTACAAAAGCGTGAGCCTGGGGAACAATCTTAATACATCTTACGATTATAATTAATACGATTAATAAAACAACACCAAATACAATTAAACCCATTATTACTCATCCTTTCCGTATAGAATAGAAGCTATTAAACAACCTCTACAACTAATTTAACACCTTCGATTGCGGTTATACGCACACTCGCGCCTTTTTTTATTTCACGTTCGTCGGCGCTTTTGGCGCTCCAGATTTTACCGTCAACATTAATCTGGCCTTCGCCCTTTTGATTAATTATGTCCAAAGTAACAATCCCAAGTCTTCCGATTAATCTATCGGAATTAGTCGGCTGTTTTTTAGCGTTAATTTTTTTAACAAAAGGCCTTGTCGCAATAAGACACACAAGCGATACGACGATAAAAACAATCGACTGTATAAGTATGTTATCTGTAAAGATACAAGATACCGCGGCGGCTACGCCTCCGATAACAAACCAAATAGACACAAGCTGAGTTGTAAGCGCTTCGCAAATAAGCATAAACACGGCAAATATCAGCCATACAAACAAAATATAATTTTCCAAAACTCCACACATCCTTCCGAAACAATATTATCATTTTAAATAAAACAAGTCAACAGAAAATACTATACTTTTTTGTAAAGATGTGCTAAAATAATGTTAAAGGACGGTGAGAATATGGCATTTGATACATTTGACGAAGGTATTAATTACGGTGGTGTTCGTTCAAAAAACGAAATTCGAACATTAATATGCTATCTTTTCGATTCTATAAATAAACCTTTGGACAAAGAAACGGTAACCGAAGCAATTCAAAAACAAGGACTTGCGAATTATTTTGAAACAAGCTCTTGTTTTGATGACCTTATTTCTCATAATAACTTAAAACGAGATGAAAACAACCCCGAGCTATATACATTAACCGCTAACGGTAAAATGGTCGCAAACCAGCTTGAAAACACTTTACCGACTACAGTTAAGGAAAAAGCCTATAGTTGCGCGCTTGAACTGCTGGAGCAAAGACGTATTGAAAAAGAAAACGCGGTTAAAATAACCAAAACAGATAAAGGATATAATGTTAACTGCAGTATATCGGGCGGAGATGTAAATTTAATTTCACTCGACATTTACGCACCGGACATTAAACAAGCTAAGCTTATCAAAAAGAATTTTCACAAAAATCCCGAGTTACTATATAAAGTTATTATGGGAACTATTACCAAGGACAATGACCTTGTTAAAGATTGTTTAAACGAAATCAGGAGTTTTAAAAAATAAGGTTAACCAAAAGCATTGACGTTATCCCCGGGATTCCGAGTATAATTGATATTAATACACTGAGTATGCTAATCGGAATATAAACACCCGTAAATCCGCTTAATAAATCTACAGCTATTAACGCGGCGATTCCCGATATCAACGACAAAAAGGCTCTTTTAAAGGGCCTTTTATTTTTTGAGAAAATTTGTATAATCGAGAAAACAATAAAAGTGCACGATAAAACTACAGGAATAAAATACCATTTCATAAAACCACATCCAAATAAAAATAGACCGCAGGTTGTCCTACGGTCTATAATTATGATTTAGTTTTTAAAAATAGAACTATCAGGTAAAATAAGCAAGAACATTAAGTCCGATTACCGCGAGTACAAATATTACAGCGAATACCTTAGTCCAACGGGAAAGAAACGCGTCGATAGAACGAGCCTTATTCTTAGAGAAGAAAGTATCAGCGCCGCCTGTTACAACACCTACGCCCTGCTGGTTACCTTCCTGAAGAATAATAACAATAATGATTGCGATTGACATAATAATCAAAACCGCGCCTAAAATAATTTCCCAAATTCCCATGTATATCAATCCTTTCGATTAAGTAAAACACTTAGTTTTTCATTAGCCTTATAATAATATCACATAATTATTAATTTTGCAAGACTTTTTTTACTCTATATGAAATTAATCAAAAATTTAATAAATATTAATGCGTAACTATCTTAAGGTTAACAGCATCTAACCTAACCCCTATAGAGTAAAAATATCTGTATTGTACGCTCAGTTGCACGCTGCGCGCGCGAGCGGTGACTATACGAAAGCATACGCGCTGATTGCGCGTGCTTTCTTGATTAAATAATACTTAATTGTTCGCTGCTGTCGTCAGCAGACGGTAAAGCGCCCAAAGCGGGCAGATTTTTAGTACGGTAACGGGCAGGACGGCTGAATCTCCCCTCTTGGTATTCTTCGATAGAAAACAGCCTATGACCCTTTTTAAGCCTGAGTACCGCGACTCCCTGAGTAGCTCTTGAGGTTTTAAGATTAAGAACACCTGTATGAAGAAGTAACATTCTTCCCGATGAAGCTGTAATTACAAACTCCTTATCTTCCTTGGAGAACGCGATATCGGAAATCGGAAATTTGTCGCTGTAGGCTTTAGTAAGCTTTTTACGGTTAGTCTTAGTGGCGTAGCTTTCGAGAGGTACTTTCGCTATTTTACCGTTCTCAAATCCAAACAATACAAAGCCTTTGTAATCCTTAGTAGCAATCATTTTAATCGCCAGCTCTCCCTCATCCATACCGAGTTTCGCGGGAATATAATCGCCGAGAACGCTTGCCTTTGTATCCTCAAAATCATAAGCCTTAGCCTTATAACACTGGCACTTATTTGTAAAGAATAACAGATCACAGTTATTGGTAAACTCGATACTCTCGGTTATCTTATCTCCTTCTTTTAGCTTATGCTCGCCGCTCATACGCAGCGATTTAGGAGTTATTTTCTTAAAGTAACCGTCTTTAGTAAAGAACAGGTGCACCGGATAATCTGGTATTTCCTCTATTTCCTGATATTCCTCAGTGTCGTCGTTATATAAAATCTCGCACTTTCTGTCCTGACCGTATTTATCAGCGACTTCTTTAAGCTCCTTAACGATAATAGTTTTAACTCTGGCTTTACTTTTTAGTATAGCTTCGAGTTCTTTAATCTCGTTTTCTAAATCTTCGATATCCTTAGTTCGTTTAAGAATATACTCACGATTTAAATGACGAAGCTTAATCTCGGCAACATACTCAGCCTGAATTTCATCAATACCGAAACCGATCATAAGGTTAGGTACTACCTCGGCTTCTTCGTCGGTTTCACGGACAATCTTAATAGCTTTATCGATATCGAGTAAAATTTTCTCAAGACCTTTTAAGAGATGGAGTCTGTCTTTCTTTTTATTTAAATCAAAATACGTTCTTCTGCGGACGCACTCGATTCTAAACGCTATCCATTCCTCGAGTAAATCCTTAACACCGAGTACCATCGGAGTTCCGCCGATAAGCACATTGAAGTTACAGGCGTAACTGTCCTCTAAGGGAGTCATCTTGTAAAGCTTTCTCATAAGTTTATCAGGATCTACTCCGCGCTTTAAGTCTATAGTAATCTTTAAACCGTCGAGACCTGTTTCATCACGGATATCGGAAATTTCTTTAACTTTTCCGTTTTTAACCAGGTCTATAACCTTGTCGATAATGGACTCGCAGTTAGTCGAATACGGAATACTCAAAATATCAATACAATTAGCTTTTTTATCGTAGTTGTATTTTGAACGAAGCTTAATGCTTCCGCGTCCGTTTTCATAGACGTTTTTCATTACGTCCTCGTCATAGACTATAATCTCTCCGCCCGGAAAGTCGGGCGCGGGCATAGTGCTCATAACATCATGGTCAGGGTCACGGATAAGCGCCGCGGTAGTCTCACAAACTTCTCTAAGGTTAAAGGAACAAATATTAGAAGCCATACCAACGGCGATACCTGTATTAGAGTTGATAAGTACAGACGGGAAAGTCGCCGGTAAAAGAGTAGGCTCTTTCATTGTGTTATCGTAGTTATCAACAAAATCTACGGTATCTTTATCAATATCCTTAAAAAGCTCGGTACAGAGTTTATCAAGCTTAGCCTCGGTATATCTCGAAGCTGCCCAAGCCATATCGCGGCTGTAAAATTTACCAAAGTTACCTTTCGAGTCAACGTATGGATGCAAAAGCGCTTCATATCCTCTGGACATACGAACCATAGTATCATAAATCGCCGCGTCGCCGTGAGGGTTAAGTTTCATTGTCGCGCCGACAATATTCGCGGACTTTGTACGAGCGCCTTTTAGAAGTCCCATATTATACATAGTGTAAAGAAGCTTTCTGTGCGACGGCTTAAATCCGTCAATCTCGGGAATTGCTCTTGATAAAATAAGACTCATAGCGTAAGGCATAAAGTTTTCCTGAATAGAGGATACAATATGCTGCTCGACAACTTCTCCCGCGCCTTCTATAACGCCGTTTACCGCGGATGTATCTATTTTTTTCGGAGTTTTCTTTTTTCTGGCCAAATAATCACCTTCCGAATTCTAGGATTATAATCTTAACTAACATCAAGCTGATCTATATACTCAGCTCCGTGGTCTACTATAAAATCTTTTCTTCCCTGTAAGTTATCTCCGAGAAGTGTATCGAAGATAGCCGCGGTCTGTTCGGCAGAATCAGGCATAACCTTTATAAGTCTGCGTGTCGCGGGATTCATAGTAGTTAAGCTCATCATCTCGGGTTCGTTTTCGCCGAGACCTTTGCTTCGCTGGATAGTAAACTTTTGGTTGCCTATTTCTTCTATATATCTATCTTTTTCAACCTCGTCGTAAGCGAAGTATATCTTATCTTTCGTTGTAATCTCATACAGAGGAGATTCCGCTATAAACACTTTACCCTCACGTATAAGCGTCGGCGTAAGCCGATAAAGCATAGTCAGCACAAGAGTTCTGATATGAAATCCATCGACGTCGGCATCTGTACAGATAATAACCTTGTTCCATCTGAGATTATTCATATCGAATGTTGAAAGATTCTTATTAGCCTTAGCCTTAACCTCAACACCGCATCCGAGCACTTTAAGTAAATCGGTAATAATATCGCTCTTAAAAATCTTTTCGTAATCAGCTTTAAGGCAATTTAATATTTTACCTCTAAGCGGTATAATTGCCTGGAAGTCGGGATCGCGAGCCTGTTTACAAGCGCCGAGAGCCGAATCTCCCTCAACAATAAATACCTCTCTCTCGTTAATATCCTTACTTCTGCAGTCAACAAACTTATTAATTCTGTTGGTGATATCAATTTTACCTTTGAGGTTATTCTTTATATTAAGTCTCGTTTTTTCAGCGCTTTCACGGCTTCTCTTGTTAATAAGAACCTGGTTAGCGATTTTTTCAGCCTCAAGCGGATTCTCAATAAAGTAAATTTCTAAGCTGTGGCGCAGAAACTCGGTCATAGCTTCCTGAATACCTTTATTGGTGATAGCCTTTTTGGTCTGGTTTTCGTAGGAAGTTATACTCGAAAAAGACGAAATACAGATAACAAGACAATCTCTTATATCGTCGAACTTAACCTTGCTCTCGGTTTTATTATATTTATTATTATTTTTCAGATAGTTGTCTATCATATATACAAAGGCGTTTTTAACAGCTTTATCAGGAGCGCCGCCGTACTCAAGCCAGCTCGAGTTGTGGTAGTATTCGGTTAAAGCGGTTTTGTTAGAAAAAGCGCAGGATACGCATATCTTACACTTGTACTCAGGTTTATCGGCTCTGTCGCGAACCTTACGCTCTGTTTCCCAATACTGTACAGAGCTTAAAGCTTCATCCCCTACAACCTCTTTGATATGATCTTCGATACCGTTTACGTAGTTATAGTTGGTAATATCAAAGCTACGTCCGTTTTGGTTGCGGAATATAAACTCTACGCCCGCGTTTACAATCGCCTGGCGTTTCATAATATCCATAAAATACTCAGCGCTTACGTCAATATCCGTAAATACGTCTATATCGGGTTTCCAGTGGATTTTTGTACCTGTATCACGTCGGGTATACTCTTCCTTTTTAAGCCCGCCGATATTCTCTCCGTGTTCAAAATGAAGCGAATACTTATAGCCGTCACGCTTAATTTCAACATCCATAAACTCGGAAGCGTACTGAGTTGAACAAAGTCCCAATCCGTTTAAGCCTAGTGAAAACTCATAATTTTCACCGTCGTTATTATTATACTTACCGCCCGCGTACATCTCGCAGAAAAGTAATTCCCAATTCATTCTGTCTTCATTTTTATTATAGCCTACAGGAATACCGCGGCCGTGATCCTCTACCTCATATGAGCCGTCGGAATATCTTGTTACCTGGATTTTCCTTCCGTAACCTTCACGCGCTTCATCAATCGAGTTGGACAGAATCTCAAATACAGAGTGTTGACATCCCTCAATTCCGTCAGAACCGAAAATTACGGCAGGTCTTTTTCTAACTCGGTCGGCTCCGCTAAGCGAGGATATACTGTCGTCGTTATAATCGTTAGCTTTTCTTTTAGTCACTACTTTTCACCTCGTAGTTTTTTAATTTTATCTCTCAGATACGCCGCGTGCTCAAATTCAAGCAACTTCGCGGCTGCTCGCATTTCACGCTGGAGACTCTTTATCATCTGTTCTCTCTCTTGGCGAGACATCTGTTTCATATTCTTAAACTCATCGTCGTTATGGGTAGATATTTCGATAATGTCGCTTACCTTTTTGACGATAGTTTTAGGAATGATGTTGTGTTCTTCGTTATATTTTTTTTGTATTTCTCGTCTGCGGTTAGTTTCGACAATAGCGTTCTTCATAGAAGGTGTAACGCTGTCGCCGTACATTATAACCGTACCCTCACTGTTTCTCGCGGCTCGACCGATTGTCTGAATAAGGCTTCGCTCGGATCTTAAAAAGCCTTCTTTATCAGCGTCAAGTATCGCCACTAAAGAAACCTCGGGAATATCAAGTCCCTCTCGTAAAAGGTTAATACCGACGAGTACATCAAACTCGCCGAGACGCAAGTCACGAATAATCTCCATACGCTCAACTGTATCAATATCGTGGTGCATATATTTAACCATTATTCCCATTTCAAGCATGTATTCGGTTAAATCCTCAGCCATTTTCTTAGTAAGAGTAGTAATTAAGGTTCTTTCTTTTTTAGCCACTCTTATATTAATTTCGGATATTAAGTCATCTAGCTGGCCCTCGGTTGGACGAACGCTGATTTCGGGGTCCAGCAATCCTGTCGGTCTGATAATCTGTTCCGCGACAACTGTACTCTTTTCTTTTTCAAAGTCGCCCGGGGTAGCCGAAACATAACAAGCCTGATTAATTCTTGAATAAAATTCATCAAAATTCAGCGGACGGTTATCAAAAGCCGACGGAAGTCTGAAACCGAAATCTATAAGGCTTTTTTTACGGGCGTGATCTCCGGCGTACATACCTCTTACCTGTGGTAATGTAACATGAGATTCGTCAACAAACAAAAGAAAATCATCGGGGAAATAATTAAGTAACGTATAAGGCGAAGAACCGGGCTTTCTTCCCGACATAATTCTGGAATAGTTCTCAATACCGCTGCAAAAACCTGTTTCAAGCAGCATATCAATATCGTAATTAGTGCGTTGTTCTATTCTTTGGGCTTCTAAGAGTTTTCCTTTAGACCGGAAATACTCGATACGTTCCGCTAACTCGCGTCTAATCTCCGCTACAGCGTCAAGCATTTTATCTCTTGATACTATATAATGAGAAGCGGGATAAATAGCCGCGTGGCGTAAGGTTCCGATCAATTCACCCGTTAAAGGATTAATCTCGCTTATTCTATCAATTTCGTCACCGAAAAACTCAACGCGGATAATTCTATCACTTGACGACGCGGGGAAAATTTCAAGCGTATCCCCTCTTACTCTGAATTTATTACGGGTGAAATTCTCGTCATTTCTTTCATACTGTAATTCGACAAGCTTTTTTATAAGGGAATTTCTGCTTTTTTCCATACCGGGTCTAAGCGAAATAACCATATTTCTATAATCTATAGGGTCGCCCAAGCTGTATATACACGATACCGAGGCGACAATTATAACATCTCTGCGCTCGGAAAGCGCGAGCGTCGCGCTATGGCGGAGTTTATCAATCTCGTCATTAATAGAGCTGTCTTTTTCAATATAGGTATCGGTAGTCGGAACATAAGCTTCGGGCTGGTAATAATCATAATAGCTTACAAAGTACTCAACGGCGTTCTCGGGAAAGAACGATTGAAACTCGGAGCAAAGCTGAGCGGCTAAGGTTTTATTATGAGCGAGAATTAGTGTTGGTTTCTGCACCTTTTCGATAATATTAGCCATAGTAAATGTTTTACCCGAGCCTGTTACGCCGAGCAGAGTTTGTTCTCTGTTTCCGCTGAGAATACTATTAGCTATTTTTTCGATAGCCTGAGGCTGATCGCCTGTAGGCTTATATGAAGAATGTAGTTTAAATTCTCCCATATAATCACCTTAGTAACTGTAAATTAAGTTTCTGTATCACCAAAGAAAATTCCTTTACCGTAAATCGTACTTTGGGCCATAGAAACCTCGTCATCCTCACAGACAATAACGTGGTCGACAAGGCGCTTATTCATAAGTCTTAACGCGTCATATACCATTTTAGTAGTCTCTATATCAGGTCCTGACGGCAAAGCCAGACCACTCGGGTGGTTATGAGCTATCGCGACATAATCAGCGTTATACATTACGGCTAACTCGAGTATACGTGTAATAGGCACATCGGTAGTATTACTCGAGCCTTTGGAAATAATACCGCAGAACAGTTCTTTATACTTTTTGTCCATAAGAAGCAAATACATAACCTCGGTAGTTCTGCCTATAAATTTAGGTCTGAAATAGTCGCAAAGCCTACTTACTTCAATATGCTTTTTGTTATAATCAGTTCTGTCGTTATGATAAAGGCGTGCGAAATCAGGAATAAGCTTTATAAGGGCGATTGTATTATCGGTAAGCCCTGCCCTTTTCAGCTGAGGAATCGGCGCGTCAAAGATAGCGGATAATGATCCGAATTCGTCGAGCAGCTTATGCGCTAAAGGATTAGTATCACGCCTCGGAACTCCATAGAACAATAAAAGCTCAAGTGCCTGATGGATTTCGAAGCGGTCGATGCCTTCTTTAAGATATAATTCACGCAGACGTTCCCTATGACCTGTATGTAAATTTTTCTCCGCCATAATAACGCCTCCCTGAATTAATTACAGATTTATTATTTTACACCGTATTTCTCGTAATAATCGTCGATAGCTGACTTTAGTTTATCGTCGATGATTACTTTACCGTTGTATTCCTTATTATAAAGATGTTCTACAACCTCAGCCATTGTAACGATAGCTGTAGTTTTGAGTCCGAATTTTTCCTCAATCTCAGAAAGAGCTGATTTTTCACCCTGACCTCTTTCCATACGATCGACAGAAACTACTAAGCCGATAGGATTAACGTCGCCCTGAGCCATTATAATCGGAAGGGTTTCGTTAATGGAAGTTCCCGCTGTGGTGACATCCTCGATAATTACAACCTTATCGCCGTCTGATATAGGGCTTCCGAGCAAAATACCTGTATCGCCGTGGTCTTTAACTTCCTTGCGGTTAGAGCAGTATTTTATATCCTTACCGTATTTATCAGCGATAGCGATTGAAGCCGTTACGGAAAGCGGAATACCCTTATACGCGGGCCCGAAAAGCACATCGAAATCAAGTCCGAATTTATTATTTATCGCCTCGGCGTAATACTCGCCGAGCTTCTTTAGCTGAGAACCCGTGCGGTAAAAACCTGTGTTTACAAAGAACGGAGTTTTTCTACCGCTTTTAGTCACAAAATCACCGAATTTTAAAACCTGCGAGTCAACCATAAACTCAATAAATTCCTGTTTATATCTCTCCATATTATCCTCCTAAAATATATAGTAACACATTTTTACTTATGTACTATATCACAAGATATTGTGCAAAGTAAAGAAATAAAACACAAATGTAATCAAAACGTACGTTTTAATTGTAATTTAGAATTAACTGTTACAAATAATAGAAAAGAGAGCTATAAAATAGCCCTCTTATTTCAACTTATTTCGGCGGTTTACAAATTTTACAAGGTTCTAAGTGAATAGATTTAGCGTACGCAAGCGTTACCTTACGTGATTTCTTTAAGAACTTACAACCGTAGCTGTGGTATTTAATTCCGCTTCTTGTAATATAAACATCATTATTTTTTAGTTTTACAGGACGAATGGGTTTATAAACGGTAAACTTGATTTTATCCTTTATAACATCCTTTTCAGCCTTAACGGTAACTGTCGCTTTACCCGGTTTAAGACCTACAACTTTAATAAATATCTTTGTGCTGATAAACTCGTTTTTAAAACTCACTTTCTTTATCTTAACAATACTTTCGTTACTGCTTTTTATAGACAGTTCGTTTTTCTTTATTTTCTCAGGATACGCAAAGGTAGTTAATTTGTATTCCTTATTAAGCTTAATCTTTCTTTTAGATTTACCTTTAATATCTATATTTTGAACTTTTCTAACTCTTATCTTAATCTTTTTACTTCTAACTCTGTTATCGGCTGACTTTAATACAAAATAAGCTTTACCGATATTATACCCGGTAATCTTAACTGAAACAGTATCATCCGCAAAAGCGTGATTTTCAATATCAATACTTTTAACATCGAAAATCTTTTTATCGGATACCTCGTATTTAAAATCGGTTTTCTTTAAGGGTTCGTCGTATTTGACCTTAAACTCTAACTCATAGTTGCTGTAAACTACGTCAAAATATTTAAGAACAGGATTCTTGCCCTTGTATTCGATAATTTTGATATTATCTTTTTTATATCTTGAGGTATTAGATTTATTTACGGAAGTTGACGCTGTAATGTTATCAACATTTTCAGTATTATTTCCGCAACCGTTCGATAAAAAGATTAAACTAAATAAAAGTAGAGATATAATTATCCTAAAGCTTTTCATAGTTAAGGTTAAATAAACTTGCTGATTTCTGATATTTCTTTTCTTTTAGGAGCTCGAGGGCTTTCGTCGGGATAACCTAAGGCTATTAACGCCGAAACTCTTTCACTATCGGGAATATTGGCAATTTCTTTAACCTTATCCTCGTTAAAGATTCCCATTATAAGCGTTCCTAAACCATACTCATACGCCGACAGACAAAATGCCTCACAGGCGATTCCCGCGTCAAAGCTCTGCCAATGGCCTCCCATAGGCGTAGCGGCCGTACCGTCGGGATTATATCCCGAAATCTTGTCTACTGTAGATAATACCACAAGAACAGGCGCGCTGTTAATATTGTTCATATTTTTTGAAAAGTTCATAGTCGCGTTTTCGGCAATATCAGCTTTTACCTTTTCATCAGTAATAATTGTATACCGGGCAGTCTGGGAGTTTTTCCAGCTCGGAGCGTATCGCGCGTTATCAATAATCTTCTCGATAGTTTCTTTGGAAACCTTATCGCTTTTGTACTTTCTTATACTTCTTCTCTCTTTTATACCTTTTAAAAGTTCCATAGTATCACCTCAATTTTATTATAATTGATAAAAATGATTATTTCAACATAAAATTCAATATATAGAAAGCTCTTAGTTGAATTGAACATCAACTAAGAGCTTAAAAACAAAAATCTTATTCCCACTCGCTCCCCTCGACGGTTTCAAAAACCTCGTCGGGAACAAAACGGCGGTTATCCTCGTCAAG
>CAMHQC010000009.1 GCA_946187325.1 uncultured Clostridia bacterium
TTGGTGCCGGTGACCGGACTCGAACCGGTACGGTATCGCTACCGGCGGATTTTGAGTCCGCTACGTCTGCCAATTCCATCACACCGGCGTATTACTTAGTAATTATACTATATAAAGTATTAAAAATCAAGTTGTTAATATTTATGTAGTTAAAGCCAATCTATAGTAAAAAAATATGCATTAGTAATAAGCTTTATTATATAGTCTTGCAATAAAGCTTGAAATTTGATAAAATATAGAAAATTTTAAAGGGTGATAGTGTGAAAATTCACACTATCAAAGATTTATGTTGTCCGCCCGGTTTGCCGCAAGCGGCAACGGGCGATGACTATAATCACAATACACGCCTTATCCGCCCACGGTAAGGTTGCAGGGAATTTCAATGGCTATTTGTGGGCGGAAAGGCTATGGCGGTTAATATGGAGCACAAAAATCTAATAGACCTCGAATATATGACTATCGACGAGTTAAAACAGACGATAAACCTCGCTAAAGTAATTAAAAGCCGTCCCGATGTATATAAACACGCTTGTGACGGTAAGATTATGGCGACGCTTTTTTACGAACCGTCTACCAGAACTCAGATGTCATTCCAGGCAGCTATGATGAGGCTCGGCGGTAAAACTATCGGATTCGACAACCCTATGAACTCCTCAGTCGCTAAAGGCGAGAATCTAAAGGATACGATTACCATTATCAGCAGCTACAGCGACATTATCGCTATGCGCCATCCAAGCGAAGGCTCAGCAAAGGCGGCTTCATTATTCAGCAGTGTTCCGCTCATTAACTGCGGAGACGGCGGACACTTTCACCCTACCCAGACTTTAACAGATGTATGCACTCTTAGCTTTGAAAAAGGAAGACTCGATAATCTTAAAATCGGACTTTGCGGCGACCTTTTAAACGGAAGAACCGTACACTCTTTAATCAAGACAATGAGTCATTTTGAAAACAACAGCTTTATTTTAATTTCTACAAAAGAATTATCAGTGCCTAAATACATAAAAGATATTTTAGATAACGCCGGGTGCGAATACGAAGAAAAAGATAATTTAAAGGACGCTATTTCGGATTTAGACGTGCTTTATATGACAAGAATCCAGCGTGAAAGATTCGCGTCCGAGGAAGAATACGAAAAACAAAAGGGAGTATTCGTACTCGATACAGAAAAGCTCGCTCTAGCTAAAGAAGATATGATAATTTTACATCCGCTCCCTCGAGTTGACGAGATAGCGATTGAGGTTGACAACGACCCGAGAGCTTGTTATTTTAAGCAGGCGGAATACGGAATGTACGGAAGAATGGCACTTATAGTACTTCTGTTAAGGGAAAGAGGTTCATTCACATTCAGCACACCGGATCCTATTATCAAGAATAATTTAAAATGCTCCAATGAAAAATGTATTACAAATGAACCTCAGCAGTTCTATTTACCCAAAAACACATACGAGAAAAACGGAGAGTTTTTCTGTGATTATTGCGACAGTATAATGAAATAATTTAAAGGACATCTCAACTATAAACGAGATGTCCTTTTGGTTATAAGATTCTGACTTCACGGTTTAGATAGATAGAATAGATAATAACTTCTTTAACCTTATAATCGGTAGTTTCCTCGATAGCTGTTTTGTAAAGCTCTACCTGTTTATGATAAAGCTTTACTAAATCCGCCTCTTCCTTTACCCTATCCGTTTTATAATCGACGATTACAGCTTCACCGTTTTCGATAAAAACTAAATCTACGGCGCCCTGCATAATAATTTTTTGAGAAGAAAATTCTTCATTAAGCTCCGGATTATAATCCTCGGCGTTTATCTTTACGGTAAACTGATACTCTCGCTGATAGCTTTGGCTGTTTATTACACGTGATACAAGTTCGCTGGATAAAAACTTATCCAAATCATCGTAATTAATAAGCTTTATCTGACGTTCAGATAGAAAACCGATTTCACGCAGTCTTTCCGCTTCAAGCTTACAATTATTTTTAGCCTTAAAAATATCGCATCTTTCCATAAAATTATGGAACGCTGTTCCCTTTTCAGCGGCGCTTGTATCCTTTTCAGATAAAAACAAAGGTTTTCTGAGAACTTTATTATAGATACCGTTGTCTTTATGCGAAAACTCGGAAGCGCTTATTTTTTGCGGTAATTTAGAGAGCGGAGCGTCATTATAATCATAATTAATTCGACTAATAAATATATCGAGAAATTGCTTATCAATCTTCGAGGACAAGAAATCCCTGTTATCATTCTCTTTCTTCTCGATTACTATCTCCTCTGAGTCAGTATTTTTTATAATATCAAACTTCCACGGCTTATAGCTTTCCTTATAATAAGTGTAATCAGGCTCGTTGTTTATTCGTATATCACATCCCGGGTTAGCTAAAGCGCAGGTGAATATCCAGTCGCTGTAAGAATTCATATTCTTTACAACATACGATGATATCGGGTACGAAGCTGTTTTACTCTCGAGATTTTCAATATATTTTTTAGGGTCTTTATTAACAGAGGTTATAATCAATTTCTCTTTAGCTCTGGTTAACGCCACGTATAAAATCCTCATTTCCTCGGAAATCATACGGTCTTTTTGAATCAAGGACAGAATTTTCCGCTGTAAAGTATCATATTTCACAATATCCTTTTTAATTCTTAGTCCGATACCGTTATCGGCATTTAGAACTAAATCGGCAGAGGTGTCTTTAAGGTTAAATTCCATAGAAGTACAGGAGATAAAGCATACGGGAAACTCAAGTCCTTTACTGGCGTGAATACTCATAACCTTTACGGCGTTTCTGCTGTTATCGTTAATATCGTTAACGGCGTTTAAAACAGTTTCTTTTTCTTTTATCCTGTTTATATAATTCATAAACGCGGTGAGGGTTTTATAACCGTTCTCAGAATATGAACGAGCGTAGCTTTGGAGCAGATAAATATTGTTTTCGTTAAACCTATCGTCCGCCATAGCTATACAATCAAAACCCGTAAGATTCATAATAATACCGATTAGACGGTCAACCGTAGTAGTAACGGAGAGTGTTCTTAGTTTATCCAGCAAGGATATAAATTTAACGCATTTATCTTCACTGCTTTTTTTCAGCGCTATATACAGCGGAGATTTCCGATCGCTTATTCTAAGACAGGCAACGTCGTCGGATGTAAAGGAAAACATCGGACTCATAAGAACCGATAAAAGCGGTATATCCTGTACAGGATTATCAATAATACTTAAAAAGTTAAGCACAAGCTTTATTTCGGGCATATCAAAAAAGTTGTTCTTTTCCTGAGATATTGTCGGAATACCGTTTTGGTTAAGGATATTTACGAACGTTACCGCTCGTCTGGTTTCTCCCCGGGGACTTCTGATTAAAACTGCTATATCTCCGTAAGTAATATTTCGGGTAGAGTCACCGTCCTTAATCTGCAGCTTTTCCTCAAAAATAAGCTTATAAATTTTTTCGCTTACTTTTTGAGCTTCCAGAGTTAAGACTGTTTCGTTATTTTCTTCGTCAATACCCGAGGAATCTATAAGCATAAGCTCCATAGAATTGCTTTCGGTTTCAGGGTAAGAAGCTCCGCAAACAAGCTTTTCCTCGTCGTCATACTCAAGTCCGCCGACATCCTCGGACATCAAGGTTGAGAAAATAAAGTTACACGCTTCGGTAACTCCAAGCCTGCTTCTAAAGTTTTTATCAAGAATAATCCTGGCGGGATAGTTTTCATCGTCAGGATTATATTTATTATAAGCGGACTTATAATTAATAAAAATCTCGGGCTTTGCCTGGCGGAAACCGTATATACTCTGTTTAACGTCGCCGACTACAAAGAGATTATTTTTATCCTTAGTTACAGCCCTAAAGAGTAAATCCTGAACCTCGTTAATGTCCTGAAATTCGTCAACCATTACGGCATCAAACATCTCGGATATTTCCGAGGAAATATCGGTATAGATAATCTTTCCGTCTTTATACTCACACAAAAGCTCTACCATTAAGGTTTCTATATCGGCGAAATCCAGAATATTTTTTTCGGTTTTAAGCGACATAAACTCTTTTCTAAACTGTTTTATACATTCAAAGAAAACATTTATAACCGGGTAAAGCTCCATTGTAACGGAGTTTATAGAGTCAATATCCTTACAAAAAAGTGTTTCAAGCTTTTTTACTTCTTTTTTATAATTATCCCTTAAATTTTTTATTATCTGTAAATAATTATCATCCGAAGCGCCCTTAAATGACGGAAAACGTTTAAAAGCGAAGCTTGACACAGCTTCCTTAATACTATCCCAATCGTTAGAATTTAACGCGTCAGAGAAAAAGTCGAAGTTAAGAGAATCATTTTTTAATAATTCGAAAACCTTATCAATCTGTTTTTCGTTTAAAAACTCGTCTTTATCCAAATAGGACAAAGAGGTTTTTATTAAGCTTCGGCAGTAATTCAGTGAATCGTTAACGTAATTGATAACATAGCTGAAATACGGAGTTTGCTCAAAAGGAATACCGCTGTACAGCGAAAGCATACTATCCATCCAGTTATCCATAAAAGGTATAGAAGTAAGGAAGTTATATGTATTTATGATATGGTTTCTTAAATTGTCGTCGTTTCTATATGTACAGGTTGAGTTTACAAGCTCATTGAAATCGGAGTTGTTCTCTGAGTAAAACTTTTCGAGCGTATTATCAAGGGCTTTTGAACGGAGAATACTTAGCTCTCCCTCGTCGGCTATTCTAAAATCGCTTTGGATACCGAGCTTATAAAAATACTGTCTTACAAATTCAGTACAGAATCCGTCTATTGTCGAAATCTTGGCGCTGTAAAGAAGCTGTTTTTGCCTGAGCAAATATTTATTATACGGGTCTTTTATGAGCAGGTTATTTAAGGCGGTTTCAATTCTGGAACGCATTTCGGCGCTTGCGGCTCTCGTGAACGTAACTATCAACATTCTGTCGATAGAAACGGAATTTTCGCTGTCGGTTATTGAGTCAATAATTCTCTGTACAAGCACAGCGGTTTTACCGGAGCCCGCCGCCGCGGAGACAAGTACAGAGCCGCCCCTTGAGTTTATAGCGTCTTTTTGAGCTTTAGTCCATTTAACATCAGGCATCTGACCCATCTCCTTTCTCAAGCTTAGTATAAACTTCCTTCGCGGAAGCTTCGGTTCGATACTTATAATCGTCCTCGTAAGTATGCAGACATACGCTGTCATAAGGGCAGTACGCACAGCCGTCAACAACGCCCTTTATGGGTTTAGCTTCTACATTACCGTTTAGAAGCTCTTCTCCCATACTCCTAATCACATCGTCAATATGTTTAAAAATATATCTAAACTGCTCGCTTGAGGCGGTAGCGTCCGAATACTTTCCGTCCTCAACCTTTTTAGAAAGCTTAATAAACTTACCGAGCCTGTCCATATGCTCTAATACATCGCCGTCATTCAGCACAAGTCCGTTCATACGGAAATTGCTGTCAATTTGAGCCTTTATTTTATCGTCAGTCGGATACTTATCGCCGTCGATATCCTTAGCCGCAGACGGCATATACAGAATACCCGCGGGAATTAAGTTTTTGCCGAAATATTCTTTACCGTTCTCAATTACACAGCGAAGATACAGCAGCATTTGCAGATTAATTCCATAGAGAATCTCGCAGAGCTTAAACTGCTTATTACCCGTCTTATAGTCGACTATGCGGATATAGCTCTCATCGTCATTTTTATCATACTTATCCACCCTGTCAATAAAGCCGTTAACGCTTACGCTTCTATCATTATCAAGCTGAATTGTATAAGCCGGAATTGAGCCGTCAGAGCCGATTCTGAGTTCATAATCAGTCGGTATAAAATCGGAATACATAAGCTGGCGGATAAGCTCTTTAATAAGAACAAAAATATTGATTTTAAGCCTTTCAAACATGGCCTTAAAGTTATCGGTTTTGCCATCTAAACCGCCGAAGGTTTCATCGGCGTATTGGAGCAGGATTCTGTCGATAGATTTTTTAATGCTGTCGTTTGAAAGCTTATTAAGTACGGCTTTATTATTTTCCTTTAAGAATTTTTCAAGAAAAAAATGAACGATATTTCCGAATTGAATACTGTCTATCTCAGCGGTTTTCCGCTCCTTAGCCTTTAGCCCGTAGTTACAGAAATACTGAAAATGACAAAGATTATACTTCTCAATTCCGGACGCGGAGATGCTCATATTCTTTCTGAATAATTCTTCGCTGATTTTAGAATCGTTAATTTTAAACGGCTTTTTATTAAGGGCGTTTTCCAGTTTAATATAACTATCCTTATACGCTTCGTCATTTTTAAAATACTGTTTAAGTGCAAGCACATCGGGGGTTTCAACATTAAACTTCCTTGAAAGGTATTCGAAAGCCTGTTGTTTAGAATAAAGCTCGTTTTTTTCGTTAAAGTCTGAGTACATACTGTCGTTTCTGCTCGGGAACAGCTTTACAATATCGTTATAAATAACAGACGGTTCGTAGTCCTCACCGCTGAAATCGGAGCTGTATGTAGTTACAAACACCTTATCGCTCGCGGAGGTTAAAGCGCAATAGATTAGGTATTTTTCGTGGCTTGCGAGCTGTTCGAGGCTGTCTGTAAGCGGAATATTATTTTCGATAAGTATACGACGCTCTGTTTCGGAGAATACACCCGCAGTCTGCGGAATTGACGGAAACAAGCCGTCCACCGCTCCGAGTATAAATACAGCCTTCGCGTCGCTTAAACGAACTCTGTCGGCTACCGCGACGTTAATTTGATCCTGGTATCTCGGAATATCGCTAAGTTTTATATCTGAAAGCTTATAACCGAGATAATCTCTGTATTTTTGAAGCGAAAGCTTCGTATCGCCCAATACGGCGGTAAGCTTATCGAGCGATTCTATCATAAGGTTATAAACTCTAACCTGTTCATTAGCTTCGAAAATAAGCCCTTCGCCCTCAAGAGTATCGTAAAGCTTATCCACAGAATCATTGATTCCAAAATTTATGATAAGCTTATATAACGCCTTAGAAATCTCTGTACCGTCCGCATCTTTAGCGGAATTAATAAAATCGACCAGCGGATTAACTATGTACTTTCTTACAGCTTCTATCTCTGATAACTTTTTAATATCGCCATCACTGAGCGAATCGAATCCCGAAGGGTTATTTTTAAACTCCTTTTTAAATCCGGAGCGGTCTATATTCCACACATAAATATAATTCTCGAAATCGGCAATCTGAGTGTCGCTGAGTTTAAAAAGTCCTGTTTTTAGAGTTGAAATCAAGCTGTCTCTGTCGAAGTTGCTTATAGCTATATCTAAAACACCGGAAACAAATCTTATAATCGGATTGGTAAAAATATCCCGGGGAATGTCCATAAAATACGGAATAGAATATTTTTCCAAAACCATATCGAGTATACCGTTATAGATATTATTGTCCCTGAGTATAACGGCGATATCTTTGTATTTATAGCCTTTATCGACAACAAGACTTTTAATTCTACGCGCGGTAAAATTAACCTCGTCATAAACGTCAAAGGCTTGGTATGTTTCTATATTCTCGGCTTTTTCAGTATAGACATTATCGTTAATTCTAAGTATATTATTTTCTAAAAAAGAAATATCAGGCTTATCGGAACGATAAAAATTTTCAAGAATAATATCCGGTTTAATCTCAATACCGTTGCTTTGAGCGAGTCTTTTAACAAGCTTTCGGGTCCTTTCGGTAGTTTCGAAAATCTCGCTGTTTTTGTACTCCATATCTATATTGACGGTAATATAAAAATCTTTACTTTGGGTAAGGAGTATTCTTATAATTTCGAGCTGTTGATATGTAAATCCCGAAAACGAATCGACAACTATAGTATAACCTTCAAAAAACCGCTCAGTTTCAAGTATATCTTTAAGTCTGTTTAAATTTTCTAACGGGTCAACATAGCTTTTTTCGAGTAACGCTTCGTAAGCGTTAAGCACAAGCGCTGTTTCGGTAAGCTTCTTTTTAAGGGTTTCATTTTCGATTTTTTCAGCAATATTATCGAGCATATCGGGGGTAATATTATCCTTTTTACACTCTTTTAGAGAATGTATCATAAGTTCAAGGACTGATTTTCTCGTTTTAGCGGAAGTAAACATCTCTAAGCTGTCGGAGGTTTCCTCGATAGCCTTACTCATTATAATTTTACGCACGCCGTCATCAATAACATTCTCGGGAATGTTACCTGTATTTTTGAAAACATAATTAGAAAGACGCGAAAATCCAAACACAAGTACATTACCCGCCAGCTTAGCGCCTAAAACGTCGAGAAAGGTTGTTTCAGTTTCAAACGAACTCTGGTCAGGAACGAGCATTAAAAGCTTTTTATCACCTTTTTTGCACTTATTAGCTAATATATTTACAGCTTCGGTGGTTTTACCGCTGCCGCTTTTTCCTAAAATGAATTGAAGCATTTTATCACTTCCCGCACAAATTTACTCTATTGTAACACATTTGCTGTCCTGAAAAACGTACTAAGAGAAAAAAGAGCATATTTTTTCAAAGTATTCTACGGTTTTAAACTTAAACTCGTATTTATCGTCTGTAAGAAGATTATATTCATCTGAATCTGTATTTTCTTTTAAAGAATTATAATCAGTGCTTGAACCTATGCAGAGTGACGGATACATTACACACCACCAGTTATGCCCCTCACCTTTTCCGATAGTTATTCTAAGCGCGTTATAAAATCCCGACGGCATAGTAACCTTGTCGTAATATCTCGTATCAAAATACATATGCTTTATTTCGGCTTTTACTGAGTAATTATAACCGTTTTTTACTATTTCGTCTTTAGCTATATTAGCGATGCTCTGTAAGTTTTTATCCGTAAGCGCTTCCGCTGCCTGTTTATTATCGGCGTTTTGATACATTGAGCTTGTATATTTTAGAACCCTGTCCCTCACCTTTAGCTTTAGAGCTTGGTCTGATTTTGAATCGGAATTCGCTAAGATATGAAGTCTGAAAACTTCACCGCTTATGTTCTTACAGCGCGCGTTAAACGGTATAATAGAAATTATCATACAAATAACTGTAGAAATACATACGGACTTAATTAATCTTTTCATATAAAAAACCTGCCTAAATTCTGATACCAGAATTATGGGCAGGTTTTTAAAGTTTAATCAAAATTTAATCAATCACTTCACAGCCGTTTTTAACAGGAGCGCATAAAAACACGTGTTCATAGCTTTCTTTAAGCTTCTCCATACACTTTTCGGCTTTTTTTAAGCTGTTAAACACTGAGAATACCGCTGAGCCCGAACCGCTCATACAGGCGCCGAGAGCTTTATTTTTGAGCATAATCTTTTTGATTTCATTTATCGGCTCTAAATCTAAAGCAAGCTCAAAGTCGTTGAGCATAGAAGATGTAACCATATATATATCCCTGGCATAAACAGCACGTACCATTTCCGCGGTAAACTCAGGATGGCTAAGCTGAGCGCTGTCTATTCTGGAATAAGCTTCGGCAGTGCTTACGCTGAAATCGGGCTTACAAATAACTATATCGCACTTAGGCATACTGATCATTTTCTTTAAATCGGTACCCGTACCGCTCGCGAGCTTAGTACCTCCCACAATACAGAAAGGTATGTCCGCGCCGATTTTTGAGCCGATTTCACAAAGCTCGTCCTCTTTAAGATATGTTGAAAACATCTTATTAAGAGCTACCAGGACAGCCGCGCCGTCGGCGCTTCCGCCGGCAAGTCCAGCCTGAGTGGGAATATTTTTATCAATAGTTATAATTATTCCGCAATTGTCAGTTTTAGTGTTTCTAAAGAAAGCCTGTGCGCATTTATAAGCGATATTCTTCTCGTCGCAAGGAACACCCTTATAATCGCATTTTATCTCAATCTTTTCACTGTCGGTCGTTTCAACGGTTATGTAATCATATAAACTAACCGCCTGCATTACCATACTAACGTCGTGGTAACCGTCGGGTCGCCGCCTTAATACATCAAGCGAAAGATTAATTTTAGCGGGTGCTTTAACCTTTACTTTCATTCTTCAATTCCTCGACAAACTCCTCAATTCTTTTCAGAGCCTTCTTGATATTTTTAAGCGATTGAGCGTAAGATATACGAACATATCCCTCTCCGGACTCGCCGAAAGCTGTTCCGGGTACTACGGCAACTCTCTTTTCTTTTACAAGTCGTGTAGCAAACTCATCGCTTGAGAGACCTGTAGATTTAATACAGGGAAAAGTATAGAACGCTCCTAAAGGCTCAAAACAGGTTAATCCAATCTCGTTGAGCTTACCGACAATAAGACGCCGCCTGATATCGTAATCGCTTCTCATACCGGCTACATCCTTATCTCCGTTGCGAAGCGCCTCTATAGCCGCGTACTGAGCCGTCGTAGGTGACGACATAATTCCGTACTGGTGCAGCTTTGTTATCTGACTTACAATATCCTTTGGTCCTAAAGCGTATCCTAAACGCCAGCCTGTCATTGCGTACGCTTTGGAGAATCCGCTTATAACAACTGTTCTCTCCCTCATTCCGTCGATTTCCGCGATACTTACGTGATTTCTCTTACCGTAAGTAAGTTCGCCGTAAATCTCGTCCGAAACAACGATGATGTTATTATTAATAATAACATTGGAAATAGCCTCTAAATCCTCTCGTTCCATAATCGCGCCGGTAGGATTATTCGGATACGGCAGAACAAGGATTTTTGTTTTATCGGTTATAGCGTTTTCGAGTTCTTCTTTAGTAAGTTTGAAATTATTTTCAGCTTTAGTTTCAATTGCAACAGGTTTTCCGCCCGCCATATATGTAAGCGGTGTATAACACACAAACGCGGGTTCGGGTATTAAAACCTCGTCGCCTTCGTTAACGAGAGTTCTCAGCACAAGGTCAATAGCCTCGCTTCCGCCGACAGTTACCAAGACTTCATTATCAGCGTCATAAGTAACATTAAAGCGTCTGTTATAGTAATTACAGATTTCTTTTCTAAGCTCGATAAAACCCTTATTCGGAGTGTACCATGTTTTACCTTTTTCAAGCGAAGATATGCCTGCTTCTCTGATGTGCCACGGAGTCTGGAAATCAGGCTCGCCGATTGAGAGCGAGATAACGTTATCCATCTCTACAGCTATATCAAAAAACTTTCTGATTCCCGAGGGCTTTACCTGCTTAATTTTATCATTAATAAAATTCTGATAATCAATCACAGGATCATACTCCTCCTGTCGGGTTCTTCTTCCTCAACGAAGCTAAGCCCGCCGAGTTTATACGTTTTTAGCATAAAATGAGTAGCGGTGGCTTTTATACCGTCTACGCACGAAATCTTACGCGCCACGAACGACGCGACTTCCTGCATAGTATCTCCTTTGACCATAACGGAAAAATCAAAAGCTCCCGCCATTAAGTACATAGAGGTAACTTCTTCAAAAGCCATAATACGTTTAGCGATTTCATCGAAGCCCGTTTCCTTCTGAGGAGTAACCTTTAGCTCAATAATAGCGGTAACTCCCGCTTCGGGAACTTTATCCCAGTCCACGATAGCCTGATATCCCTTTATAACGCCGCTCTGTTCATATTCCTTAATCTGAGCGGTAATATAATCCTCAGGCTCGCCGAGCATAAGCGCAAGTTCCTTAGTAGTAAAGCTGCTGTTCTCGCTTAGTATCTCAAGTAATTTATCCATAGTTACCTCC
The DNA here is from genome assembly GCA_946187325.1 of uncultured Clostridia bacterium. Classification (GTDB taxonomy): domain Bacteria; phylum Bacillota; class Clostridia; order Oscillospirales; family Acutalibacteraceae; genus Ruminococcoides. The sequence continues at coordinate 11,680 of CAMHQC010000009.1, forward strand.
GTTAAAAAGTTTTATTTATTATACTGTCTGTAAAGCAGGATTGTCAACCTTAGCCTCAATATCGGCGCATACAGCTACCGCGATACAGAATAACACGTTAGCGTCGTTATTAACGCACAGCTCATATCCCTTGTTGTCGGAGAAATTCTTTCTGTGGCTGGCTACTAAAGAATTGTCGGAGTCGATTATATCGAACGAGTTTAATCCGATATCGCCTCTTATAAGCCAGGAATTTCCGAAGAAATAGCAGGATGGAGTTTTTGAGCTTGTGTTTATAAAGAATTTAATATTATAATTGCCCGAAGAAATCGAGAACGCTTTTAACGCGGGCAAAGGAAGCCTGTGGATTTTAACAAGTACATTTCCGCGCGTATCAGATATTACGGAAGAATTTTTACTACCTGTTACAAAATACTTATCTCGACCCTTTTCATTTAAAACAACGAAAAGATGGCCGCCCGCAGTTTTATCACGTTTAATATAAAACTTCATTATTCATCACCGATATTATTATTTACAAATTATACTTATTTATAAGTAAAAAAATATACCGCAAGTTTCCTCACGGTATATTATAAAACAATTATTAAAATTTTACAATAGCAAATATTCTAAATAAGATGGCGCGGAATACGATATTTACCTATCTTTAAATAAGAACCCATAAGCGGTTCGTACTTATTAAGATACACGCTTGTCATTCCCAGCATATACCAAAACCACATCACCATAAAGCTTACGTCGTAAAGCAAAGCTTTCTCAAACAAAGAGTAAACAAGATATCCGCAACAAAAGGCGAACAGGCAAGGCAGGATATCTTGGGAACCGGCGTTTTGACGTTTAAAAAGATTAAATACAATATGCTTGCCGAATTTAAGCCCCCATATCGCGAACAGCAAGAATCCGACTACACCTGTCGAAACAATAATAGTTAAGTATCCGTTATGAATATCACTGTTATGATAGCTCATACTCAGCGTACCGTCTAGGTATTTCTGACTGTACTGAATAATATTACCGTTACTGATACCGAACACAGGAGAAATTTGGAAAAGCTTAAAGCTCTCTTTAATAAGCTTAATTCTTCCGCTGTCTATGTTTTTATTTTCGTGAGAGAATGTAATAGCTTCCCCGCCTGAAATCTCGTTAATCGTAGCCACAGCCTGTTTATCGACTTTGTTGGCTTTTACCAAATGTGAAAATCCGCGCTGACAAACCGACCTTACCATAAACGCGGTAAATATAACATAAACCGCGGCAAGTACAAGCGCGAAGGTTTTAATGGCAATCTGTCGTTTCTTAATACGGGCTGAGCTTGAAAACGCGATAAATACCAAGGTAAATATTACGTAACAAATAAACAGCGCGAACGAAGCGTTAGAGTCGCATAATACGAGTGAAAACAGGTCAACCAATAAACAGAACGCAATCCATATCCTGCTTACTCTCGTTCTTTTTGCCTTAATTAAAAAAGCGGGTTTCATAACAAGGTGACAGCATACAATTGAAATAACCGAAATAAATCCGAGGATATTCGGGTTTATGTAAACGCCTGTATATCTGTTTTCGAAGATAATGAATTTAATCCACATCCACTCGAACTGCACGCCCGACATCATAAGTATAAAGCCTATAACGCCTAAAATAGTGGTCAAATAAATAATAAGCTTACATACTTTATAAAGCTCGGCGTGAGGGTTAAAGCCCTTTTCGGTATGTAACCCGAAGAAAACAAAAAAGCAGATGCTGATATGTAACAGCATTACTATATTATATCCAAAGCTTAAAAAGCTTGATGTTATATTAATAAGCAGGGTAAGTACATTTATAGCTATAAAAGCCACTATCCAAAGCCCGAACCTCAGTCGTTCGAAGCAGTGTTCGCGGACAATTTTATAATAAACTAAATAAACTCCCCAAATAAATAGAAAGACGAGACAAACGTAAGCAGGTATTTGCAGAAAAGCTATATTACAAAATAGTAAAATTACAAGATAGCTCATTCTGAATTTAGAGGGATTTTTAAAAACCTCTTTTAAACCTGACATTTATCTCACCTCCCGTATAAATTATATTTCTTTAATGGAATAATACTTCCTTAACTGTTTTTAACATTAAATAAAGATCATTTCTGAAACCGAAAGATTTAATATATAAGATGTTATAGTGCATTTTTTTAGGAAGAATAATACTTATATAATCGTCGTCGATGTTCGTACTCGTTTCAAGCATTCTATCTTCATTTTTAAATTTTATACTGGCTAAGCTTGTAATACCCGCGGGCATTAATAAGGTCGAATACATAGCGGGTGTGTACTTAGCCACATACTTAGGAACTTCGGGACGTGTTCCGACAAAGCTCATATCGCCTTTTAATACGTTAAAAATCTGCGGCAACTCGTCAAGCCGGTATTTACGAAGAATATGACCGATTTTAGTAATACGTTTATCCCCGAGCGAAGTTACAAGCGCGCCCATTTTATCGGCGTTTTCTACCATAGTTCTGAATTTAAAAATTTTAAACTCACGGTTATAGGTTGTAACCCTGACCTGTTTATAAAGTACAGGGCCTCTGGAAGTAAGTTTCACGGCAAGAGCCAGAATAATTATAGGGATTAATAAAATAATAATTAAAAACAATGATAAAAATACGTCAAATAATCTTTTAACTACTATGCTTCGTCTTTTACCTTTTAGAATATCATAATACTTTTTTACAGCGTTGTTTTGAAACTCCTCAGGAAGTTCTTCAAAAGGAAGTAACATAAACTCCTCCAAAATCCTTATCTGAAATATATTATACGATAATACTCCACATTAATTCAATTTAAGATTATAGCTCAAAAAATAAAATAATTCAAGGTATTTTTTATTTTTATGGATAAATATGTAATATATGAAAAAACCGACGGTATAAACCGTCGGCTTTTTAGGTAATTTTATGGAGTAATCAAAACTTTCTCTTCTCTTGTCTTAACTACATTTTAACATAAAATTATAAAATGTCAACAGTTTTTTATAAATTAAATTAAAAAAACTGGATATTTTTGTAATTTTGCAAAATATATAAGCAAAAAGCCGATTATAATCGAAAAAAATAAAAACAAGCTTTTAATTCCTTTAATCTTACAAAATATTATGCTTGACGTACAGGTATAAGTGGTGTAAAATTATATCAAAGAGTTAGGAGATTAATTATGGATAATTCTTACTCACCCGATCTCATTACCTTGATTGATGAGAACGGTATCGAACATAACTTTGAAATACTCGACCAAATTGAAGAAAACGATAACCGATATTTCGCGTTAATGCCCGTGTATGAACGGGGCGAGGATATGCTCTCGGACAGCGGCGAGTACACTATTCTTGAAGCTGTTGAAATCGACGGCGAAGAACAGCTCGCGGAAGTTGAGGACGACAAACTAAGACGAAGGCTTTCCAATATATTTGAAGAGCGTTTCAACGATATGTTTTATGAATAAATAATATTTCCTGCCTGTCTCGTGTATGCAATTAAAATAACCCTACAACATTTAAATCGGGAGCTGATCTCTTTTTGCGGTGTGCAGACCTCTCCGCAAGGAACGTTGGGAGTACTAAAACAAAAAGGAGGCACCCACCTGTCACTTAGTAGGCAGGTTATTAAGTATTGCTTTCGAACAGGCGGGATTTTTAATTTAACGGAGAAACTAATATGAAAATTTCAGTTTTAGGCACAGGCCGTTGGGGCAGTTGTATTGCCTGGTATCTCGATAAAATCGGAAACGAGGTTGTATCCAGAGGACTTGAGGACGCGCCTGACTTTAAACAGCTTTATGAAACTCATAAAAACGACTACCTCACCTTTCCCCCTTCTATCGAAGTTACAAGCGACCTGAAATACGCTGTAGAGAGGGCTGAGGTAATTATTATATCTATCTCGTCACAGCATCTGCGCGATTATATGACGGAGATATCTAAATTTAACCTCGATGGTAAAATCTTTGTGCTTTGTATGAAGGGCGTCGAGGAAAAGACAGGCAAGAGATTATCGCAGGTTATGGAGGAGTTCGTCGATACAGATAAAACTCCGGTAGCGGTTTGGGTAGGTCCGGGACATCCGCAGGATTACGTCAGAGGTATACCGAACTGTATGGTAATAGACAGCAAAAATACAGAGGTTAAAGAAAAACTTGTTAACGAGTTTTCTTCCGATTTAATCAGATTTTACATAGGAACGGATTTAATCGGAAACGAAATCGGAGCCGCGGCAAAAAATGTTATCGGAATAGCCGCGGGAATGTTAGACGGACTTAATATGACCTCCTTAAAGGGAGCTTTAATGTCGAGAGGCACAAGAGAAATCAGCCGTCTTATAAAAGCTTGCGGCGGTTCTGAGATGAGCGCTTACGGGCTGTGTCATTTAGGAGATTACGAAGCTACTCTCTTTTCCCCTTGGAGCCACAACAGAAAATACGGAGAGGATTTAGCTAAGGGCGTTAAGTTTGAAAAGCTCGCCGAGGGAGTTATGACCTCTAAAGCTCTGAAAAAAATCGCCGACGAAAAAAATGTTGATGTTCCGATAGTTAACGGCGTATATAACGTACTGTTTAACAATAAAGAAATTAAGGAAGAACTCGGAAAACTATTCCTCAGAGATGTTAAATCGGAATTTTAATATGAAAACAGCTATTGTATTTTATTCAATGAACGGTAACACAAAATTCACCGCCAAAACAATCGCCTCTCAAACAGGCGTGGATTTAATAGAACTTAAGCCTGAAAAGAGTTATCCCGATAAAGGCTTAAGAAAATTCATATGGGGCGGAAAAAGTGCTGTTATGGGTGAAACTCCCAAGCTTCTCCCCTATGAATTTGACGCTGATAAGTACGATCAGATAATATTCGGATATCCTGTATGGGCGAGTAATTTTGCTCCGCCGATTAAAACTTTTATAAAAGATAATATGAAGCAAATTGCCGGCAAGGATTTTTCAGTATTCGCATGTTGTTCCGGCGGAGGAGCGGAGAAATCAATAGACAAATTGAAAAATTATCTATTAATCAAGGATTTTAAGACTTCACTGGTTTTAATCGACCCGAAAGATAAACCCAAAGAGGAAAACAAAAATTTAATAGATAATTTTATTTCTGCTATATAAGTTAAATTATAATAATAGGGCTGTGAGGAATGAATAATACATTTCCTCATAGCCCTTTTATACTGTAACCTGTTACCTAAAAACTATTAACTTATATTAGTACATTCCGCCCATATCAGGCTGAGCCATAGGAGCGGGGTTTTCTTCCTTAATATCGGCAACTAAGGATTCTGTTGTAAGAACCATAGCCGCTACGGAAGAAGCGTTCTGGATAGCCGAACGTGTTACCTTCGCGGGATCTACGATACCAGCTTTAACCATATCGGTGTATTCCTCGGTAAGAGCGTTGTAACCATAGCCGACCTTACCCGCTTTCTTAACGTTCTCTACGATTACGGAACCCTCGAGACCGGCGTTTGAGACAATCTGGCGAAGCGGAGCTTCTAACGCGCCGAGTACAATCTGAGCGCCTGTTTTCTCGTCGCCGTCTACGGACTCGATATACTTCTCAACCGCGGGAATTGTATTCATGAGAGCGATACCGCCGCCGGCAACAATTCCTTCCTCAACAGCCGCCTTAGTAGCCGCTAAAGCATCCTCGATTCTGAGCTTCTTCTCTTTCATTTCGATTTCGGTAGCGGCGCCTACCTTAATAACAGCTACGCCGCCCGCGAGCTTAGCGAGACGTTCCTGGAGCTTTTCACGGTCGAAATCGGAAGTTGTAGTCTCAATCTGGGAACGAATCTGACCGACTCTTGCCTTAATAGCTTCCTGGTCGCCCGCGCCGTCAACGATAATGGTATTCTCTTTGTCTACCTTGACCTGACGAGCTGTTCCGAGCTGATCTAAGGTTACGTCGGCGAGCTCTAAGCCGAGCTCAGATGTAATAACAGTACCGCCTGTAAGTGTAGCGATATCCTGGAGCATTTCCTTACGTCTGTCGCCGAAGCCCGGAGCCTTTACAGCAACGCTGTTTAAAGTACCTCTGAGCTTATTAAGAACGAGGTTTGTAAGAGCGTCGCCCTCTACGTCCTCGGCGATAATGAGAAGCTTTCTGCCGCTCTTGGCTACAGGCTCAAGAATCGGGAGAAGCTCCTGGATAGAACTGATTTTCTTGTCGGTAATAAGAATGAGTGGATCTTCGAGCTCAGCTACCATCTTCTCGGTATCAGTTACCATATAGGGAGCGATGTATCCTCTGTCGAACATCATTCCCTCGACAACTTCGCTGTATGTCTCGGCAGTTTTACTTTCCTCTACTGTAATAACGCCGTCTGTGCTTACCTTTTCCATAGCCTCGGCAATAAGATTTCCGATAAACTCGTCAGCCGAAGATACTGTAGCTACACGGGCGATATCCTTTGTACCGCTTACCTGCATACTGTTCTCTTTAAGAGCCTTAACGGCAACATCTACAGCGTTAGCGATACCCTTTTTAAGTACCATTGGATTAGCTCCGGCGGTAACGTTTTTCATACCTTCTGTAATAAGAGCCTGAGCGAGTAATGTAGCGGTGGTAGTACCGTCGCCCGCAACGTCGTTTGTCTTAATAGAAACTTCCTTTACGAGCTGAGCACCCATATTCTCGAAAGCGTCGTCGAGTTCAATTTCCTTAGCGATTGTAACGCCGTCGTTAGTAATAAGCGGAGCGCCGAACTTTTTGTCAAGCACTACGTTTCTGCCCTTAGGGCCTAATGTAATTTTAACTGTATCAGCGAGCTGGTCGATACCTCTTTTTAAAGCTTTACGAGCGTCCTCGCCGTATGCGATTTGTTTAGCCATAATTATACCTCCATAAAACTATTTAATAAAAATTATTCTACTGTAGCTAAGATATCGGACTGACGAACAATTGTAAATTCCTCGCCGTCGAGCTTAACATCAGTACCCGCGTACTTGGAAGCGATTACCTTATCGCCTACCTTTACGTACATTTCAACCTTCTCGCCGTCAACAACTCCGCCGGGGCCTACGGCTACTACTGTAGCGAACTGGGGCTTTTCCTGAGCTGATGATGTAAGAATTAGTCCTCCGACTGTTTTCTCCTCGGCTTCCTCAACCTTGAGAACAACCCTGTCGAGTAATGGCTTTACTGTCATATATGATTCCTCCTTAAAATAACCTGAAAAAATATTAATTAGCACTCTCTTTGCTCGAGTGCTAATTATATTATAGCTCATATTTTTAAAAAATCAAGTGCAATTTGACTTTTTTTGACTTACAAAAAATATTTTTTGTTCATATAAATACCTATTAAAATGGTAAATAATATTTAACAATTAAAAAATTTCGCTTTTTTAGTTGCAATATATCGGTATTTATTATAAAATAATAGTTGGTGTAAAATTATATATCATTTTTAATACCCAGTATTTTCTCGGCGTTTTTATAGAAAATCAGGTCTTTTTCGTTATCGGTAAGATTTAAAGAGTTCATAAGACGGACGTTTTCTTTCAACTCGCTCCAAGGGTAATCGCTGGCGTAAAGAACCTTATCGGCTCCGTGAGCTTTTATTATTCTTTCGACCTGTTTTTTCTCAGCCATACTGAGAATTACCGCTAAATCGAAATACACGGGTTTCCCCACAAGATATTTTTCTACATCGTCGTACATATCAATTCCGCCGAGGTGAGCCAGTATAATTAAGGGCTTAGGATTTTCTACTCCCTTATAAAGCCTGTCGATTACTTGCGCTGATTTTTCGGGAGGACAGTGTACATCGTCAGGATAAGCGACATCTACTCCCGCGTGAATTGTAACGTACATATCCAATTCTATGGCGGATTTTAAAATATTATAATATTTTTCATCCTCAATATAGGTTTCCTGATAGTCGGGATGAAGCTTTATACCTCTGAAGCCCGATTTTTTCAAAAACTTCAGCCTATCCCCTATATTATCGTTATCGGGATGAATACCGCCGAATGAATAAATATTATCGAGTTTATTTAGCTCTAAAGCGAACTTATTGATAGAATCGAACTGCGACGGTTTTGTACATACCGGAAGCACAACTGAAATATTAGTCGAGGATTCACTCATTTTTTCTTTGAGATTAGATAAAGTTCCGTTACCAAAGGACTTAATATTTCCTTTTTCCATTAAATAGGGAATTGTTTTCTCGGCGATTTTATCGGGAAAAACATGGGTATGAAAATCAATTACCATATATTACACCCCTTTTTCATATTTTTTTCATTATAGTATTTTATAATAAATTATGCAATATAAAATTTAAGCCTTAGGAGGCATTAGTACAATGAAAGAAACCAATAAGAAACTTATGATTGGAAACGAAGCTGTTGCCCGCGGACTTTACGAGGGCGGAGTTAACGTCGTTTCGAGTTACCCCGGTACTCCCTCTACGGAAATTACCGAGTTTATCTCTAAATACGACGACGTTTACAGCGAATGGGCTCCGAACGAAAAAGTCGGTATGGAGGTAGCTTTCGGCGCGTCATTAGCGGGAAAAAGAAGCTGCTGCTGTATGAAGCATGTTGGACTCAACGTAGCCGCGGACCCGCTGTTTACGCTTTCATACACAGGCGTTACAGGCGGTATGGTAATCTGCGTAGCTGATGACCCTGCTATGCACTCCAGCCAGAACGAGCAGGATTCCCGCCATTACGCTATCGCTTCTAAAGTTCCTATGCTTGAACCTGCCGATTCTTCCGAAGCGTACGCTTTCGCTAAGAGCGCGTTTAAGCTCTCCGAAGAATATGATACTCCTGTTTTATTTAGAATGTGTACAAGAATGGCTCATTCACAGAGTATCGTAGAAATCGGCGAAAGGGAAGATTTTAAGGGCTACGATTACGAAAAGAAACCCTGGAAATATATTATGACACCGGGTAACGCTGTAAAGCGTCACCCTTATGTAGAGGAACGTACCGAAAAGCTCGCCAAGCTTGCTGAGGATTGCGAGTACAACCGTGTTGAAATGGGCGATACTAAGCTCGGCATCATTACCGCGGGTACTTGTTACCAGTACATAAAAGAAGTATTCGGCGACAATGTAAGTATACTTAAAATCGGTATGATTAATCCCCTGCCTACTAAGCTGATTAAGGATTTCGCCGAAAAGGTTGACCGCCTTGTAGTAGTCGAGGAACTTGACCCGATTATCGAAACACACTGCAACAATATTGGCGTTAAGGTTGAGGGCAAAAGCTTATTCTCGAATATCGGCGAGTTCAGCCAGCAGACTATAAGAGAGGTTCTCTTATGCGAGAAATCCGACTCCGTAAAAGCTGACAGTGAAATCCCCGTAAGACCTCCCGTTATGTGTTCGGGATGTCCTCACAGAGGTATGTACTACACGCTTGCCAAGAACAAGATTACGGTTTTAGGCGATATCGGATGTTATACACTCGGTTCAGCGCCGCCGCTAAACGCTCTCGACTCTACGTTATGTATGGGAGCTTCCGTAAGCGGACTTCACGGCTTTAATAAAGCCGCCGATAACGAAAAGAACACTGTTTGCGTAATCGGTGACTCTACCTTTATGCACAGCGGAGTTACAGGCTTAATCAATATAGCTTATAATATGTCGAACTCCACGGTTATTGTACTTGATAACTCTATCACAGGTATGACAGGTCATCAGCAGAACCCGACTACAGGATACAACATCAAAGGCGATCCCGCGGGTAAGATTAATTTAGAGGCTCTTTGTCATTCTATCGGAATTAACCGAGTTAGAGTGGTTGACCCTTATAATCTCGACGAATGTGACAAAGCTATTAAAGAGGAACTTGCCGCCGACGAACCTTCCGTTATTATATCGAGAAGACCTTGCGTGCTTCTAAAATACGTAAAACACGAGAAGCCTTTAGTAGTAGACGAAAATAAATGTAAAAGCTGTAAGAGATGTCTTAAGCTCGGATGTCCGTCAATCAGCTTTAAAAACAACAAAGCTTACATCGACCCAACTCAGTGCGTAGGCTGCAATGTATGCTCACAGCTATGCCCGTTCGGAGCAATCGGAAAAGAGGTGCAGGAATAATGGCAACAAGTTTAATGATAGTCGGCGTAGGCGGACAGGGAAGCTTACTCGCGAGTAAGCTTTTAGGTAATATACTTACAGCCGAGGGATACGACGTAAAAGTTTCGGAAGTTCACGGTATGAGCCAGAGAGGCGGAAGCGTTGTAACTTACGTTAAATACGACAAAAACAAGGTTTATTCCCCCATCGTTACCGAGGGCGAAGCGGATTATATTATCTCGTTTGAAAAGCTCGAAGCCGCAAGATACGCCTCATTCCTCAAAAAAGGCGGTAAAATTATCGTAAACACTCAGGAAATCGACCCGATGCCCGTTATTATCGGTAACGCGAGTTACCCGAACGACGTTTTAGAAGAACTCAAAAGCAAAGATGTTTTCGTTGACGATATAGACGCTCTCTCGCTCGCTGAGGAAGCAGGCTCATCAAAAGCGGTTAACATTGTTTTAATGGGCAGACTTGCCAAATACCTCGGTATCGGTTACGACGAATGGATTACCGCTATTGAAACTACGGTAAAGCCCAAGTTTATTGAGCTCAACAAAAAAGCTTTTGAGCTTGGATACAACTATAATAAATAATTACTAATTACTCAGAAAGAGGGATTCCGATGCACAATTACTACAACCCCGAAGTAGAAACCGCTTCAAGAGAAAAACTTAACCAAATTCAAACTAAAAACTTAATTGAACAGGTTAAGCACGTTTACGATAATGTTCCTCTCTACAGAGAGAGAATGGACGCTAAAGGCGTAAAGCCCGAGGACATTAAGTCGCTCGACGATTTAAAGAAGCTTCCTTTTACAAGCAAACAGGATTTAAGAGATACATATCCTTACGGAATGTTCGCCGTACCTATGGAGGACGTTACTCGTATTCACGCTTCCAGCGGAACTACAGGTAAACAGATTGTCGTAGGTTATACCGACGGCGATATGGATATTTGGAACACCTGCGTGGCTCGTCAGCTTACGGCTATCGGAGCTACTAAAGAAGATAAGGTTCACGTTTCTTACGGATACGGACTTTTTACCGGAGGTCTCGGACTGCACGGCGGCTCACATAAAATCGGCTGTACTACTATTCCTGTTTCATCAGGTAACACGGCGAGACAGCTCACTATTATGCAGGACTTCGGTTCAACAATCTTAGGCTCTACGCCTTCCTACGCTATGTATTTAGGCGAGAGCGCAGAGAGAGCGGGAATTGATACCTCTAAGCTTCCGCTTAAAGCGGGAATTTTCGGAGCGGAGCCATGGACTGAGGAAATGCGTCAGAGCATCGAAAAAAGCCTTAACATCAAGGCTTACGATATTTACGGATTAACTGAAATCTGCGGTCCCGGCGTCGCGTTCGAATGTACCGAGCAAAATGGTATGCACGTAAACGAGGATCACTTCATTATTGAGATTATCGATCCCGAAACAGGAGAAAATCTCCCCGACGGCGAAAAAGGCGAAATTGTATTCTCCTCAATCACTAAGAAAGCCTTCCCTCTTTTAAGATTCCGTACAAAAGATATCGGCGTTATCACTCACGAAAAATGCGCGTGCGGACGTACTTTTGTAAGAATGAGCAAGCCGCTCGGACGTGTTGACGATATGCTTATCGTAAGAGGAGTTAACCTCTTCCCGAGCCAGATTGAAGCCGTTTTACTTAAAGAAAACCATTCGCCGAACTATCAGATTATCGTAGACAGAAACGGAAGTCTCGACAGCTTCGAGGTTGATATCGAAATGAACGAGGAGCATTTCTCCGATAAGCCTTCGGATATCATTAAGATGGAAAAATCCCTCGAAAATAAATTTAAGTCAGCGCTCGGAATCAAGCCAAAGGTTAACCTTGTATCTCCCGATACAATTCCGCGTTCCGAGGGTAAGGCGGTAAGAGTTGTCGATAAACGTAAAGTTTACTCTAACAAGTAAGAAAGGACAGCGTTATGATTAAACAAATTTCAATTTTCGCTACAAATAAACCGGGTCAGGTCGTAAAGGCAGCCGACGCGTTATCTAACGAGAATATCGACATCCGCGCTATGTGCGTTGCCGACACTCAGGACTTCGGTATTATAAGACTTATCGTTAATAATACACAGAAAGCCAAAGAAGCGCTTTCGAAGCACAAATGCATTGTATCAATTACAAACGTTGTCGGAATTAAAATACCCGATACTCCGGGTTCAACGAAAAAGGCGCTTGAGCTTTTATACGCGAACGGTATAAACATTGATTATATGTACGCCTTCGTCACCAAATCCAAAGAGTACGCTTACTTCGTTATGAGAGTAGAAAATCCCGAAGAAGCTGAAAAGGTACTAAGCGAAGGCGATGTTGAGATTATTACTCAGGAAGAAATCGAGAATATATAATAATTGTTAAAAACCCGGCTCAAATGAGCCGGGTTTTTACTTTACAACTACATTTTCGCCGCCGAGCTGGTATTTAAGCTCCTTTATCATAACGTCGTTTAAGCTAACCCACATTTTTTCGGGAGCGATTAGTTTTTTATTGCTTTCGGTAAGATAAAAAACAACAGGAGTTCTTCCGCCGAATATATCAATAACTCTGAACGCTTTATTGTAAAGCTCGGAATCGAGCTTATCTATACGCAGATAAAGCTTAGGCGGTTTATTGCTTTTAGCGGCGGGCTTTGGAGTTTGAGGTTTAGGAACACTGTTTTTATCGACCTTTCTAATCTCATTACAAATAATCTTAGGTTCCTCATCCTCTTTAAGACTAACCGACGCGAATATTTCAACAATACTTCCCTGAGATAAAAGCGGAGCGAATTTAGAAAATACATCGGGAAATACCAGCGCTTCAACCGAGCCGTACCTATCCTCAACGTTGACAAAAGCCATAGTACGATTGTTTTTAGTAACCTGAGTTTTAAGCCTAGAACAAATACATACAAGATGAACAGAGTCTTTATCGCGGTACATATGGCTGTCTTGGTTAACTATATCCCCTATTTTATCGCACTTAACGGCTTTAATATAGTCCTCGAACTCGTCGATAGGATGACCGCTCAAATACATTCCCGCGACCTCGTTTTCCATAAAGAGCAATTCCTCTTTAGAAAACTCGTTTAGGTTAGGCGGTTGAGGTTCATTGGATTCGGACGAAATATCGGAGCTCATATCGAAGAAAGAAAGCTGGCCGCGGATATTTTTCTTATTCTCGTAATCTAAATCCGAAAGCACGGTTTTAGCCATTACGAGCATTTGACGGCGGTTTAAGTTGAAACCGTCCAAAGCTCCGCATTTTATAAGGCTCTCTAAAGCCCTTATATTCATAGTTTTTCCGTAATTACGCTTACAGAAATCATAAAAGCTCTTGTATTTTTCGAGCCTGCGTTTTTCAATAATAGAGCCGATAAACTGTCTGCCGAGATTTTTTATAGCGAGAAGTCCGTAGCGGATATCCTTTCCCGAAACTGTAAATTCATAAGAACTGGAATTTACATCAGGCGGTAAAACCCTTATACCTAAATTATGACATTCGGCGATATATACGGCGAGCTTGTTGCGGTTATCCAGAACACTCGACATAAGGCAAGCCATATACTGTTTAGGATAGTGACATTTAAGCCATGCGGTTTGAAAGCTTATCTTGGCGTATGCTGTAGCGTGGGATTTATTAAAAGCGTAGGAAGCGAAGCTTTCCATCTCATCATAGATAGAAGCGGCGGTTTTACGGTCGATTCCGCGTCTTAAACAGCCGTCTACCTCTACCTCACCCTTATCGTTAACATAACCCTCGATAAAGATTTTTCGCTCGCGCTCCATAACGTCGTGTTTTTTCTTACTCATAGCGCGTCTTACAATATCGGCTCTGCCGAGTGAATAGCCAGCGAGCTTTCGCAAAATCTGCATAACCTGTTCCTGATACACAATACAGCCGTAGGTTACGTTGAGTATGCTTTCGAGCATAGGATGCTTGTATCTTATGTGCGAGGCGTTATGACGGCAATCAATATAGGTGGGTATGCTATCCATAGGGCCCGGTCGGTAAAGCGAGTTTACCGCGATTAAATCTTCTAAGCAATCGGGTTTTAGCTGAGTCAGGACATTCTTCATACCTTGGGATTCAAACTGGAATACGCCCTCGCATTTACCCTGAGATATCATTTTATAAACAGCCTTATCGTCGTCCTTAATCATATCAAGGCTGAAATCCGGTTCGGTTTCTCTGATCATCTTAACGGTATTGTCAATAGTCGTTAAGTTCCTAAGTCCGAGAAAATCCATCTTTAAAAGCCCGAGCTCCTCGAGAGTAGTCATCGTGAACTGAGTAACGGTATTTTCCTCACTGCCCGAAAGAGGTACATAATCAGAAACAGGCTTATCGGTAATAACAACTCCCGCGGCGTGCATAGAAGCGTTACGGGGCATTCCCTCGAGTTGCAGCGCGATATCAATAATATTCTTGGCGGCAGGGTCTGTATCATACATAGATTTTAACTGAGTAGAAATCTTTAACGCCTTTTCTATCGTCATATTTATTTCAAACGGAACCAGCTTAGCGATTTTATCTACCGAAGCGTAAGGCACAGCTAAAGCCCTTCCTACGTCGCGTATAGAACCTCTCGCCGCCATTGTACCGAAAGCGATAATTTGAGCCACGTGGTCGCTGCCGTATTTATCCTTAACATATTCGATAACTTCCTCACGGCGTTTCTGACAGAAATCTATATCGAAATCGGGCATACTAACTCTTTCGGGATTTAAGAATCGTTCAAAGAGAAGGTTATATTTAATAGGGTCAACATCCGTTATTCCTATACAATACGCGCAAAGAGAGCCCGCGCCCGAGCCTCGTCCGGGGCCTACGGGGATTCCCGAACGCTTAGCGAACTGTATAAAATCGTTAACGATTAAATAATAATCGACAAATCCCATTCTGTTTACAGTAGACAGCTCATATTCAAGTCTGTCGATTAAGCTTTTATCGGGATTGTTTCCGTAATGTTTATATAAACCCTTGTAACATTCATCTTTAAAATACTCGAAATGATCCACTCCCTCGGGCAAATCGTAGCGCGGGAGCTTTCTTACTCCGAACTCAAACTCGACGTTACATCTGTCGGCAATTTTTTGGGTATTATCGTACGCTTCGGGAACATCCCTAAAAAGCTCGCGCATTTCAGCTTCGGATTTAAGATAGAACTCCTCGGTCTTAAACTCCATTCTATCATCATCGTTAATCGTCTTACCTGTTTGGATACAAAGAAGTATGCTGTGAATTTTCGAGTCGGATTTATTAATATAGTGAGAGTCGTTCGTAACGACAAGCTCAGCGCCGATTTCTCTCGAAATTTTGATTAAATCGGGAGCGATTCTGAGTTCTTCTTCTATTCCGTGATTCTGAAGCTCAATAAAGAAGTTATCTTTTCCGAAAATGTTTTGGTAATAGAGCGCTTTTTCCTTAGCGCCGCTATAATCACCGTTTTGTAATTTTTTCGGAATTTCACCTGCAAGGCACGCTGATAAACAAATTAAGCCCTCGTGATACTTTTCTAAAAGCGAGTCGTCAATACGAGGTTTATTATAAAACCCCTCGGTAAAAGACAAGGATACCATTTTGATTAAATTTTGGTATCCCTTATTATTTTCACAGAGCAAAATCATATGGTAATACTCTTTATCGTAAACGGCGACCTTATCAAAACGGCTTCTCGGCGCAACGTAAACCTCACAGCCGATAACAGGCTTTATACCTTCCTTTTTGCAGGCTTTATAAAAATCCACAGCGCCGTACATAACGCCGTGGTCAGTAATAGCGATAGCCGTCTGTCCCAATTCTTTAGCTTTTTTGGCGAGAGAATTAATACGACACGCGCCGTCTAAAAGACTATATTCACTATGTACATGTAAATGAGCAAAAGCCATATCAGTTCTCCGTTACCTTGGTTACTACTTTTCCGTCTTTTAAGGTTAAATAAATATTATCGCCTACATTTATTTCTTTAATAGAATTAATCATTTTACCGTCTTTCTCGGCGATACTGTATCCTCTTTGTAATACAGATACAGGATTTAAAGCCTCAAGCTTCGCGCCGAGCTTTTTAGTTTTTTCGGAATAATTTATAAATTCTTGATTTACAATATTTTTAGCTCTTTCACAAAGATTATTTAATCTTACGTCAAAAAGGCTAATTGTCTTTTCGGGAGAGTTTTTCGAGAGCGAGGTTTTTATATCGGAAAGATTCCTGCTGAGCTTAGAAAGCTTATTGTCAAAAATCGAGTTTAGATACTGGCGCTGAGAGTTATAGTGAGAGATAAGCTCTTCCCTGTCGGGAACAGCGAGTTCCGCCGCCGCGGAAGGCGTAGGCGCTCTTAAATCCGATACAAAGTCACATATTGTAAAATCGGTTTCGTGTCCTACGGCGGAAATTACGGGGATATTAGAGGCATATATAGCGTAAGCTAAGTTCTCGTCATTAAACGCCCATAAATCCTCCATCGAGCCTCCGCCCCTGCCGATTATAATAACATCGGCGCAGTCGTATTCATTAAAAAGATTAACAGCGCTGATAAGCTGGGCGGGCGCGCCCGTTCCCTGTACAAGTACGGGACATAAAACTATATCTACACTCGGAAATCTTCTGGTTAAGATATTACGTATATCCTGAACCGCAGCTCCTGTGGGAGACGTTATAACACCGACAGTTTTCGGGAATTTTGGTATCGGTTTTTTATGCCCGGGAGAAAAAAGTCCTTTTTCATCGAGCTTTTTCTTTAGCTGTTCAAAAG
Source organism: uncultured Clostridia bacterium (assembly GCA_946187325.1). GTDB lineage: Bacteria > Bacillota > Clostridia > Oscillospirales > Acutalibacteraceae > Ruminococcoides. The sequence goes on from CAMHQC010000009.1 coordinate 28,519, forward strand.
CTATTGTTAACGCGCCTATGCCGTCGGGCTGGATATCCTCGACGTAAATCTGATAGTTACCGGTAACCTCATAAAGCGAAGCTCTGCAAAAGGCTATTACCTTCATACCCTCTTCAAGCTTAAACTTTAAGTTCTTGGCGTTACCGGCGAACATCACAGCGCTTACAACGGCGTTTCTGTCCTTTAGTGAAAAGTAAATATGACCGCTTCTATAGTGGTCTTTAAGGTTGCTGATTTCACCCGTGACAAATATGCCCGATAAATGCGCGTCATTATCGAGCAGAGATTTAACATAGTAATTCAGTTGTGACACGGAAATTATGCGTGGTTTCATAAAATCAGGATTGGTCATAAACAGCCTTTCTGTATGTTAGATAAGCGATACCCGCGGCGTTATCAGCCGAAAACTCCGGTTCGGCGAAATACGCGCTGTATTTACTTTCATAACTTTTTCTTATAATAGAGTTAGACATAACTCCGCCGGCGTACAAGAGCGGAAGCCTGCCGTATTTTTTGAGTAATTTATCGGTCATCCCGCTTAGAGTATTCTCGATATACTTTAAACAATAAGCGGAAATATATTCTTTAGAAGAATTATTATTATATAGATCCTTACAAATGTTTTCCAAACCGCTTAAACAGCAGTTTTCACCTTTGAGAGTAGGTTTTTTTACATTTAGTTTTTCGGTATTATTTAAAGCGAGTTTTTCGAGCTCTTTTCCGCAAGGGAAGTTCAGTCCCAGCATAACCCCTACCCTGTCTATAGCTTGTCCCGCGTTTAAGTCGAGCGTATTCGCTATAATCTCGAGATTAAATCCGAAGTCCTTAGGCTTAGCCAAAACAGCTTCGGTAGTTCCGCCGCTTACGTGAAAAGCAATAAATTCCTTATTAAACAGGTTATCAGCCTTACTGCTGTATATCGCGGCGGCAATATGCCCCTCCTGATGTGAAAACTCAAAAAAAGGTATATTTAACGTCGAACTGATTACTCGCGCCGTATTAGCTCCTACGTTAAAACAAGGCATATATGAATTTTCTACCGGCCTCGGCTTAACGGAAGCGCCGACAGCCGCTATTTCAAACGGATTAATATTCTTCACAAGCTCGGAATACAAGCCGTGAAGCTGAGAGGTGTGATGAAATACCGCGTCAGACTGTCTAAGCCCCAGCTCTCCCTGTTTTACAGGCAAAAGCTTTTTATTCTGAATTACATTTTTATTCTCATCGATAAGAGCGGCGGAGGTTGTATAGTTACTCGTATCTATTCCTAAATAATACTTCATTCTCTGGATATAGCTCCCAGCACGCCGTTAACGAATTTACTCTCGTCAATTGTGTACTTTTTGGAAAGCTCAACAGCTTCGTTAATAGCGACGCTGTCGGGAATATCGTCGTTATATTTCATCTCATAAACCGCCAGTCTTAAAATCGCGAGACTCGGTTTAGAGATTCGCTTTATAGTCCAGCCCTTTTTAAGATGAGCGGAAATACTCTCGTCGATAGCTTCTAAGTTATCGTACACTCCGTTCGCGAGCTCCTTAGCATAACTGTCAAAAGCTATTTCACGAGATTCCCCGGCGTTATCAATAATAACGTCAATACTCTCCTCGTTAAAAATCTTCTCAAATATTAAAATAAAACCCTGTTCTCTTGCCTTAAAGCGAGATATTTTATTATCCATAACAACCCAACTTTACATAAAAATACATATTAATTATATCATACAAAGGATAAAAAGCAAGGCTCAAAACGAAGTTTTGAGCCTATAGTATTAATCAAATGTTTTACCGCGTTTAGCAAAGTACTGATCGGGAGTTTCAGTCCTGTAAAGCTCCGGTACAAATGAGTAAACATATTTATCGTAGCTTACAAGATTACCCTCGGAGTCTTTTCGGTCAGGTCTGCCCTCTTCTTTCCAGATTTTAGCGGCGTATTTAAACAATTCATCGTCGATATAAAATCCGATTTTTTCATTTAAATACTTCTGAGTAGCCTTTAAATATGGATTCATAAGTTTTTTAAGCTTAGCTAAATCGTTATTATCATAAGCTTTCTTTAAAGCCTCGCGCTTGCCTCGGAGCTTATACCATAAGTCGATTCTCTCAACGCTTCTTCTCGCCATCATAAACGTGTGCCACGTTTTATTAACAGCGGGGTTGTGAACCTGTCCCATCCAATAGTTATAATTTAGCTTATTATCAGTAATCTCGTCGAGAGTAACCTTATCGTCCTTTGTGTATTCCAAATACTCGGAATACGGAATTTCAAGGTCATAAATAAAGGTTGAGCGGTCAGAAGTCGGTAAATCATCCTCGAGCTTAGCTGCCCAATCCAAGCCGTATAAAGCTTCTAAATACTTATCCTTTTCCTTATAGACGTTTAATTTTGTATTCTCGAAGTCAACCTTTTCGATATTAGTATAAAGGTCGGCGGGAAGCTTTATAACATTACTTTTTTCGTCAGCGTACGCTAAACATTTCTCCGGCTTAGTATCTTCGGTAAGCTTATCCTCGGGAATGTATCGAAGTGTAGTATACGGCTTAGTTGCCTTTAAATTAGCGTCGATAACGTACTTAACCATTTCTTCCTTAGTCATTTTATTGCGCTTAAGGTATCCGTAATGAATGTAGTTAGCGTTATCAAGCTTAATTTTACACATATAGTGGGCTTTAAACCGTCTAAGATGAGTAACACGGGTTATAAGCTTACTCGCGATTATTTTAAAAGCGTATTCTTCCTGATGAAAATTCATAAGCTGAACATAGCGTTCAATTCCTCTAACCTCGTCAGAGGGTTCAAACTCACGAGTAGGAAGAATGTTTATACAAACTCCGTTAAACTTATGTTTTTCAGATGAACCGCCGTCAAAAAGCAAAGTCGTTTTATCTACATATCTGAACTTCAGTCTTTGGAGTTCGCTGTTATTACTCCAAGACTCGACGGCTCTTGTATCGGACATATTCTTATTAACGTACTTTTCGAGCTTTACCGCGTCTTTAAGAGGCATCATTATATTGAAATAACAAAGATCGTCCTTAAAGGATTTTTTTTCGGTAACATACGCGGCATACAACCCAAAGACAACATACTTTAGATTTTGTTTTTCACATATATCCTTAATCTCGTCCATAAGTAAGAGTATTCTTGATTGTAAATCTGTCATTAGTTTTCGCCTCTTTTCTTACGAATATCGAGAAGGAGCAGTCCGTCGTGGGTAGTTTTTGAAACCTCATCGTAGTATTTATCGGCGGTTTCCTTGTCGCCGTTTAATAAAGCGATATCGCCTAAAGCTTTCTTACAGCGTTCGTCATCGGGATAATCATTAAAGATTTCGTCGATAAGCTTTTTAGCTGTATCGAAGTCGTTTCTTATAACCTTCATCTCCATATTAAAGAGTCTTATCTCTTTACAATACGGATACTTTTTAATCGCCTCGTTGATAAGCTTCTCGGCTTTATCGTAGTTTTTATAAACCATCTCGGCTTTAATCTTGCGATACGAAAGAACGATATCCCACAGTTCGCTTAATTTGCCGTCGATTTTAAAACCGTTAGCCTTATAAACTTTAAGTATTTTACCTACAGCCGTAAAATTGCAGCGGTTATATATCAAGTTAAATATAGCGGCGTAAAAATTATCCTCGCCGATATCAATATAGCTCTCCCAGTATCTGAAACTTGAGTCAAGTTGTTTTTCATAGTAATTCGAGAATAAATCATCGAGAATGTTAAGCTTGTCCTTAGAGGACGGATCCAAAAGCGAATTTACGTCGATATTATTTTCCTTAATCTTTTTTTCGAGCTTGAGCTGTACAAGTCTGGCGGCTTTAGCGTGCACCATTTCTAAGTGCTTACCGATTTTATAGCCTTCCTGAACGAGAATATCCTTAGCCTTGTATCTATCCTCTTTAAGCTGTTTTTCGTCGATAAGACGCATATAATCGGAAACATAGTCGTCACAGTTAATGCCTGTATGCGACATTTTCGAATGGCTCTTTTTAACATCGGGAAAAATATTCCAATCGTCGCCGTAGTAGTACGCGAGCGCCTCGGCGTATCTGCCTGAAATCGGGAACTTATGTCCCTCGAACTCAGCGTAATAAACCGTATCGTAGAACGACTTTGGAGAAATAGAAGTCGGGCCGTACTTTCTTGCGGAAGCGGAAATGTAAGTATCGCAGTCATCGTAATGCTTGTGGAAAATCTGAGCCTCGATTTTCTGTAAGGTCTTTTCCCTGCCGATTTTCTTCTCCATAGCCTTAAACTTATTATAAAGCTCCATTTCTCTGTCGGTTTTATAACGGAAATGGCGGTAGCTGTGGTTAGCGTATTCGTCGTAAGCAAAGTATAAATCTATCTTCTCCTGCTTTTTAACAGGATCACCAGGAAGCTCTATAAAGTAGAAAACATCTATACTTTGACCGCAAATCGGTTTCCAAAAAGCGAAGTTCGAGCTTAAACGCATACTTTCAACGTCGATATAACGCCCGAATGTACCCGGGAAATCACGGTCATTACGGTTGTCGCCGTATACACGCTTTTTAGGGTCAAGCTCCTTTTTGCAAGCTTCAACCCACTTATAGTAGTTATCCTCGGTCATATTGATATCAATATCATCGTCCCAGGGAATAAAGCCCTCGTGACGTACAGCGCCGAGCATTGTACCGTAGTCGATAAAGTACTCAATATCATATTTTTTACATAAAGTATCTATTTCGAGAAGTAGATTTACTAAATAATTTTGGGTAGCGTCCATAATCAGTTTTCCTTATCCTGTTCACGTTTTTTCTGAAGCAATACATAACCCTCAAAAAGATCAAGGTCTTCCTTAGTGGTTATTTTAATATTGGTCTGGCTTCCTTTAGAGAAGTAAATCGGCTTTTTGAGTTCATACATCATAGTAGTGGTATGAGGCTCTACTCTGTCGATAACACCGGTTTCTATACCTTCCTGATATAAATCGTAAACAAACTTATATCGGAACGCGTGAGGAGAGTTCATACATACGATAGTTTCACGGTCGATATATCTGGTGGATTTGCCGTCCTCATCCTTATAACCCGAAAGCAGATAGAAAGGTGTAGTTGAAATAGCGTTGCCCTTTTTCTCACAAACTCTGATCGCGTCGGTTATTAAATCCTCCTCGACAAACGGAGAAGCTCCGAAATGTATAAGCACGATATCTTTATCGTCTACCTTATATTTTAAATTATTAACTCCGTTCATAACAGAACCCTGGAATGTACTTCCGCCCTCGGTTATCCATTTAACCTTATCGAGATTATATTTATTGACCATCTCCCTAAGATATTCGAGGTGGCTTTTTACGCATACTATTTCGATAGCGTCAATCTCGGGATGGGAGTTAAACTTCTCCACAGTATAAGCCAGAACAGGCTTGCCCATTATTTCGATAAACTGTTTCGGCCTGTCGGCGCCGACTCTGGAGCCTACTCCTCCCGCAAGAATAATCGCAATATTCATACTTCACCATACTTTCCGATTTCTAATCTTATAATTCCCCTATAAGCTGATTAAACTGTACATAGCTATAGAATTAACCGTATTATATTTTATACTAAAAAGAATAAATAATCAATTTCTCTTACAACAATGTAATAAAAAGGCGAGAGCTTTTAGCTCTCACCTGCTTAAATAGTTACAATTGTAATTTTATCGAAACTAATATTAGCTACCGACTGGACGGCGGACTTTACCAAAACGGGTTTAAATTTTTTTAATTCTTCCTTTAAAACCGTTACCGTACATCCATCGTCGTTAATATAGGAAAGGCAGTTTGAAAAGCCCTTCGCCTTTAGCGTACTTTCGATAGTATCCTGCAAAGTAAAGTTCTTAATAACCGCGGCTACGTTCGACTGAGCCTTAGTCTTATCACCTTTAGAGGATGAATCGAGCTTTAAAACCTCGGAAGCTTTGTCGATAACTTTATCCTGAGTTGTATCGCGGGTAGTCTTAGCCGACGCAAAGTATTTCTTCTGTTTATCGGACAGCAAGGTATCGGGCTTATATTTTGTGTTAGAAGTCTGTTTAACTGCGGTAGTAGCTACCGTAGCGTTAACATATTTACTCTCGCCGAGGGTTTTTGATACGGGCTTCGGAGCTGTTAAACTCCAGTTAAGATATACCGCCGCTCCTAACGCGACTACTAAAGCCGCTCCCAAGAATTGTTTTTTAAATCTTTTCATATTAATCGCCTTTCTGCCCACAGTACTTTTATCCGCTCTTTACTGTGGGCTTGTAAAGGTCGGTTTATGTTATTTAAGCTTTGTGACGCAAACCTTAGCGCTCGAGATATTTAGCGCTTTTGTTACGATTTCATTCACCCTCGCGACTACTATAGGGTCATCACCTCCGCCGCACGCGACGACTACTCCGCGTATTACCGGTTCAATTTCTTTAGTTTTGGTCGAGCTGTTTTCCAAATAAACATCCTCGACTGAGTTTTCTATAGTCAAAAGTACGGAGCATTCCCCCACACCCTCGATATTATTCAACATTTCGGTAATTGAACTTTGAATCTGCTCTTTATAATCGGCTACGGTATTTTTATTACTGTTATCGGGAAGCTTTATAAAAGAGGATATAAATATAATAAGTATTCCCGCTATACCGAATATAAAGATAATTCTCTTAATCTTATCGCCCGAAAACATCTTTTTTATGCTTTTAAAATTCATTTCTACGTCACCGTTATTTTAGGAGTTTTTTCAAATTTATTCTCTATTAAAGATATAATTTCATCTGAATTAATTAAGTCTTTCCTGTCTATATATATGATAATACGTTCGATATATATTCCCGTTTTTTTGTTGGTATTTAACTTAATATCCGCTGATTTAACTTTAAGTCCTTTAGAGTAAAGATAAGATACAATCGAGGTTCTGAGCTTAGCTTCGGTTTCGACCGTAAGAGCTTTTTTATAAGCCTCGTCGCCCGAAGCGGTTAAACTGCCGCTAAGCTTCGGAATATCTATATTTAGATTAAAACCTGTAACAACATTTTTAACGGGTACTATTAAACAGCAGATTACAAACACGCCGACTACTGTATTTAACACACGTTTTGTACTGCCCTGCGGTACAATCAGAGCTATCAGCGATGACGCTATAGCTACCGAGCATATCACCGCCGCTACAGAAGCTATACTGTTCATCCTCCGCCTCCTAACATAATCACAATGGACGTCGAGATTATAAACAGCATTATCATACAAAGTATCACGGCGAATAAGGTTGATATCACGCTGTAAACCGATTCGAGTAAATTAATCGGCTCGCGGAGGTTTAAAACCTCCCCGATAGACTTAGCGAAGCTTATTGTTACCATCCAAAACAGGCATTTAATTAAAATCGGCATATATACAGCGGCTAAGGCGATTATCGAGATTATCCCTATCCCCGATTTTAACAGCCCGATTGAACCCTGTACTGTTCTATAGGCTTCCGATAACGCGGAGCCGACAATCGGCACAAAGCTCGAAAGCGACAGCCTTACCGCTCGTGACGACACGCTGTCGGCACCCATAGAAATAACCTGCTTAAAACTTAACACGCCGGTAAAAATACTCATAGAAAACACAAGAAGTATTCTTGTAAACTTCGATATAAACTGAACTATTCCTTTAAGGTTTATATTAGGAGAAATCGAGGACGATACCCCGAGCGCGAGAAAAATTTTCATAAACGGCGAGATAATTTCGGAAGCAATACGGCTGACGCCCTGACCCATAAACATCATAAGTCCGTAATATCCTGCGGCGCTTACAGGCTGACCCGACATACTTATCGCGAGCACCATCAGCGGAACATAAGCCGTCATAAAGTCTGACGATGTTCTTATTACATCCACTGTACCGGCGATAAAATCAGTCAACGGTAACACAAGAATGCAGGTTATACACAATGTAACGCTCACCGAAATTACCGGTTGCAGACTTCCTTCAACCGAAGATTTAACTCCGTAAAGTATAGAATACAATAGCATTACCGCGATTATTGCCGTAAAGGCTTTCAGCGGAGTTTCACCCTGAACGCCCGCTATATTTATAATCCCGCTCATTATTTTATTAAAATCAAGATTCTCCAGGTCTTTATAACTAAAGCTGTCTATTCCGATATCATTGAGAGATTTTTTAGCGGACTCAGGTAATTTATCCAAAGCCTGAGAAGCGTTATTATCCTTTAAAAAATCATCATAGGTATCGGCTTCTACCGAAAAAACAGAAGCTAAAGCTATAAACAGTACCGCGATTATTACTGTAACACTTTTCATCCGCCCGCACCCGTTAACGAAAGAATTGTCGAGAGAATATCCTTATAAAGCGGAACGGCAGTAATAAGTACAAGCACCTTTCCCGCGATTGAGATATTATTAGCGAGCGAGCGTTGACCGCAATCCATACATAAATCCACCGCGAACTCACAGATAAAGCATAACCCGACTGCCTTAAAAAGAATTTTTATGTACTCGGCTTGAATAGAAGCGGTATCAAAAATATTTTTTACAGTTTCAAACAAGGAAGAAATATTAAGTATAATCGAAAGAAAAATTATTATAGAACCCGCTAATGTCACCAAAAAAGAAACTTCGGTATTATATTTCCTGAGCGACACCGAGATTACCGCGGTAATAATACCGACAAAACAAATCGCCGCGATACTCATAATCCGAAAAGCTGTTTGATAGTGCCGAACAGGTTACTAATCTGGGTTATAAGCATCGAAAGCACCACAATCAGTCCCGCGAGCGTAGTCAGCATAGCCTGTTCCTCTCTGCCGCTTCTTATCAACAACTGGTTTAAAACCGCTACGATTATTCCAACCGCGGCTATTTTAAATATCATATCAACGTCCATAATCTTTTCCTTTACAACAACAATAAAGCCAAGCTGAGTCCCGCGAAAAGTCCTAAGAGCTTCATTAGTTTTGATTTCTGTTTTAGTTCTTTTTCAGAATTATTAATATTGCTTTCTATAAGCTCCTTATACAGTTTAATATGGTTAATCTCTCCCTCTGTATCTGTAGTACCGAGCATACGCCCGAACTCGTAAAGTAAATTTAAGTCGTCCTTTTTAAGCGCAAAGCGTTTAGGAAGCTTGCTGATACATTCACTCCAGTAAGTTGTGAAGTTTTCAGAATTATTTTCAGTAAAAATATCACGTATGCAGCCGGGCGCGGAAAATTTTACGAGCGAGAAAATCTCCGAGCTGTTGTACCTGATATTAGTTTCGAGATTAGATAAAAAGTCCTTAAACGCCGAAAGAAACTCAAACCTGTTTTTAAGCCGTAAGCTAAGATAATAACCGACGCCGAAGCAGGCGATTACAATCAAAATAAGTCCGATAAGCTTCACCATAATTTATCACCGCTTATAATCTCGGATACTTGTCCTAAATTTTTACCGCTCTTTAGAAAAACAATCGAGCTGAAACATTTACTTTTAATGAGCTTATTAAATGAGGGTTTACGTAGCAGCTCGGGCTTATCACGGCAGTGCGCCGACGCTATAACGCAAACTCCGCTTTTTTGAGCGTTTTCCACCGAAACAATATCGCTTTCGCCTATTTCGTCACAGATTATAATTTCGGGAGACATACACCTCAGCGAATGTTCAAAGCCGTCGTGTTTATTATAAGCGGAAAACACATCGCATAACCCGACGTCGAATTGAGCAACTCCCTTATTACAGCCCGCCAGTTCAAGCCTCGTATCAATTAAGCTGACCTTATATTTATACGAAAGCAGCCTTGACATATCGCGAAGAATAGTAGTTTTACCGCTACACGGAGCGCCGCAAATTAATACGCCTTTATTTAAGTTTATTTTCTTTAATAGAATTTTACTGCAATCTATTATCTCGTCAGCAACACGGATATTAATAGAGCTGATGTTGCGGATATTATAAACCGAGTTATTTCTATTAACAGCCGTTCCGCAAATACCCGCGCGGTTACCACCCGAAAGAGTTATAAACCCGTTAGAAATTTCGCCCTGTTTAGAATAAACCGAGTATTCACACATAGAGCTGAAAGCTTCGTCAATATCACACGACCCGGTGATAATAAGGTTATCTCCGAAAGTTCCGCACAGTTTATAATCCTCTGTGATAAAATACCGTTTTGACATAGTTGTGAGTATAATTGGTTTTTCTCGTATAAGGCGGATTTCAATTATTTTTTCCGGTAAGTTTTTTACGTTCGATAAAGCGTTTCTTAGCGCAAAAGGCAGATACGCCGTCACCGTTTTTAAATTCTGTTCATATTTCATACTAACTTATATGTGGACAGGCAGAAATTTATTCCTGATTCAAAAAACAAAACCACCGCTGTTTTATTCAAACCGGCGGCGGTAATAAATTATATTTATTTAAAATAAAGTTTTGTTTGAATTTTTATACAAGTTTTGAGTAATTTCCCATAGAGCAAAAATAGGACGGTTCAATTGAACCGTCCTATTTAACTGTAGAAAGAGTTATTTTCTATTTACTTCTCCTCAAGGAAAAGATAATCGAAATAACAATAATACAAGCGCGATAATACACTTATAGCATATTCAAAAATTCCTCTTCACTGAGAATTGTAATACCTAAGCCTTGGGCTTTGGTAAGCTTGGAGCCTGCCGATTCACCGGCGAGAACATAGTCCGTTTTCTTACTGACGGACGAGGAGGTTTTTCCGCCGTTATCCTCGATAAGCTTCGAGGCTTCCTTTCTAGACATAGTCGGTAAGGTTCCCGTTAAAACAAAGGTCTTATCCTTAAAAACTCCGCCGATGTTTTTCTTCTCGGACGGCGTCATTTTCAGTCCTAAGCCCTTTAGCTCGTCTATAAGCTTTCTTGTACTGTCGAGCGAAAAATACTGAACTACAGACTCAGCCATTATTCCGCCGAAGCCGTCGATAGAATTCACCGCATCCGCGTCAGCACTCATAATATCCTCAACAGTCGGGAATTTTTCACATAAAAGCTGAGCCGCTTTAAGTCCTATATGACGTATTCCTAAAGCGTACACAAGCCTGTAAAGCTCGTTATCCTTGGACTTTTCGAGGGCGTTAATAAGATTATTCGCGGACTTTTCTTTTTTATTTTCGAGCTTTAAAATATCATCAAATTTAAGTCTGTATAAATCAGCGGGCGATTTCACAAGTCCGGCTTCGACGAGCTGTTCCAATACCGCGGGTCCTAAGCCGTCTATATCCATAGCGTCACGGCTTACAAAATGGTAAAGATGACGCATAAGCTGTGCGGGACAATCCGTATTAGTACAACGTACCGCCGCCTCTCCTTCTTCTCTTAAAACAGGACTTGAGCATGACGGACAGAGCTTCGGAAACTCGAACGGCTCGGCGTTTTCGGCGTGGCTTACTACCGATAAAACCTCGGGTATAATCTCCCCCGCTTTTCTGATTAGAACCCTGTCGCCGACACAAATTCCTTTCTCCGTTATAAAGTCGATATTATGAAGCGTAGCTCTCGATACCGTAGTACCCGCGAGTAAAACAGGCTCGAAAATGCCGACCGGCGTTAAAACTCCCGTACGTCCGACGTTAATCTCTACGGACAATAAGGTTGTTTCCTTCTCCTCGGGAGGATATTTATAAGCCTCAGCCCATCGCGGGAATTTAGCGGTTGAGCCGAGTTCCTCTCGCGCCGAAAAATCGTCAACCTTCACGACAGCTCCGTCAATAGCAAAGCTGTAGTCGCCGCGGTTATCGCCGATTTTTTGAATTTCCTCTATAACGTCGTCAATATCGGTAAAGCTTTTATAAAAAGCCGTCGGAATACCGAGCGAACGAATATAATCGAGGGAGCTTTCGTGGGAAGATAAAGTTTTACCCTCAATTTGCTGAATATTAAAAACAAAAATATCCAGCCCGCGCTCGGCTGTAATCCTGCTGTCCTTTTGCCTGAGTGAGCCCGCCGCGGCGTTTCTGGGATTTTTAAAGGTCTTTTCTTCCTTTTCTTCCTGACGTTTTGTGAGGCTTAAAAAGCTCTCGAACGACATATAGACCTCGCCCCTGACCTCTAAAAACGCGGGAGCGTCTTTAATACGGTGCGGAAGCGACTTTATGGTAAGGATGTTGTCGGTGATATCCTCGCCGACATTACCATCGCCTCGGGTTGAGGCTCTCGACAAAACGCCGTTTCTATACTCTACCGATACAGAAAGTCCGTCGATTTTCGGCTCAACTACATATCTTGGGCTAGGGATAACCTCCCTAACCTTTCTGTCAAAATCCCTTATCTCGTCGAACGAAAAGCTATCGTGCAGACTTTCCATTTTCACGGTATGGGTTACGGGCGAGAACTTCTCACCCGCCTGTCCGCCGACCTTTTGCGTCGGTGAATCCTCAGTGACAAGCTCGGGAAACTCAGCTTCCAAGTTCTCGAGCTCACGCATCATTTTATCGTAGGTAAAGTCGTCGATTTCGGGGGCATCCTGGTTATAGTATAAGTCGTTATGATATTTTAGTTCTTTTCTAAGCTGCTGTGCCCTTGTAATTGCTTCTAACAATAGCATTAAATCACCTATTTACTGCTGATGTACCTTTTTCTCTTAAATATGTCGATTCCAAGTCGGCTAAGTGGAGCTTTACCGCGAGCGGATAGAGGTTGTACGCCTGCGAGATAGTTCCGCTGTTCTTATCGCCGAACTCGCCCATATGCCAGCGGATAGCCATAGCTTCGTCGAGCCTGAGTTTCATAAAACGCTCGATAAGAAATACGGATTTTTCGCCGTGGCCGTACGGGAAACGATCCTCAATAGCGTAGTACGGAACCTTTTCCCATCTGCCTGTTTCTTCGTTCTTGACGTTTCTTGTGCTGACCTTATAGAACTGAGCCTTGCACAAATCGTGAAGCAAAGCGCAGATGGCGAAGCTCTCGGCGCTGTCATTTTCCTCGTCGAAATGCTTTTCAATCATAGTATTGTACACGCTCACCGAGTGCATTACAAGTCCGTTTTCGCAAGCGCAGTGATAGCGCGTACTCGCGGGAGCTGTGAAGAAATCAGTGGTTTCTATCCACTCGAGAAGCTTATCACTTCCCGCTCGGGTTATATTTTCCTTATAAATCTTGATAAATTCTTCTTTTGCGGTCATTATTACACCTCGTTACATTAAATTTTCATCATATACAGCTCTCGCTCCGCCGACAAATCTCGGCCTTGAACGAGCGCAGATAACGCTTGCCGCGCCTATTTTATTATTTTTCATCTTCAGCGGTACGGCTACACGCCGTATGTGCATTCCGATAAGCGTTCCGCCGATATCTACACCCGCGTCGGCTTTTATGCCGTCAACTACTACGGGATTATCAAATATTTCATACGCTGTAGTCGCGTTACTTCCGCCGGCTTTTGGAATAGGGATAACGTTTACTATCTCGAGATTATGGCGTTCGGCGTACTCACGCTCGACTACGAGCGCTCTTTCTAAGTGTTCACAGCATTGAGCCGCTAAGTAAATTCCCTTTTCTTTAAGATAAGGATAGAAAGAACTATACATAGCTTTAGCACAGTCTACGCTCGAGGCAGTGCCGATTATCGAGCCTGTAACTACGCTCGTGGAACAGCCGAGGACAATTATATCCCCCGATTTTAGATTAGACTTTTCGACCAGTTCTTTAAATACATTTAAAGTCTCGCTTTTTATATTATCATACATATTACTCACCATCATACATTATACAATGAATTTTAATAAAATAAAGTGCATAAAAGAATATAATACTAATTTAAAAAGAAAAGCTGCCCTTTCGGACAGCTTAATCTTAATTATCAGTCGGTTGTGTAAGGAAGGAGCGCAACCTGACGAGCACGCTTGATAGCTGTTGTAATAGCTCTCTGGTGTCTTGCGCAAGTACCTGTTACACGGCGGGGTAAAATCTTACCGCGCTCGCTCATATAACGACGTAAACGAGCGATATCCTTATAATCAATGTTCTCAACCATATCTACGCAAAACGCGCAAACTTTTCTGCGGCCTTTTCTGCCGCGCATCGGACGATCTGCCATGATTATCTCTCCTTTCAAATATTAGAAGCTTTCTATTTATTCCTTTCGGAATTAGAATCAATTAAAACGGTAAGTCATCGTCAAGAGGCATTTCCTGAAAATCGGAATTGCTTCCGCTCTGATAACTCGGCGCAGGCTGGTTGTCTGTATTAGAAGCCGCGGGGGCGCCTGAATAAGACTGGTTGTAAGAGTTGTTGTAGTTATTATTGTTATAGTTATTGTTCGCGTCACGGCGTTCACCTGTGAAGCTTACGTTATCGGCTACAACCTCTAAAACATAACGGTTAGTACCGTCTTTAGCCTGATAAGTTCTGGACTGGAGCTGACCCTCTACCGCGATAAGCGAGCCTTTGCTGAAATAACGGCATACAAACTCCGCCGTCTGTCTCCAACATACGATACCAATAAAATCAGCCTTACGCTCTTCACCGCTCTTAACAAAGTTGCGGTCAACAGCAATTGTAAAGCTTGTTACACTGATACCCGACGCTGTAGTTTTAAGCTCGGGATCCGCTACTAAACGTCCCATTAAAATAGTTCTATTCAACATAATTCTTCATCCTTTCACTCACGTTAAACGTGTACTTTTACTTATTCACCTTTTTTGACAATCATAGAACGGAGAACGCCGTCTGTGATTTTAAATATACGGTCGAGTTCCGCGGGGAATTCCGCCTCGGATTCAAAATCCATAAGAACATAGTAACCGTCGCTTTCTTTGTTGATAAGATAAGCGAGCTTACGCTTACCCCATTCATCAACATTCTGCAGAGTAGCGTGCTTTTCGATTAAAGCCTTAAACTTCTCGATAAGGTTCTGGATACCTTCCTCGCCGAGCTTTAACGAAAAAATCATTACTGTCTCGTAATTAGCTTTTACTGCCACGTTGAACACCTCCTTTTGGACATTATGGCGATAATATTATTATCGCAAGGAATATTAATCACTCGTCAAGCCGTTAAATACAGCTTGACGAATAACGTTTTAATTATAGCATATTTTTCCGCTTTGTCAAGCGAAAATTACTTGCCTGCTGATGCCTTCTTTTTCTCGGCTTCGAGCCTGTCGAAGCTCTTGTCGTCAACCATAATAAGAGTACTGAGGGGCGGTACGTTTATATCGTTACCGTCAATTCTCTTGTACTCGGTTATACCGTTTTCGTCGTCATAATCGAGAATTACCCACGAATGAGGTAATGTTGTATGAGATTTAAGGGTGATATGCGCCGGGCCGTGACTGTTATTAAACAGCATAGCCATCATATCCCACTCGCCGTGGTTGATATTAGGAACGGTATAAGCTATACAACGTCCGTCTGTTTCAAAGTAAGTGTTACTTACGGTGATAGTCGTAGGCTCTCTGAACGGAGAGAACATTTTACGAACCCTGATAAGTCCTTTATAGTAACGTACAAGCTCCTTATACTTTTTAAGTCTTGTCCAGTCGATAGCGTTAACCGAAAGAGGGGACTTATAGCTGTTATGATCGCCGTGCTTAGTACGAGCCATCTCCTCGCCCGCCAAAATAAAAGGTATACCCTGAGAAGTAAATACCAAAGCGGCGGAAAGCTTATTCATATCTATAACATTTTCGTCATGAGTATCGTAATCCGTAATATTTTGTGATTTTAAAATCTTATCCCATAAAGTAAGGTTATCGTGGGCTGAGTTATAAGTAACGCACTGAGTAGGCTTCTTAAAATGTTTAAGAAAAGTATCTGACGAACACGCGAGTATACCCGAAATAACGTAATAGATATTGTGGGTATTGCCCTGGATATATCCGATAGAAGCGTCGTCGGTATTACCCTTGAGAGCGTTTCTGAAGCTGTCGTTAAACATAGCTATACGAGAGCTTAACTTATAAGCGTTCTCCTTAACGGAGGCTTCCTCGAAAGCAATTCCGTTTTCGCCGAGATCGGCAGTCCAAGGCTCGCCGTAGATAAGGATTCTGGGGTCAATCTCATCTAAAGCTAAACGCACGAGATTCATTGTGTTTGTGTCAATACAACCCATAAGATCGAATCTGAAGCCGTCGATATGGTACTCGTTAGCCCAATAGCAAACCGAGTTTACGATATAGCTTCTCGCCATTTCCTTTTCACTCGCGAAAACATTACCGCAACCCGAGGAGTTTAAGAAACGTCCGCCGTTTTTTCTATAGTAATAATCGGGGTAAGTACGGTTAAAGCACGAATCCGTAGAGCTTGTGTGGTTATACACAACATCCATAATAACGCCGATTCCCGCGTCGTGAAGAGCCTTTACCATAGACTTGAACTCTCTTATACGGACATTTCCGTCAAAGGGATTAGAAGAATACGAACCCTCGGGAACATTATAGTTAGCGGGATCATATCCCCAGTTATACTGTTTTAAATCGGGATGCGCTTCATCAACCGAGTCAAAATCATAAACAGGGTTGAGGTGTACGTGGGTAATTCCGAGCTGTTTAAGATAATCAAGACAGGTAGAAACCTCTCCCTCTCCGTTGATTGTAGTACCTGTTTCGGTAAACGCGAGGTACTTTCCCCTGTTTTCAGGCGATACGCCCGAAGTTTCGCTTCCCGAGAAATCCCCGACATGAACTTCCCAAATTATAGCGTCTGTCGGATTTTTTACATAAATGTGTTTATCAGCGCTCCAACCCTCGGGGTTAGTGGACGGCATATCGCATACCATCGAGCGTTTTCCGTTAACGCCGACCGCTTTGGAATAAATATCCTGAGTTTCTTTAGTAACCCCGTTAACTGTAACAAGGTATGTATAGTAAAGATTCTTTAAGTCGCCGTATACGGTAACTGACCAAATACCTGTGTTTTTGTCAAATACAAGTCCGTAGCTCTCTAATTTCTGAGCGCCCGCTTCCTCGTCCGAACCTGTTTTGTAAAGCTGAACTCGAATATCCGACGCCTCAGGTGACCACACCTTAAAAACAGAACGGTCAAATGTATAGGTACAACCTAAATCCTGTCTCTTATAATTCATCAACATATCCCCCAAAAAATTGATTAAAATCTAATCAAGATGCTGAAAAAACAAGGTTAATCCCCTGTCGCTTTTTTATACTCGCTGTTAAACTTTTTAATAATAGCAGGATAATCGACGTACGCGACATTCAAATCAACGCGCGCGTTTATTCCGTTTACAACGCCGTTGCTGGAATACTGCCAAATTGAAAAGCTTTTTGAGTATTTACTTGAATTATATGTATTATCAAGGTAGCTCGCTACCCAAAAATCCCATTTTACGCCGAGGGTTCTTTTATCAAGGAAATTATTGTAAATCGAGTTAGAGGTATAAACTCCCGGGTAATATCCGCCTCGTTTAATATATTTACAGAAAGTGTTTATCATATTGGTGTTTTCGTCAACTCTGCTGTAATTCATAAGGTTAGAAAACTCGAAATCAAAAAATACGGGATAATTAAAGCTTTTACCCTCAATATAGCCGAGAACTTCCTTAGCCTCGCGCTTAGCTTCTACGGCTGAGGCAGCGTAGGTGTAATAGTAACAGCCTAAATCAAGTCCCGCTTTTTTAGCGTTTTCGTAATAAGTTTCGAAGTTAGCGTCTTTACCGCCCCGGCTGGTACCGACTCGCATAATTACGAAGCTGTAGCCGTCGGCTTTGACTTTATTAAAGTCGATAGCGCCCTGGTATCTCGACACATCAATTCCCTTAGCGGTAATTTTCCCAGTAGGAATTGAGCAGGTGTTAATATCGCCCGCGGAAACGATTTTATTCTGTGTAACAACCGCGATTTCCGCGGTAGTGAATATCATAATCAATACAATTATAATAGCGGAAAAAATTATTATCCTTTTATGTTTAGAAAAAAAGTTTTTCATAATTATTCCTCAAAATTGCACAATCAGACGCTCTGCTTATTATAACTGTTTGCGTCGAATTTTGCAATAGAGGTAATAATTTTGTTAACATTTGCATAAAAATCGTTACATTTTAATTTGATTAATATTAATAATGTTTTTGAAATCCCTCGCCGTAAATCGCGGACGCTGTTGTAACAACGATAAACACAGACGGATCGCGGTTTTTTACTATATTTTTCACCTTAAAAACCTGATTCGGACGAACCGCGCAGACAAGCAGCTTCTTATCGTTACCGCTATAAGCTCCGTAGGCGTTTAAAACGGTTATTCCGCGCGGAACACCGCTTAAAAGCGCCGGTAAAATCTCTTTATGCTTCTCGGTAATTATAAGCATAAGCTTTCCGTTATCGGCGGACATTCCGTAGATTATGCGGTCGATAAGCTTTGAGCTTACAAAAATCGAGATAACGGCGTATAAACCCGCCTCAATACTATTATATACAAAAGCCGAGATTGTGACTATTACCGCGTCGGAAATCATTATTAGATATCCGATTGAAAACTGCGGAAAACTCCTGTTTATAAGCGAGGCTATTATATCGGTACCGCCCGATGAACCTCCGCGCGAAAATATAAGCGCTATCCCCGTTCCGTTAAATATACCGCCGAACACGCACACCAGTATCATATTACCTCTGTAAGCGGGTACAAAAAGTGTAAAAATGTCGATTAACGCCGACACAAGAACAGTCGCCGTAATCGTTTTAACAATATATTCACCCCCGATTTTCTTAAATCCGATAAAAAGCAAAGGTACATTCATTAGGAGTATGAATGTACCTATAGGATACGAGAATAAATAATTGATAAGCGTAGCTATACCCGTAAGTCCTCCCGGAGCGATTTTATTAGGCGCGGTAAAAATCACTACGGATAGAGCGTACAAAGCCGATCCGATAAAAATTATTATATAATCAAGTATTTTATTTTTCAGCATACTACCACTCTTATTTCTAATTAAGAATTATGTAGCGGTATTTATTACCTCAACGCAATAAGAGAAAAGCTCTTTAAGTCTATCGTTCTCACTCTTTAAGTAGAGATAACCGAAAAGCGCTTCCAAGCCTGTAGCTCTGTGGTAATCCGACACATCGGCGTTTTTTGGAGTGGATTTTGTAAAAGCGTTTCTTCCCCTTTTATAAACGGAGATTTCAACGTCAGTCAGTTTATCCATAATATAATCGGCGCTCTTAGCCTGAGCCTCGCAGTTAACGTATTTAACCTTACGCCGATTCAGCTCGCCCACAGGGCGGTTGGCTTCATTAATAATATATTCACGCACAAGCACCTCATAAACCGTATCTCCCATAAAAGCTAAGGTCTGGGGCGAAAGCTGTTTAGGAGTTACGTCCGAGTTAAAAAACACACTCATATTTTACTCCACATAGTCAAACTCGATATCATATAGCGATACGGTATCACCCTCGTTGATACCGGCTTCTCTCAAAGCGTCGAACACGCCGTTTTTGGTGAGAACATTCTGGAAATAATTAAAGCTCTCGTAATCGTCGAAATTAATCGAGCGCATAACGTTATAAAGCCACTTAGCCTCTACGGTATAGATTCCGTCAACCTTATTAATCTTAACGCTGTGGTCGGTAAAGTCCTCTGCCTTAACAACAGGCGCGGGCTCAGCCTCATAGCGTTCAATCGGCGGTAATTTAGAAAGCATTTCCTGAATTTTCTTTAGCAGCGGGTCTACATCATAGCGGATAGCCGCCATAATAGGAAAGAAATCGTAGCCCATATCCTCAATATATTTTCTGTACTCGTCAATCTGTTCGTCGGTACACATATCGCATTTATTACCCGCGACGATCATCGGACGTTTAGCGAGCTCGGGATTAAACTTTTCGAGTTCCTTGTTGATAATTTTAAAATCCTCGTAAGGATCTCTTCCGTCGCTTCCGCTTATATCTACAATATGCACGAGCATACGGCATCTCTCAACATGGCGCAAAAACTGATGTCCCAAACCTACACCCTGCCAGGCGCCTTCGATAAGCCCCGGGATATCCGCCATTACAAAGCTGCTTCCCTCGCCCATAGAAACAACTCCAAGCACGGGGGTAATTGTCGTAAAATGGTAATTCGCGATTTCGGGCTTAGCTTCGGAAACTACCGAAACCAACGTCGATTTTCCGACATTCGGAAAACCTACAAGTCCTACATCGGCGAGAAGCTTCAGCTCCAAAGTAACTTCCATTTCCTCGCCGGGCAAACCGGGTTTAGCGAATCTCGGAACCTGGCGGATCGGAGTCGCGAAATGAGGATTGCCCCATCCGCCCTTACCGCCTTTGGCGATAATTACGGGTTCATCCGTACTGATATCGGCTATAATTCTTCCGCTTTCGGCGTCTTTAACTAGCGTTCCCAGCGGAACTTTAACGATTAAATCCTCGGCGTTTTTACCGCGCTGGCGGTTACCGCGTCCGTTTTCGCCCTTTTTAGCGGCGTATTTTCTTTTATAACGGAAATCGGCTAAAGTAGAAATATTGGTATCAGCCTGAAAGACGATATTTCCGCCTCGTCCGCCGTCGCCGCCGTCGGGTCCGCCCGCGGCAACGTACTTTTCCCTGTGGAAAGCTACGGCTCCGTCACCGCCGTCACCCGCTTTTAAATATATCTTAGCGATATCTACAAACATACTGTCACCTGCTTTATTATTAGCATAAAAACATTATTTATTATCAATATCATTCGGGAACATACTGTCCCAACCTGTCATTTTATACTCTTTCTTTAAATCTTCTTTAATTTCACCCTTAGGAGCGGCGATAACAGATACAATAATAAAAATAAGCACCACCGCAATCGGCGCGAACATCCCCAGGTACATAGCGATACCCTCGATAAAAAACACGAAGTAAAAATATACTGTAAAGTAAATTCCAAATACCGCGACAGAAACTATGCGCTTAATCATAAGAATTGTATCTGAGTTTTTAATTACAGCGCCGATAATAACCGACGATACAAACGCGAGCAAAAGAGGATCGCCTATAAGCAAAATAATTTTTAAAAGGTTAAACATAAAATAAACATCCTTAAAAGTTTAAAAAATAAAAAGGGTGGATAACTCCACCCTCAAGTAAGCTTTATTACTGCTCTACAGGATAAACGCTGGCGCGCTTTCTATCTCTGCCGACACGCTCAAAACGAAGAACGCCGTCGATTTTAGCAAAAAGTGTATCATCCTTACCGATGCCCACGTTCTGTCCCGGGTGGATATGAGTTCCTCTCTGTTTTACAAGAATATTACCCGCGAGTACCTTCTGACCGTCAGCGCGCTTTACACCGAGACGCTTAGATTCGGAATCACGACCGTTTTTTGTAGAACCCATTCCTTTTTTATGAGCGAATAACTGTATGTTAATTTTAAGCATTACCTTACACCTCCGAAATTTTTAGTTTAATATCTTTTTGGTACTGCCCGCTTAATTGGAGCAGATGCTGATAAAACCCGTCCAAAAGACGATTTAGATTATCAGATTTTTCAGCGGTTAATTTCATATAACCGTCGTTTACAGTAACATCGGCATTTATGTTAAAGAAATCAGTGATATTATTCGCCGTAAGATAAGCCGCCGAGCTCACCGAAGCGCATACAATATCCTTGCCCTCCTCAGCATAATCGGAATGACCTTTCAGCTCAAAGCCGAGATAATCAATTCCGTTTTTATAAAATGTTACCGAAATCATAATTAAGCCTCGATAGACTTAATCTGTACCTTTGTGTAAGGCTGTCTGTGACCGAGAGTTCTCTTAGAAGAACCTTTCTTAGGCTTATAAGTAGAAACTCTAACCTTCTTGCCCTTACCGTTCTTTAATACTTCCGCTGTAACCTTAGCGCCGTCAACTAAAGGTGTGCCGACTTTAATACCGTCGTCCGCTCCTAAAGCAACTACGTCGAATGTTACAGTGTCCTTTTCCTCAGCGTCAAGCTTTTCAACGAAAAGAATCTGATCGTTCTCTACCTTGTACTGCTTTCCGCCTGTCTGAATAACTGCGTACATATTAGTACCATCCTTTTTATAGACTCGCTACTGATAGGTGTTTTCTTAAAGAAAATCTTACTACCCACAATAAGCGGCTTATATACTATATCACAAAGCATAATTATTGTCAAGAATTTTTATTTATCCTCGTCAAACACTGTATGCCCTTACTAAAACACATATCCTCCGAACTTCAAAGGGTCTATCAAGTATTTTTATCCTCGTCAAGCGCTGTATTCCCTATATAAAATACATATCCACCTAACATTAAAAGGTCTATAAAGTATTTTAAAACTTAATTGATATAAAAAGCACCAAAAACTTATTGTCTAAAACCTGTCACCTATAACCTATAACCTAAATCAGTCAATTCCGTTTTGAAGCTTAGCGGCTTTAAGGGTGTTTTTCATTAATGTAGCGATTGTCATAGGACCTACACCGCCCGGTACGGGCGTAATAAAAGAACACTTATCCTTTACGTTCTCGAAGTCAACATCTCCGCAAAGCTTGCCCTTTTCATCCCTGTTCATACCAACGTCGATAACAACGGCGTTTTCCTTAACCATATCCTCTGTTACGAATTTAGCCTTACCTACAGCCGCTACAAGCACATCGGCGCCCGAGGCGATTTCTTTAAGATTTTTGGTGTGGCTGTGGCAGATAGTAACCGTAGCGTTTTCGTGGAGTAAAAGCATAGCCATCGGCTTACCTACAATATTACTTCTGCCGATTACAACGCAGTTTTTGCCGTCTACATTTATTTTATAATCATGGAGCATTTCCATTATACCCGCGGGGGTACAGGGTAAAAAATCGTAGTCACCTATCATAATTCTTCCGACATTCTGTTTATGAAAAGCGTCAACGTCCTTAATCGGACTTATCGCTTCTATAACAGCGTTCTCGTCGAGACCTTTCGGAAGCGGAAGCTGACATAATATACCGTTAATATCCTTACGGTTGTTAAGCTCGTCCACCAGCTTTAAAAGCTCGTCCTGAGTAGTATCCGCGGGCAAAGCGAACTCCTCGGATTTAAATCCAACAAACTCACAAGCTTTTTTCTTATTATTGACATAAACTCTTGAAGCGGGATCGTCGCCCACGAGAATTACCGCCAAGCCCGGGGTAATACCCTTAGCTTTAAGCTTTTCTACTTCCTTTTTTACGTTTTCCTTTACCGCTGTTGATACCTTTTTTCCGTCTATAATTGTCATAAAAGCTGTCCTTTCTCTTTCTGTTTACAATTAACAAAACTATTCCCGCGATAAAAATTACCGCTGATAAAAGCTGAGAAACTCTTAAATCATAACCGAACAAATTAAACGGCAGATATAAGCTGTCAGTCCTGAGCCCCTCAACTATCATACGCTCGAATCCGTACCATACCATATACGCGTAAAGAACCTGTCCCGCGTATTTTTGGTACCTTTTACTCAGAAAATGTAATATCACAAACCCGAGCAAGCACCACAGGCTTTCGTATAAAAAGCAAGGATGAACGCCCTTTAAGCCCGTATTTTCGCTTACCATTCTCCATGGTAAGTCGGTAACAGTGCCGAAGGCTTCCTGGTTAAAGAAATTACCCCAGCGGCCTATTCCCTGTCCGATTAAAAATCCTAAAACCGCTACGTCTAATATCGGCATAATTTTTATCTTCAAAATCTTAGCTGTGATACATCCGCCGAGGAACGCTCCTATTATTCCGCCGTAAATCGCGAGCCCGCCGTTGTTAATCATTATAATCTCGTTCGGGTGAGCTATATAATAATCGAGCTTAAACAGTACATAGTAAGCCCTCGCGCCGATAACGCCCGTCACAATTCCGACCAGAACACAGTCAAAAAGCTTATTTCTGTCTACATTAAACCTCGCCGCTGAAAAATAAGCGTAAATCATAGCGAGTATAAGTCCGCCCGCGATAATAATTCCGTACCAATGAACCTTTAGACCACCTATCGAAAAGGCTATCGGACTTATCGGAAACTCGAGGTTAAACCCCGGAAAAGAAACATTATACATATATTACTCCTTATCGGGAAGAATTACCGACAAAGTGGTATTATCGGTATCGAACATAGTCTTTAATCTTAAGTTTACGTCCTCAAGCTTACACTCAGCCACGTCGTCAATATATCCGAATATATCGGCGTTGTTAAAATGAGCGTCTACCATAGCGTTAGCTATCGCCTCGACGTTATTTAAGGACGATACGAGGTCACCGTAAACCTCACGCTTGGCGATTTCGAAATCTTCCTCGTTAACTCCGCTGTTTTTAAGGTTTTCGATATACTCTTTAATTACCTCGGCCGCCTTTTTAGGAGAACGGGACTCGCTGCTGAAAATAACGGAGTTATATCCCTGACCGTCAAAATACTCGGCGTCAAAGCTCTGGTTTATAAGCTTTTCGTTATCAAGCTTGTTATATAATTCGAACGACGGTGAAGTTAAAAGCGTTATTATAATATCAATTTCAGCGGTTTCTTTCTGAGTCACCTTATGGCATCTTTCCTTATAACCGAAGTTAAACAGAGGAACTGATACGGGAAATTTCTGTTCCATATAACGCGACTGAACCTCATATGGCTCATCCTCAAAATAGCTTTTAATATCGTGCTTTTCACATTTTTTAAGCTTTTTATCGGCTGTTTTGAGTACATCCTCACAGGTCAAATCTCCGCTTACGCAAAGCACCATATTATTAAGGTTATAGAAAGTATAGTAACAGTCGTACAAAAGCTCGGGGGTAATCTCGGCAATCGACTCAACCGTACCCGCGATATCAATCTGAACAGGATGATTTTTATACATACCCTTGAGCATATTGAACATTACTACCCACTCGGCAGAATCGTCATACATACGGATTTCCTGACCGATAATACCCTGCTCCTTAGCGACAGTTTCTTCGGTAAAATACGGACGCTGTACGAAGTCGAGCAGAATATCGAAGCTCTGATCAAAATTCTCGGTGCAACCGAAAAGATAACAGGTCTTATTAAAAGAAGTATAGGCGTTGGCGTTAGCTCCAGTTTTAGCGTATTTAACGAAAGCGTCGCCGTCCTCGCACTCGAACATCTTATGCTCGAGGTAATGCGCTATACCGTCGGGAACTCTTTTAACATCTCCGCCGTCGAGCGAAAACGCGTTATTCACGCTTCCGAAACGAGTTCCGAAAATAGCGTACTTGGAGTTGTAATCGGACTTAGGATAAAGATATATCGTAAGCCCCGAATCGTGTTCGATTTTATAGTATTTATCGCCGACTCTGGCGGATTTAATCTCAGTAATTTTACTCATTTATTCACCTGCTTTAAGAACAAATATAGTATCAAGCATAAGCTTATTCGCGGCTTTAACGATATCTTCCTTGGTAACAGCCTCAATCTTTTTACAGGCTTCCTCGGGAGTATCCACCGAAGCGTCCATTACCTGAGAGCTGTACCAGCTCGAAAGCCCGGTAACAGTATCGGTAACGCCTAAGGTGCTGTTTATTATCGCGAGCTTAGCGGAATTAATCTCGAAATCGGAAATATTGCCGTTTTTCATATCCTCTACCTCGGCTAAGATAGCTTCCTTAGCCGCTTCGATATTAGCGGTTTCAACTCCGGACTCGATTATCATTAAACCCTTTAAGCGCTGATATCTCGCCATACAATAATAGCACAAACTCTTTTTCTCACGGACATTATTAAACAACTTCGATGAAGCCGTACCGCCTAAGATAACCGCCATAAGCCTTGTCGCCGCGGTTTCGGGTTCAGGCTCGGCGCAAGCTGTTCTAAAGCCGATCTCGAGCTTGGACTGAGCTACTTCCATTTCTTCGGTAACATTCTTTTCCTCAAAAACAGTATATACAACATCGGTAGATAAATCTACAGGCGTTCTATTTATTTCTTTAAAAGAATTTTTAATGACCTCGGCAACATTATCGGGATTGCTCTCGCCTACGAAAGTAATCTCAAAATGAGCAGTTTTAAGCATATTCCGCCAAGCTTCATAAAGAGCCTTCGGAGTAACGGCTTCAAGCTGTTGCTTAGTACCGCACCATTTAATACCGTACACCTCGTCGGCGCACATAATCTCATTTAAACGCTGGGCGGCGTAAACCCGCTTGTCGTTAAAATCGGAATCTATCATATCGAGAATCTGGCGTTTTTCCTGGAGCATATCCTTTTCGTCAAATTCACCGTTCTCAACCTTGGGGTTAAATAATACCTCACACAGAAGCGACGAAAGCTCAGCGGAAATGTTTTCGTTACCGATCGCGTATCTGTCGGAAAGTCCGCCGATATCAATTTTAAGACACTGCATATCCCCCATTTTTGACACCGAGCCATTGACTTCGGCGCCGTATAGCGAGCCGAGCTTTCTCGACATCTTAATCATATCGGGATATTTTTTACAACATCTTACCATTACGTAACACAACAGAGCGTTAACGGAAGCCGTTTCCTCAGAAAGAGGTAAAAATATATTAGTGAGCAGCTTCATAGTTTTGAAACGCTCGTCGGAAATACTGTTAAAAACAACGCCGTCAGCGAGTTCAATCTGTTTAACAGGGTTCATAAAGTCAACTCCTTTTTTACATACATTAAATAGTATAACACAATTCCAATTAATATAAAAGGGTTATTTACAAATAAAAAATAGTTTGTTAAAATATAGACGAGGTGTTATATATGGATTTACCTAACGACAGAATGATGCTTTTATCCGTAATAAATACTAAACTCCGCGACAATTACTCAAACCTCGACGAGCTTTGCGAGGATTTAAGCGAGGACAAAGACGCTTTAGCGGCTAAACTAAGGGAAATCGACTACGAATACAACAGCGAATTAAACAGATTCATATAAAGAAGGTTCATTATGCTAAAAAAACTTATAGCGGCGCTTATAAGCTTAGCGGTAATAATAACGCCGCTGCTTGCCGCAAGCGCTTCGACAACGGCTGATATTATCCTTGACGGAATAACCTACTCGGCTCAGACAGGCTCTACCCTCACCTACACCGTTAATTTACAAAGCACAGAAAATATAAAAAACGGCGGTTTCTCCGTAATCTATCCCGCTGAGCTTACAGATATTCAGTCGGTAAACTCTCCGTACGCCGACTATGAGATTAAAGACGGTAAAATCGAATTTACCATTAATAAAGCCGGAGATTTTTCCGAAGAAAAAGCGCTTATAAACATAGACTTTAAAATTAAAGGCTCAGGCGATGTTGAATTTAAGCTGAACATAAACTCGCTCGGCAACGATAACGGCTTAATAGACAAGAATAGTTATTCCGCTAAAGAGAAAATCTATTTTAAAAATCCGTCTTACATATCAAGCGAAGCTTCACCTGACGAAGCTGAAAAGCTTAATATTTCCTGGGAAATCGGCAGAATTGCTGTCGCTGACGGAAGCGAGGTTGAGGAAACTTCTAAACGATACTACCGCAGCGGTTTTATAAGTGTGAAAAAATTTAATACTGTAGATATTACCGTTACGGACGATACATACAGATACAACCTGTTTTTTTATAACGACAATAAAGAATTTATCTCATCGCTCGAAAATCAAAACCCGCCTGACTTAAATGTAAACGACACGGTATCACTTCCGCAGAATACCGCTTATATAAGGATAGTAGTTTGCAGGTCGGGAAACTTGGGCGGAGTAGAGGATAATATTCTTGAAAAGAATAATAAAGTCTGCTTTAGACTTCTGAATATCGAAAACAATACCGAAACTACCGAGTATATTCCGCGTCAGCAAGACATTTTTAAAGAAGGCAGACTTACAATATCCTCGGGTACAGATGTTCCCGACGACAGAAATATCTACTACGCAACCGATTTTATAGACACAAAGGATTTACAAGCGGTAGATGTAGAAGTTCACGACAACACTTACCGTTACAATATATTTTGGTACAATTCCGCTAAGGCGTATATAGGTTGTTTGCAGAATTCGAACCCGCCGACTCTAAACAAGAGTAAAACATATAATATACCCGAAAACGCGTCTTACTGCAGACTTGAAGTCTGCCGTAAATCGAGCGTAGGTGGAGTTGATGAGGGAGCCTTACTCGGCAAAGATAAGATAGCGTTTAACCTTATCCCCATTAACACCGAGAGCATTGAGCCGTCGGAATCTACCGAAGCTCAAACAACTACACAGCCGTCTACTGAAATTGTAACGCAAGCCGCAAAAGCCTCAACCGCCGCTTCTACCGAAACCCCTGAGATAAAAACTACTAAAAAGTCTAATCCGATTACAGTCAAGATGTACAATAAAAAAGTTAAGGCAAAGACATTAAAGAAAAAACCGGTAAAAATTAAGGCTTTTAAAATCACTAAAGCTAAAGGCAAAATAACTTATAAAAGGCTTAAAGGCTCATCAAAGCAGCTCTCCCTTATCTCAAAAACAGGCAAACTGAAAATTAAAAAAGGTACTAAAAAGGGAAAGTATAAGTTTAAAATTAAAATTTCAGCTAAGGGCAACAGCTCTTACAAATCTAAATCAATAACAAAAACAATTAAAATCAAGGTAATATAAATGAAACAGATTTATAAAATTACAGTATCAGTTACGCTGGCGGTTTTAATATGTTTATCGGGGTTAATTACTACTTTCGCCTTGGATATAAGAACATTCTCGCCCGATAAGAACGACGCTAATTTCAAGGCGTTCGGTTTAAAGGATAGAACGTCTTTTAAAAGCATAGAACTGCTCGGAGTACAGGCTAACAAAAATAATATAAACTCGGTTCGTTTTATCAGCGCGGCTTTAAGCGAAAATTTAAGAAGCGCTGACGACTACGGTTATGTTTTCGCCGCTGTAAACGGCAATAATATTGACGATATTAAAGCCAACGCTGAAAATTATATCGACCAAAACAGTACGGTAATAAGCTGTAAGAATACCGAAAATTCAGTAGCTTTCGGAAAGTACGGAAACGCGATATTCGATGCCGAAGCCTCGGGCTATACACGATACAAATACATAACCGCTTCGGTTAAAAATATTCCCGGCAATAAAACCTTAATAGCGGGATTTTATATTCAAAACGGCGGTAAAACAATCTACGCCGACTATAAATCGAGCGGAAGTTACTGCGTAATAAATATTGACAATTTAAAAGCCGATATAAAATCGAATATCGAGATAATCGCTCACCGAGGAGCCGAGGACAGCGCGTGCGAAAACACTCTCGCGGCGTTTGATATAGCGGGAAAACAGGGATTTTACGACGGAGTTGAAACTGACTACTGGATAACTAAGAGCAACGATATACTCATATACCACGACCCGAAAATAAACGGCACAAGTATAAAGAATATATCTCTCGCTACACGGAAGAACTATCCTCTCCCCAACAAATACAAAACAAAAGAATTAGAAGAAGAATACGGTCAACAATTTATTCCGACCATTGAGGAAGCTATCGCCGCGATATCCAAATACGATTTAAAGCTGTATCTTCATACAAAGGACGATACTACCTCTCAGGAAAACTTAGAAAAAATAACCGCCCTTCTCGACAAATACAATATGAGAAAAAAGACGGTTATATACTCAAAGGATATGAACTGTTGCAAAAGAATTATGAAATGCGGTGTTAAGGCGGGATATATTATCTCAGAGCCGTCGTACTTAACTATGGAAACCGCGGTTAATTTATGCGTACAAAACAAGGTATACAGCTTTATTATTAATTATATCGACGGATTCCCGAGCGACAGAAATATTAAAATCCTGCACGATAATAATATTAAGGTAGGTGTTTACAGCGACGCTAAGTACAACGTCAACGGCTCGCTGGAAGCTACCCTATCCCTTATCGACCGTGGTATAGATATTACGATTGTTAATAATAGGATATAAAAACAGGAGCCGAAATCAAACGGCTCCTGTTTTATGGTGGAGATAAGCGGGATCAAACCGCACACCAAAAGAGCAGGACACCTTTTGGTGTCCTGCTCTTTTGGTGCGAGTGACGGGACTTGAATGTTATAAATTGTGTTTCACTATATTTCATAATATAGCAATACTCTACATTTCAAGCCGTTTTCAGTGTATCTTTATTGCAATTCGTTTCACCTTGTTTCAAATCGGTAAAGAACAAATAAAGAACACAAATCAAGCACAAGCAGCACCAAAAAAAGACAGCCCCCGATAACAAGTCTAACTGAACGTCTAAAAGATTTTGGATTAGATGTATTATATCACAGAAATGAATTGTATTCAAGTAAAGAATTACCTTATTAATTCATATCATTATTTTTACATAATTGATTATTCTATGATTTCGTGATATAATATTTATAACTCAACATTCTATTGGAGGTAATTAAATGGCAGAAAACTTTATAAATATGAACATTAGAAGCGATACAGTTATAAAACTATATGCTACACCTGAATATGCAAAGAAAATGCTTGACGAACGATATCAAACAGGCGATATATGGTATTTTCGTGTTGACTTAACAGAAGACGGCGATTATGTCACCTCAGAAATACAGAGAGGCAATACATTTATTCCTTTCAACAGTATCGATGATGGAGTTCGACTTGATGTGCTCAATTATTGCGATGAACACAGTTTAAGATAAATATTAATTCACCCCGAAAGCCATTTGCGTGGTTTTCGGGGTGAATTGTTGCTTGTTATTCCAGTGACATTTTATCGGGATTTTCTTAGGCTATTTGTTACTTTAATCATTACTCCTATATATACGTTTGTTATTCTCTATTACTTTCCCAGCCTTAACTGTAAATTCATTATGTATATCATATTCTTCTTTCTTCTTTTGCGCTGATAATCCGCTACCCTCGGTGATAGTCCTATACGTTTTATCAGTGTGAATTACTCCATTATTATAATCGTATTCAGATATGTGATACTTTTCTTCTTCATTATCAAAGCTATCTACTTGACCAAATCCTCTATTCATTTCTCCATACCGCTCTAAGATAATATAGTCATCTTTAACAGTAAGTCTATAATTCAGCAAATCATTATATTCATAAGTGTATACACCTTCAACATATGATTTCATTTCTTCTGCAGAATTGAAAGTTTTTATTTGCGCTTTATTATATAAAAATATACTACTACAAATAATAGCCGCTAATAAAGCAATAGAAACCAATGATATTATAATATATTTCTTTTTATTCTTTTGAAATCTCTTTTTTCGTTCAGCAGCTATTTCTTCTTGTTGGAGCATTTTTTGCCGTTGCTGTTCATTTTGTCGTTTGCGTTTCTCTTCCTCTTCTTTTCTCTTGTAATAGTCAGCAATTCCAAAACCACAATATGGGCAAGTAATAGCACTATCGGAAACTTTTTCTTTACCACACTCTGGACAATTTATAAGTGCCATATTCATTCCCCCTTGTTTATAACTATACTAACACAATCAACTATAAAAATCAAACCATATTTTAAAAAATTAGCAGGCTATTCTTCTGTTCTGCTACCCCACACTTGACCTTACAAGGTGTTTTTTAACATACTTGTATATTGCGGAGGTATGCGCCGTGGTGAAGTGTTAGGGCTTGAGTACAAGGATATAGACTTTGACAAAGGTTTGTTACATATACGCAGAACATCTAATTATCGAACTGGAAAAGGCGTATATACTGATACTTTGAAAACCCAGAGCTCTTATCGTACAGAAAAAGTACAACCTTTTATTCTTGAATTGATAAAGCAACTGAGGGAAAACCAGTTGCGGCAATCAAAGAAGATCGGTGACCAGTGGATAGAAAGCGACAGGCTTTTTACAACTTGGTGCGGCAAGCCTATGCACCCGAATACGCCATATACATTTCTGCAAAGGTTATGCGAAACTGAGGGTATTCCATTCAAAGGGATACACAGCTTCAGACACTTCGTAGCAACACAGGCGATTAATAGCGGGATCGATATTAAATCCGTTAGCGCTATGTTGGGTCACAGCAAGACAAGTACAACCTTGAATATTTACACTCACGCAATAGAAAATAGCAATTCAACCGCCATTGATTGCATAGCTGATTTACTAACGGGAAAGTCAGCATAAAGAACACAATAAAGAACACAGGCACGTTTGAGAAAAAAAGAAATCCCGAAAGCCACTGTTTAAATAGCTTCCGAGATTCTAAGGGTTGGTGCGAGTGACGGGACTTGAACCCGTACGTCAAAGACACACGCCCCTCAAACGTGCCTGTCTGCCTATTCCAGCACACTCGCGTATTTAATTTTCAACAGCTTTATGATTATATCACTCAATAACGTAAATGTCAATATTTTTTTAAAATTTTTTATTTCTATTGACATTATCGAGATTTTCTATATAATAATAAATATCTCGGGGGTATAGCTCAGCTGGGAGAGTGCTTGACTGGCAGTCAAGAGGTCACGGGTTCGAGCCCCGTTATCTCCACCAAAAAGTAAGGACACATTTCGTGTCCTTACTTTTTTATTTTAGAGTTACATAAACTTAATTACACCCTTATATTTTATTTGTCAATAGGTCAATTTAAAAAATTTGGGACGTATAATTAAATATGGACATATTAGGTTTTATAGGCGGGCTGAGCTTCTTTTTATTCGGTATGAATGTAATGGAAACAGGGCTTAAAAAAATCTCGGGAGATAAAATAAAAAATACACTTACAAGAATATCGGGCAATACCTTTAAAGGCGTTACGGCGGGAATATTTATAACCGCGGTGATTCAAAGCTCCTCGGCGGTAACGGTAAGTTTAATCGGGCTGTGCGAGGCGGAGCTTTTGAGCTTTTTTAACTCTATACCGATAATTATAGGAGCTAATATCGGCACAAGCGTCACCGCGTGGATAATATCGCTGTCGGGTTTATCGGCGGACAACTTTATATTTAAAATCTTAACCCCCTCTACCCTATGTACTATTGCCGGATTTATCGGAGTATTTTTTATAATTCTTTCTAAGAATAATAAAAGAGTAGGTACAGGGCTTATTATGACAGGATTCTCGCTTATAATGAACGGCATTAATTCTATGAGCTACGCTATGGAAAATATCGCGGATTTACGCTTATTTAAAAGCTTTTTAAGCTTACTGAACAATCCGTTTTCAGCTTTACTGTTCGGAATAATTATGACAGCGGTAATTCAGAGCTCGTCGGCTTCAGTCGGTATATTACAGAGCCTTTGTATCACTAACGCTTTTACGATTTACAACGTCACTCCGATTATACTCGGTCAGAATATAGGAACGTGTATAACCTCGGTTTTAGCCTGTATCGGAGGAAGTAAAGAGAGTAAGAAAATCTGTATCTTTCATATTATCTTTAATCTAACGGGAAGCGTTTTGTGGTTTATAGGGTTAATTATTGTTAACCGCTTTATCAGCCTCGACCGTTCGGTATCGAGCGTAGATATAGCGGTAATTCATACTGTATTTAACCTGAGTACCGGAGTTATTTTTTCCGTGTTACACCGCAATTTTCTCAGCCGTTTAAAATTCAGTAGTGAATTTAACTAATTTTAGAAGTTATTTTATATATGAATTGCTAATTGTTTAGTCACAATATATATGATATAATCTTTATATTAGTATAAAATCACTAACGAAAGGGTGTAAGTTAATGGTAGTAAAAGATATTATAGACATCTTAGAAGGCGAAATAATCTGCGAGGGCGATTTAACTAAGGAGATTAAAACCGCCTGCGGTTCCGATATGATGAGTGATGTACTCGCTTTTGTAAAGGATCAGAGCGTTCTGCTCACAGGTCTTGTAAATCCCCAGGTTGTAAGAACAGCCGAGATGATGGATATGGCTTGTATCGTATTTGTACGAGGAAAAGATCCCGATCAGAGCATTATAAACCTCGCTGAACAGAGGGATATTACTCTGCTTAAAACTAAGTACAGAATGTTCACAGCCTGCGGGCTTCTCTATTCAAACGGACTTTCCGGAGGTACAAAGGTATGAGCGCGATACATCTTCATTACGAGGTGTCGGGCGACGATTTTACCCGCGCGGGCGAAGCGAGCGGCTCTGTTAAAAAAAGGCTTAAATCTCTCGGTTTTGACCCCGACGCTATAAGACGTGTCGCGATAGCTATGTACGAGGCTGAAATCAATATGGTGATTCACGCCGAGGGCGGTTATTGTGACGTTGATATTTATCCCGATAAGGTTGAAATACTTTTAGCCGATAAAGGCCCCGGTATTCCCGATGTAGACAAGGCTATGCAGGAGGGCTTTTCGACCGCGCCCGATAATGTGCGTAATTTAGGCTTCGGCGCGGGTATGGGACTTCCCAATATCAAAAAATATACCGACGAAATGAGAATCGAAACCACTATCGGCGTCGGCACTAATCTTTATCTCACTGTAAATGTAAATAATAACTAAAATATATGAGGAGTATCTATGAGTACATATTTTCACTCCGTTGAACTGGAAGTGGACAAGTGTTGCGGATGTACTAACTGCCTAAAGAGATGCCCTACCGAAGCTATAAGAATACGCGAGGGTAAGGCTCATATTCTTTCGGAAAGATGTATCGACTGCGGCGAATGTATTCGAGTTTGTCCACATCACGCCAAGAAAGCGCACAGCGCGGAACTGGAAGATATTAAAAAATTTAAATATAACGTAGCTATACCCGCTCCCGCGCTTTACGGTCAGTTTAACAACCTCGACAACGTAAATATCGCGCTTACGGGTTTAAAAGCCATAGGCTTCGACGAGGTTTTCGAGGTATCGAGAGCCGCGGAGCTTGTGTCGGAAGCTACAAGAAAGCTTATAAAAGAAGGCAAGGTCGAAAAGCCTGTAATCAGCTCGGCTTGTCCCGCTGTAGTAAGGCTGATAAAAATCCGCTTTCCCGAGCTTTGTTCCAACGTTCTTCCGCTTTTAGCTCCGATTGAGGTCGCGGCTAAAACGGCGAGAAAGGAAGCTATCGAGAGAACAGGGCTTAAATCCGAGGATATCGGCGTATTCTTTATAACCCCCTGCCCCGCTAAGGTTACCGAGATTCACACTCCGAACAGCGTCGAAAAATCCGCCTGCAACGGAGCTATCGGAATTTCGAGAATCTATCCCGAGCTCACAAAGGCTATGGATCACCTAGAGCATATCGAAACGCTGAGCCGTTCGGGACTAATCGGTATAGGCTGGGCTACCTCGGGCGGAGAAAGCGCCGGAATTTTAAGGGATAAATACCTCGCCGCCGACGGTATCGAGAACGTTATAAGAATCCTTGAGGAACTCGAGGACGAGCATATCCGCGACGTGGATTTTGTAGAGCTTAACGCCTGCTCGGGCGGATGTGTAGGCGGAGTATTAACCGTCGAAAATCCGTACGTTGCCCAGGCTCGAATCCAAAAGCTCCGAAAGTATCTGCCTGTTACAATGAACCATCTCGAAAACGACGATATGGATAATATGAGCTGGGAAAACGAGCTTCAATTCGACGCGGATATATTCCGCCTCAGCGACGATATATTCAAGGCTATGGAAATGATGGATAAGATGGAAAACATCTGCAAGGATTTACCCGGATTAGACTGCGGTTCCTGCGGATCTCCTACCTGTCGGGCTATGGCTGAGGATATAGTTAAGGGCAACGCCAAGGAAACCGACTGTATCCATAAGCTAAAGGCTCAGATTCAGAAGGTCTACGACCAGCTTAAAGACACACTTTAATAATCCGCAATTCGTAACGCGCGACGCGTAATTAAAAGTATAAATAAAACGGAGATTATAATGACTGTAAAAGAACTTATCGAAAAACTCGATTTAAAAATTCTCGTGGAGGATGATTTAGGCCGCGAGGTAAACGACTGCTATATCGGCGATTTGCTAAGCTGGGTTATGGGCAGAGCACCCGAGGACAGCGCGTGGCTCACGGTTATGGGTAATATTAACTCAATCGCGGTAGCTACCTTAGCCGACGTAAGCTGTATTATACTTGTGGAAAACGCGGCTTTGGATGAAGAAGCTAAGAACAAAGCCGAGATGCACGGCGTAAATATTCTCCAATCCGAAGAAAACAGCTACAGTCTCGCGGTTAAAATCAGCGGGTTGATTTAAATGAAATATTTTTACGATTTACATCTTCACTCCTGCCTGTCGCCGTGCGGCGATATGGATATGACGCCTAATAATATTGTCAATATGGCTAAAATCCTCGGGCTCGATGTTATCGCGTTAACCGACCACAACACTTCTCTTAACTGTAAAGCCGCTATGGAAGCCGGAAAAGAGATAGGACTTCTCGTAATTCCCGGAATGGAGCTCACCACGAGCGAGGATATTCACGCAGTATGCCTTTTCCCCACCTTAGAAAAGGCAATTAGCTGGAGCGAATATGTAGACGAGCGCAGAATTAAAATTAAAAACAAAGCCGAAATCTACGGACGACAGGTAATTATGAATAACAGCGACGAGGAAATCGGCGAAATAGAAGCTCTGCTTCTGCCTTCGAGCAACATCAGCATTATGGAAGCTTACTCAAAGGTAAAAGAGTTCGGCGGCATATGCTACCCCGCTCATATCGACCGAGACAGCTACTCCATACTCTCGGTGCTCGGCGAAATTGACGAGTACTGCGGTTTCAGAACCGCCGAGCTAGCGGATAAAAGCAAAGAGTCCGAACTTAAAGAACTCCACCCTGTTCTTAACAATATGAAAATTGTTACAAGCTCTGACGCTCATTATCTCGAAAATATGAAAGAAGCCGAGAACTTTTTAGAGCTTGACGAGCTCAGCGCCGAGGCGTTAATTAAATATTTAGACAGTTAAAAGATTGGTGAAAGCCAATCTTTTTTCTTTTGCGGAAAAACAAACGTTATCCAGTTAGTTATAACTAACTATATTGCACTAATTTCGCCCAAAATAACCAATGATTTTTATTGAAAAGACCAAAAAAATTATAGACAATCGACATATTATGTGATATAATAGCTCTAAACGTATACGTGCGCCCAATTTGATTATTCTACGCGCACAATATCTTTTAAAGGAGGAAAAACGATGCAAAAGAAAATCAGCAATCTGCCTTTCAAAGGTACACCTGAACAGGAAGCAAAGCTGAAAGAGGTTATCGCTAAATATCAGGATGATCCCGGCGCTGTAATGCCTGTACTTCAGGAAGCGCAGGATATTTACGGTTACCTTCCGATTGAAGTTCAGACTATGGTTGCGGAAGGACTTAATGTACCGCTCGAGGAAGTTTACGGAGTATCCACATTCTACTCCCAGTTCGCTCTCTCACCCAAGGGTAAGTACAACATTTCGGTATGCTTAGGTACCGCTTGTTATGTAAAGGGCTCGGGTGACATTCTCAACAAGCTCTCCGAAATTCTCGGAATCGAGGCTGAAGAATGTACGGACGACGGATTATTCTCTCTTACGGCCTGCCGTTGCATTGGCGCGTGCGGACTTGCTCCCGTTATCACCGTTAACGATGATGTTTACGGACGTCTTACTGTAGACGATGTACCGGGTATTATTGAGAAATATAAAAACTAATGCGTGAGCTGTCGCTTAATGTAATGGACGTAGCCCAAAACTCAGTCAGGGCAAAAGCTGATATCGTTAAAATTACCGTAATCGAAAGCGATAAGGACGATATGCTCTCTATAACGATTGAGGACGACGGCTGCGGTATGACCGAAGAACAGGTCAATCAGGTAATTGATCCGTTTTTTACTACCAGAACCACCCGAAAGGTCGGGCTGGGTATCCCCCTGTTTAAGCTTTCGGCTGAACAGACGGGCGGCTCCTTCGATATTAAATCGAAGCTAAACGAAGGAACTACCACTAAGGCATCCTACGTTAAAAGCCACGTTGATATGACCCCGCTCGGAGATATCAACTCCACTATCGAGATTTTGATAAGATGTAACCCCGATATCGACTTTGTGTTTACACACACTACAGATAAAGGAAGCTTTACACTCGACACCCGCGAGCTAAAAGAAGTTCTCGGCGATGTAAGTCTTGATACTCCCGATGTTTTGGAATGGATAAAACAATATTTAGAAGAACAAACTCAAATTATTCTCGGAGGTGTATAGATAATGAAATCTTTAGCTGAATTACAGGCAATCAGAGAGAGAGCTAAGGCTAATCTCGATCTCAGAAAAGAAAACCCCAACGCCGCTCGTGTTTTAGTAGGTATGGCTACATGCGGAATCGCGGCGGGCGCAAGACCTGTACTCAACGCTTTTACTGAGGAAATCGCTAAGCGCGGACTTACAGACAGCGTTACAGTTACTCAGACAGGCTGTATCGGAATTTGTCAGTATGAGCCCGTTGTTGAAATCGAGGTTCCCGGCGAGGAAAAAGTAACATACGTTAAAATGACTCCCGAAAAAGCGGTAAAAGTTGTTAACGACCATCTTGTAAATAAAAACGTTGTTACCGAATATACAATCGGCGCTAACACTAAATAAGGAGGGCAAGAATGTATCGTTCTAATGTACTTGTTTGCGGCGGTACCGGATGTACCTCCTCAAACAGCTTGAAAATTGTTGAGAAGCTCAACGAAGAGCTTAAGGCGAAAGGACTCGAAAAAGAAGTAAACGTTATTACAACAGGTTGCTTCGGACTTTGCGCGTTAGGCCCGATTATGGTAGTTTACCCCGAGGGAAGCTTCTACTCAATGGTAAAAGTTGAGGATATTCCCGAAATCGTTGAGGAACATCTCTTAAAAGGCAGAATCGTTACACGTCTTTTATATCAGGAGACTGTTGAAGATGATACTGTTAAATCTCTTAATAAAACCGCTTTCTACGCTAAGCAGAAGCGCGTCGCTTTAAGAAACTGCGGTGTTATTGACCCTGAGAAGATCGACGACTATATCGCTCAGGACGGTTATGCCGCTTTAGGTAAGGTTCTTACCGAAATGAAACCCGAGGAAGTTATCCAGACTGTACTCGACTCAGGCTTGAGAGGCCGAGGCGGCGCGGGCTTCCCTACAGGTTTAAAATGGAAATTCGCGGCGGCTAACGACGCCGATCAGAAATACGTATGCTGTAACGCCGACGAAGGCGACCCCGGCGCGTTTATGGATCGTTCCGTACTCGAGGGCGACCCCCATACCGTTATCGAGGCTATGGCTATCGCGGGCTACGCTATCGGCGCTTCCAAGGGTTACATATACGTTCGTGCCGAGTATCCTATCGCTGTTAAGCGTTTACAGATAGCTATTGACCAGGCTCGCGAGTACGGTCTTTTAGGCGACGATATCTTCGGTACAGGCTTTAACTTCGACTTACAGCTCCGCTTAGGCGCGGGCGCGTTCGTATGCGGTGAGGAAACCTCGCTTATGACTTCTATCGAAGGTAAGCGCGGCGAGCCGAGACCTCGTCCTCCTTTCCCCGCTGTTAAAGGTCTTTATCAGAAACCGACTATCTTAAACAACGTTGAAACATACGCTAATATCACACAGATTATCTTAAACGGTCCCGAGTGGTTCGCCTCAATGGGTACCGAAAAGAGCAAGGGTACTAAGGTATTCGCTCTCGGCGGTAAGATTAAGCATACAGGTCTTGTAGAAGTTCCTATGGGTACTACGCTTCGTGAAATCGTTGAAGAAATCGGCGGCGGTATTCCCAACGGCAAGAAGTTCAAGGCGGCTCAGACAGGCGGTCCCTCCGGCGGATGTATTCCTACAGAGCATCTCGATATTCCTATCGACTACGATAACCTTCTCGAAATCGGTTCAATGATGGGTTCGGGCGGACTTATCGTAATGGACGAGACCGACTGTATGGTTGATATCGCTAAGTTCTTCCTCGAGTTTACCGTTGACGAGAGCTGCGGTAAATGTACACCCTGCCGTATCGGTACTAAGAGACTTCTCGAAATGCTCGAGAAAATCACCAAGGGTCAGGGCACTATGGAAATGCTCGACGAAATGGAAGAGCTGTGCTACTATATTAAAGCTAACTCGCTTTGCGGACTCGGACAGACAGCTCCGAACCCCGTACTCTCTACTTTACGTTACTTCAAGGACGAGTATATCGCTCATATTAAAGACCACAAGTGTCCCGCAGGCGTATGTAAAGAGTTACTCGAGTTTAAGATTGATAAAGAGAAATGTATCGGCTGCGGAATGTGCGCGAGAAAGTGTCCTGTTTCTACTATCCACGTTACAGATTACACCGCTCCCGGTAAAAAGAAACCCGCTTATGAGATTGATCCGAGCAAGTGCGTTAAGTGCGGCGCTTGTATGGATACTTGTAAGTTCGGCGCGGTTTCAAAAGGCTAAAGAAAGGAGATATTAATAATGGAAATGCTTAACATTAAAATCAACGGCAAGGATTATACCGTTGAAAAAAATACTACTATTCTTGAAGCCTGTCATAAATTCGGTATCAAAATCCCGACTTTATGTTATCTTAAGGAAATCAACGAAATCGGCGCTTGCCGTATGTGTCTTTGTGAAGTTAAGGGCGCGAGAAGCTTAGTCGCGGCTTGTGTATATCCTATCGAAAGAGACGGCACGGAAATCTTCACAAACACTCCCGAAATCCGTAAATACAGAAAAACTAACTTAGAGCTTCTTCTCTCTAACCACGACAAGAAGTGTCTCTCCTGCCCCAGAAACGACAACTGCGAGCTTCAGCAGCTCTGTCTTGAGTACAAGGTTGACGAGACTAAGTTCCAGGGCGAAGAAACTCACTACGAGGAAGATAAGTCAACACTTCACCTCGTTAGAAACAACAACAAATGTATCCTCTGCCGTCGTTGCGTAGCTGCTTGTAAGAACCAGTACGTATCAGTTATCGGCGCCAACAACAGAGGATTCGATACAGCTATCACCTGCGCTTTCGATAAGGACTTAAACGAAGTATCCTGCGTAAGCTGCGGTCAGTGTACTGTAGTTTGTCCTACAGGCGCGCTTGTTGAGCGTGACGATACAGCCAAGGTATTCGAGGCTATCGCCGATCCCGCTAAGCACGTTGTAGTTCACACAGCACCCTCTATCCGCGCTACCTTAGGCGAGTGCTTCGGTATGCCTATCGGAACTAACGTTACAGGCAAGATGACTACAGCTCTCCATATGCTCGGCTTCGATAAGGTATTTGATACCAACTTCGGCGCTGACCTTACAATTATGGAGGAAGGCACAGAGTTTATCGACCGTGTACAGAACGGCGGTACTTTACCGATGATTACTTCCTGCTCACCGGGATGGATTAAATTCTGCGAGCATTATTATCCCGACCTTATTCCCCACCTCTCAACCTGTAAGTCACCCCAGCAGATGCAGGGTTCGATGATTAAGTCTTACTACGCTGAGAAAGCGGGTATTGATCCCAAGGATATCGTAGTTGTATCCGTAATGCCCTGCGTTGCCAAGAAGTTTGAGATTACCCGTGACGATCAGGGACGCGACGGTATGCAGGATAACGACATCTCCATCACTACAAGAGAGCTTGCTAAAATGATCAAGACAGCGGGTATTCAGTTTACCGAGCTTGAGGACGGCGAGTTCGATTCCCTTATGGGTATCGGTTCAGGCGCGGGTACAATCTTCGGCGCTTCGGGCGGCGTTATGGAAGCTGCTTTAAGAACAGTAGCCGACGTACTCACAGGCGAGGACCTCGAGAAGTTCGAGTATACTGAGGTCAGAGGTATGGACGACGTTAAGGAAGCTACCTACAACGTAGCGGGTATCGACGTTAACGTTGCCGTAACATCAGGTCTTAAAAACGCCGCTAAGCTTCTTGATGACATCAGAGCCGGCAAGTCTAAGTACCACTTTATCGAAGTTATGTGCTGTCCCGGAGGATGTATCAACGGCGGCGGTCAGCCGATTCAGCCCGGTCACGTAAGAAACTTTGTTGACTTACGCGAAAAGAGAGCCGAGGCTCTTTATGATGACGACCGTAACTTACCGTTCAGAAAGTCGCACGATAACCCCGAAATCAAGGCTATCTACGACGAGTATCTCGAGAAGCCCGGTTCACATAAGGCTCACGAACTCTTACATACTTCCTATGTAGAGCGTAAAAAATATTAATAGCTGAAATACAGCATAAAGAAAGGCGTTATCCGAAAGGATAGCGCCTTGATTTTTTCACTTTTTATCCGGAACATAGAACCGAAAAACTTAAAAGATCTTTCGACTATTTCGCAAAAGCGAAATTTGCTCCGCAACCGCTCAAGATGACATCACTGCCTACTGAGAACCGAGAACTACATTCACACCCAGCGTTCAGCGTTCTTTTCTCTGCGTTTTTCTATCTTAATAATCTTTATGATTCTCGGGCGGTTAAATCTCTGCATTATAATAAACAACAGGTCTATTAACGCTCCGAAAAGCGACGTGATAAAAAATATCGGAAAGTCGCCGAACCAAACAGACAGTACAATCGGCAGAAAGCTCAATACAAAACAAGTCCTGTGTACCATTTCAGCCTGACAGGTAGCCTGAGCGATTTCATCCCAGGTGTTAGAGGATATATCGAACACCTCTTTATCGTAAGTCGGCATCTTATTCTTCCATCTTTTAACCCAGAGAAAGCTGTAGAGCTTGCGCTCGAACGGTTTAAGACGATAGGTTTTCTTATTGTAATCAGCCTTATTGTTCATAGTTTTGTCAAAAATAAGACCGACAATTAATCTCATACAAAGATGATAAGCGCATGTACCGAAGGTTACCGCACAGCTCAGATACACGCCGAAATGTTCCATACCGTACATTACCGTAAAGTAAATGAACAGAGCGAGTGTTATACCCGCCAAAACTTTCATTAATGTTTTCATTATTACCCCTCAATATCGGAAACGAAAAGCGCGCCGAAGCACGCTTTTGTCCGATGAATAATTTAGCTTTCGGAGAAGCTGTCCTTGCCTACTCCGCAGAGAGGACATTCAAAATCATCAGGTAAGTCCTCGAACTTTGTACCGGGTTCAATACCGTACTCGGGAGCGCCCGCTTCCTCGTCGTATTCCCAACCGCATACATCGCAAACATATACCATGGTAATTTCTCCTTTCAAGATTTTAATTTATAGTTTATGCCTCGGCAATAACTTCTACTTCTACTAAAACGTTCTTGGGCAAAGTCTTTACAGCTACGCAGGAACGAGCGGGCTTTGAGGTAAAATACTTGCCGTATATTTCGTTAAAAGAACTAAAGTCGTTCATATCGGCTAAGAAGCAAACCGTCTTTACCGCCTTATCGAGCGACGAGCCCGAAGCCTCGAGAACGTTCTTTAAGTTTGTACATACCTGCTCTGTCTGAGCTTCGATAGTAGTTGCCTCTACTTCGCCCGAAGCGGGATTAATAGCAATCTGTCCCGAGGTAAATACAAGTCCGTTTACCTTTACAGCCTGACTGTACGGACCTATAGCGTCGGGAGCGTTTTTAGTATAAATCTTATCTAACATAATTATTTCCTTTCATTATTTACTGTAACCTGTTACCTATAACCTGTAACCTAAACTCACACAAGCCTGAAACCCGCCTGTTTTAACGACTTCGAAATCTCTTTAACGTGGTCGTAATTACGGGTTTCGAGAACAATTCTGAGAATACAGTCGGTAATCTCACCCTCGCTTGCTCGCTCATGGTGAACGCTTATTACGTTACCGCCGTGGTCGGCGATAATCTTCGACACGCCGAGAAGCTGTCCGGGCTTATCGTCGAGCTGAATACACAAGGTCTGCTGACGTCCAGAGGTTATAAGACCACGCTTAATTACACGGTTAAGTATAGTAACGTCGATATTACCGCCCGAAACTACACACACAACCTTCTTGCCCTTAACCGGAACCTTGCCGAACATAACCGCCGCGAGCGGAGCCGCTCCCGCGCCCTCGGCAACCATTTTCTGCTTTTCGATAAGAGTTAGAATAGCGGTCGAAATCTCGTCGTCGGAAACCGTTACTACATCGTCAACATACTGCTGAACATATTTAAAGGTCAGTTCTCCGGGTTCTTTAACCTGGATACCGTCGGCGATAGTACTCGCGGAATCAAGAGCTGTAACCTCGCCCTTTTTCAGCGAAGTGTACATAGAAGCCGCGCCCTCAGCCTGTACGCCGTAAACCTTTACGTTAGGGTTAAGGTGCTTAATGGCGCAGGCTACTCCGGAAATAAGTCCGCCGCCGCCGATAGCGCAGATAACCGCGTCAACGTCGTTCATCTCGTTCATAATCTCGAGACCGATAGTACCCTGACCCGCGATAACGTTTTCATCGTCAAACGGGTGGATAAATGTATAATTCTTTTCGTCACGAAGTCTGCAAGCCTCTTTATAAGCGTCGTCATAAACGCCCGGCACCATACAAACCTCGGCGC
Source organism: uncultured Clostridia bacterium (assembly GCA_946187325.1). Taxonomy (GTDB): domain Bacteria; phylum Bacillota; class Clostridia; order Oscillospirales; family Acutalibacteraceae; genus Ruminococcoides. The sequence goes on from CAMHQC010000009.1 coordinate 72,726, forward strand.
CGAAGCTCTTGGTAGCCTCTACCTTAGAGATAGGAGCGCCGTCGGGTAAACAGATGAGTGACTTAATTCCGTATTTAGTAGCCGCCAAAGCTACGCCCTGAGCGTGATTGCCCGCGGAACAAGCGATAACTCCTCTCGCCTTTTCCTCGTCGGTAAGCTGAGAAATCTTATAGCCTGAACCTCGAAGCTTAAACGAGCCAGTGAGCTGGAGACACTCGGGTTTTAAGTATAAATCGCAATCTACATCAATCGCGGACGCCTTTACAACAGAGGTAGGATGGATAACATCCTGGAGTACTCTCGAAGCGTCATAGATTTTATCAAGTGTTAACATTTTTCATCGACCTTTCATACCATAATATAATATAACAAAACGGCTGATAAATCAAGTTTTTTATTGTATAAGCAAGGTTTATATGGTAAAATAATTAAAACTGATAATCAGATTGGAGTGAAATTCCTGACATGGACAATAAAAAATGTCCGCATTATAAAAAATGCGGAGGATGTCAGATTCACAACTTAACATACGATAAACAACTGCTTTTTAAAATGAAAAAAGTGGTCAAGCTTATGGGTAAATTCCATCGGGTAGAAGATATTATCGGAATGGATAACCCCTACCACTACAGAAATAAGGTTCAGGCGGCTTTCGGACGCGACAGGAACAACCGCGTTATCTCGGGAGTTTACCAGAGCTCCACCCATAAAATCGTACCAGTGGACAGCTGTCTTATCGAGGACGAAAAGGCTGACGAAATTATCGTAACTATCAGAAAGCTTATAAAGAGCTTTAAGCTAAAGCCGTTCGACGATAAGAAAATGACGGGCTTCTTACGCCACGTGCTGATTAAGCGGGGCTTTTTGAGCGGAGAGATAATGGTCGTACTCGTCACGGGCGAGGAAGCTTTTAAGTCAAAACGAAGCTTTATCAACGCGCTTTTAGGTCGTCATCCCGAGATTACAACCATAGTTCAGAACATCAACAACAAGCGCACAAGCCTTGTTCTCGGCGAAAAGAGCGTTACTCTCTACGGCGACGGAGTTATCAGGGAGCAGCTGTGCGGATATACTTTCACAATTTCGCCGAAAGCTTTTTACCAGATTAACCCTATCCAGACTGAGATTTTGTACAACAAGGCTATGGAGTTCACCGAAATTCAGGACAGCGACATAGTAATCGACGCGTACTGCGGTACAGGCACAATCGGAATTATCGCGAGCAAATACGCTAAACAGGTCGTAGGCGTTGAGCTAAACAAGGACGCCGTTAAAGACGCCCGCAAAAACGCCAAGCTCAATAATATTAAGAATATCGACTTTGTATGCGCCGACGCGGGCAGATATATGGTCGATATAGCGGACGAGGGACTGTCCGCCGACGTGGTAATTATGGACCCTCCGCGCGCGGGCAGTGATATAAAGTTTTTAAAATCGCTTATAAAACTCAATCCGAGAAAGGTTGTTTACATATCCTGCAACCCCGAAACCTGCGCGAGAGATGTTTTATTTCTTTCAAAGAATAAATATAAAGTCCACAAAATCCAGCCTGTCGATATGTTCCCCCATACCGAACACGTCGAGTGCGTAGTAATGCTTACGAAATAGAATTGATAAAACAAAACTCCTGACCGATACTTATCAGTCGGGAGTTTTAATTTAAAGCATATTTAGCAAATCGCGTCTGCTATATAAAAATCTTCTAACTTCCATTACATTAACTCAAATATATTATCCATTGAGTTTACCCTTTAATTTCCCGAAAACTTGCTTGTGAGAAAGTCTTTCTGTGGAATTATCAGCCATATAATCAGCTTCGTTAAGCTTCATCTCCAGCGAGTCTTTAAGCCTTGAATACTGCTCTATACTCATAACTACCATTGAACCATATCCGTTCTTTGTGAGATAGACTTCCTCTCCCTCGAGAACGAGCTTTTCTATTTCGGGATATTTGTTTCTTAAATCAGATACAGGTCTAATGTTCATCATAGTACCAACTCCTAACTTTATCATAATTTTATCATAATATTATCATATAGTCAAGCAGTGATTCTATACTAATTTATCACGGTTCTTTACTTGACTAAAATCTATAAAAATGATATAATTTCCGAGTAATAAACGAGAGGATGATTATGTTGAGCAAACAGAAAATTGTATGTCTTGATATGGAAGGTGTATTAGTACCTGAGATATGGATAAACTTCGCGAGAGTTTCGGGTATTCCCGAGTTAAAAAAGACTACCAGGGACGAGCCCGATTACGATAAGCTTATGAACTACAGACTGAATATTCTTAAAGAACACGGCTTAGGTCTTAAAGAAATTCAGGACGTTATCGAGCAGATTGAGCCGTTAGAGGGCGCTAAGGAGTTTTTAGATGAGCTGCGCTCTATCGCTCAGGTAATTATTATCAGCGATACTTTTACTCAGTTTGCCGCTCCGCTTATGAAAAAGCTCGGCTATCCGACGCTTTTCTGTAATACATTAGAAGTAGCCGACGACGGCGAGATTACGGGATTTAAAATGAGAGTTGAAAAGTCCAAATACTCGACCGTAAAGGCTCTCCAGTCTATCGGATTCGATACTATCGCCGCGGGCGACAGCTTTAATGACCTCGGTATGATTGAGGCAAGTAAGCACGGTTTCCTTTTCAGAACTACCGAACAGATTAAAAAGGACTATCCCCAGTTCCCCGCTTTTGAGGAATTCGACGACTTTTTAAACGCGATTAAAGAAGTATTATAATATTAAGTATAAAACAGCCACCGGGTTGTAGAATGTTTGGGCATTCGGTTACATATCGTTAGGTCTTAGAAGATATGTAAACGAGTGCCTTTTGTTTTAATTGATTATGAAATTTTCTTTAAAAGAATTTACAAAATTTGAAAAAATACTCTGGATAACCTCGATCGTAGTTGTGACAGGTTCATTTATGATGTCGAAAAGCTTTAACGTGGTTTCGCTTTTAGCCTCACTACTCGGAGTTTCGGGAGTAATTCTCTGCGCCAAGGGCAACGTTATCGGTCAGTTTCTTATTATAATATTCGCGCTGTTGTACGCGGTGGTATCGTTCGAGGAAAAATATTACGGCGAAATGATTACATACCTCGGAATGAGCGCGCCTGTCGCGGTTGTGTCGATTATTACCTGGATAAAAAATCCGTACACCGAAACCGAGGTAAAAGTCGGCGGACTGACCGCTAAAAAGCTTGTGTTCCTGATAATTTCCGCCGCTGCGGTAACTACTATATTTTACTTTATACTGAAATCGCTCGGCACTAACAACCTGTTGTTCAGCACTGTTTCGGTAACTACAAGCTATCTCGCCGCTGTGCTCACGGCTATGAGGGTTGAGTATTACGCTCTCGCCTACGCCGCTAACGACATTGTATTAATCGTACTATGGGTGCTTTCGAGTATAAACGACATCGGCTACGCCACAATGATAATATGCTTTTCGATGTTTTTAATTAACGACATCTACGGCTTTTATAACTGGAAAAAAATAAAGATTAAACAAAGGATTAAGTATAATTCGCAATTCACAATGCGCAATTCGTAATTTAGTTTGGAGTGTTGAGTTAAGAGCGTTGTCATCTTAACACCGTAGGGAACACCCTCCGCGGTGTTCCGAGGCATCTATATTAACGTATTTGCACTATCCTTTCGCCAAAGGCGAAACGGTACACGTCTACGGTTTTGCTATCGCAAAAGGAAAACTCGTATTTATAGGTAAACTCGGCTCGGAACGGCACGGAGACCGTTCCCTACAATCACAAGGAAAATAGGATATAGGATGTAAGATGTAGAGCAATTCGCAATGCGCAATGCGCAATTCGCAATTTAGTGTGGAGTGTGGAGTTAAGAGCGTTGTCATCTTAACACCGTGCCGTTCCCTACTATGTTAAGGTAACTGCATACTGACTACTGACTACTGAAAATCAAAACCACCCGTTGAACGGGTGGTTTGACCAGCCCCTATAAGGGGCTATT
>CAMHQC010000010.1 GCA_946187325.1 uncultured Clostridia bacterium
GCCGCTAAACTACTACGCTTATAATATTATGTCCAACTTTCGGGGGTCACATCAACAATAAAAAGTACAATTAATCAAACCCCTGTTCAATTCTAAATTGGGCAGGGGCTTTGTACTGCAATTTAGAAGAAAGACGATAATTATTAAAGTAATGTATGTAATTGTTAATTAGTCTTGGAATATCTTGCGAACGATAAAGCCCGAAATCAATATATAATTCCTCTTTAATCCATCCATTAATTGCTTCAATAATGGGGTTATCGGTTGGTGTCGCAACTCTTGACATAGAACGCTTAATACTGGTACAATGTTCATGAGCTTTAGCGAAAGCTTTTGAGGAGTAAATCGAACCTTGGTCGGTGTGTAAAATGACTGGTTCTTTTTTCTCCTCTATTTTTTGTATGAAAGTATTTAAACAATCATAATAAGGCTTTGGATCACCCTTTTTTCTCGAAAGAGAGGAAGCGATAATTTCGTTATTGTATGTATCCAAAAAGAAAGTCCATTCAAATTTACCAAAATATTTAGTGCTCAATTCAGTCATATCAGAAACAACTATTTCTAAAGGACGTTTAGCGTTCCAGTTAGTAAATATCTCGTTTTTGTATGTAATGTGTTCTTCTCCTTTATTAGGATGATATGTTTTTCGAGCTTTTGATTTAATGCCCGCAAGCTTGCAACATTTGTGAGCAAGATTATCTGAAAACTCTAACCCTGTTTCTTCTCTAATATGTGCAGCAAGATTGTGATACCCGTAGGTTTTATGATGTTTATGCATATCTTTCAAAAACTCAGTTAGTATTTGCCTCTTAACTTCATAACGATTGGGTTTACCTTTTCTGTTTTTCCAAGCATAATAACCTGATCTATTAATATCCATAAGTCGGCAGAGAAATGTTATTGAATATTCTGAGCTTAATTTTTCGATGATTTCGTATTCGCATCTAAGGTGGTAACGTACTCCTTGTGTGCACCAACTCCTTTCACCATGTAGCCTTTTTTTAATCGTTCATTTTCAATCCTTAACTTAAGATTTTCTAATTCAAGCCTTTCCTCTCGTGAAAGGCTTTTACTTGTATGCAATGCTGCAAACGGATTACCGGAGCCTTTGCCTCTATGTTCCTCATAAAAATATTGTTCTCCGTGTTTTTGATAGTTCATTATCCATTTTTGAATTACGCTTCTCGCAACATTATACTCACGGCTCACTTCCCATTGTGATAAATGCTGTTCTAAAACCATTTTCACACATTTAATCTTAAATTCAGGACTATAATTTCTATTCTTTCTCATTTGTTTACACCTCCATATTTATTCTAACACAAAAAAGAAAGCAGACACTTTTTAGTGTCTACTTTCATTATACAGCTGCATCAAATATGAATCAGCCTTTTAATTTATTTAATTTATTTTATTTTTACATTTAATATGTCGCTGTAATTACTATAGACTTTAAAGGTATCAATCTCGTTAACGGCGCGGACTTTAAAGTAATACTTTTTTCCCGAAGTAAGCTTTATGGTTTTTGAGGAAGATTCTATTCCCGAAACGGCTTTAATTTTAACGTTTTTAGAAAAATTCTTATCGGTCGAATATTTTATTTCATACCCGACGGCGTTTTCGGATTTAGGAGTCCATTTCACCTCGGCATAATTCTTTTTTTCGGAGGTAACCGATTCGATTTTTACCTTAGTATACTTTGTGTAATCGGACGCATAGGCGTATTTACTCTTATAAACCTTACCGTTTTTATCGTACACCGCGCGTATTCTCATATCAATTTTACTGCCTGAGTTTAAATCGGTATTAGTATACGTATTAGTCTTAACCACGTCTATGGTATTATAAGTATCGTCGTTTACGTCCTTTTCCTGAATCTCATAATAACTCGCTCCCGCCGATTTTTTCCAGGAAATATCCATTTTATGTAAATAGCTTTTAGTCTTGAGTTTCTGCGGAACAGCGGGCTTTACGTAGAAGAATAAAGTCTTTGTTTCGAGATATTTTTTATTCTTATAACGAATTATTTTTATTTTTGCTTTACCCGCGCGTTTGTTTTTAAAGTAGATAAGCTTATAATCTTTACCTTTTTTTAACAAGGTTGAACCGCTGTAAACCTTAAACGCCGACGGTTTAACGCTCGATTTATTACCGAGAGCGTAAGCTTCCTTAAATTCCTTTACTTTAAGCTTAGAATCCTCGTTTTTATAATTGTAAAAATCATCGTAACAAACGTTGGTATCGAAAACCTTACCGCCTATAGTCAGCGCGTCGGAAAACTGCCAAATATCCGTAACAGTTCCGTTATACATCACCTTCTTGTCCTTAGTCGTAAGGTGGTAAAGATACGGCCACTGAGCGTACCAGATTTTATATCCCTTTTTCTGAAGTTTAGTAATATCGAGATAGCTCATAAAGAAGCCCTGGAACGAGTAAACTACCGGAATATAACCGTAGCTCTTTATTTTATCGGAGAACTTGCATACGCTCTGATATAGATATGTACGAGAGATTTTACCTTTGGTAACGGCTTTAGTCTGGGTTTTATCTTCTATATCGTACGCTACGGGAATTGTGTCAATATCTTTACAGTAATTACCCATAGCCTTTAGCTGTTTATGTACCCATTTAGCGCATTTTAGATTATCGCTCTTTTTATAAACGTAAGAATATACATACACGCCGAACTCAATACCGTTCTCAACGCATTTTTTTACGTTCTCTTTGAATCGAACATCGAGATATCCGCCCGACTTTTTATAGTATCCGATTCGAATAATCGCGAACTCTACACCCGCGTTTTTAATCTGTTTCATATTAAGGCTTCCGTTCCAGGTAGAAACGTCAAGCCCGTAATGATAATTTGTGTTCTTAGGAACCTCGGTAAGCTTCATAGCTCCGGCGGGAATCGAGCTGATTACAGTCAGAACCGATAAAACTACCGAAATAATAAACGGTTTAATTTTCTTCATTTTTTCATATCCTTTTTCAAATTTAATACTTATTATACTATAAATCAGCTTAAATAACAAGAAAATAAGCCGAATGTCAAATATTATCAATTCATATTGCAATTTATTATCATTTATTCTATACTATAAAAGGTGATATTTATGTTTACTTTTACAATTGAAAACGCGGATTTTCTAAACGAATTTTATAAAGATTTTAAGAACTATGTCCGCAGCTTATACGGATTTACGGCTCAGTATCTTATTGAACCTACTATTATGGAAGAATATACCGAGCAGGAAAAACTCACGCTTATAATAATAAACAAGAGTATTTATCAGAACATATTTAATACTATGGCTCAACTCGACAACCATATGATTATGTCGGCGCTTTCGTGCCTTGAGAACGCTTTATACAACATCCGTCTGTATAAAGTCCTTAAAATCAACAGACATAACCTCTATAAATATATGACCGACGAGTATTTTGACCTTAAAAGATGCGAAGAAATCGCCGATAAAAACACCGATTTTAAGGATAAAAATGAGTTTTCTATAAAGGATTTTTATAAAAGCGTAAAAAAACTCAACAGATTTGAGGATATAAGAGAAATACTCCCCGCCCAAATTCACGACGGACATCTATATATGGGATTATCGAACGGTAACGAGTTAAGCCCTGAGCTTCAGGATAAAATCAGAGGCTATGTAATCTCTATGTACAGAGCGCTGAGCTGTCACAACGAGCTGTTCTTTAACGGCGGTATTGACAAAGATATTGAGGAACTCGAGGGTAAAATCTACAGAAAGTTTATGGATTATATCAGGCTTTACGCTTGATGGTACCTCCCGCCTTTTTTCATATATTCGTGTTCCTTAGAAAGCTCCGAGTACAATTCGTATGAAGTGAATTTGCGGTTAGTTTCTGTTAGCACCGCTTTTAAAGCAACAGTACACTTTTTCTTTCTGAGTAATGATAGGAATAAATCCAGTATTCCGTCGTTAAAATCGACCATAAGCAACATCTCTCCGTCGAAATCAGAATTCTCTGCGCAGGAATTATCATCGCTGAGGTTTAAAAGATACTCGATTTTATAACCGAATTCGTTCTTTTTAACGCCGCTGTACTCGATATTAAGCTTACGGCAGAGATTTTTTATCTCGATAGATTTTTTGTTTTCAATATTATATAGTAAAACTTTCATACAATCACCTTTTTAATTATAACAAATAATAGAATTAATATCAAATGAAGCATTATAATTCTTTAAACGAATATTACAAAAATAAATACGGTAAAAAGGTATACAAACTCTCGATTAACGGCGGAATGACCTGTCCCAACCGTGACGGTAAGCTTGATACAAGAGGCTGTATATTTTGCGGCAAAGGCGGTTCAGGCGAGTTCTCGAGCGAATTTGATACCGATATCGAAAATCAGCTAAACCTCGCTAAAAACCGTGTTAAATCGAAAACTAAAGACGATTTGTATATCGCGTACTTTCAACCCTTTACAAACACATACGCCGATGTTAATTATCTGAGAGATATTTACCGCAAAGCGATAAAGCCCGGCTATATCGCGGAGCTTTCGATTGCTACACGTCCCGACTGTTTAAGCGAGGATATCTTAAATCTTCTTAATGAGATTAACAAAATCAAACCCGTAACGGTAGAACTCGGCTTACAGACTATCCACGAAAAGTCCGCCGAGTATATCCGCAGGGGCTATCCCCTGTCTGTTTACGACAAGGCTGTAGAAGATTTACACAGAATCGGAGTAACCGTTGTTACCCACGTTATAATCGGATTGCCGTATGAAACGGAAGAAATGATACTCAATACCGTCAAATATGTCGGCAAGCTCACTGACGGAATAAAGCTCCAGCTTTTACACATAATAAAAGATACCGATTTGGAAACAGAATATAAAGAAGGCAAATTTGAGGTTCTCACACTCGAAAAATATACCGACCTAATCTGCAAAAATATTGAGCTTCTGCCTAAAAACGTAATTATCCACAGAATCACGGGCGACGGCGATAAGAAAACGCTCATAGCTCCTTTATGGAGCGCTGATAAAAAGCGTGTATTAAACTACATCAACAGACAACTTGAAGAACGAAACGTAATTCAAGGTAAAAATATAAATTAAGGAGAAAAATATGTCAGAAACTAAAAAGAATCCCTACGCGGGTACACAGACCGAAAAGAACTTGGAAGCGGCTTTCGCGGGCGAATCTCAGGCACGCAACAAGTACACTTACTTTGCTTCCGTAGCTAAGAAAGAGGGCTATCAGCAGATTTCAGCCCTGTTCCAAAAAACAGCGGATAACGAAAAGGAACACGCTAAATTATGGTTTAAAGAGCTTCAGGGTATCGGTACAACTACCGAGAACCTAAAAGCAGCCGCCGACGGCGAGAATTACGAGTGGACTGATATGTACGACGAGTTCGCCAAAACCGCCGACGAAGAAGGCTTCCACGAATTAGCCGAGAAGTTCAGAGGCGTTGCCGCAATCGAGAAAATGCACGAAGAACGCTACAGAGCGCTTCTCAACAACATTGAAACAGCTCAGGTATTTGAAAAGAGCGAGGTTAAGGTTTGGGAATGCAGAAACTGCGGTCATATCGTAGTCGGTACAAAAGCTCCCGAGGTTTGCCCCGTATGCGCCCATCCGCAGAGCTTCTTCGAAATCCACGAGGAAAATTATTAATACGATAGTAATATCAAAATAACATCGCGGCTTGTATCATAGCTAAAATATCATAAACGCTCCTCCCTAAAAACGGGGTCCCCGAAAAGCAAAGCTTTTTGGGGAAAGGACGAGTTGCGTAGTTCATACGGGCAATTAACACTTTAATTGCCTATGAACAGAGCGAACGAGGACGCGACGGTCGGCTTCGAATCCCTCTCTCTGTTTTGTGTAAAATAAAAACCTGTATACCCGAATGGGTATACAGGTTTTTACTTGGCGCAGAGAGAGGGATTCGAACCCTCGGTACGGTGTACCCGTACACATGATTTCCAATCATGCTCCTTCGGCCTCTCGGACATCTCTGCATAAGCGACCTCGAATATTATATATCAATCGCCGTAAAAAATCAAGTTTTATTTAAAACTTTTTAAATTTTTGTTGAGCATATCGGTTTTTGTAACTTCAAAATAAACGTCTACACTATAATATCTCTCTACCGCCTTTTGAATTAACGTCGGGTTTATATTCGTAACACTTCCCGCGGGTAAGGTTATCTCGAGTATAGCTCCGCCGATATTACGCTCCAGCTTATATTTATCGAGATAAGGCTTTATATCAATCTCCTTAACGCCTTTCTTTTTAGTTTTCTTCTCGACAAGCACCTCGTCCTTACTCAAAAGCTCGTCCAGCTTAGTATAAAGCTCGTCCGCTGAAATTTCCTCGGAGGTAATCTTAATCTTAAACACAGAATATGTAATCTCTTTTGCTTTCATTTCGGGGTCGGTAACATCATAAACACGTAAACCCTTAGGCAAGCTTTCATTTAATTTTTCTTTAATAGAATTATAGTCGTATTCCTCAACAAGACGAATATCCATACATTCCTTTAAGCCCTCGAAGCCGAGCGATAAGGGCAGCGGAAAAGTGGCGTAGGGGTGAACATTAAAGCCCTCGGTGTGCCAGATTGGGATTTTGCTTTTATGAAGCGCTCTGAGCATACAGCGGTTTAAATCCAGGTGAGATATATACTTACACTCGTCTTTTTTGGTAAACCACACTCTAACGTCTTTCAAAGCATACACCTCCCCCATACTTCGCCGCGCCGCAGTTATTACACTTTAGACGGCAATGCTCGGTTGTAGTATTTTTATAGGCTTTTTCACATTCTTTTATAAGGAATTCTTTTGTAACGCCGTAGTCGAGAAAATCCCACGGTAAAATTTCATCGAAGCTTCTCTGTCTGCAAGCGTAAAAATCAGGGTCGATACCACATTCCTCGAAAAGCTCCATCCAACCCTCGAACGAGAAACAATCATTCCAACCGTCAAAACGAAAGCCCTTTTCCAAAGCTTTTTCCATAACCTTATTAAGCTTTCTGTCGCCTCGGGCGAACACAGCCTCGATATAACTGGTGTCGGCGTCGTGATAATTATAATTAACCTTTTTAGTAGTAATCGTATCTTTTAAGTGGAGCTGTTTATCCATAAGCTCCTCTCGGGAGTTCTGGGCGTACCACTGGAACGGAGTAAAAGGCTTAGGCACAAATGAAGCGGTCGAAATCGTAACGGTAACACCCTTACCCTTAGGCTTATTTTCGCATCTATAGAAAGTATCTACCACCTTTTGTGAAAGGTGAGCTATACCCTCGACATCATCGTAGGTTTCGGTCGGAAGTCCGATCATAAAGTAAAGCTTAACCTTATTCCAGCCGCCGTTAAACGCTTTGGAACAGGTTTCTATAAGCTCGTCCTCCTGAACATTTTTATTGATAGCGTCTCTTAACCGCTGAGTACCAGCCTCGGGCGCGAAGGTAAGTCCGCTTTTACGGACTGTTTTAAGCTTATTTAAAATATCCTCGCTGAAACCGTCAACTCTAAGCGACGGAAGTGAAATATTAACCTTTTCGCCGGATGACCAGGAAGTAAGCTTTTCGAGAAGCTTTACAATCTCGGTGTAATCAGATGAACTGAGCGACGATAAACTGACCTCGTCGTAGCCTGTATTATTACATATAGTGTGGCACTGTTTATCTATAACGTCAACGGATTTTTCACGTACAGGACGGTATAAGAAGCCCGCCTGACAGAATCTGCAACCTCTTATACAACCTCTGAAAATCTCGGAAACGGCTCTGTCGTGGACGATTTCAATATTAGGAACCACGAAATTTTCGGGATAATAGCTCTCGTCCATATTGAGCATAAGACGTTTTTCCACAACAGCGGGAGCGTTATCCTTAGGAGTAAAGCTGTTTATAGTGCCGTCGTCGTTATATTCGACGTCGTAGAGCGACGGCACGTAAACACCCTTAATCTGAGCTGCTTCTCTTAAAAACTCGTCCTTAGATTTATTTTCAGCCTTACATTTTCTGTAGAGCTCGATAACCTCTAAATCGACCTCCTCGCCCTCGCCGATAAAGAAAATATCAATAAAATCGGTCAAAGGCTCGGGATTACAGGCACAAGGGCCTCCCGCTACCACAATCTGCTTAAGCTCTTTTCTGTCGGCTGATTTAATCGGAATATCCGCAAGCTTGAGCATATTTAACACATTAGTAAAGCTAAGCTCATACTGCAGCGTAAAGCCGATAAAATCAAAATCTGTAATAGGCTCGCCGCTTTCGAGCGCGAAAAGCGGAATATTCCGCTCGAGCATAAGCTCTTCCATATCGAGCCACGGCGCGAATACTCTTTCGCACCAGATATACGGCACGTTATTAAAAATGCTGTAAAGAATTTTCATTCCGAGGTGCGACATACCAATCTCATATGTATCGGGAAAGCAGAACGCGAACCTAACGTCAACATCATCTTTATTCTTAACCACAGAGTTCATCTCTCCGCCGACATAACGTCCGGGCTTCTGAACCTTTAAGAGTATCTTTTCAACTTCCTTATTAATCATATTTCCTCCGTCAGAGATATTTTTCATCTCTGATAAACAAAGATAATATCAAATAAATTCCTATAAATAACAGCGAGAAATTATATTTAGAGTTTAACAGCACCATAATTCCGATAAAGAATATCGGCAATGCTGTTATAATCGTAATCACGTCCAGGATTTTAGCCGTGATTTCGTGAGTAAAGCGTTTAATCAGCAGAAGATAAATAAGCTGTCCGCCGTCCAAAGAAGCCGCGGGGAGTAAATTAAACACCCCTACGAACAGATTAACCAACGCAAATTCACGGTAGAAAAATAGTAAGATTATAAAAGCGATTATATTAAATAAAGGCCCCGCGAGCGTAATAATAATATCCTTGGAAAGCTCGGAATTATAGCGCTTATTTTCTAAAATAGAAATATTAAAAGCTTTTATGCTTACCCCGAGCGGATTATATCCAAACAGATACATAAAAACAAGATGTCCCAGCTCGTGAATAATTATCGCTAAAAAGCACAGAAGATAGTTAGTGTAGCTGTTGCTGATAACGATTATAGAAATTAACGCGAGCGCGGGAAACGATAAATATACGGAAAATCTATTTATTTTGAACCGCATTAATAAGTTTATCAATACTGAATTTATCGATATTATCCTTAATTATAAGCTCGTTGTTAATGTTTTTATCGTACCATTTATAAACTTCGGAGAACATATCCGCGTTAAAATATTTTAAGCCGTACAGCGACAAAATTCCGATTATACAAATAATAATCTGAATAATCACAAGCATCGGTTTAGAGCCTCGTTCCTTCTTTTTTGGAACAGCTTCCTCAACATCTTCGGAAATACTATCGACAGGTTTAAACTCGACGGGATTATAAACAGGCTTCCAATCGTCGTTATAATACAAGGGTTCGGGATTGTCCATTATATCACCTCGATAAATTTATATGCGGGGTGATATAAATAATTAACCTAATTATCTAACTTTTTAAAATCGGTTTTAGTAAGCTGAACGAACAACGATATCGCAAGCGCCATAGAGCCGATTTCCGCGAGAGGAAAAGCGAGCCATACCGCGTGAAGCTCGAAGTATCTCGAGATAATAAACGCTATCGGGAGTATAAATACAAGCTGGCGTGTAAACGAGATAATAAGCGCTCTTATACCCTTACCTGTAGCCTGGAACAACGAAATAAATATAATACCTACAGCGGCGAACGGGAAACAAAGCGAAATCGCTCTGAACGCGGGAACAGCGTCCGAGATAAGCTGAGGATCACCGTTAAACAACGCGCAAAGCTTATCGGGGATAGCCCAGAACAGCGCCGTTCCTATCAGCATAATTACAAGCGCCACGGCTATACCGCACTTCATAGCGGAGTACAAGCGCTGTTTATTTTTAGCGCCGTAGTTAAAGCCCATTACGGGAAGTACGCCCTGGTTAAGTCCGAAACAAGGCATAAATATAAAGCTCTGTAATTTAAAATATATTCCTAAAATAGTAACGCCCGAACGATATCCCGAGAGTATAGCGTTCATTCCGATTATCATAAACGAGGAGATACTCTGCATAATTATCGACGGAACACCTACAGCGTAAATATCCTTAACGGTTTTACCGCTGAATTTAAAGTTTTTAAACGTTACCGTAATTTTATTTTTCTTGTTAAATAATACGATAAGCGCGAACACCATTCCTACAAACTGTCCCAAAACCGTAGCCACAGCCGCGCCCATTACCTTAAGCTCAGGGAAAGGTCCTATACCGTAAATAAACAGCGGGTCAAAAATAAGGTTCGTAACCGCGCCCGCAAGCTGAAACAACATCGGAAAGAACATATCTCCCGTAGCTTGCAGGGATTTCTCAATTGTAACCTGAATAATGCTAAAGCCCGACAAGGTTAAAACTACCGATAAATACTGAGTTCCGTATTCCAAAGTTTTGCCGCCGCAACCGTAAGAAAGCAAAAACGGTTTTACGGCGAAAAGACCGACAAATATAAAGATAACCCAGGTTATCAAGCCTAAAAGTATACCGTGAGCGGCTACGGAATCGGCTTCTTTCTGTTTACCGGCGCCGAGACGTCTGGCTATAAGCGAGTTAATTCCGACAGCCGTTCCTACAGCAAAGCTTATTAAGAGCATTTGCAGAGGATAAGCGTAGGAAGTAGCCTCGAGAGCTACCGTTCCGTCGGATAAATGACCTACAAATATACTGTCTACCACGTTATAAAGCGCCATAACCGTCATAGAAAACATAGCGGGTAACGCCATAGACATTATAAGCGGGAACATTTTAGCGTATCCCATTTTATTTCCTGTCTGTACTTGTTCTCCCATTAATTACATATCCTTTCAATTACTTTGCTTTTCTAATCAATCTTACTATCGCGAATATAAGTATAAAAAATAAAAATCCCGCTACAGCTCCGCAAAAGTCAAGCGCAACATCCGTAACCTCAGCCGACCTGCCTTTAGCGCTGATTTGCACAAGCTCGTCGATTACGGCTGTACCTAAACATACAAAGCCTGTGGACATCAGATTTTTAACAATTCTATGATTACCTGCGTACGCCGTCCAAGTTGTAAGACATCCGAGCAGAGCAAACTCGCAAAAATGAGCGGATTTACGGATAATATGGTCGGTTAAATTTGAATTAATTCCGATAGCTTTAAATATATTTTTAATAAAACTAAGTACCGTCAAGCTTTCCGTAGCGGATTTTTCGGCGGTCATCGTCGAATGCCACCATATAAAAGCTATGTATAAACCCGTTATAATCAGCATAATTATAAAAAAGGTTTTTCTCTTACTTACAATATTTTTACTCATATACATTACCTCGTTATATATCCTTACTATTTTACTATTTATTTTTGTTAAAGTCAATTACAGAGGTTGAAAAATATTGAGTTCTAATGTATAATATTTTAGATAATGTAATTAAAATTTTAAGCGGAAAGGCTTTGGCAATTATTATGATTAATTATTTAATAGTATTCTTAATTTCAATGGTGCCGATAGTTGAGCTCAGAGGAGCTTTACCTGTCGGAATAGGAATGGGACTTAACCCTGTCGCGTGCTATATTATCTGTATTATCGGAAATATGCTCCCTGTTCCGATTATCTTCCTTTTCGCGAGAAAGGTTCTTCTTTGGGGCAAGGATAAAAAGTACATAGGTAAGTTCTTTACCTTCTGCTATGAAAAAGGTGAAAAAGGCGGAGAAAAGCTCAAGGGTAAGTCGGGAAAAGGCAAGGGAATTTATATCGCTCTGCTCTTATTCGTAGGTATACCCTTACCGGGCACAGGCGCGTGGACGGGAACCTTAGCCGCGAGCTTTCTTGACTTAGACTTTAAAAAGAGCGTTCTCGCCTGTATGGGCGGAGTAATTCTGGCGGGAATTATTATGGCTCTCGCAAGTATGGGATTATTCGGAGCGCTCGGAGCCTTATTTAATAAGGCGTAACTTTTGGGCGAATTAATTTCGCCCTTTTGTTTCTCTATGGAGAATTACATAAAACTTGTTTAAATATTCACGACTTAAAAGGATATATTATGGTTAAAAAAGACGTAATAATTATAGGCGGCGGAGCTTCGGGTATAATATGCGCTATAAAAGCCAAGGAAAATAACCCCGATAAAACTGTCGCGATACTGGAAAAACAAAGCAGAATAGGACGTAAGCTTTTATCCACAGGTAACGGAAGATGTAATCTCTTTAACCTGGACGCTGACGATGTTGAAAAATACAGCGGAAGCTTTTTTAATAACCTCAGCGCCTTATTTAAGAAATGTTCTGTAGTTAAGCTCGGCGAGGAGTTCTCTAAGCTCGGGCTTGTAACTTATTGTGACAGCGAGAACAGAGTATATCCCTATTCCAACCACGCGGGAACTGTCTTGGATGTACTTAGGTTCAGGCTTGATGAACTCAAAGTTGAGGTTATTTGTGATACAAAAGTAACCTCTATCGAAAAGAAAGACACATTTATAATAAAAGCCGAAAATAAAAAATTCAGTTGCGAAAAGCTTATAATTTCCACAGGCTCTCCCGCTTCACCAAAGCTGGGCTCGGATAACAGCGGAATTAATTTACTCGAAAAGCTCGGTCATAAAATCGAACCTCTATCCCCCGCCTTATGTCCTTTGGAAGTAAAAGACAAAGCGCCGTCAATTAAAGGCGTAAGACAAAAAGGCTCAGTCACATTATTTGACGGTGACGAATATATTAAATCCGAAAGCGGAGAAATTCAGTTTACGGAAAACTCGCTCTCGGGAATTTGTATATTTAATCTCAGCGCCAAAGTTAAAGACCTCAAAAGCCCTATAGTAAGCTTGAATATCAGTCCGTATAATGAGAATTACGGACAGCTTCTGCACGTACTTAAAATCAACGCTCAAAGCTTCAAAAGCCGTGAAATCAAAAGATTTTTAGACGGTATGTTTATAAACAAGCTCGGTACGGCTATACTGAAAAGCTCGGGCGTTAATAAGTTAAGCGCCCCTATATCCACTCTTAAAAAGGAAGATATAGAGAATATCTGCGATACAATTTACGACTGGAGATTTAAGGTCGAAAAACCGACAAATTTCGACAAGGCTCAGGTATGCGCGGGCGGAGTAAACGGCTTAGAGATTGAGCCTAGAACTATGGAAAGCAAGAAAATAAAAGACCTCTACATCTGCGGAGAAGCTGTAGACATAGTCGGAGATTGCGGAGGATTTAACCTTAATTTCGCCTTTACAAGCGGAATTATCGCGGGTGAAAGCGTATGATAAGGATTAACAATTTAAGACTTCCGCTTGATTATACCGACAAAACCATTAAATCTAAAGCGGCTAAAGAGCTTAGAATAAATGAAGAATCAATCGAAAAGCTTTCGCTGTTCAGGCGCTCGATAGACGCGCGCAAAAAGAACGACGTACATTTTTCAGCGTCTGTAGACGTCTACCTCAACACCGACGAAAACCGTGTTATATCGAAAGCTAAGTCGAATAAGGCTAAGATTACCGCGCCCTACGAGTACAAGCTTCCCGAGGTTAAAAAGCTGAACACCCGCCCTGTAATTGTAGGCTTCGGTCCCGCTGGAATGTTCGCGGGATTAATACTCGCCGCGGCGGGAGCTAAGCCGATTATAATCGAACAGGGCAAGGATTGCGACAGCCGTATTGAAGATATAAACAATTTTATTAAAACAGGCAAGCTCGACACAAGCTCGAACATTCAGTTCGGCGAGGGCGGAGCGGGAACATTCTCCGACGGCAAGCTCAACACGGGTACCAAAGACCCTCGAGCGAGGAAAGTACTTATCGAGTTCGTAAATCACGGCGCTCCCGAGGAAATTCTTTATAACGCGAAGCCTCATATCGGCACTGACAATTTGAGATATGTCGTTAAAAATATCCGGGAACATATTATAAATCTCGGCGGAGAAGTCCGCTTCAATACTAAACTCACAGGCTATAAAGCTAAAGACGGTAAAATTACCGCCGCGTTAACCGACAGCGGGATTATAGAAACAGAAAACATCATACTCGCTATAGGTCACAGCTCCAGAGATACGGTGGAAATGCTCTTTAACAGCGATATTTTGATGGAGCAAAAGCCGTTTTCAGTCGGCGCCAGAATTGAACATTTAAGGGAAAATATCGACAGAAGTCAATTCGGAAATTTCGCGGGTAACGAACGCTTAGGCTCGGCTCCGTACAAGCTCAACGTAACGACTAAAAGCGGACGGGGAGCGTACACATTTTGTATGTGTCCGGGCGGAGAGGTTGTACCCGCGGCGAGCGAAGCGGGTATGGTTTGTACGAACGGAATGAGTGAGTTTAGCCGAAACGCGAAAAACTCAAACTCCGCTCTGTTAGTATCGGTATTCCCCGAAGACTTCGGCAGTGAAAGCGTTCTCGCGGGAATTGAATATCAGCGTAAAATAGAAAAATCCGCCTTTAAATTCGGAGGCGGAGATTATAAGGCTCCCGTACAGAGAGTTGAGGACTTTTTAAATAACCGTAACACAACCGCTCTCGGCGAGGTTATTCCGAGCTATAAGCGGGGCTATGAGTTTTCCGAATTGGACAACTTCCTGCCGAGTTACATAACCGACAGTATGCGGGAGGCTATAACCGCTATGAACCGTTATCTCGACGGGTTTTCACACCCCGACGCGATACTCACAGCTCCCGAAACGAGAAGCTCGTCGCCCGTAAGGATTTTACGCGACAGAGAGAGCTTGCAGTCGTTATCTGTAAAGGGACTTTACCCCTGCGGAGAGGGCGCGGGCTACGCGGGAGGAATCGTATCCGCCGCGGTAGACGGAATTAAATGCGCGGAGAAAGTTTTAAACAATTAAAAACAGAAGATTAAAAAAAGCTCCCTAGGGAGCTTTTTCTGCGACTAAATCTATAAGCCGGGTTCTGTCGTGAACAGTCATCTATCTTGGCAAGCCGTTACCGTCTTGCTCAACGCCACCTCCACGGGAATGCCGAGCAGACAATATTTCCCTCCGCGGTGTTGCTCCAAACAGGGTTTACACGTCGGGGAAGTTTCCATCCCGACGGTGAGCTCTTACCTCACCTTTCCATCCTTACCGTTAAAAAACGGCGGTTATTTTCTGTTGCACTGTCCCTAAGGTCGCCCTCGGCGGCTGTTAGCCGTTGTTATCGCTCTATGGAGCCCGGACTTTCCTCGGAAAAATCCCTTTCGGGATAATCCCGCGACTGCTCAATTTACTCGCGATAGTATTTTAATCCAATTTATAAAAAATGTCAAATAGAAAAAACTTGAACTTATTTTAAAATAAATGTATAATAGGACAGGTAATATTTTTAAGGAGTAAGATTATGGATATAAGACAGGAAAGCTTAAAGAAGCATTACGAATGGAACGGCAAAATCGAGGTTATATCGAGAGTTCCGATTAACACAAGCGAAGAACTCGCTTTAGCCTATACCCCGGGCGTTGCCGAGCCGTGTATCGAAATTAACAAGGACTACGAAAAGAGCTTTGAGTTAACCCGCAGAAATAACTTAGTCGCCGTAGTGACAGACGGTACAGCCGTACTCGGCTTAGGAGATATAGGTCCCGAGGCGGGTATGCCCGTTATGGAGGGTAAATGCTCGCTGTTTAAGGAGTTCGCCGACGTAGACGCGTTCCCTATCTGCGTTAGGAGTAAGGATGTAGACGAAATCGCCCGAACAATTTACCTTATAAGCGGAAGCTTCGGGGGAATTAACTTAGAGGATATCGCGGCGCCGAGATGTTTCGAGATAGAGAGAAAGCTAAAGGAAGTATGCGATATACCCGTATTCCACGACGACCAGCACGGCACGGCTGTAATCGTAGCCGCCGCGCTTATGAACGCGCTTAAAATCGTAGACAAGAAGATTGAGGATATTAAAATCGTAATAAGCGGTGCGGGCTCGGCGGGTATCGCTATCGCCAAACACATTATGAATATCGGCGTTAAAAATATAACTATGGTTAACAGCCGTGGTATAATCTGCGAGGGTGACGAGAGTTTAAATTCCGAGCAGGCTTATATGGCGACTATTACAAACCGTGACCGCCAAAAAGGTCTATTAAAGGACGCGATTAAGGGTGCCGACGTATTTTTAGGCGTATCGGCTCCGAAGATTGTAACTCAGGATATGATAAAGTCGATGGCGGAAAAGCCGATAGTATTCGCTATGGCGAATCCTACTCCTGAAATTATGCCCGATTTAGCTAAGGAAGCGGGCGCCGCGGTAGTAGGCACGGGACGTTCGGACTTCCCGAACCAGATTAACAACGTTCTCTGCTTCCCCGGAATGTTCAGAGGAGCGCTCGATTGCAGAGCTTCTGAGATTAACGAAGAAATGAAGGTCGCCGCGTCATACGCTATTGCCGAATTAGTCCCCGATGATAAATTATCGCCCGAGTACATTATACCCGAGGCTACCGACAAGCGCGTCGGTCAAGCTGTAGCTAAAGCGGTTATAAAAGCCGCGAGAGATACAGGCGTCGCGAGAAAATAAAATCAACGCTCCCGAAGGAAAAGCTCCCGAGGGGGCTTTTTTAATTGAAAATTAAAAATTGAAAATTGAAAATTGAAAATGAGTGTCGAGTCCTTGTTAAAACCTACACCCTAAATCCTACATCCTATATCCTATTTTCCTTGAGATTATTTAAAGTAATGTCCAGCCCAAAATATAGTCGTCTGTCTCGCGCTAAGAGCGCGCTCGCCATACTCCTTATTTTGCGCAGCGCTTTTGCTCCCTTTATCCGCCTCAGGCGGCGGTCGCAACGCTACCTATAACCTGTAACCTATAACCTATAACCTGTAACCTAAAATAAAATAAAATAATAAAAAATTGCATACTTTTATGCAATTTTTGCTCTTTTTGCGCTATAAGTGAAAGGAGAATTTTATTATGTATACTTACAACTGGAAAAAATTGCTTTCACATTCGGTTGAGGAAGCCGACATTTTAAGCAAAACTTACAAGCATCAAAAACACATCGACTGTCTCGAGGGCTACTCGGGCAGAATAATCGTGGACGGCGAGAGCTACTCCACCGACACGCTGAAGCTTCTCTACCTTGAAGCCGTAGAAAACATCTGCTCGCCCGCGGTACTGGACTTTTTAGCCTCGCTCGACAATAAAGTTTCGGGCGAACTTATTAACGAAGTTTTCCTCGATTTAGCGATTGAACAGAAAAAGAAAACCCGGTTTTTCTCGGAATACGAAAAACTCACAAAGCCCAAAGATATACCTAAAACAGCTCAACCCGCCGAAGCCGAAAAGCTCAGCCTTTACTCTGTCGAGGACGCTTTATCGGAGCTGGAGGTAAACGTAAGGCTCAACCTCGTCACCAAGAAAATCGAGGTCGGCGGAATAGACAGCCTGTTTGAGCTTTACTCCAAGGCAAATATACTAAACATACTGCCGATGTTAATTCTCGACCATTTGCGCTCAAAAGGCGTAAAATCGCTCGGAATCGGCACAAAACAGATTGAGCAGTACCTGTTCGCTATCGCGGACAAAAACCGTTACAACCCGATTCACGAGATGTTCGAGGAATTCGAAAACGACGACGAGGGCAACTTATACGTACTCTACGCCCTGCTCGGTATCGAGGACGAATTTTTGAGAACGCTCGTAAAAAAGTGGTTTATCCAGTCGGTAGCCTTAGCCTACAACACTCTCGACAATCCCGTAAACACCGAGGGAGTTTTAGTTCTGCAAGGACCTCAGGGCTGCGGTAAGACCTCGTTTTTCAGGCGGTTCGCACTAAAGCTCGAGTGGTTCACCGAGGGAGCGGTTATCGACGTTAAGAACAAGGACACGATTATAACGGCTCTGTCTACCTGGATATGCGAGCTCGGCGAAATCGACAGCACACTAAAGCGGGAGCAGAGCGCGCTAAAAGCCTTTATCACCCGTCCGATAGACAAGATACGCTACCCCTACCTCTCAGCCGACAGCGAGCTTATCAGGACAACGAGCTTTTGCGGAACGGTTAACCCCGACCGCTTTCTGAACGACCTGACGGGCTCGAGGCGTTACTGGGTAGTACCCGTTGACAGTATCGACAAGAAATTTCTGTTCTCTATGACCGAGGAGCAAATCAAGGATATGTGGGGATATTTTTATCACCTGTACAAAGAAAATCCCGAGGGCTTCAGGCTCACCGACAGCGAGAGAGAAACGCTCGAGAAACGCAACACAAGCTTTAAATGCGAGCTTAAATACGAAGAGGAGGTTCTCGATTTACTCGACTTCACCTTACCCGAAAGGGATTGGATAAAGGTTTCTTCGGCTAAACTCGCTGTATTTATTCAGGGAGCGAGCGCCGTTCAGATAGGTAGGGTTCTGTCTAAGCTCAAAGATGAGGACGAGAGGATTATTAAAGACCATTCGGGAAAACAGCGTTACTACATACTTCCTGTTAAGAAAAAACTACACAATACGTTAAAAGCTAACACTTGATAACAGATGAAAATTTTAATCTGTTAGTCGAAAAAGCCAGTGTTTATCGGACTTTAGACTATATCCTAACAGATATACAGTAAATATATATACATTATAAATTTTATAGTAAAAAAATTTATTTTTTTTAAAACTAATATATAGGTTTATAGAATAACACTTCCATCTGTCATTTTAACGCGGCTATACACTGGACAGTTTTAAACTAATATAGTATAATACCGTAAAGGAGGTATACTATGAAACTTACAATTTTATCAATCGCGCTGGCGGTTATTACGGCACTGAGTTTTTCGGCGTGCGGTATCAGCGTTACGACAGAAACCGAACCCGAGACCGCTAAAGCTCAGGAAATTACTCAGGCTCAGGAAACTACAGTCGAGGAAACGACCACAGCCGAAGCTTCTACCATAGCTAAAACCGAAGAACCTACCATAAAAACAAGTGAAAAGAACACTAAGGCGGCGGCTCCTAAAGCGGCGGCAGGTTATAAAACTCTTTATTCAAGCTTATTAAAGAGTAAGGGATATAAATATTTCGAGCTTATTTACGTAGACGAGGACGATATCCCTGAGCTTGTATGCTTTAACGGTTACGCACACGCTGACAGAACGGCTTTATATACTGTTTATAACGGCAAGCTCTCAAAAGTAGGAAAATACGGTATGTACGGCTCGATGGCTTACGCTGAGAAAAAGAACAGGATTTTCGGTTATATGGGCGTTGAGGGAAACGACAAGCTCTCCGCTAAATACACCTATATGATTCAAAACGGCTCAGCCGTCAAAGCTCCCGACTATAAGGGCTATAAGAGTAAGCTTGCCGGTAACGACGGAAGTTATTATAAAAACAACGATACTAACAGAAAAAAGCTCCTTTCATAAGGAGCTTTTTTAATATCCGGCTTTAATTCTATAACCTGCAACCTATAACCTACACCCTACACCCTAAATCCTAACTCAAAATCTCATTCGCGGCGAGCATAACGCCCAGCTTTCCCGCGTGGAAGTTAAGGCTTCCCTGCATCCATACGGCGTACGGCTCGCGCAAAGGCGCGTCAGCGGAAAGCTCTATAGACGAGCCGAGCGTAAACGCTCCCGCCGCCATAATAACCTTGTCCTCGTACCCGGGCATATCGTCGGGATAAGGAGTGACGAAGCTGTCTACAGCGGACGCGTGCTGAATACCTACGCAGAATTTTTCCAGAGCCTCGGGAGTGCCGAGCTTAATAACCTGGATAATATCTCCCCTGTTTTCGTCGTACTCGGGGCTTACATCATAGCCCAGGATTTTAAACAGAGCCGAAGCGAACACGGCGGTTTTAAGCGCTTCTCCGCTTGCGTGCGGAGCGTGGTAAGCTCCTAAAAACAGCTCTCTTTCGACGTTTAAGGTCGCGCCCAGCTCCTTGCCTGTTCCGGGAGTAGTGAGCCTGTAGGAACACATCTCGACTAAATCTTTTCTTCCCGCGATATATCCGCCCGTCGGCGAAATACCTCCGCCGGGGTTTTTAATAAGCGAACCCGCCATTAAATCAACTCCGACCGAGAGCGGCTGCTTCTTCTCGATAAACTCGCCGTAACAGTTGTCGAGCATTACAATAACGTCTTTATTCACCTTTCTGACGGCTTTTACGATATTTTCAATGTCCCCGCAGGTCAGAGTAGGTCTGAGGCTGTAACCGCGCGAGCGTTGAATATAGACCATTTTACAGCTTTCGTCAAGCGTTTTTTCGATTGCGTTTAAATCAACAGTTCCGTCAGGTTTTAAATCAACTTCCTCGTACTTTATACCGAAGTCGATTAACGAACCCGGGTAATTTCCCTCGATTCCGATAGCGCTTCTCAAAGTATCGTAAGGAGTACCTGTTACGCATAACATTTTATCGCCAGGGCGTAAAACTCCGAACAGAGCTACCGTTAACGCGTGAGTTCCGCTGACGAAATTATGGCGGACAAGCGCGTCCTCGGCGTCGAAAACATAGGCGTAGACCTCGTCGAGCGCGTCACGTCCTCTATCGCCGTAGCCGTAGCCTGTCGAGCCGACAAAGTGGCTCTCGCTTATCTTAGCGTTTTGGAACGCTTTAATCATTTTATGCTGGTTATATTCCTGAATTTCGTCAATTTCTTTTAATTTATCTTCGCAAAGCTTCAGAGCCTTTTCTGAGGCTTTTATAATTTCCTCGGAAATATTAAATATATTTTCCATTATTTATCCTTTCCAACGGTACTCCGACCATTCGCCGAACTCCTTAAAGCCGAGCTTGTTATAAAACTCGACGTTTTCGTCGGGCGCTCTGTGCAGAAAAACCCTCTTACCCTCTTTTACAAGCTTATTATTTATGTATCTGATTAGAAACGCGCCGTAGCCTTTCCGACGGTATTCGGGGTCGGTGGCTAACGCCCCTAAAACAGCGCCGTTATCGGTTTCGGCTAAGGTCATAATACAGCACACTAACTTATTATCGCCTGTGCCGTAGATTCTGAGAGTATTTTTACTCAGCTTATGCGCCGCGTCTAAAGCGAAGCTTTCGTAAGAAGGCACAGCGAAGTTCTCGCTTCTGCACTTGCTTATAAGATTATATACATCTTTAATATGAGGGCTGAATACCTTGAATGAGTTTTCGTAAGGCATAATATCGCTGCTCAAAAATACAGGTCCCGAAACTCTCTCCATACCGCAGTCGAGTTTATATTTTCCGTCACAGATAATGTTTTCCGCTCCCGAAACACGCATAAACGCGCTGACTTCCTCTAAATCCGCGTCATCGGTAAGCCTGAGTATAAAGGTCGATTCCATTCGGGCGATCAGCGCCGTGACGGTATTATCGACCAGTTGAACCCAAAAGTCAACAAAAGCCAGAGTGTAGTCGTAGGTATTATACAGGGCTTTTATCCTGCACCCGAACGGATTATTCACGGAAAGAGAGTTTAAATACCCCTCAATGTTAAAATCGTTATCGCAAATTTTTATCATATTTTTCCACCGCAAATATCTTCCGAAAGTAACATAGCGAGCTTATAAACATCGTCGATATCATTTTTCGAAATCAGTGAAATTTGAGAATGAAGATATCGGCAAGGAAGCGATATCGCGAGGGTTCTTACTCCCGCGCGTGATTCGTGGATAGCGCCCGCGTCATTTCCGCCCGCGACAGCTCGTTTAAACTGAAGCTTGATATCTTCTCTTTCGGCTATATCCTTAGCCCTTTCGATTAAACCCTTATCGTAGATAGTGCGTCTGTCCATATAGCCGATAACGGCGCCTTTGTCCACATTACAAACTTGCTTAAATTCGGATATCCCGGGAATATCGGCGGCGGTAGTAGCTTCGAGGACGATTGAAAAGTCGGGAGCTACAGAATACGCGGCAACCTTAGAGCCGTGAAGTCCGACTTCTTCCTGAGTTACGAAGGTAAAATACGCGTCATACTCTAGCTCGGATTTGAGCATTTCTATCATAATAAAACAGCCCGCTCTGTCGTCCAAAGCCTTAGACATAATTGTATATTCATTCTCACTATAAACGCTCTCGAACGTAATACTGTCGCCGAGTTTGGCATATTTTAGGGCTTCTTCCCTATTTTCAGCGCCGATATCAATATACATCGAGCTGTACTTAGGGATAGACTTCCGCTCGTCAGCGTCGCAGAGATGTATAGGCTTTACGCCGATTACGCCGTTAATATCGTTAATTTTAACACTCCTGCCCGGCAGTACACGTCGGTCGATTCCGCCTACTTCGTCGAACATAATATAGCCGTCACAGTCAATATCCGTTACGATAAATCCTACCTCGTCCATATGAGCGGATATCATAAGCTTATTTTCGGAAGCTTTTTTACCCTTTTTAAAGGCGATAATGTTGCCGAGGTTGTCGATTTTACAGTCGGTAACACAGTCTTTTATCTCGTTTATAATAAGCTCGCGCACGGACTTTTCGCCGCCCGAGATACCGTTTTCGGTACATAACCTTTTAAGAAGGTCTAAATTGTTCATCTTATACCTCCTTTGATTACATACGAGCTGATTAACGCGGCGGTCTTTTCGATATCGTCTAAATCGGCTATCTCCGCCTGGGTGTGCATATTCTTCTCGGGGATTGATACGAGCGCGCATTTTACGCCGCTTTTACTCACGGCAATATGGTCGGCGTTAGTGCCTGTTTTGCCGTTACAAACCTCGAGCTGATAGTTGATATTTTCCGCTTTTGCCGCGGATTTCATTTTATTGAACATCTCCCTGTCGAGATTAGGCGATATACAGAGCATAGGTCCTTTTCCAAGTTCAATACAGCTGTACGGACCTTCTACTCCCGGCTGTCCCGAAAAGCTCATATCAACACATACACATTCGTCTATATCGTAGTTAAACACAGAGGTTTTAGCTCCGACGGCGTAGGTTTCTTCCTGAGCGGACAACAGTATAATCACCCTTGAATTTATGTTACTTTCCGAGATAAGCTCAGCGGCTTTTAACACAGCGGCAACTCCCGCCCTGTTATCGAGGGCGGAAGCTGTAATTCTGTTATTTAATAACATCTTAGGTTTTACATTGAACGAAGCCTTGTCGCCTATGGATACGAGTTCTTTAACCTTATCGGCGGGCAGTCCTAAGTCTATCCAAATCCTGTCGGCTGAAACAGCCTTGTCCTCGTTACCGTCCGATAAATGCGGCGGCATACAGCATACTACGCCTCTTAAAGCTTCTTTACCGCAAACGGTCACGGGAGCGTCTAAAAGAGTTCTGACGTCTATTCCGCCGACGGTATCTACTCTGAGAAAGCCGTTGTCGTCGATATCGCTGACGATAAAACCGATACGGTCTAAATGGGCGTCGAGTAAGAATGTGTAGTCGGCGTTTTTATCGCCTAAAACAGCGGTTACGTTGTTATTAAAATCAACCTGCGCGTTATCGGTTAATTTACTTAAATAGTCAAAGCAATACTCGGACGCTGAATTTTCACCGCCCGAGACTCCGCTTACGGAGCATAAATCAAAAACTAAATCTCTCATTACTTTAAATTATTTACAATCTCCTTGAAATGATTACCTCTCTGAGCAAAGTTCTTATACAGTCCGAAGCTCGCGCTCGCGGGCGATAATGAAACAATATCGCCCTTTTCGGCGTTAGCCCTCGCGGCGTTTACGGCTTCTTCCATATTATTTACATTAATAATAACGGGGTTATTCTCTTTGTAATTATCGGAGTCTTTTACCGCTTTTTCGATTTTCGGCGCGGTATCTCCCATAAGAATAAGAACCTTGACCTTGTCGCAGATTACAGGTCCCAACGGCTCGTAGGGTATGTGTTTATCGTACCCGCCCGCGATAATAATAATCTTCCGATCGTACAGCGACAGTGTACCTATAGCGGTTCTCGTGGGACTTGAAGCGATAGAGTCGTTATAATACTCCACTCCGTCGAGCTCTCTTACGAACTCGGCTCTGTGTTCGACACCGCCGAAGCTTTCGGCTACCTTTACTATATTTTCCACGCTTACTATTCCCCATACCGCGCAAATAGCCGCCATATAGTTCTCGACATTGTGCATACCAGGGATTTTGATATCCTTAATGTCTATAACCTCGGTCAACTTACCATAGTCGTTATATACGATAGTTTCATTTTTTAAATAAGCTCCGTTTTCGACTTCATTTTTGCGGGAGAACTTAACGAGCCTTCCTCTTACGTTTTCGGAAAAACTGTCGGCGATATCGTTATCGAGGTTTAAAACAGCCTTGGAGAAAGCGTTTTGATGAAGCACTATATTACGTTTTGAGTCTACATACTCGTCCATATCCTTATGTATATCGAGATGGTTCGGAGCGAGGTTTGTAACCACGGCGATTTCGGGGCTTTTGCGCATAGAAATAAGCTGGAAGCTCGAAAGCTCTACCACAGCGTAATCGTCGGCGTTAATGCTCTCGATTATCGGCAGAAGCGGAGTTCCGATATTTCCGCCTAAGTGAACGGTCTTACCCTCGGCTTTTAAGAACTCGGAGATAACGGTTGTGGTGGTAGTTTTACCGTCCGAACCCGTTACGGCGATTATTTTACAGGGGCATAAATCGAAAAATACTTCCATCTCGGATGTAACTACTACGCCCTTTTTCTTTAAAGCCTCGAGCTCAGGTCTGTAAAACGGAGTGCCGGGGCTTCTAAACAGAATGTCCGTATCTATATTATCGAGGTAATCATCGCCTAAAATCAGCTTAGCTCCCGCTTTTTCGGCGCGGACAGCGTTTTCGCCTAAAGCTTCGTAGCTCTGGCGGTCGCAGGCTGAAACTATCGCTCCTTTTTTTGAAAACAGCTCGATTAAGGGCAGGTTGCTTGTACCGATTCCGACGAAGCAAACTTTCTTACCCTTGATACTCTCGAAAAACTTATCTATCTTACTCATAACTTTTCTCCTTAGAGTTAATTTCCAATATTCTATTATACTTAAAATTTGTGAAAATATCAACCTTTAAATAGATATAAAAATATGTTATTATATTTTCGGTGATAGATATGATATCTGACTTTATAATTATAGATAAAAAAGATAAAACTCCGCTGTATTTGCAGATTTACCGAGAGATTAAAACAGCTATAGAAAACGGTAATTTAAAAGAAAACGAGAAAATCCCGTCAGTCCGAAAGCTGAGCGAGGATTTAAGCGTCTCAAAAACCACTATCGAGAACGCTTACGAAATGCTGTGCGCCGAGGGTTATCTTATCAACGTAGCTCAAAAAGGCTTTTATATAGAAAAAGGACTTTTATTCGACAAAAAAGCTAAGAAAAAAAGCGATAGTAAGGATAATTCCAAGGTGTACAAGTACGATTTCTCGGGTAAAGGCATCGACAAAAACTGCACTAATATAACCCAGTGGCGTAAATATGTTAAGGACATTCTTAATAAGGAATATCTACTTAATACTTACAGCGAAACTCAGGGCGAAACGGCGTTAAGAGAAGCTATTTCACGGTACGCTTTTACAACCCGAGGGGTCAACTCCGAGGCGGGAAACATTATTATCGGCTCGGGAACTCAGACATTAATCTACATACTGTGCGGTATGCTGGGGCTTAATAAGGTCGCCGCGATTGAGAAAAATACATTTCTACAGGCGGAGCAGGTTTTTAAAGATTTCGGCTACGAGATCAAATACGCCGAAAGCGATAAAAACGGTATTACTGTTAATTCTTTAAAAGAATTAAAACCCGATATACTGTTTATAAATACAAACTTCAACAGCGAAACAGGCTCGGCTATGACGGTTAAAAGAAAGCTCGAGATTATAAAATGGTCTAAGAAAAATAATTGTCTTATTATAGAGGACGATTACAACGGCGAACTCAGGTATAAAACCCACCAAAGCTCTTGTATGCAGAGTTATTCACCCGAAAATGTAACCTATATCGGTTCGTTTTCAAAGATACTTCTTCCGTCGGTCAGGATAAGCTATATGGTTCTTCCCGACAGTCTTACAGACAGGTATTTACCCGTTAAGGATAACTACAACCAGACTACTTCGAAGATAGAACAGCTCGCTCTCGCCAACTATATTAACGACGGAAAGCTTGAAAAATATCTTCGAAAATCGAGGAGATATTATCTGGCAAAAAGCGAGATTATGAAAACTGAGCTGAAAAAGTATTTTAAGGATATTATATTTAACGAAACATCTATGTACTTCGAGATTAGGCTTGATAATAATTATTTAAAAGAATTAAAAGAGAAGTCGATTAAGCCGATGAGTACATCTACAGGCAGAAATATAAGGCTTAACTTTTCGCAGATAGAGAGCGATAATATTACCGAAGGAATTAAGGAAATTTACGAGTTAATAAAAAACAATAATCAAAAATAATATTAAAATAAAAACGGCAGTGGATTTTGTCCACTGCCTTAGTTTTAGTATTATTAATTTTCTCTGCCTAATAAGTAATCAACTGATACTTCTAATATATCGGCAAGAGCTACAAGCTCTACATCTGTTACAAATCTAATCTGTCCCTCTAATTTAGATAATCCGGAAGCGTTCATATCAACACCGTTAACCTGAAGTTGAGCGAGCAATTCCTTCTGCTTCATACCTTTCTTCTTTCTAACGGTTTCAACGCGATGTCCTACAAGGTTACGATCGCCCAGTTCTTGCTTTCTTAATCTCATTTTCTATCTCCCTAATATTTTTTAATTCATTTAAATAATTCTTTAAAAACAATGTGAAACTATTATAATACGAAAATAGAAAAAAAACAAGAGGTTTTTGTAAATAAATTTAAAATTATGAAATTTTTTGTTATTCTTTATTACAATTAAGTTTTGTAAAGGTTAATATTTGTAACATTTTGTAGAAAAATGTATAAATATGAGTTTAATTCACATCAAAACAGCCGTTTTCGATATCCGAAAGCATTTGTACACGGCGTGTATGGCGTTCCTCGTCGCTTGAAAAAGGCGTATTTAAGAAGATATCGGCGAATTTTACCGCGTCAGCCTCAGTCGTTACACGTCCGCCCATACACAAGATATTCGCGTCATTGTGACGGCGGGTCATCTCGGCGCCGAACTCGTTGCTTACGACAGCGGCTCTTATCCCCTTTACCTTATTAGCGGCGATGGAAATACCTATTCCCGTTCCGCAACACAAAATTCCCTTTTCAAACCCGCCTTTAGCTACGGCGTTAGCTACTTTGTAGGCGTAAATCGGGTAATCTACGCTGTCCTCGCTGTAACAGCCGAAGTCCATATACTCAATATTATTCTTATCAAGATAATCAATTATAGCTTTTTTAAGATTAATTCCGCCGTGGTCGCAGCCTAAAGCAATCATTTTTTACTCTCCATTCTCTTTTTTAACTCTCTCTCAGCCTGGGGCAGTCTTAAATATGTCGGCATAAGCCTTTCACAACTGACAGCTTCTTTGCCGAAAGCCGATAAAGCTACTCCGACCGCGTTCTGAAACCTTTGGCTCTCGGGAGCGAGCGTTATATTATCAAATAATTCTTTATAAGAATTATAACACAACCGCGCCCCATCGCCTACGAGGACTAACTTTTTATTATATTTCTTTAAGTCCCCGCCTAACTCGTCGATGGACAAAGCCCTGTCCTCACAAAGCCTGCTTACGTTTCCGTTTTCTATATCGAACAAGGCGTTATAAACCTGATTACACCTCGCGTCCATTACACATACGGCGACACAGTTTTCGGAAATAAGATTATACGGCATAGCCTCGAGCGTAGAAACAGATATACACGGCTTATTAAGCGGCATAGCCATTCCTTTTACAGCTGACACTCCGATTCTGACTCCCGTAAACGAACCGGGACCCGCCGATACGGCGAACGCGTCTATAGATTTTATATCCGTAGACGTATTCTTTAAGACAGCGTCTATCATAGGGACTAAAGTTTGGCTGTGAGTGAGCGTTGTGTTTATAAAGAAACTTCCTATTACCTTATTATCCTCCGTCAAAGCCGCGGAACACGCCTTCGCGGAAGAATCTACAGCAAGAATTTTCAATTACATTCCCTCAACTTTTATTATTCTTTCATTTTCTTTATCGGTTTTGTCGATATAGACCTTAATTACCTCGCTCGGTAAGGCGCCCTCGATATTCTCGCTCCACTCGATTATAATTACTCCGTTGTTAATATAATCGAAAAAGCCGATTGATTCGAGGTCGTCCCAATTCTCGATACGATACATATCGAAATGGTATAGAGGATAAATTCCCGAATACTCGTTAACGATAGCGAATGTGGGGCTTGAGATAGTTTCCTCGACCTCAAGTCCGCGCGCGAGTCCCCTGGTAAACGAGGTTTTACCCGCGCCTAAGCCGCCGTACATTGCGATAATTTCGTTGCCTGTGAGCTTTTTGCTGAGCGCGGCGGCAAAATTTTCAGTATCTTCTACCGATTTAGAAAAATAATCATCCATTAAAATAAACCAACTACCTTTTCGTTTTCAATATCAACTTTCTCAGCCGCGGGAATTTTCGGAAGTCCGGGCATTGTCATAATATCGCCCGTATAAACTACCACAAATCCTGCTCCGTTTGAAAGAGATACGTTTCTTACCGTTATTGTGAAATCCTTCGGAGCTCCGAGCAGAGCGGGATTATCGGACAGCGAGTATTGAGTTTTCGCGATACATACAGGTAAGCTGTCCGCTCCGAGTGATTTTACTTCCTTTAAGGCTTTAAGAGCCTGAGTGGTATAAGCTACGTCCTTAGCGCCGTAGATATTCTTAGCGACAGCCTCAATCTTTTCCTCAACGGTTAAGTCTAAGGAATAGATAGGTTCAAAGTCAGAGGGCTTTTCTACAGCCTCTACAACCTTTTTTGCAAGCTCTACGCCGCCGTCTCCGCCGTTAGCGAATACATCGGAAAGCGCGAAGTCAGCGCCTTTTTCCTTACAATACTGCTCGATATACTCGAGTTCTTCCTTTGAATCGGTAAGGAAACGGTTTATAGCGACAACCACGGGCACTTTGTATTTTCTCATATTCTCGATATGAACGCCTAAGTTTACAATACCCTTTTTAAGCGCGTCTAAGTCAGGCTTGCCGCACTCGGCTTTATTTATACCCGCGTTATATTTAAGCGCTCTCGCGGTAGCTACAAGCACTATAGCGTTCGGTTTAAGTCCCGCGAAACGGCATTTAATATCAAGGAACTTCTCGGCGCCTAAGTCAGAACCGAAGCCCGCTTCGGTAATACAGTAATCAGCGAGTTTAAGCGCGAGCTTAGTGGCTCTTACCGAGTTACAACCGTGAGCGATATTTGCGAAAGGTCCGCCGTGCATTATCGCGGGAGTTCCCTCGAGAGTTTGTACTAAATTAGGTTTAATAGCGTCCTTTAAAAGCACGGTCATAGCGCCGTCGGCTTTTAAATCGCGCGCGTAAACAGGCTCGCCGTTATAGTTATAAGCAACCAAGATATTTCCGAGACGCTTCTTTAAGTCATCAATATCGGCGGCTAAACAGAGTATAGCCATAACCTCGGAAGCTACTGTTATAATAAAGTGGTCTTCTCTCGGAATGCCGTTAACCTTTCCGCCCAAGCCTACGATTACGTTTCTAAGCGCTCTGTCGTTCATATCAAGACAACGCTTAATGAGAATTCTTCTCTGGTCGATACCGAGAGAGTTGCCCTGCTGCATATGGTTATCGAGCATAGCGCACAAAAGGTTATTAGCGGCGGTGATAGCGTGCATATCGCCGGTAAAGTGCAGGTTGATATCCTCCATCGGAAGCACCTGAGCGTATCCGCCTCCGGCGGCTCCTCCCTTAATACCGAATACGGGACCTAAGGACGGCTCTCTTAACGCGATAATAGCGTTCTTGCCGATTTTCGCCATAGCCTGTCCAAGTCCTGCTGTAGTAGTAGTTTTACCCTCACCCGCGGGTGTCGGGTTAATAGCGGTAACTAAAATCAGCTTACCGTCGGGTTTATCACTGAGCCTGTCCATAAGGCTGTCGGATAATTTAGCCTTATAGTGACCGTAAGGTTCAAGCTCGCTTTCTTTAATTTTTAATTTTTCCGCGATTTCTTTAACAGGCAAAAGCTCTGCCTGCTGAGCAATTTCAATATCACTTAACATATTGAAACGCACCTCCATAAAATAACATTCGTGGACATATTCTACCATAAATATATATATAATAAATTCTAATTTGAAAATATACTTGATATTAATCGGATTATTTTATATAATAACATAAGTAAATACAAAAAGGACGGTGATAATTTGGAGAAAACTTTAGACAATATAAAAACATACTTCGGTAAAACCGATAAGATTCTCTGGATTTTTACTGCCATAGCTACCGTGTACAGCTTGCTTTTAATAAGCGATATGCAGAGAGCGGGAACTTATAACTACCTTTTCACGCAGTCGATTGCCATTATAGTCGGTGTAATCGCCGCGGTGGTAATATCTTTGGTAAATTACAATTTTATAATTAAAAAATGGTGGATATTCGCTTTAGCGGGCATAGGGCTCGCGGGACTGGTATTTATATTCGGAGTAACTGTTTCGGGTACGGACGATACGGCTTGGATTAAACTTCCGGGCGGATTTACGATTCAGCCGTCGGAGTTTATGAAGATTTGCTTTATTATAACCTTTACAAAGCACTTAACCTTTTTAAACGAGATTGACAAGCTTAAATCCTTAGTCGGCGTGGCAAGCCTATTGGTTCACGTTGGTATTCCTATTCTACTGATTCATATGCAGGGTGACGACGGAACTGTGCTTGTGTTCCTTATTATAGCTATCGGAATGTCGTTTTTAGCGGGAGTTCAGGCGAGGTACTTCGCGATTCTCGGCGGAATGATAGCGGTAGGATTACCTATACTATGGAGCTTTTTCTTAAATAATGAACACAGAAACAGGATTATGGCTCTGTTCGATTTAGACGGAAACGCTTTAACAAACTACGGATGGCAACAGTATCAAGGTAAGGTTTCAATCGCTTCGGGAAAGGCTTTCGGCTCGGGACTGTTTAACGGACGGCGTGTAGCGTTCGGAATAGTTCCTGAACAGGAAAACGATTTTATCTTCACCGTGGCAGGCGAGGAATTCGGTTTTATAGGATGTATAGCTTTACTCGCTGTACTTTTAGTTATTATAATCAGAGCGCTTATAAACGCTAAGAACGCTTACGACAGTAAGGGCGGGTATTTATGCTACGGTGTTTTTATTATGATAGCGGCTCAGACTATTATAAATATCGGTATGGTGCTCGGACTTATCCCGGTAATCGGAATTACACTCCCCTTCTTCAGCTCGGGCGGTACTTCGGTTATGAGTATGATGATAAGTATAGGGCTTGTTCAATCGGTAGTTTATAACCAGGAAGAAGATATGGACAAGGCTCAGATACGGCTCGGAAGCCAAAGCAGAATCCGAATTTGATAACGTAAAAAGGAGTTGCGAACGCAACTCCTTTATTTTATATTGTCCGCTCAGCAGCACGCCGCGCGTGCACGAGCGAGAACTATACGAAAGCGGTCGCGCGATCGCGCGCGCTTTCTTGAATCTATTTTTTATAAACATAAACGTTTATTTTATAATCTCCGTATACCCAGCAGGAATTATCATTCTTGATAGTAATTTTAGCGGGCAAGGAAATCGAACCTGTCGTTCCGTCTATATCCGAAGCGTCTATGACACAGCTGATATCGGAAGCGTTAACGCCTTTAAGACGATGTTTAGTGCCTTTGACCGTAACGTAAATCTCGTCGGTCGAGAAGTAGTAGGAATAACTCTTATCAAGACCGGTGAGTTTAAAGTTTCCGTTAGAAACGCTGATTCGTTTCGACTTATAAGAGGATAAATCAAGAGTCGCCGAAATAGTTGTATTATCGCTTAAATTAGATACTTTATCGGGTAAATCGAGTTCAAGGTCAAGCTTAGTCTTTTTGTTGGAAACTTTAGAAAGGTCAATCTCCTCTGTGGAAACAGAAGTTAAATCTTTTAATATTGACGATGGAGCGGAAATCAAAATCCTGCTCGGCGATATGCTCGAGAAGCTGTCTATATTTAAGTTGGACGGCTTATTTTTATAAGCGAGCTTAATCGGCACTTCTTTTTCGGGTAATACCGAGAAGTTAGCGGTAACGGTGGTTTCACTTAAATCAATCATACCGTTGGAAATCTCATTACCCGAGCTGTCGTAAAGATTAATATCGAACTCGGAAGATTTATCCTCGCGGATTTCACCGCCGATAGTACCCTCGATAGACGCGGAAGCGATTTTCGACACCTCGGATTGAGGACCTTTTACTTTTATCTTTTCGGTAGATAATGTAACGTCAGCGTGGTAGCCGTCGGCTACAGTGTATTTAAGCTTATTCTCAATATCAAAAGAAGCCTTTTTCGTATGGTCTACGAACACGGTAATTACGGACGGAGATACCGAAGAAGTAATATCAAAATTATCGGTACTCATAGCTTTCTTAGCTGTTAAGGACAGCGCGTATGTTCCCGAAGTTGAGATAGTACCCGCGGTCTGAGCTGAAACTACAATATCGTCGCTTGTAAGTGTTCCGAGAGTAACCCTGTTACCCCTAACGGTTACAGACGCGGTCTGATCAGCGCCCGAGAAGATTTTTAAACCGTTGCTCTCGGCTTCGTCGGAGAGATTAATCTGTATGGGAATATCGTTAATCGTTCTGTCAGATTCATTCGTATTACTAAGGCTCATTACGACCCAAATTATTATAGCCATAAAAACCGAAATAATCAAAACGAATTTATTGTTTCTAAAAAGCCTCGATAGGCTGAATCTTCTATTATTCTTCATCTTTATTCTCCTTTCTCTTAGAGGAGAATCTTGACGAATTCTTTACGTAGACTTTAGTATCGTCAACTAAATCATTCTCGAGATGAGCAATTAGCGTTTCTCTGGAGAAATCCCGTCTAAGCTTTCCGTTAATAGCAACGGAAATATTACCCGTTTCCTCGCTCACTATAACGACCACAGCGTCGGAAACCTCACTAATACCGAGGGCGGCTCTATGGCGTGTACCTAAATTTATATCGACGCGTTTATTGTCGGTAAGAGGTAAAATACATCCCGCGGCGTAAATCTTTCCGTTTCGGATAATAGTCGCGCCGTCGTGCAAAGGAGCTTTGTTGAAAAAGATATTACCAAGTAACGCGACGGAGGGTTCACTGTCGAGAAGCGTTCCCGTATCCGCTATATCCGAAAGCTTAACGTCGCGCTCGAAAACTATCAGAGCGCCTGTTTTTGAGCTTGAAAATACTGTACAAACATCAGCTACGCAAACTATAGAACGCTTAATAGCTTTAATTTCCTCGTCGGTTTTACCTTTACGGAACAGAAATGAAAAATACCTGTGTCCGAAGTTACTTTGACCGATACGCTCGAGAGCTTTTCGTATTTCGGGCTGAAAGATGATAGCGATAAATAGTACAGAAAACTCAAATAAGAGTCTCAGTATATTAGTCATCATAGTAAGTCCGAACATAGTCGAAAGCAAATAAACGACTAAAAGGAATACTACACCCTTTAAAAGCTGTTCGGCGCGGGTTTCCCTGACGAGTTTAAAGAGGCTGAATATGATAAATGTTACAGCAAGTATATCGATTATATCTTTAATTTGAATAGTACGAAATACCGCTATGATATTATTGAACAGTTCATTTAATATCTGCATATTAACCTCCTTGTTGATTTTTAGTAAAACTTTTACTTTTAAATTATATCATAAACAAGGAGGTTATTCAAGTAATTATTTAATTTTATAAACAGCGTTTATAAGAGATTTAATGTCGGATTTCGCGGTAAAAGCCGACGGAACTACTCTTATAGTACCTGAATCAAAGGTATTATAGCTTTTATGCGCGAGCGGAGCGCAGTGTAATCCGGAGCGTGTAGCTATATTAAACTTAGAGCTTAAAACCTCCGAAACCGATTCGCAGTCTTTATCCTTTATATTAAAAGATAATACAGGAAGATAGTTTTCGTTTTCGGGCTTTTGAGTATATAAAATAACGTTTGGAATTTTAGCGAGTTCAGTGTAAGCGTAGTTAATCAGCGACATTTCTTTTTTGTAAAGGTTATTTACACCTCTTTGACGCACAAAGCTTATCCCCGCGCTGAGTCCGATTATCCCCGAAAAATTCACGGTTCCGCTTTCGAATTTATCGGGTAGAATTTCAGGCTGATTGTAATTAGCTGAATTACTGCCCGTACCGCCCTCGACTAAGCTGTCGGGAATTATATCGGTATTTATTATCAAAACGCCTGTACCCATCGGACCGTATAAGCCCTTATGTCCCGCCGCGCAGAGATAATCTATAGACGAGTTGCTCAAATTTATATCGACTAAGCCTGCCGCCTGAGCGCTGTCTACACAGGTTAAAATTCCGTACTGATGACACATAGCGCAGATTCTGTTAAAGGGTAATTTTACTCCAAACACGTTCGAAGCGCAGGTGCAGACAAGAAGCTTTGTATTTTCATTGATAGCGTTTCTGAAATTTGATAAAGTTTTTTCGTTATCGTTTTCAACAACCTCCGCGATCGTATAAGTTACACCTGACTTTCTGAGTTTTTCAATCGGTCGTAAAACGGCGTTATGCTCGAGGGACGATATTATAACGTGGTCGCCTTTTTTTAATGTTCCTTTAATAACAATATTTAAAGCCTCGGTACAGTTAAGCG
Organism: uncultured Clostridia bacterium; assembly: GCA_946187325.1. Lineage (GTDB taxonomy): Bacteria > Bacillota > Clostridia > Oscillospirales > Acutalibacteraceae > Ruminococcoides. The sequence continues at coordinate 34,701 of CAMHQC010000010.1, forward strand.
TAAAAATTACGTTTGACGGGTCTTTGGCGCCGAAGAAATCCGCGATATCAGCTCTGGCGTTATAAACCATTTCGGACGCTTTAATAGCGAGCCTATGCCCCGCCCTGCCTGGATTAGCGCTAAATTTCATAGCGTTATTTACGCTGCTTGTAACTATATTAGGCTTTGGAAAAGTAGTCGCGCCGTTATCAAGATATATCATAACACATCAGCTCGTCCGAGAATTTTTATATTATTATCGTTTAAAATACCGACGGCTTTTTCTATATTATTCTTGAGTAAAACTCCGTAACTGCACGCGCCCTGACCTTTTTTAGCGGGAATTCTTTGAACTTTGGAGTATATTCCGTGTTTTTTTAGAATATCTCGAGCTTTCATAGCCGAAGTTACGGAGGAAAGTCTGATTAAGTTGTCCATTTTTTCACCTCGTTTATTAACATATTATGTGTTAAAAACTTTGAGGTTACAAAAGAAAACGCGGCGATTACCGCCGCGCTGAATATTTATTGATACTAATTAAGCTTTTCGCTGAGCATTTGGCTCATATTATACATACCCGAGGGCTTGCCGACGATAAATATCGCGGCGTTGATAGCACCTGTGGCGAAAAGTTCTTTTGACTGCGATTGGTGTGATAGAGTAACAACCTCGTCGTGTCCCGCAAAGATAACATCGTGTTCACCGACTATAGTACCGCCTCTGATAGAGTGGATTCCGATTTCGTCCTTGGAACGTTTACGGCGGTAAGCGTGACGGTCATAAACATACTGAGGTTCCTTTTCGAGTTCCTCGGATATACCGTCGGCAATCATAATAGCGGTTCCCGACGGAGCGTCTACCTTTTGGTTGTGATGTTTTTCTACAATTTCAATATCAAAATCATTACCGAGAACCTTTGTTGCCTGTTTGGCGAGTTCAATTAAAAGGTTGACTCCGAGCGACATATTGCCCGAATAGAATACGGGAATTTTCTCGGAAGCGGATTTAATCTTTTTAATCTGTTCGTCGGAATAGCCTGTAGTACAGATTATAACAGGCGTTGAGTTTTTAAGACAGTAATTGAGCATAGAATCCAGACACGCGGGATTTGAGAAATCGACTACCACGTCAGCGCTCTCTTTAATATCGGAAAAATCCTTATAGGTCGGGAAAGAATAGTTATTTTCGCCGAAAGCGTCTACTCCGCATACAATCCCGCAGTTATCGTTATTCTCGGCGGAAGAAGCTACAACGTGCCCCATCTTTCCGTTACATCCACATAAAATTATTTTAGTCATTTAAACGTCCCCTTTTAGTAAGAATGCTTTATACAAGCTTTTAGATATTTCCTATAGAGTTAAGAAAGCGTGCTTAACGCACGCTCCCTGATTATTTAGTGTATTTACCGATTAAATCATATTTAGTAAGGCAAGCCTTTAAGGCGTGATAACCCGAGGTACTCATAGGCACGAGGGGTAATCTGCACTCGCCCGCGTTAAAGCCGAATAAGTTCATAGCTGTTTTAACAGGAATAGGATTGACGTCGGCAAACATAATATTCATAAGCTCGAGATAATGGAAGTGCATTTTTCTCGCTTCCTCAAAGTTATTATCTAAACATAGCTGACAGAGATCGTGCATTTCCTGAGGACAAATATTAGCGAATACCGAAATAACGCCTAAAGCGCCTAAAGACATAAACGGTACAGTCTGGTCGTCGTTACCTGAATATACGTCGAGATTATCTCCGCAGAGCGAGCGTATTAAGGCTACCTGAGAGATATCTCCGCTGGCTTCCTTGATAGCGGCGATGTTGGGATGTTTACTAAGCTCCGCGCAAGTTTCAGGTTTAATATTACAGCCTGTTCTTGACGGTACATTGTAAAGAATAATAGGAAGATTCACGGAATCGGCAATAGTGTTAAAATGCTTAACAAGTCCATTCTGTGAAGTTTTATTATAGTAAGGCGTAACGGTTAACAGCGCGTCTATACCCGACTCCTCGGCTTCCTTGGAGAGCTTGATAGCGGTGCGGGTATCGTTGCTGCCTGTACCGCCGATAACGACAGTACGACCGTTAACCTTTTCGGCAACAAATTTTAAAACAGCGCTGTGTTCTTTCTCGGACAAGGTAGCCGCTTCACCTGTAGTACCGCAGGCGATAATAGCGTCCGTACCGTTAGCAATATGAAACTCTAAAAGTTCTTCTAAAGCGTCATAGTTTACACTAAGATCTTCGTTCATCGGCGTAATAAGAGCGACGCCTGAACCTGTGAAAATTGGTTTGTTCATATTTACCTCCAAATCTAATTAATCGATATAACCTTCCGCGCAGAGAAGCTCAGCCAGAAGTACAGCTCCGCCCGCGGCTCCTCTTAATGTATTATGAGACATACATACGAATTTTAAATCATACTGAGTATCCTCTCTGAGACGTCCTACAGATATAGCCATACCGCCCTCTAACAGTCTTGAGGACTTAATCTGAGGCTGATCAGGCTCGGTAAAGTAGTGTAAGAACTGCTTGGGAGCGCTCGGGAGTTCGAGCTCCTGCGCTCTGCCCTTATAGCTTTCCCACGTTTTAATTACTTCCTCAACAGAAGGAGCCTTATCCTTAAACGACATAAACACGGCCGCCGTGTGACCGTCGGATACAGGTACTCTAAGGCACTGGGAAGTAATACTTATTTCAGTATTGTTAACAATCTCGCCGTTCTCGATTTTACCCCAGATTTTGAGCGGTTCTTTCTCGGACTTTTCTTCCTCGCCGCCGATATAAGGAATAAGGTTATCTACCATCTCGGGCCAGGTTTCGAAAGTTTTACCCGCGCCGGAGATTGCCTGGTAAGTACAAGCGAGGACTTTATTAACGCCGAACTTACGTAAGGGGTTAATCGCGGGAACGTAGCTCTGTAAGGAACAGTTAGACTTAACGGCTATGAAGCCTCTCTTAGTTCCGAGACGCTTTTTCTGAGATTCAATAATCTTAATATGGTCAGCGTTAATCTCGGGGATAACCATAGGTACGTCCGGAGTAAAGCGGTGAGCCGAGTTATTTGAAACAATCGGACACTCAGCCTTAGCGTAAGCTTCCTCCAATGCCTTAATCTCATCCTTGGGCATATTTACGGCGCAGAAACAGAAATCAACTGTCTGAGCGACTTTCTCAACTTCACCCGCGTCCATTACTACCATATCCTTAACCTTTTCAGGCATAGGATCAGAAAGTAACCAGCGGTTGTTCATAATCTCGCCGTACTTTTTACCCGCGCTTCTGGAGCTTGCGGCTAAAGTGGTGATATTAAACCACGGGTGATTATTAAGTAAAAGTATAAATCTCTGTCCTACCATTCCGGTAGCTCCGATAATTCCGACATTAAATTTTTTCATTTTGACCTCCACAATATTACAATTTTTTAAGAATAGTTGTATATTAAACCTAAATAAGTTATTATATATAGGTATTTAAAGCTTAAGACATACTATATCTACCCTATAATATACCATTATAAAGATTTAATGTCAATTATTTATTAAAAAATTATGAAAGGTTTATTATGAACACAAGTGATTTTTACTATGATTTACCCAAGGAGCTGATTGCTCAGACTCCCGTAGAGCCGAGAGATTCTTCAAGACTTTTAGTCCTCGGTAAAAACAGCGGTAATATCGAACACAAGCATTTTTACGATATTATAGATTATTTAGAGGAAGGTGACTGCTTAATCGCGAACGACTCCAGAGTTATTCCCGCGAGGATATTCGGCACCAAGGATACAGGCGCTAACGTAGAATTCTTGCTTTTAAAGCAAATAAGCGGTAATAAATGGGAAACGCTCTGTAAACCGGGTAAAAAAGCTAAAGCAGGAACTAAATTCACCTTTGGCGGCGGAATTATGGAAGCCGAGGTGGTTGAGGTTAAGGATGACGGAAACAGAATTGTGGATTTTAAGTGTGACGAAAACTTTTTCGCGACGCTCGATAAAATCGGACAAATGCCCCTTCCCCCTTATATAACGGAGAAATTAAAGGATAAAGAGAGATACCAAACCGTTTACTCTAACGAGCTCGGCTCAGCCGCGGCGCCTACGGCAGGGCTTCATTTTACCAAAGAGCTTATGGATAGAATAAAAGCCAAGGGCGTTAATATAGGTTATGTTACGCTTCACGTAGGATTGGGAACTTTCAGACCTGTTAAAGTCGAGGACGTTACTAAACATAAAATGCACAGCGAGCATTACGAAATTCCCGAAGAAACGGCAAAGCTGATTCAAGAAACTAAAAGGAACGGTAAGAGAGTTATCGCGGTCGGTACTACATCTTGCAGAACCTTAGAGAGCGTCGCTTCTCAGTTCGGAGAGATTATGGCTTGCGACGGTTGGACGGATATATTTATTTACCCCGGGTATGAATTCAAGGTACTCGACGGGCTTATTACAAACTTCCACCTGCCTGAAAGTACGCTTATTATGCTCGTTTCGGCTTTCGCGGGTTATGATAATATTATGAACGCTTACAAAACAGCCGTTGACGAGAGATACAGATTTTTCTCGTTCGGCGACGCTATGGCGATTTTATAGGAGAACAAAATGTTTAAGATTATAAAAAAGCAAGGTAACGCCCGCCGAGGTGTTATTAATACCGTACACGGAAAGGTTCAAACCCCCGCGTTTATGAACGTCGCGACCTGCGGAGCGATTAAAGGAGCGTTATCGGCATTCGATTTAAAGGACGTAAAATGTCAGATTATGCTCAGCAATACGTACCATTTACATCTGCGCCCGGGCGATGAAAACATTAAAAAACTCGGCGGACTTCATAAATTTACTAAATGGAACGGACCTATACTCACAGACAGCGGCGGATTTCAGGTTTTTTCGCTCGCTAAGCTTCGCGACATTTCCGAGGACGGAGTAGTATTTAACTCACATATTGACGGTCATAAAATTTTTATGACGCCTGAGCTAAGTATGCAAATTCAATCTAACCTCGGTTCTACTATAGCTATGGCTTTTGATGAATGTGTTGAAAATCCGTCGCCTTACGATTACACTAAGAAATCTGCCGAGCTTACGGCGAGATGGCTTAAAAGATGTAAGGACGAGATGGCGCGTCTGAACTCGCTTGAGGACACAATAAATAAAAACCAGCTCTTGTTCGGTATTAACCAAGGCGGTATTTATAAAGACCTTAGAGTTGAGCATATGAAAACCATAGCCGATATGGATTTACCCGGTTACGCTATAGGAGGGCTTGCCGTAGGAGAAGAAACTAAGGTTATGTACGAGATTATCGACGAAGTAATCCCGTACGCGCCTGAGAACAAGCCGAGGTACCTTATGGGCGTAGGCACACCCGTAAACATTTTGGAAGCGGTTTACCGCGGAGTCGATATGTTCGACTGCGTTATGCCGAGCAGAAACGCGCGTCACGGTCATCTGTTCACGTGGAGCGGTATAAGAAATATAATGAACGCTAAATATGAACTCGATGAAGCTCCTGTCGATGAGAAATGCGATTGTCAGGTTTGCAGAAGCTTCAGCAGAGCTTATATACGACATCTTATGAAAGCGGGAGAAATGCTCGGAATGAGACTTTGCGTTATACATAATCTTCATTTTTATAATACTCTGCTCGAAAAAATACGTGAGGAACTTGATAACGACAATTTCGAAAACTTCTATAAAACAAATCGCGAAATCTTAGGAAACAGAATTTAATTAGCAAAAACACTTGCAAGTTATGAAAAAATCTGCTATAATGCCCTATGGTTTAAAAAAATAAATAATTGAAAGGAATATTGAATATGAATGCACAAGGCGGCGGACAGTCGATGATTTTAATGATAGTTATATACGTAGCGATTTTCGCGGCGTTATATTTCTTCTTAATCAGACCTAACTCAAAGAAAAAGAAAGAAGAAGCCGAGCTTAGAAATAATCTTGAAATCGGCGACGAGATTACAACAATCGGCGGAATTATGGGCAGAGTTGTCGCAATCAAAGAGGACGAGGACGCCATAATTATTGAGACAGGTTCAGACCGAGTTAAGATGAAGTTTAAGAAATGGGCTATCTCCTCTATCAACACAGCTAAAGAACAGCCCGCAAACGCTACAGAGAAAAAAGGATTTTTCTCAAGATTTAAAAAATAATGAATAAATAATTAAACCCCCGAGTATAATCTATTAGGATTATATTCGGGGGAATTTTTATGAGAGCAGTCAGTTCTAAGTTAAGTATAATAGATAAAAAAGCAGTTAAAGCGGTAATACTCGGCTCTGTTATAGGGGTAATAACCTCGATACTGCTTACATTATTATGTTCGTTCGCGATTACACTAATCGGGAAACTGCCCGATAACTCGCCTGATTATATCAGTCTCGGAATACTGGCGGCAGGCAGCTTTATCGGCGGATATATAAGCGCGAGAATATATAAACGCAACGGTATTATGCTGGGGCTTTTTACAGGGCTTGCGGTATTTTTAATAGTATTTTTGTCGGGAGCAGGCTCAATTACCGAGGGAGTAGCTTTATATACATTAGTTAAACTGCTTATAATAGTATTATTCTCGGCAGTCGGCGCGGTTTTCGGGGTGAATAAAAAAGAAAAAATGAGATACAAATAGTTGAGGCAGGTTCGATTTGAACCTGTCTTACTTAATTATACCAATTATATCCTCGGGGATCTCACTTTTAATTACAACCTTTTTCTTAGTAAAAGGGTGAATAAAACTTACCTCTTCACAGTGCAGCGCCTGGCGTTTTATATATTTCAGCGAGCCTCCGTACATATCGTCGCCCGCTAAGGAATGACCGATATAAGAAAAATGAGTTCTAATCTGGTGAGTGCGTCCTGTTTCGAGCTTTATCTTTAGGAGAGTATGATTATTATTAGAACATATCGGAATATAATGAGTGACAGATTTTTGTCCGTCATCGGCACAGATCCGCTGAATAGTATGGCCTTCTTTAATCTTTATAGGTTTATCTATAGTTCCCGGTTTCTCGATTATCCCCTCACAAACGGCGATGTACGTTTTATCGATTCGGTTAAATAGATAAGAAGCTGTATACTTATCCTTAGCGGCGATAACTATTCCGGAAGTGTCTTTATCAAGCCTGTTTAACGCTCTGAATTTATAATTCTCCCCTAACTGTTTAAGGCGGTAGGAGTGGAAATTAGCGAGAGTATCGGTCTGGTGAACCTTTGTAGGATGGACAGGCATTCCGAAAGGCTTGTCGAAAGCAATTATAAAATCGTCCTCATACAAGATATTTAGTTCGCCCTTTACGGCGGAGATATTATTCTCCTCATCGGGAAGATTTAGGACAACCTTATCCCCCGCGTTGAGCTTATCAATAGTTTTAATTTTTTTATTATCCCTTAAAATTCCGTCTTTTTCACGCTTTAACTGTGCTATTATACGAGCGGAAACATTACATTCTTTTCTTAAAAATGTGTTAACAGAAATGTTATCTAAGTTTTCGGGTACGATAAACTCGAGTTTTTTAGAGGACATAGCGATTCACCAAAGCGTAAACAATAAACTGTAGTATGATTATCAGCGGAATACCGAGCATAAATTTCAACTTCTTCGTTTTATGGCGGATAAGCCGCATTGTTATATACATAAATACACTTCCGCCGAGAGCTGATAATAAAAATAGCGTAAACTCTTTTACACGCCGTTTATTATTAACCGCGCAGCGCTTATCGTAAACAGTTATTATAATCGAAATAATGTTAATAATTATTAAGTAAATAAAAAAATAAATTAAAGGATTCATAATAAAAGGGATGATAAAATGAAAAAGAAATTACCGTTACTTATCAGCATAGCTCTGCTCACGGCGGTTATTACCGTTACGAGCCTTAATAACAAACCCGCGTCTAAAGCTCAAAAAGCCGTTAAGACAAGCTCCGTTAAAATCAGCACTGAAACGCGCGGCGTATGGGTTAGTTATATTGAGCTCGATATGAATAATACCGACAGAAGTTATACGAGCTTTAAAAAACGGTTTAAAAACATAGCTGATACTTCAAAAAAGAAGAAGTTTAACACATTAGTCGTTCAGGTAAGACCGTACTCTGACGCGCTGTACAACTCGAAAGTTTATCCTTTTTCACACATTATATCGGGCACACAGGGTAAAAAGGTCAGCTATGACCCGCTTAAATATATGTGCGCTTACGCCCATAAAATCGGAATGAAAATACACGCGTGGATTAACCCGTACCGCGTAAGGAGCTCTAAGGAGTTAAAGCTCTCGAGCGATAATCCGTACATAAAGGACAAAAGCTTAGGCGTAGAAGTAGGCGACGGTATATATTTTAATCCCGCTTTAGAAAAGGTAAGGAAGCTAATCGAAAGCGGAATTAAGGAAATTATAAATAATTATGATGTAGACGGAATACAGTTCGACGACTATTTTTATCCTACTACCGACGAAAATTTCGATAAAGCTCAGTACGAAAAATACAGAAATAATGTCGGTGAAAATAACGCGATTACTCTAAAGGACTGGCGTATAGCCAACGTTAATATGCTTATTGCGGAATGTCATACTTTAATTCATAAAAAAAGTAAAAACATACAGTTCGGGATATCTCCGCAGGGCAATATTCAAAACGACTACGAAATGTGCGCCGATATATACAGTTGGTGTACAAAGTCGGGGTACATTGATTATATATGCCCTCAGCTTTACTACAGCCTTAAAAACCCGGCGTTAACGTTTAAGGACGCGCTTAAAAAATGGACGGAAATAGAATATCACGATAACGTAGAGCTTTATATCGGAATTGCGGGATATAAGACGGGTACAGACGCTGACGAAGGTACCTGGAATAACTCGGAAACTATTTTAAAAGAAGAAGTCGAGCTTATCAGGAAAAAGAATATAAACGGTTTTATGTTCTACAGCTACTCTAATCTCGATAATAGTAAATCGTACAAAGAGGTTAGCAACCTGGTAAAGCTCTTAGACTAACTCTCCGATACAGTAATCGTCCTTAGCTTCGGTGATTTTTACATTTACTATCGCGCCTGTTAATTCTTTATCGGAATAAAGATGTACAGGCGTATAATTCTTGGTATAACCCTCGTAGTATTCGTTGTGTCGTAATCTTTCGACAAGGACATCCTCTACCCTGCCTGCTTGTGATTTTAAGAAATCCTTACGCAGTTTATCGGTAGCTTCTATCATAATTTTGCTTCTCTGTTCTTTAACTTTAGCGTCAAGGTGATTATCCATTTTATCAGCGGCAGTGCCTTTACGTCTTGAATACGGAAAAACATGAGTTTTAGAAAATCCGACTTTCTTTACAAAATCTAAACTCTCGTTAAACTCCTCGTCGGTTTCTCCCGCGAAACCTACCATAACGTCGGTGGTTATAGAAGCGTTATCGAAATTAGCGCGTAAGTCCTCGACAATCTTCATATACTCGTCGGTATCGTACTGACGACGCATACGTTTAAGTGTAGCATTAGAACCGCTTTGGAGAGATAAATGGAATTGCGGACAGAATTTATCCTGTTGAGCGAACCGCTTAATAAGGCTGTCGTACATCATTTCGGGTTCAAATGAGCCGAGACGCACCCGCTTAATCTCGTCAAACCCGCAAACTATATCAACAGCGTCGGCTAGGTCAAAGTCCTCACCCTGACCGTAAGCGGAAAGATTTATTCCGACGAGTACAATTTCCTTATATCCTTTTTGGGCAAGCTGCTTAATTTCCTCACGCAAAACCTCGGGCTTTTTACTGCGCACTCTACCCCTGGAATACGGAATAATACAGTAGGAACAAAAGCGGTTACAGCCGTCCTCTATTTTAACGAAAGCGCGTGTATGGCCGTCGAAATTATGTACGCTGATGTTTTCATATTCAGCGTTTTTGTTATCGTGGGATTCTATATTTACAATCTTGGTTCGGTGAATTAAAAACTCATTAATATAATCCACAATATCGCTGCGTCGTTTGTTTCCGAGAACTATATCGCAACCTTCAAAGTCCGATACTCTATCGGGAAATGCCTGAGGCATACAACCTGTGAGGATTACAATTCCGTCCGGATTATTTCGGCGGGCTTTATGAAGAACCTTACGGTTTTTAGCGTCGGTGACAGCAGTGACCGTACAGGTATTTATAATCGTAATATCAGCCTTGTTTTTATCGTCGGATTTAGTAAAGCCGTTTTCTGTTAATAATTCACTCATAAGCTGGGATTCGTACTGGTTAACCTTACAGCCCAGCGTAATAATATTAAATGTCATAATTAAGTCCTGTTTTAAAACCCACTAATTATTATTAGTGGGTTAGTTTTATGAATTTTTATCTACTTGGTGGAATGTTTTAAGGTTGCCTGTTTTTTCACTTCGTTTATCAAGCTCTTTAAGTACATCGTCAAGCTCGATACCCTGATCAACCATCATAACCATAAGGTGATAGATTAAATCGGAAATCTCGTAGACAGTTTCGTTGTTGTCTCCGTTTTTAGCGGCGATAATAGTTTCGCTGCACTCCTCGCCTACTTTTTTGAGGATTTTATCGAGACCTTTTTCAAGTAAATAACAGGTGTAAGAACCCTCTTTTTTATTATCGCGTCTGTTTAAAACAGTTTCGTATAAAGCCTTTAATACTTTATCATCCATATAAATTACCTCATTTTATCTTAGTAAAGAAACAGGAATGGTTGCCTGTATGACAGGCGGCTCCCGTCTGTTCTACAACAACGAGCAAAGTGTCGTTGTCGCAATCGGAGTACATCTCTAAGACCTTCTGAAGATGTCCCGAGGTCGCTCCCTTATTCCAAAGCTCCTGACGGCTTCTCGACCAGAACCATGTATAGCCTGTTTCTAAAGTCTTTTTTAAAGACTCTTTGTTCATATACGCGAGCATTAAGACTTCGCCCGTGGACTTTTCCTGAACTACCGCGGGTATAAGCCCGCCTTTTTTAAAGTATTTATCTAAATCCATTATTACACCCTTGAAGCGGCTTCTATGGCAAGTTTTAAATCGAGATTACCGCTGTAGATAGCTTTACCCGTAATAGCGCCGTAGATATGTAAATTGTGAAGATTAATAATATCCTTGATATTGGAAATACCGCCGCTTGCCACAATATCACAGCTTACGTTGTTAGCGAGATTATCGAGCTGTACAAGGTTAGGTCCGGCGAGAGTACCGTCCTGATTAATATCGGTGAACACGATAGTCTTAACACCGATTTGCTCCATCTGTTTAGCGAGATCGATGTAATTAAGCTCTGACTTATCAGTCCAGCCCTCAGCGCACACTATACCGTCCTTAGCGTCGATGCCGACAACAATTCTGTCGTCAAAATTATTAACAGCGTCAATTACAAAATGCTGGTCTTTTACAGCCGCTGAACCGAGTATAACACGGTCAATTCCGTTTTCGAGATAATACTCGATAGTATCCATATTTCGAATACCGCCGCCGACTTCAACCTTGATATCAGTATTTTTGGCGACGTCGATAATCAGCTCGGAGTTTTTCAGCTTGCCGTCTTTAGCTCCGTCTAAGTCTACCATATGCATCCACTCGGCGCCCGCGTTTACAAAGCTTTCAGCTACATCATACGCGTCGTCGGCTACCTTGGAAGCGGTAGAATAATCTCCCTTAAATAATCTTACGCATTGGCCATCTTTAATATCGATGGCGGGTAAAATAATCATTTTTTAACCTTTCCGTCCGTTTTACAGACAAATAATTTCTTTATAATACACCTTTTGTAGATAAAGGCTTACCTGAGTCGTTTTGTTTTACGGCGATTTTCAGCGCGTGAGCTACCGCCTTATAGATAGCTTCAATAATATGGTGCGAATTATAACCGTACTCGCATTTAACGTGCAGGGTAATTCCCGCGTTATAGGCGAAAGCTCTCATAAATTCTACAGTCATAGCTGACGTATAATCTCCGCATTTTTCCTGAGGGAAATCAGCGTCGAATACCATAAACGGACGTCCGCTTATATCAAGCGAGGCAAAAGCTAAAGCTTCGTCCATAGGCACATAAAAGCTTCCGAAACGCTCGATTGAGCTTTTGTCGCCCAGAGCCTTATTAAAAGCCTGTCCTAAAACGATACCCGTGTCCTCGATAGTATGGTGATCGTCTACGTTTAAATCGCCCTTAACGTTTACTTCAAGCCCGAATCCGCCGTGTGTAGCGAAGGAGTTTAGCATATGGTCGAAAAATCCTATACCTGTATCGATTTTAACATCTCCGCCGTCGAGGTTCAGTTTCAGGCTGATATCGGTTTCTTTAGTTTTTCTGTTAATTTCAGCGTTTCTCATATCATCTCTCCGAAATAAACTTTTCTACAGCGTTAATTACAGCGTTTATCTCTTCGTCTGTACCCGATGTAATACGAACATAACCGCCCATACATCTTATAGCTATAGATTTACTCTTTAAATATTCCCAAAGTTCTTTTGAAAAGCTTGTTTTAACGAATACGAAGTTAGTTTTAGTTTCATACACGTAAAAATCGTCGGTGAGCTTACTAAGCTTAACCAGTTCATTATACAGCTTTTTTGTATTTTCAACAATAGTTTTTATGCGATTATTTAAAAATTCTTTGTTTTTATAAAGCTCAGCGCCTATTGCCTGGGAAATACTGTTGACGTTATACGGCGATTTAACAGCCGCAATCGCACGCGTTATAGTTTCATTAGCCGCGGCGAAACCCAGTCTTAACGCGGCGCTTCCTAACGCCTTAGACGCCGTTCTGAACACGATTAAATTATCGTAATTATCAACATCTTTAAGAAGCGAATTCTCCTCACCCCAGAAATCCATATACGCTTCGTCGAGAACTACAAGACAGTTCACCGACTTAATGAGCTTTTCGGCTTCGGCTTTAGTTATTCCCTGACCTGTAGGATTACAGGGATTGGAGAATATTAAGGCGCCTATATTCTCGCTGTTGATAGTGGAAATAAGCTTATCTACGTCGATATTTAAATCTACGTCCTTATTAAACTTAACGCAGGGATTTTCGGTAATAGAGCTGTAAAATTCATACATACTGAAATCGGGATTCGTTACAAGGAGCTTCTCCCCTTTTTTCATAAACGCCGACTCAATTAGAAAAATAAGCTCGTCCGAGCCGTTACCTACAGTAACGTTTTTATAATTTATTCCGTAAAAATCGGCGAAAGATTTTCTAAGCTCAATACACAGCGGGTCGGGATAACGGTTAAAATCGAGGTTATGTATAACGTTATCTACCGTTTTCATAAACTCCGAATCATAGTTAAGCGTACATTCGTTGGCGTCGAGACGGATAGAATACTCGCCTGAGACGGGCTCGTACGGTACTAAGTTTTTAATTTTATCGTTTAAAGTATATGACAAAAAATCACCTTATTTATCAAATCTTACTTTTATAGAATTAGCGTGAGCGGTTAAGCCCTCAACCTCCGCGAAACGGACAATATCGTCAGCCTGCCCGCGTAAAGCGTCCTCGGTATAATAGATAAAGCTTGACTTTTTAACAAAGCTGTCTACCGATAAGGGACTGAAAAATCTGGCGGTACCGCTTGTCGGCAGAACATGGTTGGGACCCGCGAAATAGTCTCCTAAAGGCTCGGGGCTGTAGTTGCCTAAAAATACCGAACCCGCGTTATCGAGCTTTCCGATATATTCCATAGGATTCTCACAGCATACCTCGAGGTGTTCGGGAGCTAAATCGTTAGCGAATTTAACAGCCTGATTCATATCGGAACAAACGATTATAGCGCCGTAGTTTTTTAGCGAGCTTTCGATAATCTCTTTACGCTCAAGCTTCGCGCACTGAGCTTTTAACTCGGCTTTAACTTCTTCGGCTAAAGCTTTTGAGTTAGTTAGAAGTATTGAGCTGGCGAGCTTATCGTGCTCAGCCTGGCTCATTAAATCCGCCGCTAAGAATTTAGCGTTAGCTGTTTTATCCGCTACAATTAAAATCTCGCTGGGGCCTGCTATCATATCGATATCAACTACTCCGTAGAGGAGCTTTTTCGCGGTTGCTACAAATATATTGCCGGGACCGACAATCTTATCAACCTTGGGAACCTGCATAGTTCCGTAAGCGAGCGCGGCTACAGCCTGAGCTCCGCCCATAAGGAAGATTCTATCAACACCCGCGATTTTAGCCGCGGCGATAATATCGGGATTAGGCTTACCGTCCTTAGACGGCGGAGTAGTCATAACTATCTCTTTACAACCGGCAAGCTTTGCGGGAATAGCGTTCATAAGTACAGATGACGGATACGCCGCCGTACCTCCTGGTACATAAAGTCCTACTCTCTCGAGGCCTCTAACGCGCTGGCCCATAATTACGCCGTTTTCTTTAGTCGTTAGCCACGACTGCTGAACCTGGCGTTTATGAAAGTCGCTTATATTGGCGGCGGCTTTTTTTAGAGTTTCAATATAATCTTTATCACAGCCGGAGATAAGACTGTCGATTTCTTCTTTGGAGATTTCAACATTTTCGGGAGCTTTGCCGTCGAACTTAACGGTATAATCATAAACAGCCTTATCGCCGTTTTCTTTAACATTATTCAGAATATCCAAAACTACATCGGAAACATCCTTAGCTCCGCTCTGTGAGCGTTCTTTTAAGGTTTCTATAAATTTATATTCATCTTTTCCGTTAGCAACTACGGTAGTTATCATTTAACTTCTGCCTCCATTTTAGAAACAAGTTCTTCGATTTCTTTTTTTCTAAGCTTTAAGCTCGCGATATTGGCTATAAGACGCGCGGAAATATCGGTAACATACTCGATTACGCTTAGATTATTAGCCTCGAGCGTCGAACCTGTTTCAACGATATCGACAATTCCGTCGGACAGTCCTACGAGCGGAGCGAGTTCTACGGAACCCTCGATTTTAATAACACGTACGTCCATATCCTTACCCTCGAAAAAAGTTCGGGTAACGTTCGGGTATTTAGTAGCGATAGTTTTTGCGCCGTAGCCGTGGTAAAAATCATAACCATTCTTACACGCCAGGGCAAATTTACATTTACCGAAGCCTAAATCGAGAAGCTCATAGAAAGAGGTTCCTTTTTCGAGGATAGTATCTTTTCCTACTACACCTAAATCGCACACGCCGTGTTCAACATAAGTTATAACATCGGCAGCTTTCGCGAGTACAACCTCAAACTTTCCGCCGCCTACTGATAATATAAGCTTTCTTCCCTTATTATGTACTTCGTCACAATTATATCCCAGCTTTTCAAAAAGCTCAATTGTAGATTTTTCGAGCCTGCCCTTAGTAAGAGCAATTCTTATCGGATTCATTTTAATCACCAATTATTTTAAACTTTTTAATACCGAGTTTTTCGGCAAACTCGCGCGCCTCTTTTTCGTCTGACAAGTCGGAGAACTGGGCTTTTACGCCGTCTTTTACGAGTTGTTCGGTATAGAGGATAGCGCTCATAATATCGTCGTCGGTTTTAGCGAAAACGAGAACCTCGGGTAAATTGCTCTTTGAGCGGTATTTAGCTTCTTCGGCAAGGTGGTTGATATTAACAGCGAAGCCTGACGCTCCGAGGTCAATATCGAACTCTCCGAAAATTTTATCATAACGTCCGCCCGATAATATAGCGTCGCCGTAGCCGAGAGTATAGCCTGTAAATACGATTCCGCTGTAGTACTCGTTCTGCTGAACTAATCCTAAATCAACGATAATTTTATCTTCCATATCGAGCTTACATAAATCCTTATACAAGCTCTTTAGATACGCGAGCGCCTCTAAGGCTTTCGGAAGCTTAATAAGCTTTTCGGCTTTTTCGAAAACTTCTTCTCCGCCGAATAAAGACGGAAAGGTTCTTATAGCCTTTACCGTATCGTTCTGAACGAGTTTATCGAGTACGAAGTTTAAAGCGGCGTAGTTTTTACTCTCGATATAATCCTTAATCTTTTCCTTTAAATCAGACTCGACATTTAAAGAATCAATAAGTGAAGTAAAAAGTAAGGAATGACCTACTTCAATTCTAAAATCCTTGCATACCGCCTTTAAGGTCTGAATAGCTGTAGTGATAATCTCTAAATCGGCTCTCTTGCCTTTAGAGCCGATTAGCTCGATACCCATCTGCATAATTTCATTGCTTCTGCCCGTTAAGCTCGGATTATTACGATAAACAGCCTGATTATAATACAGACGAACCGGCAGAACTTCGTTCTGCATACGTGTAGATACCATACGCGCGATAGGTAAAGTTGAATCGGGACGTACTACCACTATTCTTCCGTTATTATCGGTGGTCTTAAACATAGACTCCGCGCTTATACCGCTGGACTCTGTGGCGAATAAATCGTAATATTCGAGAGCGGGCGTTATTACGCGGTGGAACTGGTGGTTTTCAAATACCTTCTGTATTTTTTTACATACGTAATCTACAGCGGTACATTCTTTAAAAAGATAGTCCTTAGTTCCCTCGGGAGTTATCTTCAAATTTTTCTTCATAAAATTACCTCACACTTTAGCGTGCTAATATGTTAACATATTAAATTAGTATTGTCAAATCTATTCATTTTCTTTTGAAGATTCTTCGTTTGTATCATGTTTTTTCTTTATAACCTTAGTTTTCATATTAGTTAAGCTGGAAGATCTTACAACATTCATTTCTATTACACGCTGAGCGTTTTCGCCCTTCATCTTAATTCGACTCTTCATTTTCTTACCTACAAGCGTATATATAGCCGCGAATATAGGAGTACCGAGAATCATTCCCGGAAGTCCGAATAATCCTCCCGCGACAATTACAGAGAAAATCGACCAGAAACCGACAAGACCTACCTGAGAACCGACAATCTTGGGACCGATAAGGTTACCGTCTATCTGCTGGAATACAATAATCATAATTATAAACTCAATACAATAAGCCGGATTTACAAGTAGTAAGAGAGTAGCGCTGGGGATACCGCCGATGAACGGTCCGAAGAACGGGATAATGTTACACACCGCGACAATAACGCTGATTAAAAGAGCGTAAGGAAGTCCTCTTACAGACATATAAAGGAAAACCATAAGCCCGATAATTGTTGAATCGAGGATTTTACCGACCATAAATTTTCCGCACTTATCGTCGGAAACATCTATAATCTCGTAAATAGTCGGAAGCCATTTTGTAGGTAAAAAAGCGGCGCCGAATCTTTTGAGCTGCTTGCATAAGAACTCCTTAGAGCCGAGCATATAAGCGGAAAGGATAAGCGCCATAACCCAGTTGTAAAAGAAGCTCGCGGTACTTACGGCGGCGTTGTATACCTTTTGGCTCATAGCGGGAATATTCGACAACGATTTAATAGTATCGGCAACCAGCTGGTTAAAGCTGTCGAGAAAACTTACGTTAAGATTAAAACGCTCGTTAATCCAGCTTGTAACACCTGTGGTAATGTTTTTAAAGCTTCTTACATAGTCGGGAATATGCTTAACAAGTACGCTTATGTTGGTTGATAACTGCGGAATAATAATAGACAGGAAAAAGCCAAGTAATCCGAACACTATTACATAAGTTAAGGCTAAAGCGAGTGGTTTTCTGATTTTCTGAAACCACTTTGCCTTAATCTTTCCGAAAACCTTATTCTCCAAGAACCTGAACGGAAAATTTAGAATATACGCTATACCGAAAGCATAGATAAACGGAGTTAAAACTCCCGCGAATAAACATATCCATTTCCAGATATCGTCTATGTTATCTTTAAGAAACAGTAGAAATACGGCAAACGTGATACAGATAAGTATTCCTGTTAACTTATTAAATCGTTTTTTCATAGTTTACACCCTCCTAAGCGGCGTGTATTTATATTTATTAAAAAAGTGACATCTGAGCGCTGTCGGGTAAATCGCCCATAGCTCCGCACTCTTTTAAAAGCTCTATTACAGTTTTTGAGGCTTTGGATTTCATTTGGAGTTCTTCTATAGAAAGGAAATCCTTTTTCGAACAACATTCCTCAAGCGATAACGCGGCGGACTCGCCTACTCCCGCGAGAGCGCAGAAAGGCATACGGATTTTGCCGTCCTCTACGGTAAAAGTATTCGCCTTGGATTTATAAATATCAATCGGCAGAATCTCTACCCCTCTCGCCATCATCTCGTTGACAATCTGGAGCATACCGTATTCGGCGTTATCCTTAGCCGAGGCTTCGTAACCGAGCTGTTTAATATTTTTCATTTTATCGAGTACGGCGTCTCTGCCCTTCATAACAGTCGCTCCGTCGAAGTTATCGTTACGCACGGTAAAATAAGCCGCGTAATACTCGACAGGCTTATGAACCTTATACCAACCCAGTCTTAAAGCCGCAATCATATAAGCCGCGGCATGAGCCTTCGGGAACATATACTTAATTTTAAGGCACGAATCCACGTACCAGTCGGGTACGTTATGCTCCTTAAAAGCCTTATAATGTTCGTCGTTAAACAGCTTGGAAGCGTTACCTTTACGCGTAATCTCCATAATTTTAAACGCCATACTCGGCTCTAAGCCCTTATGGAGAAGATATGTCATAATAGAATCTCGGGTACCGATTACTTCGGAAATAGAGCATGTACCCTTTTTGATAAGCTCCTGAGCGTTTCCAAGCCATACGTCGGTACCGTGCGAAAGTCCGGATATTTGCAACAAGTCGGAAAAAGTCTTGGGCTGAGCTTCTAAAAGCATTCCCTTGACGAAATCGGTTCCGCACTCGGGGATAGAGAGTGTGCCTGTCTCAAACGATATATCCTCCGCGGTAACGCCTAAGGCCTTGGGCGACGTAAACAGCGACATTACATCAGGGTCGCTCATACTTACTTTCATAACAGGGATACCCGTAAACTCCTCGAGATAGTGATAAATCGTAGGAACATCGTGTCCGAGCTCATCAAGCTTCGTGATAGTATCGTGGATAGAATGGAAGTCGAAGTGAGTTGTTATATTATCACTTTTAACGTCGTTAGCGGGGTGTTGTACAGGACAGAAGTCATATATATCATACCCCTTAGGTACAACAACCATTCCTCCGGGGTGCTGGCCTGTGGTACGTTTTATATCGGTACAGCCTATAGCGAGTCGTTTTTCTTCGGCTTTATGGTAGCTAATACCCTGCTCTTCTTCGTATTTTTTTACAAATCCTATAGCGGTCTTATCGGCTACGGTCGAAATTGTACCCGCCTTAAACACGTGATCTCTGCCGAACAATTCTTCGGTGTATCTGTGGGCTTTGGACTGGTACTCACCGCTGAAGTTAAGGTCAATATCGGGGACTTTATCTCCTTTAAAACCGAGGAAGGTCTCGAACGGTATTTCATGGCCGTCACGATCCATCGGAGTTCCGCATTCAGGACAATCCTTCGGCGGCATATCAAAGCCCGAACCGTACTCGCCGTGCTCGAAAAACTCGCTGTGACAGCATTTTGGACATACGTAATGCGGACATAGAGGATTAACCTCGGAAATACCCGACATCGTAGCTACGAACGAAGAGCCTACACTTCCTCGGGAACCTACGAGATAGCCGTGTTCCTCGCTGTCGGCAACCAGCTTTTGAGCGGTCATATAAAGTACAGAGTAGCCGTATTTATTAATAGCGTCGAGTTCCTTTTTCAAACGCGCTTCTACGAGAGGCGGTAAAGGATCGCCGTACTTTTTCTTGGTTCTTTCCCAGGTAATATCGTTAAGCTGCTGCTCCGCTCCTTCGATAAACGGCGGAAAGTTTCCGTCGGGTATCGGCTGAATACTGTCGATACTGTCGGCAATCTTGTTAGTATTTTCTACTACAACCTCATACGCTTTTTCTTTTCCGAGATAAGAAAACTCCTCGAGCATTTCGGCAGTAGTTCTAAAATACAGCGGAGCCTGATTAGCGGCGTCGGTATATCCCTGACCCGCTTGTAAAATCATTCTGAAATCAGCGTCCATCGGGTCCATAAAATGAACGTCACAGGTAGCTACTACAGGGATATTGAGTTCCTCGCCCAGCTTTACAACCTGACGGTTTAAGTCCTCAAGGTCTTTTTCGGACTTAACCTGTCCGCTTCTTAACAGGAAAGCGTTGTTGCCTGTGGGCTGAATTTCAAGGTAATCGTGATACTTAGCTATTTTGCGGATTTCATCCTTGGGCTTACCGCCGATAATAGCTCTCATAAGCTGGCCCGCTTCACAAGCCGAACCGATTAACAATCCCTCGCGGTACTTATTGAGTACCGACTTAGGAATACGAGGTTTTTTATAGAAATAGTCAAGATGACTAAAGGAAATAAGCTTGTATAAATTCTTTAAGCCGGTCTGATTTTTAACAAGAATAATCTGGTGATATGTAGGCAGCTTCTTAAAATCTCCGCCGACTATCTTGGTGTTGATATCTTTTACCTCGGTAATATTAAAATCAGCCTTTAAGCGCGCGCAAAGCTGTACAAAGATAGCCGATAGCATACGCGCGTCGTCGGTAGCCCTATGGTGATTAAAATCGCCGAGACGCAGGTATTTAGCAACGGTGTCAAGCTTGCTGTTCTTAATATCTTTGAGAATATTTCTACAGATTACTACTGTATCGATTGAAGTGAAATTATAAGGAACGCCCATATTATCGCAGGCGGCTCTGATAAAGCCGGTATCAAACGGGGCGTTGTGAGCGACAAGTACAGCGCCGTCGGCGAAGTCGAGGAATGCCTTTACCGCTTCGGACTGTGACGGAGCGTCCTTTACCATAGAATCCGTAATACCTGTAAGCTCGGTAATTCTCGCGGGAATAGGCATTTCGGGATTAGCGAAGGTTGAGAATTCATCTACAACCTCTCCGTTTACGATTTTAACCGCGCCGATTTCGGTAATCTTATCTTTTTTAGCCGAAAGACCTGTTGTCTCTAAGTCGAAGCAGATAAAAGTTCCGTCGAGCGATTCGTTCTGTACGCCCGATACAGACTCTACAAGGTCGTCTATAAAGTACGCCTCGGTACCATAGAGGATTTTTATCTTTTCTTCATCACCGTTGATTCGTTTAGCGGTATTCATAGCTTCGGGGAACGCCTGGGCTACGCCGTGGTCGGTGATAGCGATAGCGGGATGTCCCCAGGACGCCGCGCGGTTTATAAGCTCTTTAGCGGGAGTCATACCGTCCATTTGGGACATATTGGTATGGAGGTGGAGCTCTACACGCTTTTTAGGAGCGTTATCTACCACTTTTACCTTCTTAGCGGTAGAGATACTACGGGCGTTAATTACAATACCGCCCGCGAATTTATCGAACTCAACGTCGCCGCTGACGACAACCGCGTCGCCGACTTTAACCTTTTCAACAATAGAAGTATTTTTAATCGGGCCGAATACTTTTACAGTGATAGAGCCCGTGTAGTCTGTAATATCAATAGTGATAATGTTCTTATCGCCGGAGCGTGTAACCTTTTTCTCAAACGAGAAAACATCGCCCCATACGCTGACTTTACCTGAATCATAGGCTACGGCGGATACGGGAATAATCTTTCCGTTACCTGCTCGTCCGTAAAGCGGACGGACCGATTCGGGGATAATCTGAGGGGTTATAAACTTACCTTTTCGAACCTCAATCTCGGTAGTTTTCGCCTCGGCGCGAATCTCCGCGTTTTGTTTAGAATTAGTTTCCTCGGTTTCAAACATCTCGGCAATCTTCTCGAGATTCTCCCTTTGGATTTTCTTTTCGGCGTTAACCTGGGATTCAATATACTCTTTACTGCCCCCGTCAACAGTAGTTATACCGTCATAGGTTAGTTTAATCTCTCTGCCGAATTCTTTATACACGAGCTTTGCGAGTTCTTTGTCGAATTCTATACTGTCGAGCAACGCTTTTCCGCCGTTATTAAGCGTTACGGTTAAAACATCGTCGTTTAAAACAACCTCGCTGTTTTTAAATGTTCCGTTAATTCGCGGTATAGAATACTTAAGCTCGTTTACAAGCTCTTGAAAATATTCCGCGCAGAACAAAGACTTATCAAAACTCGGATGGATTGAAGCCTTGGTTAATGCTAAATCGGATTTAGCGATAGATTTTTCAGCGTTATGTAAATCAATTCGTTTTACGAGTTTTTCTAAATCGACATATATATCAACTGTTCTTAACGAGGAATTGACCTTGATTTCGGAAATCTCAGCGTTATAAATAACAGGATTTATTTTATTTTCGTCAATATAACTTCCAAATACCTCACAGATTTTTTTCATTATTCTTCCTTAGTTATCTTTATTAATCTCGTCGATTAGAGCCTCGACGAGTTTATCTTCGCTTACTTTATAAAGAATTTCGCCTTTTTTAAATACGAGTCCCATACCGTCGCCGCCCGCGATTCCGTAGTCGGCTTCTCTGGCTTCTCCCGGGCCGTTTACTACGCATCCCATTACAGCGACTTTAATATTCTTATCACAGCCGCGAAGGCGTTCCTGAACCTCGTTAGCGAGCGAAATTAAATCTATCTTGGTTCTTCCGCATGTCGGACAGGATACAAACTGAACTCCGCCCTTTTCTATATCGAGGGATTTTAAAATATCCTTGGCGGCATAAATCTCTCTTACGGGATCGGCAGTTAAAGACACACGGATTGTATCGCCTATATTGTGGAGCAGTAATGAGCCTATTCCCGCCGAGGATTTGATAATACCCAGTCTTTCGGTTCCTGCTTCGGTAACGCCTAAATGAAGCGGATAATCGCATTTTTCGGCGGCGAGCTCATACGCTTTAACCATAGTCGAAACGGTTGAGCTTTTCATAGACAAAACAATATCGTTAAAATCGAATTTCTCGAGTAAAGAAGCGTGATAAAGCGCGCTTTCGCACAGCGCTTGAGGTGTGGGCGAGCCGTATTTTGCGAGAATCTCTTTCTCTAACGAACCGCTGTTAACGCCGATTCTAATCGGGATATTTTTGTTGGCGCAAGCGTTCGCTACAGCCTTTACCCTATCGTCAGAACCGATATTACCGGGGTTGATTCTGATTTTATCAATACCCGCTTCGACCGCTTCAAGCGCTAATCTATAGTCAAAATGAATATCCGCTACAATCGGAGCGCTTACCGCTTCTTTTAGGGCGGGAATTAATTTAACCGCGTTCTTATCGGGAATAGCGGCGCGGATAATCTCACAGCCCGCGTTTTCCAAAGCGACAGCCTGTTTAACGCTGTTTTCTATATCTTCGGCGGGGACGTTTAGCATAGATTGAATACTAACTTTAGCTCCGCCGCCTATTTTTACGTTACCTGCGGTAACCTGAATTTTACTAGCCATAATTAATCTCCTAAAAGCGTTTAACCTCCGCTGTTAAACGGAAGAAGCACCCATATATCTTTTACGGTTATAACCGCCATAAAGGTCAGTAATATCGCAAGTCCTATACCGTTTACGATTTGTTCAACTTTTCTCGGAATAGGTTTTTTAAAGATAAACTCTATCAATAAGAACAGAAATCTTCCGCCGTCAAGCGCGGGAAAAGGTAACATATTGAATATACCGAGGTTAACGGAAATGAGCATCATCATAAATAAGATGTTGTTAAACGCTTCCAAAAAGCCGCTCTCTAAACCTTTTGAGGCTACCTGAGAGATTGCCGAAGCCGCTCCTACAGGACCTGAGATATCCTTAAAGCTGAACTGTCCGGTAACCAAGCCGATTAACGACGACCATACCATTCGAGCGACCGCGACAGTTTGAAGTCCTGTCTGCTGTAATACGGTAACAAAGTTCTTTTCTATCGGTTTTACGAAATAATCTATCGAAACCTTCGGCTCTTTATCATCCTTGGATTCAAGATAAGTATAGAACTGGACGTCTTTTAGAGTAACATTTTTCCCGTTTCTGACTACTTCTATATCAGTTTGGAAGCGTTGGCGGGATTTTCTCTCTTTAATTTCAGGCAGTTTATAATTCTTAACGCCGACATATTTTTCCATTTTAGAATAATAATTATTCATTAACGCCTTTGCGGAAGCTTTGGAAGTAGAATTATTAATTTTCTCGGTACCTTCGGTTAATATGGAAATTTCTTTATCTAGCTGTTTTTTAGTGTATTTAGCTTTTTTATCGTTGTACATCTCAGCATACAGCATACAGAGATTTACACAGCAGTCCTCTTTATAAACGCTTAAACTCGTTCCGCTTACGTTTTTGCATTTAAGAGTCGCCATAGCGAACGACATATCCTGGGAACACCATATGCTGTAGTCGTTCAGCTTTACGATAGTATCTCCCGTTTGAAGCCCGCAGTTAGCGGAAAAGGAATTCTGAGAAAAACCGCTTACCGTAGTCGATGAAAACGCGGACGACTGGATAACTATAACGAACATCATAATTAAGCCGAGAACAATATTCATAAAAGCTCCCGCGACAATGATAATCATTCTTTTCCATACTTTAGCGTTGGTAAAGGCGCGGGGATTTTCGCTTTCCTCGTCCTCGCCCTCCATAGCGCAGTAGCCGCCGATTGGAAAGAGTCTTAAAGAATACTGAGTTTCGCCCTTTTTAAAGCCGAAAATCTTAGGTCCCATTCCGAGCGAAAACTCGTTAACCTGAACGCCGCTTTTTTTAGCGGTAAGAAAATGGCCGCCCTCGTGGAAAAATATAATAAGCTCAAAAAGCAGTACGCCTATTATAATTAAAGCAATTGTTGTCAAAATTTCCAAGAAAAAATCAACTCCGATTAGATGTTATTAAGTACAAATTCCCTCGCTTTTTTATCCGCTTTTAATACGTCCTCTACATTTTCCGCTTCTTTATTATCCTGGTCTAGCATTGCGTCCATAACCAGATCTCCTATATCGAGGAAAGAAATCTTCCTTTCCCTGAATAGTTTATTTGCAACTTCATTAGCGCCGTTAGCCGCCGCGGCGCAAAGTCCTCCCCTGTTTATAGCTTCCTTACAAGCCCTTAAACACTTAAAGGTTTCATAGTCGGGCTCAAAGAAAGTTAGTTTTCCGTAATCGGTGAAACTAAGCTGTTTTACGGGCGAGGGATATCTTTCGGGGTAAGTTATAGCGTACTGGATAGGAATTCTCATATCGGGAACACCAAGCTGCGCTATAACGGAATTATCAACGTATTCAATCATAGAATGAATTACACTTTCGCGGTGAACAACTACGTCGATTTTATCGTAAGGCATATCAAAAAGCCACGAAGCCTCGATAACCTCAAGCCCTTTGTTCATCATTGTAGCGGAATCTATAGTAATTTTAGCACCCATATCCCAGTTGGGATGATTTAGCGCCTGTTCTACCGTAACGTTTTTTAATTCGTCAATTTTCTTTCCGAAAAACGGCCCGCCCGATGCGGTTAAAATAAGACGGTTTAAAGCCTTATCATCAGGGCAGCCTTGCAGGCACTGAAAAACAGCGCTGTGTTCGCTGTCTACGGGATAGAGGTTAACTCCGTTATCCTTAACAGCTTTCATAACCAGGCTTCCGCCCGCGACAAGAGTTTCTTTATTAGCGAGCGCGATATCTTTTTCAGCGTTAGCGGCGCATAGCGTGGGCATTAAACCCACCATACCGACAACTGAATTCAATATTAAATCAGCTTCGTCGAACACAGCCGCTTCGATTAATCCCTCCATACCGCAGGAGACTTTAGTATTAGTATCCGCAATTTTTCCTTTAAATTCAGAATATTTACTTTCGTCAAAAACAACCGCAAGAGCAGGCTTGTATTTTCTAACCTGCTCTTCAAGTATGTCAATATTAGTATTCGCCGTAACGGCGCAAACATTTAATCCTAAGTTATCCGCGACATCTAAAGCCTGAGTTCCTATAGAACCCGTTGAGCCGAGAATGGATATATTTTTAACCATAGTTCACCTAAATTGTAAAAATCTCAAAATACTTGCCGATAAAAAATACAATCGGCGCGGCAAAAATAACGCTGTCGAATCGGTCTAAAAATCCGCCGTGTCCGGGAAAAATAGAGCCGTAATCCTTAATTTTACACGAACGCTTAATAAGCGAGAACGATAAATCTCCGAGCACGGAAACTACGCTTAAAAGCAATCCGATAACTAAAATAAGCAAATAGTTGAATTGAGCGTTTTTGTAAATAAAGCCGTAGATAAACACAACAATAAACGCGCTTATAGTACCTGCCGCTATTCCGCCGAGAAAGCCCTCAACGGTCTTATTCGGACTTACGTCGGGACATAATTTATGCTTACCTAAAAACACTCCCGAAAAATACGCTCCCGCGTCGGCGCACCAAGGCACGCCCACACAAATTACAAAGAAAAATGTAAAATGATTTTCATAAGCGGGCGGTAACATTAAAATACTCGACATACCGAACGATATTATAAGCGAGCCTAATACCGCAAAGCATAAATCGGGATACGAAACATTTTTATGGTTAATAATCATAATAAGGAACATTACGATTATAAAAGCGTAAACCGAGATAAGCCCGAGCTTAAACGGAAGGCTGAGCGGTAAGAGTATTCCGAATACCGCGCAAGGTATAAAGACAATACTGTTGTGCAGTTTTTTTGCGGAAAGAAGCTCAAATATCATTATTAAATTGAGTACCGATACCAGGGCGTACATTATCCAGTGGAATTGTTCACCGAACAACAACACGCACACAACCAGCGGTATTCCGATAGCCGCGGTAAATAGCCGGGATTTCATCGAGTCCATAAAATTACACCTATACTCCGCCGAAACGACGGTTCCTGTTATTAAAAATATCAATCGCTTCGTCGAGATCTTTTTCGGTAAAATCAGGCCAAAGCTTATTCATTATTACGAATTCGGTATACGCGGACTGCCAAAGTAAGAAATTCGATATTCTATACTCGCCCGAAGGCCTTATAACCAAATCGGGATCGGGCTGACCCGCGGTATATAGATTATCGGAGATTAAATCCTCGTCGATAGAATCTATATCAAGACTACCGTCTTTAACGTTTTCTGAAATATTTTTAACAGCGCGGACAATTTCGTCACGACTTCCGTAGTTCATAGCGATATTTAAGACCATACCGTCACGATCTTTAGAGCCCTCCTCGTTTTCTATCATAAGGGCTTTTAAATCATCAGAAAACGGAGTTTTATCGCCTATAAAACGTACAACAATACTATCTTCCTTAAAGTCACGCAGCGCTTCCTCGAGGTAGTCTTTAAAAAGCTTCATTAAAGCGTCGATTTCTTCCTTAGGCCTTTTCCAGTTTTCAGTCGAAAAAGCGTAGACGGTTAAATATTTTATACCGATATCGCTGCAATATCTTGAAATCTTACGAAAGACTTTACCTCCCGCGTTATGTCCCGCGGAGCGAGGCAGCTTTCTTTTTTTAGCCCAGCGGCCGTTACCGTCCATAATAATTCCGATATGCTCGGGAAGTACACGCTCAACAGCCGCGGGTTTAGTTTTTCTTTTAAAGAGAGCCATTTTTAAAGCTCCATAATTTCTTTCTGTTTATCAGAGCAAATAGACTCAGACTCTTTAATAAACTTATCGGTGAGTTTCTGAATGTCCTTCTCGCCGTCCTTTAAATCGTCCTCGGTTATATCGCCGTTTTTCTTTAGCTTTTTAAGATCGTCCATAGTGTCACGTCTTACGTTACGAATCTGAACCTTAGTACCCTCGGCGATTTTGGAAACGTCTTTTACGATTTCTTTACGTCTGTCCTCAGTTAAAGGCGGGAAGTTGAGACGAATCATTTTACCGTCGTTCTGAGGGTTGATGCCGATTTCAGAAGTCTGGATAGCCTTATTAATAGCTCCGAGCATAGAAGCGTCCCAAGGCTGAATTGTAATCATACGGGCTTCGGGAACACTAACGTTAGCAACCTGATTAACAGGAGTCGGGGAGCCGTAATAATCTACGGTCACCTTGTCGAGAATAGAGGGGTTAGCTCTTCCCGCTCTTATAGTTTTATATTCATCGTTAAGATGATTAATTCTTCTCTGCATTCTTTCTTCAGCGCGTTTTAAAACTTCTTTCATAATTAAGCCATAGCCTTTCTACCCGCGGTATATAATCCCTTTATTTCGATTGCGGGTGAATCGAAACAACGCATAAAATGCCGTTTAAACGGGGATTAAGCGTATAACATACGCCTTTGTTTAGAATTAATGAACTAAAGTACCGATATTTTCGCCTGTAACAGCCTTATAGATATTGTCGGGGTCGTCAATATTGAACACGAGAATTTCGATTCCGTTATCCTTACAGAGCGAAGCGGCTGTACTATCCATAACGGCGAGGTCTTTGTTCAATACTTCATGATGAGTAATCTCGTCATACTTAACGGCGTTCGGGTTAGTTTTGGGGTCGCAGTCGTAAACACCGTCAACCATAGTCGCTTTCATAATAATCTCAGCCTCAATCTCAGCGGCTCTTAACGCGGCGGCTGTATCGGTGCTGAAAAACGGATTACCTGTACCGCATCCGAATACTACAACTCTGCCCTTTTCAAGATGACGGATTGCCTTCCCTCTGATATAAGGCTCGGCAACCTGACGCATAGAGATAGCGGTCTGAACTCTTACGTCTACACCGAGGGCCTCCAGCGAGTCGGCGACACCGAGAGCGTTTATAGTAGTAGCGAGCATTCCGATATGGTCGGCTCTTGTTCTATCCATAGAGCCGGAGCTTCTTCCCCTCCAGAAGTTGCCTCCGCCTACTACAATAGCGATTTCGGCTCCTTCTTCATTAAGTCTTTTAATAGGTTCACAGATTTTAGAAACAGTATCAAAATCAATACCCATTTTTTTATCGCCGGCAAGCGACTCGCCTGATAGTTTTAATAAAATTCTTTTGTATTTCAGTCCCATTTTTTAACACTCCATAACAAAATTATAGTTATAATAATTTTACTCTAAAACGTCAATATTATAACGCTATAAAGGAATTATAATACAATATTTGGAAACATTTTTGTAACTGAATACAAAATAAAGGCAAAAACACTGTCATTCCGAGCTTGTGAGAAAAACTGATTATAGTTCCGCAGTCACCTTAAGATTGTAGGGAACGGTCTCCGTGCCGTTCCGATGCATCTATATTCACGTATTTGCACTGTCCTTTCGCCAACGGCGAAACGGTAGATATGTACCGTTTTGCTGCCGCAAAAGGAAAACACGCCGTTAACGGAAAACCCGGCTCGGAACACCGCGGAGGGTGTTCCCTACGGTGTTAAGGTAGCGTTGAGCTAACAACAAAACCCCTCCGCGAAAGCGGAGGGGTTAGATTTTTTATTCCTAAGGAAT
>CAMHQC010000011.1 GCA_946187325.1 uncultured Clostridia bacterium
CCTCATGCGGTGTTCCGAGGCGGGTTTTCCGTTAACGGCGTGTTTTCCTTTTGCGGCAGCAAAACGGTACATATCTACCGTTTCGCCGTTGGCGAAAGGACAGTGCAAATACGTGAATATAGATGCATCGGAACGGCACGGAGACCGTTCCCTACTATGTTAAGGCAGGTGTCTACTGACTACTGAGAACTGAGAACTAAAAACCCCAGCCGATAACGACCGGGGTTTAGTGTTGAGTTAGTGTTGATTTAAAATTCTGACATCGGGTTGTAATGCGTTCCGTTAAGACGACATTCAAAATGCAAATGAGCGCCCGTAGACCAGCCTGTAGAGCCTACATAGCCGATAGTCTGTCCCTTTTTAACCTTTGCGCCTGTGGATACTACCGCGTCGGAAAGATGACCGTAGAGCGTCTGTTTGCCGTTTCCGTGGTCGATAAGCACGAAGTTTCCGTATCCGCCGCCGCAACCGCACGAGCCTGATTTGCCCCAGTTGTGAATACAGGAGTTGTTGCTCTGGATAACCTTTCCATCTCCCGCGGCGATAACTCTCGCGCCTAAAATTCCGCCTCCCGAGATATCTATTCCCTTGTGGGTATAGCCTCTGTCCTCGCCGAACGGAGATACTACCGAGTAATAACTCGGCACAGGCCACGCGAAGCCCGAGGGCGTTACGTGGATTGAACCCGCCGAACCCGAGCCCGAGCCTGTTCCGCCTCTGACATAGTCGGAGTGGTTTTGGTAGCCCTGCTGAACGGCGTACAGCTTTTTAAGAAGCTTTTTATTTTCCTTTAGTGTTTTTGAAAGCTTCTTCTGTTTATCGGTTACGGTTTTCTCGGATTTTTCACGCTTCTCTCTCTCTTTTTCGAGAGATTTTTTCTCATCGGTGATTTTCTTGATCTTGCCCTTTAAGCCCTCTATAAGCTTTCGGTCGTAATCCGAAAGAGTTTTGACGAGCTCGAGCTTGTCTACGAAATCGCCGAAGTCCTTAGCTCCGAGTATAATCTCGAGCGAGGTTGTATCTCCCGCCATATAAATGGCGCGGATACGCTTTTTCAGCGCGTTAATCTGAGTTTCTATATCGGCTTTCGCCTTTTTTATTGCCTTTTGTTTTTTAGAAATTCTCTTGTTGATTTTCTCGATTTCGGCGTGAGATTCTCTTATCTGTTTTCCGAGAACTTCTATCTGGCTCACAAGAGCCGCGCTGTACTGTTCCTTAGCCTGAATATCGGCGCGCGTCTTTTTAAGCTGTTTTTCGTACTCTTTTTCACGTTTTTGAAGCTCGCTGATTTTTTTGTCGTAGGTTTTGGATTTCTTTTTATCGGCGGAAGCTGACGGTAAGAGCAGAGGTGAGCATAAAAGACATATTACCAGTAACGCGGAGATTAGTTTTTTATACATACTGTACCTTCTTTAGAAGCCTAAGATTTCGTTTCCTTCAAGTTTTAGATATTTTCTGATTGAGATAAATCCCGAAAGCGCTCCGATTACAACTCCCGCGCCTATGAATATGAGCGCGAAGTAGAGTATTACGCTTGTAATCGGTATCGGGGTAAACGGTATTACGTTTGAGCAGATGTTAATTATTCCGTCGTAAAGGAAGATAATCATAATTGTGGAGATTATCGAGGCTATAAGACCGATAGCCATTCCCTCGACCACGAACGGCACTCTGACGAACGCGTTTGTCGCTCCGACAGATTTCATAATGCTTATCTCAAAACGGCGGTTGTACATAGTCGCTCTGATCGTGTTCGAAATAATGAACAGCGAAATTATCGTAAGCGCTATCATAATCGCTATGCTTAGGGTTTGGACTAAGTTGTTGACCTCGGTTAAGCGCTTTGCGATATCGCGTCTGTTGCGCACCGAGTCAACGCCCTTGATTTTAAGGATTTTTTCGACTGTGCCGTCATATTTCGATAAATCTCCCATCGTAACCTTGTAGGCGTCGGGGAGAGGGTTATCGTCCTTTAGATAAGCGAAAACCTCTTCGCTGAGCTTTTCTTTATAATCCTTAAAAGCCTCGTCCTTCGGGTAGTAATCGGCTTTGGTTACGTTTTTAACCTTTTCGATTTCCTTGCCGATATAGACGGCTTCGATATTCGATATGTCGTCTTTAAGATAAACCACGGTTTCGTTATTGTCGGAAACAGTATCGACAAGATTCTGTACATTCATTGAGAAAAGAACCGCGCTTCCCGTAAGAACTAAGCACGATACGAGTACGCATATCGACGCGATACTCATAATGCGGTTTGTCCATACGTTGCGGAAGCCTTCCTTAACTAAATATCCTAATCCGCTTAACCGCATCAGTCCTCACCGCCCTTCGATTCTGTGTTGTTCCGAAGTTCAGCTAAAACCTCGTCCACCGAGGCTTCGTCGATTTCGGCGTTTTTGTTAACAGATAGCGAGTTTAAAATATCCTCTGCGGTCATATCCTCGGTAATTTCGGGCTCGGCTGTTTCTTCTTCGACTGCTTCTTCGGTTTCGACGTTTTGCTCAACTTCCTCAGTTTCCTCAGCCTTTTCGGGAGTTTCCGAGACTTCTGCTTCTTCAACTTCCTCGGCTTCTTCGGGTGTTTCGGGCTGTTTTTCGGTTTCTTCACCGGTTGTTTCTTCCTCGGCAGATTCGGATTCGGCGTTATCGTCCGCCGCTTCTTCCGAGGTTTCTTCTTCGGTTTCGGCGGAATTATCTTCTGTTTCTTCCGAAGTTATTTCTTCGGTTTCTTCCGGGCTGTCTGGTTCGCCTGTTATATCCATTTCGTCGAAAGAGGACAACGGCTCTTTAGTGTCGTTAACCACACGTCCTTTTTCTATTTCGATAACCCTCTTGTTGAACTGCTTTACAAGCTCGTGTTCGTGGGTAACTACGAGGATAGTAGTTTGCTGCTGCTCATTGATTTTAGAGAGCAGTTCGATAATCTCGTAGCTCATTTCGGGGTCGATATTACCCGTCGGCTCATCGGCTATAATTATAGCGGGCTTGTTTACAAGAGCTCTCGCTAAGCTTACGCGCTGTTGCTCGCCGCCCGAAAGCTCGCTCGGGCGTTTTTTTAGTTTATGAGACAAGCCTACTAAGCTTAAAATATGCGGTACGCGCTCCTTAACCTCCGCGGGAGAAGCTCCGATAGCTCTCATAGCGAAAGCCACGTTGTCGTATACGGTCATTTTTTCTATAAGACGAAAGTCCTGGAAAACCATTCCCATATTTCGTCTTAAATACGGAATTTGACGGCGTTTTAATTTAGTAACGTCCATTCCGTTTACGATAATTGTACCCTGAGAGGGTAAAGCTTCGTGCATAATAAGCTTTAGAAATGTGCTTTTACCCGCGCCCGAGGCGCCTACGATAAATACGAATTCGCCTTTTTCGATTTCTATACTTACATTGTTTAAGGCGTGAGTTTCGCTGTCGTAGGTTTTAGAAACGTCCTTAAACTCAATTATTTTCTCCATATAACCACCAATACTCACAAAAGCCAAAGTGCTGTCAAAAACTCGACAGCACTTAAAAGCTCTATGTTATTTAATTAATATTTAACAGGATTAGCTGTGAGGTACTTCTTAACCATCAAGGCTACCTTAAACACGATAGCGTCCTCGAACTCTCTAAGGTCAAGACCTGTAAGCTTTTTGATTTTTTCCAATCTGTACACGAGGGTGTTTCTGTGTACGAATAACTTTCTCGAGGTTTCGGAAACGTTTAAGTTATTCTCAAAGAATTTCTGGATAGTAAAGAGAGTTTCCTGGTCGAGAGTTTCTATAGAGCCTCTCTTAAATACTTCTCTTAAGAACATATCGCACAGAGTAGTCGGGAGCTGATAGATAAGACGCGCGATACCGAGGTTATCGTAGCTGATAATATTGCGCTCGGTGTCGAATACCTTTCCTACCTCTAAGGCTACCTGAGCTTCCTTAAACGAACGGGCTAAATCCTTAATACCCGTAACCGCTGTACCGATACCTACTACCGAATGGGTGTAGAACTCGGACGAGAGCGTATCTACGATAGAAGAAGCGAGCTTTTCCAAATCCTTGCTGTCAGCCGCTTCGGAAATTTCCTTAACAAGAGTAATCTCGGTTTCGTTAATATTGATAACGAAGTCCTTAGACTTGTCGGGGAAGAGGTTCTGGATAATATCGAGAGCCGACACGTCGGTTTTGGAAGTAACTTTAATAAGCAAGCAAACTCTCAAAACGTCAGAGTTAAAATGAAGCTCGCGGGCTTTAAGGTAAATATCTCCGGGGAGGATATTATCCATAATTACATTTTTAATAAAGTTAGAGCGGTCGTATTTTTCGTCGTAATACTGCTTGATATTAGTGAGAGATACCGCGAGGAGCTTAGCGTATTTCTGAGCGTTTTCGTCATTACCCGAAACAAATACGGCGTACTCGGCTCTGGCATTGTTGCCGAAAGATTTATAGGTAAATCCGTTAGCTACGAAAGGAGCCTGAGACAATAAAGCTTCGCTGTTAACGCTTTCGTCAACCTCGCCGATTTTTCCGAGGTCGGAACAAGCTATAACGACAGATGTCTCGTCGATAACGCCGATAGTTCTGTCGATAGTATCTTTCATCTGGTGGATAATTCCCTGAAATAATCTGTTAGACATAATTCAATCCTCACTTCTTCACGAAATTTTACAAAACTGTTAAATGTAAAATCATTCTTAATATCCATTTTACACAAAACGGACGAAAAAATCAACCTTTATGACAAATTTATTCAGAAAATTTTAGTATAAATGACTAAACCGGTAAGCATTGTGAATATTCTGATAAGAAAACTGATAAGAAAAAGGGTCGGCTTTTGCCAACCCTCAGTCAGTATTTATTTATCGGTTATATCATATTGAGCGTAGTGGAGCGTTAGCGTAACGTAGTCGAGATATCTCCTGAGGTCAGATGTTAGTTTTTTCTATTTTGATAAAGAGGAAGGAGATCCTTCGACTATTTGCTGTCGCAAATTCGCTTCGCTCAGGATGACATTCTTTAATTTTCGATTATTTTGTCTAAAAATTAAATATCCGTAAGGCACTCGTCGAGCTCTCTTGTGATTTTTTCCTTATCGAGCTTCTGTCCGATAAATACGAGCTTAATCATTCTGTCGCCGTATTTTTCGTCCCATTCCTTTCTAAGCTGGGGATCCTCGGAGAGAGCCTTTTTCTGAACCGCGATAGGAGCGGAAGCTATCCACTCGGCGTAGTCGGTAGCCTGAACCTGCTTGCCAGCCTGCTCGAGCATATATGCCCAGTCCTTGTCCTCCACGAACCAGAATATACCCTTTGCTCTGATAACATTCTTCGGGAAATTCTGGAGCCATTTCTCGATTTTATCTCTCACAAACGGCTGACGGCGGTAGTAAACAAATGTGCCTATGCCGTATTCCTCAACCTCGCCCTCGCCGTGATGATGGTGATGGTGATGGTGGTGTCCGTGGTGGTGTTCCTCGTGTTCGTCGTGTTCGTCGTGTTCGTGATGATGTTCCTCGTGATCGTGGTGGTGATGTTCCTCGTCGTGATGGTGGTCGTGTTCTTCTTCTTCATCTTCATCCATCTCGTCGTTGAGAATCTGAACCCACGCGGGCGAGCTCGCTACTTCCTCAAAGTTAAACGCCTTAGTGTCGAGTACCTCGCTTACGGCTACGTCGCCGTGAGTTGTTTCGATAAGCTTGGCTTTGGGCTGGAGCGCTCTGATTACCTTCTTAATCTTAACGAGCTCCTCCTCGCTTACGAGGTCAACTTTGTTTATGATAATAGTATTACAGAACTCAATTTGCTGAATAATAAGGTTCTCGATATCCTCCTCCTCAATGTTGTCGGAAAGGAGAGTTCCGCCGCAACCGAACTCGGTCGAAAGTCTCGCCGCGTCTACTACGGAAACTACGTTATCGAGATAGCACAGCTTCGGGATTTTCGGGTCGTTGTAAGAGCCGTCGAGCATAGCGATTGTCTGCGCGATAGGAATCGGCTCGCAAATTCCCGACGCTTCGATAAGTATATAGTCAAACTTATTCTGTTTAATTAAATCGCAAATCTGCTCGATAAGGTCGGTCTTTAAGGTACAGCAGATACAGCCGTTCTGAAGCGGTACGAGGTTATCGTCTTTTTCGTTAACGATACCGCCCTTCTGGATAAGGTCGGCGTCGATGTTGACCTCGCCTATATCGTTTACGATAACGGCTACCTTGTAGCCCTCCTGGTTATTGAGTACGTGGTTTAACAGCGTTGTTTTTCCCGCGCCGAGATAACCCGTAAGTAATGTAATAGGTACAATTTTACGTTCTTTCATTTTAATTACTCCTTGGTTTGTCAATTTTACACTCTGAATTATAACACCAAAAACTGAATTTAACAATATAAATTTTACGTAAAATGTACGTTTTCTATTCAGAATATGTATAAATATACAAATATACATAAAAAGTTGCACAAATTTGCAAAAAAAGCTTGCAAAAATCTCCGCTTTGTATTAGCATATAATAGCCTTATAAATAATTTATTTAATGGAAAGGAAAAGAGGTACTTATAATGAAAAAAATTATTTCACTTGTACTCGTTGCTTTAATCGCTGTTTCCTGCGTAATGGGACTTACAGCTTGCGGCGGTTCAAAAACCGCGGAAGTTAAAGAGCTTCATATGGCTACTAACGCCGCTTTCGAGCCTTACGAGTATTACAAGAACAAG
This sequence comes from uncultured Clostridia bacterium, assembly GCA_946187325.1. Classification (GTDB taxonomy): domain Bacteria; phylum Bacillota; class Clostridia; order Oscillospirales; family Acutalibacteraceae; genus Ruminococcoides. The sequence goes on from CAMHQC010000011.1 coordinate 6,694, forward strand.
AAGATTGTCGGTATCGACGCTGAAATCGCTCAGGCTATCTGTGATAAGCTCGGCTACAAGCTCGTAATCGACGATATGGATTTCGACGCTATTATCACAGCCGTTACTTCGGGTAAGGCTGACTTCGGTATGGCAGGTATGACAGTTACCGACGAGAGAAAGAAGGCTGTTGACTTTACAGACAGCTATACTACAACTACTCAGGTTATTATCGTTAACGAAAAAGACAGCAAGGTTAAGAACGCTGACGATTTAGAGACAGCTACAATCGGCGTACAGCGCGGTACTACAGGCGACGTTTACGTTTCCGATTTAAAGAAGGCTAAAATCGAGCGCTTCAACACAGGTCCCGACGCTGTACTCGCTCTTACAAAGGGCAAGGTTGACGCTGTAGTTATCGACGGTCAGCCCGCTAAGGAATTCGTTAAGAAAAACGCCGGCACAAAAATCTTAAGCGATCCTTTCGCTAAAGAGGAGTACGCTATCTGTCTTGCTAAGAACAGCGACTTAACAGCCGAGTTCAACAAAGCTTTAGGCGAACTAAAGAAGGACGGCACAATCGATAAGATTAACGCTAAGTATATTAAAGAATAATCGCTTTGATATATAGCAAAGGGCGGACTCGTTCCGCCCTTTAATTTAGATAAATAAGGAATTTAAGTATGCAGGAATTTTTTAGTACTTTACAGGATAATTTCATAAGTACGTTTATTACAGAGGATCGCTGGACCCAGCTTTTAAGCGGACTCGGAATTACCCTTTTAATTACATTCTTCGCCGTTATTATAGGTATAATCCTCGGTTGCCTTATAGCTATCGTGCGTTCTACCTACGAAACGAACGTTAAAACTAAAAAGAAGCTTCGTTTCAGCGACTATGTAATTAAGGTTTTAAACGCGATATGTAAGGTTTACCTTACAATAATAAGAGGAACTCCCGTAGTAGTTCAGCTTATGATAATGTACTTTATTATCTTCGCTAACTCGCGCGACAGTATCCTCGCGGCGATTCTTTCGTTCGGTATTAACTCGGGCGCGTATGTTGCCGAGATTATCCGTTCGGGAATTATGTCGATAGATAAAGGTCAGTTCGAGGCGAGCCGTTCGCTCGGCTTTAACTACAAGGATACTATGATTCATATTATCTTGCCTCAGGCGTTTAAGAATGTTCTCCCCGCGCTCGGTAACGAGTTTATCGTTCTTCTTAAAGAGACTTCGGTTGCGGGTTATGTAGCGGTTCAGGATTTAACCTATGTCGGAAACCTTATCCGCTCGCGTACATACGAGGCGTTCTTCCCGCTTATTACGATCGCGGCGGTTTACCTCGTGCTCGTAATGATACTGACGTTCTTCCTCGGAAAATTAGAAAGGAGGCTGCGTAACAGTGACCACTAATGATGTACTTATAAAAGTCGAGGGCTTGGAGAAAAGCTTCGACGGCGTAGAAGTCCTAAAGGGTATCGACGCCGAGATTCATAAGGGTGACGTTATTGTTATTATCGGAGCCTCGGGTTCAGGTAAAAGTACGTTTTTGCGATGTCTGAATCTTCTCGAGGAGCCTACGGGCGGACGTATTCTTTTTGAGGGTACCGATATTACCGACCCCGATGTAGATATTAATCTTCATCGTCAAAAAATGGGAATGGTGTTCCAGCAGTTCAACCTTTTCCCGCACAAAACCGTTCTTCAGAACCTCACTCTCGGACCGATTAAGCTTCTGAAGCAGAGTAAAGAGGAAGCTAATAAAAACGCTATGGAGCTTTTGGAGAGAGTAGGTCTCGCCGACAGAGCCGACGCCTATCCCAACCAGCTCTCCGGCGGTCAGAAACAGCGTATCGCGATTGTGCGCGCGCTCGCTATGAACCCCGATGTTCTGCTTTTTGACGAGCCGACCTCAGCGCTCGATCCCGAGATGGTAGGAGAGGTTTTAGATGTTATGAAATCTCTCGCTAAAGAGGGAATGACTATGGCGGTAGTTACTCACGAAATGGGCTTCGCCCGTGAGGTAGGAACCAAGGTCGTGTTTATCGACGAGGGAGTTATCGCCGAAGAAAATACTCCCGAGGAGTTCTTCAATAATCCCCAAAACCCCAGACTTCAGGAGTTTTTATCTAAGGTATTATAATAAAATAATGTTAAAAAACGTCAGCGTAGTTCGATTACGCTGACGTTATCTTTTTATAAATCTCAATATGTATCTGATGTTTTAATCTTAGCGGTTCAGTGTATTTTTCGAGCATAGAGCGGTATTCCGCTTCGAATTTTTCAACCTCTTTTTCGGACAAGCTCGCGCCTATACCGCGGCAGCTTTTTATTCTTCCTATCCACGCTTCCTTTGTAAATTCGAGTTCGGCGTTGTAGGAGCGGACGTTTTCGATGTCGAACTTTCCGATTGCCCAGCTTGGAAATTTATAGTTAAATTCCTTAAAGCCCTTTCCGCTCCAATCGGGGTTGTATTCTAATACGAGGCTTTCCATTTCGGCGATAACCTCGTCCTCATAGGGAAGCCAATCCATAAATATTTTACAGAATAGTCCGCCGGGTTTTAAAATCCGTCTGATTTCGTTCGCGGCTTTTTCGGCATTAAAATAATGAAAACACTGTACCGCTGTAACCGCGTCGAAGCTTTCGCCTTTAAAACCCGTATCTTCCGCGGAGCAGACTTTAAAGTCTATATTCTTAATATTTCTCTCCGCCGCGAGTTGTTTGCCGAAAAGAATCTGATTTTCCGAAACATCCGTAGCGGTAAAATCCGCTTCCGTTTTACTCATATTTATCGGTAACACGGCGGTGCCGCTGCCGAGGTCGAGTATTTTCTGACCGCTTTTTCCTATGCCGAATTGTATAAGCTTTTCGTACATGCTCGCGGGATAAATGTCCCGAAACCGAGCGTAGTCCGCGGACGTCTTGCCGAAGTCAAATTCTTTACCTCGGTCTATATTTTTAAGCTTCATCTTTAACCGCTTTCTTTAACTTTTCTTCATCTAAATTTTCGCCGATAGCGATTATAATATCCTGACCGTTTTTAATCGGCTTTAGCTCGGTCTGCTTCTTGACAGCGTTTAGCTCAAACCAGCTTTCGCCGTTCTTTATAAAACCCTTAACCCTGAAAACCTTTCCGTATTTATCTGTTTTGAGAAGCTTCTCGGCTAAGGCTTCGGCGCTCTTGGGAGAGAGATTTGTGTTCATAAAATACAGGCTCATATAGCCGTTTTCGGAGAGGTTGTTTTTAGTGTAATCGCTGACTTCGTAACCGCAGTTCTCAATCGCGTTAAAATCCTCGTCGGTAAAATCGTCCCAGTTTTTCTTAATGACTATGTTCGAAATATCGCGGCAGCAATTAATGCTCTGTAACGCGCGGTTAATCTGAGCGATTTTATTTTTTATCTGCTGTTCGTCGGATAGCTGAGTTTTGCTGAAAACGAGCGCTCCGGCGTTCGCCGCCTGCGACGCTGTTAAATATCTTGATTCCTCCGAAAGCTCATCGTCCGAAGCCGCGTCGATAATGGCGATAACGCTTCCGATTTCGAACCATCTGTCGAGAGGTTCCTCGTGCAGAGTATCGAAAAATTCGTCCGCGTCAAATATCCCCGACGGCTCTACGATAACCCTGTCGAAATTCTGCATACCCATAGCAATCAGCTTGGTCTTAAACCTGCGTTTGTGACAGTCGTAATCGCACGCGCCGGCTATAGTTTCGACCTCAACGCCTCTGTCCATAAGTCCGCCTAAAAGCATCATATCGACGTTGACCGCGCCGTAGTCGTTCTCGATAATTCCGACCTTCTGACCTTTGGATAAAAGATAGTTTACGTATTTCTTTAGGAATGTGGTTTTTCCCGAGCCGAGAAACCCTGTAATTAAATCAATCTTAGCCACAAACTCACCTTCTTATTATGTATAATACCACATCACGCCGCTAAATAAAAGTGTTGACTTTTGAGGTGGTATGCTATATAATTAGGGAGCTGTAAAAAAGAATATTCCGAGGTGTAACTCAGTTTGGTAGAGTGCTTGGTTTGGGACCAAGATGCCGCAGGTTCAAGTCCTGTCACCTCGACCATGATAGTTCAGGGGAATATCCGTCAAGGATATTCCCCTGAACTATTTTAATCAAGCAACTGAGGAGTGAAGGGACTTGAACAGGCTGTGCCGAGCCATAAGCGTAAGCGAATGGCGAAGGTAAAAACAGTCCTGTGGACTGTTTTTAAGCCGCCGCGCTCAGCCAAGTTATCCAATTGCACACGCCGCAACAAGCGAGCAGTAAGCTATGAAAAATAAAACATACTTCACTCCGACCAGAAATTGAAAAATGGGTACCTTTTATGCTTTAAAACGTTATTTCGGAAAAAGAAAAATATCTGTGAAACATTGCGAAAAATATTAAATATTCATAAAAAAATTACACTTTTGCATTGATTTTTATGAAAGTATATGGTATACTTAGTAATAATTTTTATTTGTAAAATCGGGTAATAGTTTTCTTTTTTCAATTTAACTTGGTTTTACAATTTATTTAATAAAATTCACATTAGCAAATGCTTATTTAAACGTAGTTATAAGACATCAACGAAAGAGGCGGTTTTATGAAACGATTAAAAAGACAAGTTACCAGAATTACTTCTGTTGTACTTACTGTTCTTATGATTTTGTCGCTCGTTCCGGCGGGAATGATTTTCGCGAACGCCGCGATAAATTACTACTGGAAAGTGAATTCGAACTATATCAGCGAATCTAACTTTAACTATGTAAGTTCGTTCGAGGACGCGTGGAATAATGCTAAAAACTATGATAACGGCGCGGTGGGAACATTTGCCGACGTCACTCTTTCGTCTACGCTTTCTACAGCTAAGAATAAAAAGCTCACTCTTGAGCTTAACGGTCATATTATTAATCGCGGAAGAATTACATCGAGCGTGGAAACTGATTATAACGCGATAACTGTTTCAGAGGGTTCGACTTTAGCTGTTTACGGCGGAACCAAGTCCGCGCCTGAGCCGAGCTGTGATAAAACTTTTACCTACTATAACAGCAACGGTTCCGCTCAGTCGCGAAGTGTAACTAATAAAGGTTTGATTACAGGCGGACGTAACGCTCATAATGGCGGCGGTATTGCTGTCGATAAGAACGGACAGCTTGACCTTAATTATACCGCTGTTTCAGGTAACAGAGCTGACGATTCAGGTACTACAATCGGCGGATTCGGCGGAGGTATCGCGCTCAGAGGCGATTACGCTAAGCTCAATATGTACAACAGCGAGGTAAGTTACAATTACGCCGAAGTCGGCGGAGGTATCTGCGCGCGCGACGCTAAATACGCGGCGATTACTATGGAAAATAGTAAGGTAAATAATAACACTGCTACAGTTGAGGGCGGAGGTATCTCAAACAGCGGTAATTCAGAAAATTTCAAAATTAAGGGTGACGCTGACGCTGATACTACCGATAAAAGTATTATTTATTACAATACCTGTTATGAAAAGGGCGGAGGTATATATTTTAAATGTGAAAACTCTGTCGCGAGCGGACTGTATATCCACGATAACCAGGCTGGAACAGACGCGGGCGGAGTATATCTGCCTAAGGAAAAATGTATTATCAAAAACTGTCGAATCGAAAGTAATGACGCTAACGGCGGAAAAGGCGGCGGTATTTATAACGATAACGACAATAATACTATAGCGGATACAACTGTTTATAACAATAACGCCTCGGGTAACGGAGACGGTATTTTTAACTATGGACTTGGCAACATAGTTATGTCGGGTAAGTGTGTGGTTAAAGGAAACGATAAGCAAAACCTTTATCTTGATTGTGATTTTGGGCAGGATGAGCATTATATTGACAACTCGCTCAGCAAAGGAAGCGAGGTATACGTTTCTTACTCTTCAAATCATCCTGCTAAACTTACTAAAAAACCCGGTACATACGACGACAGCTTCTTCTATTCCGATACAAGCGGTTACTATTTTAAATGGTTTCCGCGTGACTCAACAGGCGATTATAACGATAGAAATATATATCGTGTAACGGGTACAAAGCCTTCTAAGGCTTCCCCTGTAATTGTTTCCCAAAGAATTTCCGCAACAGATAAAACATATCAGGGAGAATCTGTTAAAAAGGGAATATTTGAGTTCCCCGCGTCTGTGGACGATACTATAGACCGTGAGGCTGTTTTCTACTACAGCGACGGCTATTTTAAAGACAGCGCTAAAACTTATAATACTCACCTTGCCTCGCTTTCAGCGAATATGGTTATGGCGGCTATGTACTCCTCGGTCGGAGGTTCGGGTTCTAACTCAGCCGAGTACAGAGATAAGAGTAATAATATCCGCCAGATGATGAGCGATATAGGCTGTAAGGATGAGGACATCTATGTAAACGATTTTAACGTAAGACGTCCTACGAGCAAAACTATAGGAGTATGTATCTCAAGCAAGGATTTACCCGACGGAGAAAAGCTCGTTATAGTGGGTGTTCGAGGAGGCGGATACGAGGCTGAATGGGCTTCTAACGTCAGTATCGGTTCGTCAGGCGAAGCTAACGGATTCAGAGACGCGGCTAATACGGTATTCAGCGAGCTGAAAAAATATATGAGCCGAAGAAATATTAACGGCGCTGATTCAAAAACTAAATACTGGGTAGCGGGTTATTCCCGCGCGGGCGCGACAGCTAATCTCACCGCTAAGAGAATTGTCGATTCTTTCGACACAAGCGGTACGCGTACTTTCGCCTATCCTATAGAAGCTCCGAAAGGCGCTCTTAAAAGTGACGCAACTCTCGCTAACGCTTCGGGAAAATATCGTTGTATCCATAACGTACTGAATTTCTGTGATTTAGTACCTTGGGTAGCTCCGGCCGGAATGGGATTTACACGTTACGGTGTTGACCACTATGTACCCGGAGCGTCAAGCTCAGGTACGCCCTACAGCACGTCGTACGCGACTGTAGCCGATAACTCTGTCTGGAATGTCGGCGAAAGCAATTATCAGTCCCAGAAAGCAAAAATGCTCTCCCAACTCGCCGCTATGAATGACGATATAGTTTACGACGACTATTTCCATATGGCGAGTATAGACTATGTAAAAGGTGTTTTCACCGATAATTTTATAAACGAAAGCGATGAATCTCACTCCGGAAGTACGAATATGTCCGTTGAGAACTGGATCCCTAAGTTTTGGAGCGCTTTACAGGGTTGGGGATTCGATTATAACAACAACGCATCCACTACTTCGGGCTCAAAGCCTGATAAGCAGGTAACGGTTGATAACGGTAATACTATCCGTACCAACTATTCCACAACCGCGATTAAGGGTTCAAAATCATTCCAGCAGGCTCTCGCTTATGTTATGGAATTGGTATTCAGTATGGAGCCCGAGAAAAAAGAGCAGCTTATGAGTTGTACCGACGGTATTATCGACAGAATAGGTACAACAAAGCTTATCGGTATTTATACAAACTTTATTAACAAAACTTTCTCAGGTATGATAGGCTCTTCCGATTTTGACGAAACGGTTGAGAATATTTGGAAAGCTTTGACTGAGCTTTCCACCGAAGATGAAGCTAAAGGCTACCATAGCCTCAAGGAATATCTCTCGGCGGACGAGCTCGAAGAATTACATAGCGCGTTACCCGCGCTTGTATATCCGATTCTTGAGTTTATAGCTAATGACTACAAAAGCTATAATCAGGACCACGCGGGAACTTTAGCGTATAACGCTATGCGACTTATTCAGAATCATTATCCCGAGGTAGCGGCCGCTTGGGTAAGAAGCTACGACAGCTACTACGATAACGACACAACACCCGTAAAACTCGCTGAGACCGCAGGCGGAAAAGAAGCTCCGCACTATCCCGCTGTTGAGGTAAAGAAACACGGTACGGGGGCTGTAACTAAATATGAAACCACATCCTCTGAGATAAGGGTGGGTATGCTTGATGAGGTTAGACTTGTACCGAATAACAGTGATTATAAAAACAAGGGCGAGGGTATTTACTATTGCTATCCGAACGCTAAATCCGAAGATTGCCGAGGCTGGCACGGATTCTCTGATCCTATTGTTTTTAATGATTTAAACGCTGAAAATTATTCGACGACAGGCGCGGCGAATAATAAATTTAAAATAGATACTTTTTCCGCTCATTATGACAGAGCTGCGAACGGCACTAAGACTTCGGGAAAAACCTCTGCTTTCGACGCAACGAAACGTACTTATTCGTTTAATGTAGTTAAAACTTATGAGGACGGAAAATACTACGCGGCGCTTCAAAATGTTACTAAAACAGGAAATATGCGGACTGATATAGTTAATATCGCTAAGTCCCAGAACGGATATCTGGAAGGTAACTCGAACGACGACCTTTCCGGAGAGAATCCTAACGGAAGCAATAACTATACCGAGTACGGCAGATGGTACGGATTACAGGATATGTGGTGCGCTATGTTCGTGAGCTGGTGCGCTAATCAGGCGGGCGTAAGTACATCTGTTATTCCTAAGACGGCTTCTACCGTAACAGCGCTTAATTACTTTATAAAACAAGGTACCGCACATACTCGCGCGAGTATCGCCGCGGGTAATTATACTCCGCAAGCGGGCGATATTATATTCTTTAAATCAGGACGTAACTCCGCTATAACAAACCATATCGGTATCGTTACGAGTTATTCGGGTACTACAATTAACACAATAGAGGGTAATACCTCGTCGGCGACTATTTCGACAAACGGCGGTTGCGTAAGGGCTAAGAGTTACAGCATAACCAACACATATATAGTTTATGTATGCCGTCCGAATTATCCGACGGACTCTGTTTCGTCTAATAATGTTGAGTTCGACGGTACAAAATACGACTACCGTTCGTGGCCTAACGCCGATACCCGTTGGGGCGATAAAAAAATCGGTTCAGGCTCGGCGACTGTAGGCACATCCAGCGGAATTACCACCGCTGTTGTTAAGCTTTCTATCCAAGCAGGACTCCATACCGCCAGCGGTTTTCCTGTTGATAATTTTGTCAATATTATGAACAACAATAACGGATATACCGCGGCAGGCGCTATGTATTGGGATGTCGCTAAGACCAGCGCGGGATTTAGCGGAGTTGACGCTAATCTTATGCAAGAGTTGGATGAAGGCGTGAGCTTCGAGACTCAAAAGCAATATATTATTAACTGGATACTCGCGGGTAAACATCTGGCGCTTTATGTTGCCGACAGCAAGGGCGCTAAAAGCTGGGTTGCGGTAGACGAAGCGATGACGCTTTCTACAGGCGAAATCTATATTATGGACGCTACAACCAAGCTTTCCGAAAACGCGGATGTAAAAGTTGCCGATAAATACGTGAATTTACGGCGTGTAGCGGGTTTTACAGGCGGACAAATCGCTTACGAGCTTATCGGAAGCGAAGACTACAGAACTTGGCGTAAGGCAGACGAACGCTGGAAAGATAAGGCGCTTGGCGATTATAAGGTTTATGCCGAAAACGACCAAGGAAAAGGCGATTTAATTATCGCGTCAACTAAACTCGCTATTCAGGCGGGATTGAAAAATCCTCAGCTTTATAATGTAACCCACGCTATTGACGATACAAAGAAAGGCTCTAACGGAGGATTCTCCGACGCCGGAAATATGTACTGGGCAGACGCCGCCCAAGCTCTCGGATTCGACGGCTATAACGCTAATTTGAAAGCTTCGGGTACTTATTCGAGCAGCGGTTCTTATGATGAAATTAAAAACTATATAAATGGCGGCAAGCATCTTGTTATTTTTGTTAATAACACTTGGGTTGCTGTTGACGAAGGCAGAACTCTTGAAAGAGGCGAAGTTTGGGTATGGCGAAGCAATATCGACGCACAAACAGACGGTCAGTTATCCGGTCAAAATATTTGTACTCTCGCGAGTATTGCGGATAGTTTTACGAGGGTAGCTTGTTTTACAGGCGGAAAAATAAAAACCTCGCAAGACCAGCATATCTACCTGCCCGGTGAATTTAATGATTGGAAAAGAGACCGTCCTATGACTAAACGAAGCGACGGAAAGTATGAGAAAACTATTTATCTTCCTCAGGGCCAATATGAGTTTAAGATAATTGATGACGGATATTGGCACGGTAATGAAGGCACGATCGAAGATACTACCACAAAAACTTCCTCAAAAGGATGGGAGTTTAAAGGAGAAGATTACGGCGGAAATACGAATTGTACGTTAAAGACAACAGGCGGATATTATACATTTATTTACGCTGCCGGCGGCTACAGTGAAAACCCGTATTATCTCGTGGTGCTTTACAGCACAACTCCTCCCCAGCAGGGCGAGGTCGCTCCTGTTATAGACTCGGGTACCGAGGATTACCGCAAGTGGAATATTACCGATACGCGCTGGGCTAACGCTTCTCTTAATATAGATAATACCGCGGTTATGTCTAACTCCGCCGCGGGTTACGGTGATTTATACGTAGCGGGCGCTAAGATGATGATTGCCGCGGGTAAAGCTACTCCCGAGACTATTGACCCGGGAAAGTTAGCCGCAAAAACAAGAGTTAACAGTGATACGGGCGTTTTCGACTGGGCAGACTTTGCTTCCGCGTCGGGATTAACTTTAGTTAGTCACTCTCTAATGCCGAACAGTACATACCAAACGGGAGCCAAGTGGCCTGCTATAAGGGATTATATCCGAAACAATCACTATCATCTGATGATTAAAATTGACGATTTCTCAGGCGGATACGGCTGGGCTGTTGTTGATGAGGCTATGACCGCTTCGTCATCGAGCAACGGTATTTATGTATGGCTCTCAAAGAGTACAAACTCAAAGAGCACAAACGACAACCCCGTACTGCTGTCCTCAATTTCCGAGACATTTAAACGAGTTGCGGCTTATAGAGGCGGCAATAGTTTAGTACAGACCACATTCAGCGGTGATAATGATTCCGAGGTAACTGCCGAATATACATATAACGGTATGAGCGCCGAGATAAACAGCGGAGATTATATCCCCTATGGTTCCGCTGTAACCGTTAAAGGTAAGCCCGCCGTGGGTTATGATTATAAAGAGTGGACTCATAACCTCGGAAGCGGCGACGCTAATCCGAGTTCGACTTCGGATTCGCTGAAGTTTACCGCTAATACGGATTCCGTTATTACTTACAAAACAGAATCCAAAAACGGAACAATTAATTATTCGGATGAAAGCCACTTCACCTACGCCGCGGGTAAACCCGAGTCGGCGGCTTCGGGAGCTTCGGTAAGCTTTACCATTAATCCCGAAGTTGACTATATCGCTTCCGTATTCGTCGAAAAATCGAACGGCGATTCAGTAGAAGTGACTAAATCATCCAACACATATACATTCACAATGCCGGGCGGCGATGTAAATGTTTCTGTAGAAATGAACTATGAGGATTACCGCACCTGGAGTAAATCCGACGCTCGTTGGGCGAATACAAAACTCGGCTCCAGTTCCTATACGGTTTCGGGAACAACCGCCGGAATGGGCGACTTGGTGGTAGCTGTTACAAAGCTTTCCAAGCAGTCGGGCTCAACTGTAACTGATGTAAACGACGCCGTATCTAAGCTTAACGATGGCGGAGGACTCGGTACTACAGGTTATTTGGACTGGGCAGGTACTATAGCCAGTAATATGGGCTTTAACGCTTATCACCTCTACAGTACAACAGGCTCAAGTACAGGTAAGGCTTCCGATATAGTTAACGGTATAAACGAAGGTAAGCACTACGTAATCAAGGTTAACAATACTGTCGGTTGGGTAGCGGTTGATGAAGCTCTTACTAAGCTTACGGGCGAAATATACGTTATGTGTTCGGGAAATAATCCCGACGAGAACGTCGACGTAAGGCTCGCTGATATTTCCTCTACCTTCTCGAATTACGCGCACTTTACGGGCGGAAACACGCCTTCTCCTGTCGAACGAACAGTTACGTTCTCGGGAAGCGCTCATATCGCTGTATCGGCAAGTTATCTTATCGGAAACAAATCATATAACATTTCGAACAACGGTAAAATATATGACGGAATGACCGTGCGTTTTAAGGCGAACGCCGAGCCTAACTATGAGTTTGGCGATTGGAGCTGTATAGGCGTAGAGCCTGACGATAAAGATGCTGCTGAGCTTGTGGCAACCGCGACGGCTGATATAAACGTTACTTGTACGGAGATAACTAAGGAATCTATGGATTCAAACGTACCGCTTAGAATTAAGTATTGTTATAAAGATTATGATCCGATGCTTTCGGATACGTTTGAGTATCAGTCAGGCAATAATTATCTAAGCGAAAAAACAGTCTACTCCAAGGATGAATACACTATTTCCGCGGATAGCCTTAAAGATAACGCGACGCTTTCGCAGAAGGTATTGGCAGGTATGCCGAAGCTCAACAGCGATTACTTTAACTACAGCCGTACTATCGGAGCAGGCGATGATTTCACCTCGGCTACCGAATACGATTATGCCGTAGACGCTTACGTTGTATCGGTGGATATGGATTCTGCCGTCAGAAAGTATACCGTGAAGGTAAACAACAACGAAGTCTCAAAACATCACTTCCAGGAGTTAATTACCCTTAACGCGTCTGATTACGGTGTCGGCGGCGCTGTGTGGGTAAATAACGGTAATATTGTTGAGATAGGCGATACCTATAAACTCACGGTTACGGGAGATATTAATCTCACCGTAAGAGCTAAGACGAGCGAGGATCCTGATTCTATCGCGGGTAAATCAATAATCGTTCCCGCGTTTAAAACAATAACTACCAAAGACGGCGTAGAAAAATGCAATCAGAACTTCTATATTCAAAACCACATAGACGTTAACGATTCCTCTAAAACTCTCGTAGGCGCGGGTGTGTTCTACTACGTTCAGGATGATATTAACAATAAACCCGTAAAAACCGCGATAACTAAGAATAACGCTTTAAGCCATCTTGAAGACTACGCTCTCGGACTAAAGAGCAAAAAGACAGGCAAAGGAACAAAGTATCTCTATAACAACAAAGATACAGGACTGGCGTATAGTTACCATAACTACTCTCAGGATAAAGAGCTTAACAGAAACGAAAGAATGTTAAGAAATCCGGGCGGTACCGATTATATCCACTATCTGCTCGAGCTAAGTATGGATAACCAGCCGTCCGACGTCGATAAATATTCTTACAGAGTTTACTCATTCTACCTCTATAGTGAGAATGATGAAACATACGCGGTTATAAGCGATCCGTATGCTGAGGCAAAAGTTTATTCGGCGTCTGAATAGTGAAAGGAGAGAAGATGAAATATTTTAAAATTTTAATCGCGGCTCTCCTTTCGGCCGTTCTTATCGCATCAATATACACTCCCGCGTTTGCGGTTACCATAATAAATTACGGCGATTACAGCTTCTCCGCCAACGGCGACAGTACCTATATGCTCTACTCGTATAACGGAACTGATAAGGAGCTTGAACTTCCCGATAATATTATGGGATTAGAGGTAGTCGGAATTTACGATAACTGTTTTAAAAATTCCGATATAAAAACAGTTTTAATTCCCGATACATATACCTATATCGGAAAATCCGCGTTTTACGGTTGTAATTCTCTTAGTTCGATTACAATTCCCCAAAATGTTGCGGAAATCGGGGAAATGGCTTTTTCTTCCTGTGAAAACCTCGCTGTTTTCAAATTCGAGGGTAAGTCAAAGATAAAAACCATTCCGTATTCGGCGTTTTACGGAGATGCTTCGCTTACTGATTTTGTTGTCCCGAGCGGAGTTACTGAAATTTCTTCGTACGCGTTCGCGAAAAGCGGACTTCGTTCAATTTCTATTTCGAATACTGTAAGAACTATCGGCGAATACGCGTTCAGAGAATGTGCCAATCTTTCTAAAGCCGCGCTTCCCGAACAGCTTACGGAGGTTTCGGACTACTGTTTCTATAGCTGTAATTCGCTTGAAACAGTCGATTTGCCGATAAATTTAACGTCAATAGGAGACAGAGCGTTCGCCGAATGTTCCGCTCTTAAAGAAATACAGCTTCCGCCGTATCTTGAATCTATCGGAAAATACGCGTTTTATAACGCCTCGTCGCTTAGCGGACTTTTTATTCCCGATTCTGTAACAGCGATAGGCGCCGAAGCGTTAAATCCGATGTCGTATTCGAATACGATTACCGTTTCTTATTACGAGGGAAGTTACGCTCAGGATTACTGTTATGATAACTATGTTAAAAATGTTGTTGCGTACAGCAAGCTTATCGGCGACGCTAATCTGGACGGCAAAATTAATATTCTTGATGTAACCAGTATTCAAAAGTACAAAATCGGCGATGAAGATTTAAGCTATAGAGCTGTAGGTCTTGCCGACGTAAATCGAGATAACTCATTAACTATACGCGACGCTACATTAATTCAGATGTATCTCGCTAAAATGATTGAAGAATTTTAATATCCGTTCGCTTTACTCCGAGCGATTCGGATAGTTCGACTAAGCGAATAAATTATAAATCAGGGGGGATTCGTTATGTCTTTACTTTATAAATTCACGGAGTTCGGCGGTTATTTACCGCGAAAGTTGATACGCGCTTGTTTAAATTGCGGTACAGGCGTATATTGCGGCGTGGTTAAATTGCGGTATGATATTGCGGTTTATAAAACGAATTCCTGTTTAAAACTCGGAGGGTGATAATATGGAAAAATTATTAAAAGATAAGAAACTGTACTCTCCGCCTGAGTTTGAGTACCTGTTCGTAAAGTTGAACGAAAGCGTTTTAGGCGTTTCATCCGACGCTAACACCGACCACAACGATCCCGGCGGCGGTTTGTTAGATGATCCTACCAATCCCGATATTAACAGCGATTATTACGATCTCGGCGACGGTGATTGGTAAATGTTACGCTCAAAAAGTTTTTTCGGAGGAATGATTATGAAATATATAAGAAGAAGTTTAAGTGTGTTGCTTACTATATCAATACTTCTGACGATGATGATTACAACCGCGGTTCAATCCGCCGCGCTTGATACTAACGACGACTACAGAACTTGGTCGCACCACGACAGCCGTTGGAGCGGTACAACTATGGGAAGCTCAACCCTCGGAAACGGCGGCGCGCCCACTACGGCGATTACTAAGCTCGCTATTCAGGCGGGTTTAAGAGACGCGCACGACTTTAATGTCGGCGATATGTCTACTCTGCTTTCCGCTAATAACGGTTACTCGGGCTCCGCGATTGTATGGAGCGCTCCTACCAAGGCATCGCTTAATCTTTTTTCAAGCTATAACGTTCTGAAACAGTCGAGCGATTCTACCCCGAGTTTCAATTCCGCGTCGAATTACTCAACTCTGATCGGATATATTAACCAGGGCTACCACCTTATTATTCAGGTCGTAAATTCTTCGGGTACGTCAAACTACGTCGCTGTCGACGAAAAGCTTACGCTCGCGAGCGGTTCCGTTGTCTATATTATGGACTGCCTGAGCAACGCCGCGAACAATACAAATATCGCTCTCGCAAAGCGTTATTCAACTTTTACCAGAGTAATCGGCTATAAGGGCGAGGCGTCTCAAAGCTCAACTGTTAACTCTGACTATAGAAAATGGGAGCTCAATAACACTAACTGGGCTTCTACGGCTCTCGGATCAAGCACAATGAATAACAGTAACGTAGGCGGCGGAGATCTGGTGCTAGCTTCTACTAAGCTCGCTATTCAGGCGGGTTTATGGAGCGAAAACACCCAAAGCGGAAATAACTCCGTTAACCGCGCTGTTTCGGCTATACATAATTACACTTCGGGCGGAGTTGTAGGCAATTGGGAAGATATTAAAACAGCGTTTGGCTTCCAATCTTACAATAACGCCCTAAAGGGTTCATCCGAAAATTTAACCGCGACGATGGATACGTCGCTTTCCGCGAATGTTACCGATATAATTAATTATTTAAACGAAGGCTACTACCTCGTGATAAGGGTTAACAGCTCTGTCGGCTGGGTTGCGGTTGATACCGATAAAACCCTCTCTACAGGTGAAATATATATTATGCGCTCAACTCCCGACGCTTCTAAGAACGCTGAAATTAAACTATCTGACTATTACGATAAAATTAACCGTGTTGCGGGTTTTAAGGTCGAAGGCGTCCAGGTTAATTTTAGCGGTAAGGCTGATTTTACCGCTGAATATACCAAGGAGGGCAATACCTCGAGCTTTAAGTCGGGCGGATTTGTACCGGACGGAGCGGTTGTAACTATTACCGCCGAGCCTAAGCAGGGCTACACCGCCGCGAATAATTGGACTATTTCGGGCGATTACAGCGGAACTTCTACCGAAGATACGTTTACTTTTACAGCGGATAGAAATACGTCTGCTACGGTGAATATTGAATATACGCCGTCGCCTAAAAATTATAATATTACCTATAACTACGGAACTAACGCCGCTAGCTTTACTTATACGACTATTCCCGGCGGCGCTGCCACAGGCGCGGCGGTTAATATGGAAATTTCTCCTAAAACCGACGGTTCGTTTGTTTACGAGTTGAAGATTGCCGTGAAAGATTCCGATAATAACGAAATCCCTGTTACCCACAACGGAACCCACTATTCGTTTACTATGCCCGCCTCCGACGTGACCGTTACTTTTACGGGAGAGAATGTCAGCGACTGGCGCAGATGGGCGCGTGACGACGAGCGTTGGCGTGATAAAGCAATGACGTCCAACGGTCATACTGTTCAATCGGATGGCGCGGTTATGATTTCGCTTGCGAAACTCGCTGTTCAGGCAGGGCTTCATACCCCGACCACTTCCTCAACACAAGGCTGGGATGTTAACGATGTTGTAGACGCGCTCAAAGCTGAGGGTAAAATTCAAGACTCGAACGCACGGCTGGTTTTTGATAATACCAGCGCAACAGCTTTAGGATTTACAAGTTTAAATAAATTTAAAGATACTAATACAACCTCGTCAACCCGCGGCGATATAAAGAACGGTTACGGAGATACTATTGTCGCTCAACTGAAACAAGGCTACCACCAGATTATAAGACTCCATCGTGACGGCTCTACATACACGAATGAGAATTCTGAGTGGTTTGTAATAGATGAGGAAAAAACACTTTTCGCGGTAGGGGCTACAACTACCAATATTCCTCTTTCGAGTATATATATATTCCGTGCTACAGCCGACGCTAATAAAAACGCAAATTATACGTTACAGGATTTATACGACGCTACGGGCGGTGACTCAAACGGCGGTTATCGTTATGTTTGGCGTAACTACGCGTACCTCGGCGGAACAACTCCCGCGCGTAAGATTAACTTTACTATAAAAACTAATGGCAATCCAATTACTGACGAACACAAGGGCTCTGTTTCGGCTGAGTATATAATTGACGGCGAGAGTACAAGCTTTGTTTCGGGCGATTATGTACCCGCTAATCTAAGCTTTGAGCCTGACCGTACAAAGATTAAGCTAAAGTACAACGCTGATCCCGGTTATTTCGCTTTCGAGAATTGGACGACACCTCATACCTCGCCGACCACTACCCTCGAGGGAACTGAAACCGCTAATCCCAAGCAGTTTACCGTCGCGCCGAGTGATTTTAGAACAATCGAAACAACAGTCGCTAATATCAGTTGTAATATCACTCCCGAGGAGTATCATATCTACTACGATGATGATACTGAGAATTTCTCGTATTCTAATAAAACATCAGTTGCGGGTTATAATACAGACGCGGTCTTTACGATTAATCCCGCGAGCGGATATACCGTTGACGAGTCCTCAATAGTATTTAAGGACGCGGACGATAATGTTATCTCGGGATTGACCGCGGCTAAGTCAAACCGCACCTATACTTTCAAAATGCCCGCTCAGGACGTCTACATCAGCGCGGCGGCTACTACCCAGACGTACGACGATTTCAGAGCTTGGGGCGTTAATGACAGTAGATGGAGTAGTAAGAATATAAGAACCACAGCTACCGCGCACACAATGGGAGAGGTTATTTCTAACGACGGCGACGCGATAATGGCGTTTGCTAAACTTATTATTCAAAGCGGATATCCAACACAGTTAAAAACAGATTTAGGCAATGTGCTTTATGACGCTAAAGATAGCGAGAATAATTCAACATTTATGAATGCGCTAATCGGTAAGGCGGTAAATTTATATAACAATAATGATTTGATTGCGGACAACGGTAAGTTTATTAATCAAACAAGCAGTTCAGCCTATATGGGCGAGTGGGGAATGGCCGGTGTAGCTTACAATCTTAGTTTGATAGGAAAATTTTACAATACCGAATCGAGTTATAAAGCAATTTATTCAAGCAGCGCTACAGCAGGAGGTAGCGCAAATCGAACAGGTAGTTATCTGTTTCCACAACTTTTGGGTTCGACAAAAAGCAAAATGGGTGCGTCTAATTTCTCTTTGTCAAGAACAGTTAACGGAGTAGATAACGCTTACACTAATCTTTTGCTTGATTATTTAGAAGGAAATCATAATAGAATAAGTACAACTGTTTTCCCTGATTCATCTGCCGACTATATCGTTAATAAATACAATTATAAATTCCACATAATGCTATATGTTAACGATACTATAGGCTGGGTCGCTGTTGATGAGGCACAATCGCTTAATAAAGGCGAAATCTGGGTATGGGCTTCACACGGCGTAGCAGCCGGCAACGGTACAAACCAGAGTAATATATTTAAGTTGTCTGCGGTTTCTGATACATTTGAAAAAGCAGCAGCATTTAAATTTTCAGATTCATATACTCACTTTGGCTCGGACGCGGCAGAGTTTACAACAAGCAACGCCGTTCTTCAAGGCTCTTATTCGTACTTAGGTCAGGACTACGGTCCTTATTCCTCTGTTATGTATGTTCCTCACGGAGCTACAGTTAATGTAACACGTACAGGAATAAGCGAACATTATACACCGTCCGATTCGGAAACCTACGGAGCCTGGAACTCGGCGGGCGGTACAGTTACTCCTGTAAGTTATTCTAAAACCAATATAGTTTATGATACCGATTATCAAGGCGCGGCATCTGCTCGTCATACCTACGATGTACAGTATGTAGTAAAAGCCGTCCCCCAAGTTCATGTTAAATTCGTCAGCGGTGAACACGGTATAATCAATGCAACATCAGCTCCGATAAACGGAATTGTGGATGTTTATCAAGGCGATACAGTTAGTTTCACCGTAACTCCCGAAGCTAATTACGAAGTCGATACGCTGAAGATTATTAAAACAGATATGAACTTCGGAGTTCTTAGTCCGCC
Source organism: uncultured Clostridia bacterium (assembly GCA_946187325.1). GTDB lineage: Bacteria > Bacillota > Clostridia > Oscillospirales > Acutalibacteraceae > Ruminococcoides. The sequence continues at coordinate 25,957 of CAMHQC010000011.1, forward strand.
TGTTGAGGAAGGTCTCGATACTAACGAAACCTCAGTTACATTCGACGCTGATCGTACAGGCGGAGAGGAGAGCTGGTTTATCATTCAGGCGGAATTCAAAGGCCGCGGTCTGAGGATTACTTATAACTATAAAGAGTACGATCCCTCTAAATCGGGAACTTACGAGTATATCAAGGGAGATACCTTTGACGAATATCTGACCGATAAAACATATAGGGTATCGCTCGACAGCTACAACGCGGATGACGCTAACGCTATAAACACTCAGGTAGCGGCTCACGCTCCTGTGCTTCAAAATGTTTACTTTAATTACACGCTTGATCTGGAAACGATTTCCTCGAATACCGAAGATTCGGTACATACAGCCGAAGTTACCATGACTCCGATTGAAAAGTCGTACACAATAAGTGTTAACGGTAAGCAAATAGACGGCGTGTTCCACTATCAAGAGGAGGTCGATTTACAGGCTTCTGATTTTGATGAGGATGCCGAGGATGTCGTTTGGAGAAGCGGCGCTGAAAGCGGTAAATCGGGTTCGGCGGTTGTATGTTATGATACTATATATTCGTTCAGAGTTACAAACGATTTAAACCTCACGGTTGGCGATAATCTTACCTCGCGTAATTCTGTTGACGGAACTTCCGCTATCGTTCCGGGCTATACTGAACTCAAGAGAGTAAATAATGTCGAAAAATGCTTTCAGAATTTCTACGTTCAGGACTTTTTCGACAAGGAAGCTCCGAGAGTTTACGACGATTCGGGTAACGAAATCGAGGACGCGGAAAATATTACGTTCCTCGGTGCAGGCGTGCTTTTCTACTCTTACGATACTGACGCCAATAAACCGAAAAAGACGGCGTTTGACGGCGTAGAGCCTACGCGTGAAACCGTAAATTCAGTCCTCGAAAATAACAAGAACGCTTTCTTAACCGAGGCTACAGGCCAGGGCAGCAGCTTTAAGAACAGTAACCTAAACTACAGCTACATTAAAGCTTCTACCGATAACGGAAATAAACTTCGTTATTCTCCCGTAACTAATTCATATAACTATTTCTTCTCGGCAGCGGTTACAAACGACCGTACCCCCGAGGAACAGAAGTATGTATTTAGGGTGTACTCATTCTATGTATGCTCCTATACTTTAAACGGAAACACCTATGTAACCCCTGTGTTGAGCGACCATTACGCTCAGGCAAAGGTTTACAGCATTTCTGAATAATCTGACCACGAATTCCCGCGCGTTTTTACGTGCGGGAATTTGTTTTTCTAAATATTACGGATATTAAAGTTTATTTGATAATTATATTGCGAAAGCGCTTGTACCTTAGGATGTTTTTATGATATAATTAGCAAAGAAAATGTCCGTTATGAAAGTTTACAGCGCAAACGGCAGAAAGGGAACTGACTTATGGATATCCGCCAAACTGTATTTTTTTCCATAGAGATGTGGGGCGCGTTTTTCAGCCTTATTGCCGCGCTTACAATCATTCTTACACGACATTTTGATAAGTCGGGCTCACGCAAGCTTATGCTCACTATGCTTTGCTCGGCGGCTCTTATGATATGCGACGCCGTTTCAATATGGTTTCGCGCGGAGGATTCGGATACGGCGCATTTTGTGGAAAGATGGTCTACTTTCGCCGTGTATTTTCTAAGTTTTCTTATTATTCCGCTATCTGCGCAATATGTTTCTCAGATAATATATAAGCGCTCGCACGGCTTTAAGCTTTACTGGGAATTTGTTGAATGGGGTATTTTTATTTTCGGCGCGGTTATGCTGATTATTAACGCGATTTATCCGTTTATTTTCTATATTGACGACGCCGGAAGATATGTACGATTACCGCTTTTCTTCTGGCTGCCTGGATTTATCGGATTTATAGGTATTTTAACCACAATGGCGGTTGCGCTCGTATATAGTAAATATATGCTGAAAATCGAAAGAGCGGCGGTTGTGTCGTTTTTGACCTTGCCGTTAGTAGGTATTATAATCAAGCTCTTTAACCACGAAACGCCGTTCGTTACGATAGCTATCGTAATTTCGATAATTATCCTGTTTATCTCCTATGAAGCGAGCTATGTTCAGTTTTTGGTTGAAAAAGAAAAGAAATTGAGCGAAGAAAAGCTGAAGCTTGTAAACCAACAGATGAAACCGCATTTTATATTCAACACATTGACGCTCATCAGGTATCAGTGCCTTACCGCTCCTAACGAAGCAGCTCAAACGGTTACCGAGTTTTCGAATTACCTGAGAGGTATTACCGACTACCTGACCGAGAACGATTGTATCGCGGTTGAGGAGGAGCTCGATATCGTAAAAAACTATTTGCGGATACAATCGAAACGCTTCGGCGACGGAATAAAGCTGGAATACGATATCGAAGAAACGGATTTTGACGTACCGCCGTTTTCTATCCAAACTTTAGTAGAAAACGCGATACACCACGGACTGAACAGCGGAAAAAGGGATAAAGGCGTTGTCAGAATATCCACGAAAAAAGACGGCAAAAATTATATCGTCACCGTTGAGGATAACGGTAAAGGCTTTGATACAAGCGGGCTTAGAAATACAGAAAAAAGCTCGGTCGGTATTATGAATACTAGAAACAGAGTGGAAATTATGTGTAAGGGCGGGCTTTTAATCGAAAGCGAACCCCAAAAAGGCACACGCGCCGTTATTGTAATCCCCGAATAAACAGAGTTGGTGAATATGAATATACTTATAGCAGACGACGAAATGAATATGCGTTACGATTTAAAATTCGCTGTTGAAAGAGTAGCGCCGTCGGAGGAAAACGAATTCTTTTTCGCTCAGGATTACGACAGCGCCTTAGAGCAGATTAAAAATAATAAAATTACAATCGCCTTTCTGGATATCAATATGCCCGGGAAAACAGGGCTTGAGCTTGCTCAGGCGATCAAAACCTACGATTCCGATATTAATATCATTATGGTTACGGCTCACAGACAGTACGCGCTGGACGCCTTGAGGCTTTATGTCAGCGCTTATCTGCTAAAGCCTGTTGACGATAACGAACTCAGAGAAGCTCTCGCTAATCTGCGGACGCCTGTCGAAAACCCGCAAGTCAATACAAAAAAATTAGATGTAAAATGCTTCGGAAATTTTGAGGTTTTTACAAACGGTAAAACAATCAGGTTTTCACGCCAAAAGGGAAAGGAGCTGTTCGCGTATCTTGTATGCCTGAGAGGAACTTCTGCCACAAGGGGAGAGATTTGCGCCAATCTTTTTGAAAGCAGCGACGATAAGAAAAATCTTGAACACTTAAAAAAAGCGTTTCAGTCGCTTAAAAAAGACCTTTCAAAATATGATTTGGAAAATGTGCTGCAACACAGCCGTAACGCTTATTCGGTCAACACAGCTCTCATTAAGTGCGATTACTACGATTATCTGGAGCAAAAGCCCGATTCTCAAAACCTATACCGAGGCGAATTTCTCAACCAGTACAGTTGGGCTGAGACTTATATATATCATCTTGAAAACTACATATAAAAACTGCCGTAAGTCGTTTGACCTACGGCAGTTTTATTATAGATAATACTATTCGATTGTAAACACGTCTGTAAGACCTGTCATATCCAGGATATCGATAATTTCGTCGTTAACGTTGATAAGCTTCATATTTCCCTGCTTATTCATAATTTTTTGAGCGCTTAAAAGAACCCTTAAACCCGCGGACGAAAGATAATTCAGCTTTGCGAGATCAAATGTCAGCTCGGTAACTCCGCTGATGTTTGTATCGACAGCCTCTTTTAACTCGGGAGCTGTCGCGGTGTCAATTCTGCCGACAGGGCTGAGTGTTAATTCGGTCGCGTTTTTATTAACTGTGATTTCCATATAGTTTTCTCCTTATGTTTAATTTTAATTTTATGCTTGATAAATGTACGCTCGGCGTACAAATTGCGGCTGATAAAATAGGATTATTCCTCGTTATCTCCGTTATACTCGATGCACAGCATCGTTAAATCGTCGAACTGCGGAGCGTCGCCGACAAATTCATCGACAGCTTTGTTTACCGCCTCGAGTACATCCTTAGGAGTTTTATTCTCGGCAGTTCGTAAAGCCTCAATCATACGGTCGGTGCCGAACAGTTCCTCGTCAGCGTTGGTAGCTTCGGCAACTCCGTCGGTATAAAGAAACAGCTTCGAGCCCTTAGAGAGCTTGAGCTCGTATTCTTTAAAAGGAACACCGTCCATATAACCGATCATCATTCCGTGTTTATCCTTAAACAGCTCAAAATGTCCGTCAGCCTGCTTAACCGCGGGCTTTTCGTGACCCGCGTTAGACGCGGTCAGTATACCTGATTTAAGATCCAGTACACCCAGCCATACCGTAACGAACATTTCCTCGGGATTGTTTTCGCAAATTTGACGGTTAACTTCCTCGAGCGCCGCTTTTGGATTTTGCTTCATCAGAGTGTAGCTCTTTAACAGGATTTTGGAATACATCATAAACAGCGCCGCGGGAACACCCTTGCCCGAAACATCCGCCATAACGATTCCCAGCCTGTTTTCGTCAATCATAAAGAAGTCGTAGAAATCTCCGCCGACTTCCTTAGCGGGAGTCATCGAAGCGTAAATATCGAAGTCGTTCCTGTCGGGGAAAGCGGGGAATTTATCGGGCAACATACCCGCCTGAATGTTGGTCGCGAGGTTCAGCTCAGTGTCGATACGCTCTTTTTCGGCGGTGATTTTAGTATTCTCGTCAATATAGCCGATTAAGTCCTTATTCATATCCTCAAACGTAACGGCGAGCTCCTCAATCTCGTCGCTTGTATGGATATCGGTCTTAACCGCCTGACCGCTTTTAACGCTTTCTTTCATCTTTCGGACTGCTTTAGTCAGCTTGGCTACAGGCTTAATAATCCGCTTTCGGATAGAGAAGAAGAAGATTATCACGGAAACCAGCATAACGCCGAGCGAAACGCATACCAATCTGATAATATCCTGCGAGCTTGTTTTTACAAAAAAGGCTACGGAATAGCTCGCTGAAAGAACAGCGGCGGGTTTTCCGTCCTTATCGAGTACAGGCATATAATACGTCATAATATCCACACCTTTTTTTACGTCGTCGGTGTAGAGATTTTTTCTCGGCGATTTTTCGTAGTCTAACTCGCTTTTTAGAGATACGTTAAGCGCTTTCATTATATATTTCTTTTCGCTTCCGTAATATGAAGCTTCCTTGCCCAAGGACTGTCCCGGTTTTTTATCGTCGGTAGACATAATATAGGTGATATGATCCTCGTGCGGAACAAAAAGATCGCAACAATGCAAATCGTAATTACTGGTGATTGTTTTAAGGTTTTCCAGCAGGGTTTCGTAGTCGAGATCCGTTTTTTTTGTTTTAAGATATTTTACAACGCTTCCTCTGTTGTCTGTAATAATCCTTGACGACGCGACTTTCGAACCCGTAAGCGACGCTTCGTAGGTGTAATCGCGTAACGTTTCCGCCATTTCGGCTCTGGTATTGATGCCGATTATCGTGGCTGCGATAAATGATACAATGATAACTATAATAAAAAGCTGCGTCATCGTTTTGAACGCCAGTCTTTTTGTAAATTTAGTTTTATTCATAATAATTACCGTCCTTTTTAGCGGTATTAAAGCTCAACTACAGCCATTATACAATATAAAAAGCAACAAAACAATAAAATTTTTTAAAATTTTTCGAAAAACCTCGATTTGTCCCCCTTTTGTCCCCCAAAGTGTGTTATACTGTTATCAAAGTCATCTATTGTGACAAAAATTATATAGGGGGAAGCTATAATTATGAAAAAATTACTTATGGCGCTTACATCCTTAATACTCTGTATGACGATGTTGATAGGCGCTCCCGCTCAGTTAGTCGCTTCAGCGGCTGACGGCGGTAAAAAGTACATAAGCGAGGTAAAGGTCGGAATGGGCGAGACCTCCGACGAAGCCTCGAAAGAGTTAAAGTCAGGCGGATATACAATCCTTACCGACGATAAGGGAAATTACGCCGACCTTAACAAAGACGCGGGAACCTCCAGCGCTATGAAAAAGGGCCCGAACCAGAAGATAGTTTATCTCGGATATAAGACCACCGATGACGTAAACGACGCTGTAACAGACTTAGCCGTAATGCATATGAACGGCGGTTACAGCTACCAGGAATACGAAAAGCTTATGGACGACCATATGAACACCGAGATTAAGCCTTTCGTACAAAGATTTATCGCGACTCTTGCCGAGTACCGCAAAAATCTTAGTAGACCCAAGGACTCTCTTAACTATAAGAGAGCCGCTTACTACAGAACCCTGCTCAATAAGTTCACCGACGACGATACAAAAGGACAGCCGTTAGGCGACCTTCTTGTTAATAAGACTAAGTTTGAGATGGGCGATGCCGCTTACAACGCTCTCTCGGATTCCGAAAAGAACAACCATTGCGATATCGTTACCCTTTTAATGCAGGGTAACGGCGAAGCGGTACAGGTTTTAGAAACATTGATTACGAAAGCGTCCGACTCTAAAAAGACTACATGGCTCGAAAGATTCGTTCAAACCGACCTGGACACTATGAGAGAGAGGGTTGAAGATGAGAACCCAAGCTTCACTCCTTCCGAAATTGACGCGGCGCTCGATAAGCAGTACAACGACGACGCTAAGAGAATCCTCGATAAGTGGAACGACTTTACCGATGTTCTCGCTAACTATGACGAAGCGGTTGATAAGGCTGACGAGGTTATAGAGGATAGTAAAGACGACGTAAAGGATGCGGGCAGCCTTAACAACAACTCGTCCGCTGAAGAAGTCCAAGAAGTCGTTAATGACGCGTATAAAGCAGAATCTAATTTGGTAAAAGGCAGTATGGCTGCCGAGGATATCGTAGTACACGATTACCTTGACTCTAACGAATACGGTGACGGAACTCTGCTCGATTTCTTCGAGAGAGATAAGTCCGAGTTCGACGATAAAGACAGTATCCGCGAGCTTTATCCGATTGTAAAAGCTCTTACAGCGGGACAGATAGCGGGTCTCGACTTCCTCTCCATCAAGGATATGATTCTTATGGCGATTACCGACGAGAACGGCTTTAAAGAAGTGAAGTCTGATAAAATTTCCGCTTCAATTTATCAGGACGTAAACCGTGAAATCTACGACAGAGGCGGCGTAGCTCTTACAGATGACGCCTTACGCGCTCAGGCGAGCGCTCAGGAGACGGAGCCTACCTTTGAGCTAAGCGGCTTGGGTATAGCGCTTTGGTCTTGTACGGCTGTGACGGGAGCCGCGGCTTTAGGTTCGGCGATTGGATGGGCTAAAGCATCGTCTGAGTTGAGTAAAGCGCAGGATCGCTTAAGCCAGTTAAATAAACTGCAAAGCGCGCAATGGGGCGCACGGGACGCGCTGAATAATTACAACTCCCTCAAAATTCGATTTGTAGATGGTAAATTTATTCAAGATCAAAAAATAAATGTGGAACACCAGACTGCGCTGACTAAAAATCTTAAAGAGGCCGAAGATGCTACTAAAAAATTTTTGAATAAAAGCGGAGTTGGCTCCGAACAAGACTTAATCAAGCAAAAAGATTCATTTAACGAAGCTATAAAAAAAGCGTCCCTCAAGTCTAATATCTGTAAATACCTCACCGCGGGCTTTACGGTAATTACGGCGATACTCGCGGGATATTCAATCTACACCACTATTAAAGAAATGATAGATTTCTACAGGATAAAATTTGCACCGATTCCGAAGTATATCGTAGAAAAAACCGATATTACCGCTAAAAATAAAAAGGGCAAAGAGACTATGATTAAAAACCAGAGCGCTTACTATAAGGTAGTTACCTGTAACAGAACTGAGGGAAATAGCGACGTCGAGAAAGAAAACTATAAGATTCTCGGTGACAGAAACGACTTAAACGGCGACGTAGGTCAGGAATGGCTCGCTCTCTACAGCGTAAAATACGAGAACGGCACGCCGATTTTAGCTGATTCGTTAAAGTTTAAAACGGGTAAAGGCGCCCCCGAGGGCTATGATATAGGTATCCATATGTTCGGTAGCGGCTCGGCGTTTAACCTTACACATAAGCCTTTCTGCTACAAAGACCCCTACGACGGTACATATGTCTACTTCAAGACCGATACGGTTTCCGTTAAGGAACAGACAGCCGCCGGCTCGCTCTTTTCGGGCGGATCGCTCGCTATCGGCGCGGTCGCGGGATTACTCGTAGGATGCGGCGCTACATTCCTTATCACAATAATTGCAGGCAAAAAGAAGAAAAGAGAAACCGCGTAATTGGGTTTTAATATAAGGAGAACGATTATGAAAAAATTACTTATGGCGCTTACCTCGGTAATACTCTGTATGACGATGTTGATAGGCGCTCCCGCTCAGTTAGTCGCTTCAGCGGCTGACGGCGGTAAAAAGTACATAAGCGAGGTAAAGGTCGGAATGGGCGAGACCTCCGACGAAGCCTCGAAAGAGTTAAAGTCAGGCGGATATACAATCCTTACCGACGATAAGGGAAATTACGCCGACCTTAACAAAGACGCGGGAACCTCCAGCGCTATGAAAAAGGGCCCGAACCAGAAGATAGTTTATCTCGGATATAAGACCACCGATGACGTAAACGACGCTGTAACAGACTTAGCCGTAATGCATATGAACGGCGGTTACAGCTACCAGGAATACGAAAAGCTTATGGACGACCATATGAACACCGAGATTAAGCCTTTCGTACAAAGATTTATCGCGACTCTTGCCGAGTACCGCAAAAATCTTAGTAGACCCAAGGACTCTCTTAACTATAAGAGAGCCGCTTACTACAGAACCCTGCTCAATAAGTTCACCGACGACGATACAAAAGGACAGCCGTTAGGCGACCTTCTTGTTAATAAGACTAAGTTTGAGATGGGCGATGCCGCTTACAACGCTCTCTCGGATTCCGAAAAGAACAACCACTGCGATATCCTAACCCTCTTGATGCAGGGTAACGGCGAAGCGGTACAGCTTGTAGAAACAATGCTCACCAAAGCGTCCGACTCGAGAAATACTACATGGCTCGACAGATTTGTTAAAACCAATCTCGACGCTATGAAAGAAGAGCTTGAAGAGGATAACCCGAGCTTCACTCCCTCCGAAATCAACTCGGCGCTCGATAAGAAGTACAACGACGACGCTAAAAGAATCCTCGATAAGTGGAACGCCTTTACCGATGTTCTCGCTAACTACGACGAAGCGGTTGATAAGGCGGACGAGGTTATAGAGGATGGTAAAGAAGATTTAAAGAGTTTTGGCGACCTTGACAAAAATGCACCCACAGAAGAAATCAAAGAAGCTTTTAAAGATACATATAAAGCAGAAGTAAATATGGTTAAGGGCGGCGAGTCCGGCGAGGATATCTTAGTACACGATTATCTCGAAACCGCCGAATACGGCGACGGAACTCTGCTCGATTTCTTCGAGAAAGATAAGTCTGAGTTCGACGATAAAGACAGTATCCGCGAGCTCTATCCTATCGTAAGCGCTCTTACAGCGGGACAGATAGCGGGTCTCGACTTCCTCTCCATCAAGGATATGATTCTTATGGCGATTACCGACGAGTACGGTTTTAAAGACGCGGAAATAAAGAATGATACTACCGCTTCAATCTATCAGGATGTTAACCGTGAAATCTACGACAGAGGCGGCGTAGCTCTTACAGACGACGCTTTACGCGCTCAGGCGAGCGCTCAGGAGGCGAAAAACTCCTTTGCGCTGAGCAATTTGGGTATCGTGCTCTGGAGCTGTACAGCGGTGACGGGATTCGCGGCGATAGGTTCGGCGATTGCGTGGAGCAAGTTTGCGCCGAAGGCGAGTCAAGCGAATGACGCTTTTAAATTGGCGGCTCAACAGGAAAAAACATTGAGAAATCTGAAAAAACTCCAAACAAAAGCATTTTTCGCATTCGACGAATACAATAGAAGCGGCGGAACTAGAGTCTTAAGCGATGGTAGATATGTTCATAGAATTATTCCGGAAGAACAAGCGGCTCTGAAGATGAAATGGGGAGAAGCGCAGGATAATACTGACGACTTCTTGAAAAGATACGGATTTGATAGTGAGTATGAAGTTTACGGCAATAAAAACGAACTTGAGGCAGTGGCTAAGAAAGTTTCTCTCAAGTCTAATATCTGTAAATACCTCACCGCAGGCTTTACGGTAATTACGGCGATACTCGCGGCATATTCAATTTATACCACAATTAAAGAACTGATAGATTACTACAAGGTAAAATTTGCCCCTGTTCCGAAGTATATTGTAGAAAGAACCGATATTACCGCTAAAAATAAAAAGGGCAAAGAGACTATGATAAGAAACCAGAGCGCTTACTATAAGGTAGTTACCTGTAACAGAACCGCTGGCGACAGCGACGTTGAGAAAGAAAATTATAAGATTCTTGAGGACAGAAACGATTTAAACGGCGACGTAGGTCAGGAATGGCTCGCTCTCTACAGCGTAAAATACGAGAACGGCACGCCGATTTTAGCTGATTCGTTAAAGTTTAAAACGGGTAAAGGCGCCCCCGAGGGCTATGATATAGGTATCCATATGTTCGGTAGCGGCTCGGCGTTTAACCTTACACATAAGCCTTACTGCTATAAAGATCCCTACGACGGTACATACGTCTACTTCAAGACCGATACGGTTTCCGTTAAGGAACAGACAGCCGCGGGCTCGCTCTTTTCGGGCGGATCGCTCGCCATCGGCGCGGTCGCGGGATTACTCGTCGGAGGCGCTGTAGCTTTACTTTTAAGCTTTTCTGTACGGAAAAGAAGAGAAGTTAGAAGTATTTAAGGTAATGCCGCACAATTCGCGGCGCGTGCCTGAATTATGCGGTATTGCATTAATTTACATTCACATAAAAAGGAAGTGAGTCATTTGAAAAAAGAAGTATCATTATCCGCACGGGTTTTGTCCGCGATACTTTCTCTGCTTTTGTGCGCCGGGATGATAGCGAATATCGGTATTATGTCCGCTTTCGCTGAAGAATACGATGAAAACTCGAGCGTGTATGTAGGAGAGATTGAAGCAGGTGATATTATAGCGGACGGAGCGGTGATTTACGCTGATGACGAGGATGGCGGCTATAAAACCTTTGACGTCTACTTCAATAATAAATTAGAAGTCAAAGCCGAAACTGAAATGACTTTTGACCGCAGAGCTATGCTTATCGACGCAAAAGCCGATTCTAAAAACTCTAAAAAACTGACTATGTATTTTGAGGATATGTATACCGAGGGTAACGCCGATTCCGAGGGAACTCTCAAGGCGGTTCTCGGTAACGACAGAGTTGTTAATCTTTCGGGCGATATCGAGCTTAAAAATACAATTTATGTTCTCGATGGTAAAACCCACATAATCAATACAAACGGTCATACAATATACGCCGCGAAAAGTTCAGGCGAAAGTATATTCTCTGTTGGTTCGGGAAGTACGCTGATTATTAAAGGAAAAGGCGGCGAAAACGCTTCAATGATTACGGGAGCGAACAACGGCTTTGCTTCCGGCGGCGCTGTTTTTGTCAGCGGCAACAGCAAGCTTGTTATGCAGAAAATGAGTATTGTCGGAAACAAGGCAAAGCAAGGCGGCGGAGTATTCCTCAAAGGCGGAACCGCAGAGTTTAAAGATTGTAAGTTTGAGAACAATTCAGCAAGCGGAAACGGCGGCGGTCTGTATGTTGATTCGGGCGCGTCCGCTACGATGAATAAATGTAAATTTGCGGTCAATTCCGCGAATGACGGCGGCGGTATCTATAACTTAGGAACAGTTACTCTTAACAATTGTGAACTGACGTGTAACTCTGTAAAGGGCGGCGGCGCAGGTATCTGGTCAAAAGGAGACGCCTCGCTCAACAAGACGTCGATAACGCAGAATACTAACGCGGTTAACGGCGGCGGCGTTACCAACCATAAGGATATGACGCTCGCTAACTGTACTATTACAGGCAACGGCGTAACCCAATGGGGCGGCGGTTTATTTATTGATACGAACGGTAAAACCGTATTGGAAAATGACTGCGAGATAAGCAACAATACAGCAGCTACAGGCGCGGGAATCAATATCCGTAATGGTAAGCTCACTGTCTCGAATACAGTAATAGATAAAAATATTGCTTCTTCGGCAGGCGGCGGCGTATGGGCAAACTCAGGTACAAACCTTGAGTTTAAGAACGTTGATATGAACGAGAATTCCTGTAATACAAACGGCGGCGGTATAAATTCGCACGGTACTGTCGAGTTAAATAGTTGTAATATTAAAGCCTGTATGGCGGGTAACGCCGGCGGCGGAGTATATATGGATTCATCCAATTCGCTTACGATTGAAAAAAGCGAAATCGTTAACTGTACCGCGCGCGACGGTGGCGGAGTTTATGTCCACGACGGTTCTATTATCCTCGCGGGCGGAATAATCAGAATTACAGACAATACGGCGGGCGGTAATTCCAACAATATAAAACAAAGAGATTACCGAAACATTAAGATTACAGGAAGATTATCGAGTGGTTCGGAAATCGGTATCGTACCTCCGACAAACCGAGTTAACAGCGATATTACAACGGGCTTCGGCGAACATAACGACAACCTTCCCGCAAATGTTTTTAACTGCGATAATAACGAATGTAAGATTAACCGTGATAAGAATTGCAAGGAAGTACGCTTGCTCGCGGGCTTAAAGTCAACCCACAGCAGTTATAAAGTCAAGGTGGAAATCAAGGTTACCGACGACGTTGACTGGTGGGATTGGGCGTATTTTGAGATTTACGGAAAAGACAACAGAGGAACAGGCGGCGAACGCCATCTCAATACCTCGGGCGATTTCCATGGATCCATTGACGACGATGGTGAAAGCTACTCCTATGAGTACGACTGCGGTTCCGACTGTTTCCCCTCTGCAGTAAACTTTAAAACAAAATTCGGTTCCTTGTGGACTTCACGTAGATTCCAGGGTGACGTTAAGATTTACATCAACGGAATTAACGTTTGTAACTATCACGTAGACCATAAGGTCTGGAGTACCGAGGAAAAGAATACAAAGATTAATATCGGCGGCGACAAGTATCCTTGTCCCGACCCCGACGGATTTGATATTGACGGTCCTAATAAGAGCGCGAACTCAGGTACTATCGAGATAGCCCAGTCGGGTATAATTACCGTGGCGGCAGTCGATCAATACGGTCTTAAATGGAAGTTTGACGGCGATAAGACCTCTATGGAAAACATTTCTTATCCCGACGAAGATACCTTTAAGGCGGTCGATAAAACAGGTTCTAAGTGGAAGCTCACCAGTACCCATAAAACCAATCATATGAGCACCTACTATATCACCTTTAAATCGGGAAGTGATGTCTACCCGAAAATCACTAAGGTAGTTAATTTTAGATTCGTATTCCCGTTACATCTTTCCGTTGTAGTTGGCGGTAAGGAGATATTTTATAAGGAAGGCTACGAAAAGGATGAACTTCACGTTCCGCCTGTAGAGGCTCCTTTAGGTCACTATATCTTAAAGTACACTAATAAGGGCGTCGGAATACACAAGAAAAACTCTGACGGAAGTATCGATTTTACCTTTGTAAATGAATCCGTTACCCTAACGGCACAGATTAACCCCAATAACTATAAAGTTTCTTTTGATAAGAACGGTAGAGGTGTTACAGGTTATATGAGCAATTTGACGCTCTATTACGACAAAAAAGAATCTCTCCCCGAGAACGCCTTGGAGCGTGACGGCTACGAGTTCGTCGGCTGGAACACCAGCGCGGACGGTACGGGTAAAATGTTCCAAGACCAAGAGGAAATACTTAATCTTACCGCTAAAAAAGGCGAAAAGATTAAGCTGTACGCTATCTGGAAAGAGATTGAAGGTTCCACGACAGCCTCTATCTTCTCAGAAGGCACGATTATAATCTATATCGGTATAGCCGTACTACTGCTTTCTATCGCTGCGGCTGTTATATACTCGGTAAGAAAGAAAAAACAAAAAGAACAAAACGGTAAATCATAATAGAAAGGAGTAGACTGATTATGAAATTCAAGAAATTTTTATCCGCGATTCCCGCGGTGTGCCTGCTCCTTACGGCATTCCCCGCGGCGACTGTCGGCGCGGTTGACCCCAAAACCGTTACTTCGGGAGCTACCGTAGAGCTTATGCAAGGCGATAAACAGCTTGCGATATCAAGATTCAACTCGCCCAAAGAGGCTTGGGAAAAAGCGGTATCCTCTACGGATAGGACGGGCAGGACAGAAACTGTCGTAACTCTGGGAACCGACTGGGTTGAGGATGAACTCCTTACGGCTTATACAGGACAGCACCTAACGCTTGACCTCAACGGTCATTACGTTAAACGTAACAGAGACCACAAAGTGAAGTCTGAAGGCGAAGTTTTCCGTGTAAACGGTGAAACAGTATTTACGATTCGTGACAGCAACCCGAAATCCGAGGGCTACGACGGCATTAAAGGCGGCGTAATTACAGGCGGCGCGAGCAGTAACACAGGCGGCGCGGTTCAGGTTGACGAGGGCGGAGAATTCCGTCTGAAAGGCGGAACTATTTACGACTGTATGACCGATGAGGACGGCGGAGCGGTTTATCTCGCGGGCTCTACCTCTAAGACTAAATTCACTATGACAGGCGGAAGAATTTACGGTTGTAAAACTATCGACAGCGCGGATGAATGTTACGGCGGAGCGATATATATGCGCAACGGTGTAATAAATATCTCCAACGCGAAGATAGACAACTGCTACAGCGAGGACGACGGCGGAGCTATCTTCTCGGAACGCGGTACTATTAAATTGAATAATGTAGTATTCTCGGGGAATAAAGCCCGAGAACAGGGCGGAGCAATTCGAACCGCTCACGATGTAACAGAATACGTCGGTACTAAGATAACCGCTTACAAGTGTACTTTCGCGGGAAACAACGCTACCGAGGAAGGCGGAGCGGTTTTCATCAACGATAACCCCGAGCATAACGAGGCTGTAATGTTCCACGAGTGCAAGTTCCGTAACAACTTTGCAAAAAAGGACGGCGGAGCGATATATATAAACGACGACAACGTCGCTCTTTCGAGCTGTGAGATAACAGGCAACAGCTCCGAGGGCTACGGCGGCGGAGTATATGTCGACGGCCGTTACAACATAACCCTAAAGGGTAAGATGATTATTAAAGATAACGAAAGTAAAAAGGGAAAAGGCGCTTCCAATCTCTTGCTTGAGAACGGCAATACGGGAACAGCTCGCGTCATAAACGGCGGACTGTACAGAGGTTCGGATGTTCATGTCGGTACAAACGCAAGCGGCCGAGTGGTGATGTCCGAATGGATGAGCCGTTATCAGACGGAGTATTTTACAGCGGACGACGCTTATACTTCCTTTGCGGATGAAAGAAAAGTTAGATCCACAATGGTAACCTCATCTATATTCAGCGAGGGCGGTTTCTACGCGATACTTATTGTCGGATGCGCCGGAATTATCGGTACGATAATTCTTATTGTATATAAAAAGAGAAAGAAAAAAGCTGCGGAAGGCGGTGAAGAAAATGATTAGTACAAAAGAACATAATTTAAGAAAAGCTATTTTCTTTGCTATTAAAATGATAGCTATTATGCTGGTTGTATGTTTCTTTGTAGAATACCCCGCGCAGATGGTCGGAAAAGCTGCCGACGCCTCAAAGGTGTATTATATCTCAAAGATAAAGACGTTCCAGGCTGAATCGGAAGAAGAAGCTAAAAAGCTCTGCGAAGGCGAGGGTTATATCTGTGCTCAGAAAAACCTCAACGAAGGCACGGGCAAGGATGTTGTCTATATGGGATATAAGCTCACCGAAGACAAGAACAAGGCTCTGTACGATATAAAGCTTCTGCAAATGAACGACGGCTATCAAATCAAAGACTACAAAGAGGCTAACGAACAGCTTGAAAAGTCAAATTCGGGCGCGGCTGAAACAATGTACGCGTCGGCTACTGAATTTGCGTTTAACTACAAGAAAAAAAGCCCCAAGGCGATTGAAGCCTACGAGGGACTTAACCTTTTCAATATTCCCGAAGCGAATAACGCTAAGCTGGGAGAATATATCATAAGCAAAAAAGCGGACGCCGCTTTCTTCGCGAAGATAATCTCACGCGCGAGTACAGGTACTATAAACGCTATAACAAGCTTCCTTTCCACAGGTCTTACACCGATGAAAAAGGAGACCGACGAGGAAACAGGCGAGAGAGTAGACGTTACCTGGGCTTCCAAGGTTAAAGAAAGCAAGCTTTGGGATATCCTCGAAGACGAGAACAGCTCCGAAGACGAGCTCAACGATTACGACAAGGATTACCACGATTTAGCGGAAGCGTTTTTCAAACAGCTACAGCAGTTCACTACTCATTTCGAAAACGGTAAAGCTGGTTTTAATGAAAATAAATACGTCGATAAGGTTAAGAACGCCGACATGGATGAAGTAGTGGAGAACGCCGATAAGGCGAGCGACGCGGATAACGCGATGGCGTATGTTAACGCGTATAACTTCCTCGATGAGTACGAAGCCTATGAGGATATGCCGCTCGGCGAATATCTCGTTAAAATCGGTAAAAAAACAAGCGGAGAAGTAGATCTCAGAAAGCTCTATCCTATTTTGGACTCAATGACTTACGCTCAGCGTGAAATGGTAGGTATGGCGGGCATTATGTCGGTTATATCTAATCTCGGCGAAAACACAAAGGCCGAGGAAGCGGAGAATGTAATCGATAAAGTCAGAAACAAAATGAAAGAGCTGGTGGGATCTGAAACGGTCTCAATCTGGATGAACGCTAATCCCGAGATGGCTGATAAAAAGGTCGCGTTTACATCAGACGCTATCCGACTGCAATCCGCGGGCGATTTGCTCGACGAGAACGCGACGGATAATTGGGAGGAAGCTAAGAAAACCGTAAACGATGTATTTAAATGGATTGGTATAGGAAGCTCCGCGATTACGGTACTTACATTCCTCGGGGGAAAATATGGTATCGCGGGAGCGATAGTGGCTCTTAAATCCGCGACCGCGCTTGTATCTGCCACGGCGTCATCGGTCGCTACCAAGGTGATTGCGATTTCATCGATAATCAGCGAATGGGCAGGTATATTCTCGCTGTGGATTTTAGCGGTAACTATTATTTTCTATGTAGTAACATTGATTGTCGAATATATTAAGAAGCATAAGGCTGAGAAATATACCGATATGCCCGATTTTGTGGTCGATACAAGAGAAGTAAAGGGAAACAACACAAACATTACCTACAAGGCGGTCAAGGATAACAAAGGGCGTATTGCCGACCTTAACGCCTATAAGGCTCAGCACGGCTGGGTATGTATGTATGTTTCCGATGATCCTAAATCGGGAAGCGCCATTCGCGCGGACGAGGACGGTAATATTTTTAATATTGTCTACGGCGACAGCGCTAAGGTTAAGGGCTATGATTGCGTAAGTTACTTTGGTCATGTAAACCCGGGTAACTGTAACAACGGCGCGAAGAGCGACGATGTACACGGTATTTATGTTCATTATTATACCGAAAAATCAATCAAAAACCGTCCCGTAACCACCGCCGATGGCGGAACTGCTCCGGCTTCCGAGTCGAGCGATAAAACGACTGATGACGAAGATGACGACGATAAGCTCTATTTCGGAGATTTGATTGTCAGATCGGGTAAAAGCCCCGAAATCGCTAAGAGTAAGATTATCGATAAGGGCGATGGTTATCAAATATTAGACCAGAATCTTTGTCCCGAAGCCAGAAAGCTAAAGCTCAAAGAAGAACAGTACACCTATATCGGATACAAGGCAACTTCTAATCCCAAAAACGCGATTCGAGATATAAGAGTAGCGACATACAGCTCGGGCGGAAGTATCCTTTTCGGAGATGTGAGTTACTCATTCGCGGGAAGTCTCGGTTTCCCCGCGGACTCAAAGTCGGATAACAAGGATTACCCCGGCGATCTGGACGGATTATTCTATACTAAGTACGAACACGCGGGAACGCCTATCGAGGTCGGAGCCCTGCATCTGGTATCGAGCCAGGATAAAGCTAAGGCGGGCTGGGAACCGGTTACCACCTTTAGCGGACTGCCCTATAACTTTGCTACCAGTCGTTACAAACTCACGGGCAGCGGCGGTCTTGGAAGACATATGCTTCGCCACTACAGTTATACAGGTTACCTTACCAAAGAGGATAATAAATGGGAAAGCGTGAGAAGCTATCTGTATTACGAGCCTGAAGAAACCTATACCGAGGGTACAAAATACCTCTCGGGTGTATTCTTCGCGTTCGCTATGGATTCGGAGGCGGGAGCCGGTTACCATGATGCCACCGAGGCACTTGCTACCGAGATGTTCGACAATCTGTCGGCAATGCCTAATGTCGAGGAGGCAAGCGCCACAAAGGGCGTAAACATTGCCGAATCCTTCTTCTACAAGGGTTATATCGCAGACAGTAACCAAAAATATATGCGTATGTATTATACCTGGACCTATAATCCCTACCGCGCGCTTACGGATGTTCAGGTGTTTAGGGGAGCGCCGTATCTTCCGAACTTACCCTACACAATCAGTAAAGCGGTTAGTTATCCCGATAAACTCTCGGACGGCCCAAATGTAAGCGCGAGCTACGCTGCGGCGTCTGTAGCGGTTCAGCGTACCATAGATGTAGAAAAATATGTTATTAGAGCTGTCGCTCCGGAAAACGCCTATATGACTACAAACGGACTTTTGAGCTCGGACGGAACGGACTGTGTATACGAAGGCTTTACAAGAGAGCCGCAGGGTAAGTTTAATTTCTCTGACAGCAAGTTGCCGTGGCTTCCGACTAACCTCTATGTTACGGGTCACGTAAAGGAGCGTCCGCGACTTACGCTTCACGACGTAGTTATCAGCAACACTAAGCATGACGGTAAGAGCGAAAACGGAAAAATCACCTGTGATATTTCAGGCGAAAAAACCCTCGACGGAGTTGAGGCGAGCGGAGGCTTCTCCTCGATTCAGGACTTAAAAGATCCCCACTGCCTGACCGCGTTTAATATCTCCTATCCGTCGTGGACTGATGACGAAGGAAGCGTGAGCAAGACCGACGAAGAAAACGGCAGCCATTTCCATAAAGCAGGCAAGCCTGTCTATATGTACATCAGACGCGAGAACGTAAAACAAAGATACATTTCGAGAATATTCGTCGGCGCGTCCTCGAGAGAAGATTCTAAATCTGATGACGACGACGAGTTGGAAGCTTACGACACACAGGTTGATTTGATAGCTATGCAATCAGCGCTGGAATCAGGCTCCGACGAGATGATTCATTACGATATAGCGGGCGATCAGTCGAAGTCGTGGTATAAGACCATTAAGGCCGGAGAAAAGATTAAACCCCCTAAGAAAGGCGATCCGGCAGCCTATATCAGCGTAGCCAGAACAGACGATCCTGATAAGGCGATAAAAAGTCTTGTGCTGTATAAGTCTGACGATAAGACTGCCGCTAATCAGATAAAGATTGACGGCGCGGTATATTACTGCGCTTCCAACAAAAAATCATTTACGATGTCGAACGGAAAAAAATACTTCCTTTACTACTCACATAACCAGGGCGCGGCTCCGGGTAAGCCGTTTACCGATATTGATGTCAGCGAGGATGTATTTATTTCGGGAAGAGCTACGGCTCTCGTGGTTGACAGCGCCGATGTTACCGAACTTCAGGACGGCGAGGTTGTAACCAAAAAGACTTCCAAGCCTTACGGCGATACGAGTGTTGAAAGCTTTATCCACGGAAAATACGAGGCGCAGACGGTTTATTACAACAAGATATTTACCGCTTCGGGAGGTACCGCTAAACAAGCTCAGTTAAAATTACTCGAGCAGGGTTGTACGGAATTCTGCAATATCAATCTTAACAAGGACGCGGGCGGAACGTACATCTATTTAGGTTATCGAGGCTTTACGCTTAACGAAGATAAGATTGATATGGCGAAAACTGCCGACGCGAAAGAGGCGGAAAAAGATGCTCAGCTTCAGGAAGCGATTTACGACATAGTCTGTACCGTCGGCGAGGATTTCCATCCCGAAGGCATAATGACGGACCGTTATCAGATATACTACTCGCCTGTGGCTAAACAGGATGGAAACGGAAATCTCGTGGGCACAAACCTTAACGAAGGTACTACAGGCCCCAAGATTTATATGTACTACACCACTATGTACGCAGTAAATAACTATAACGCAAAAGCGAAAAAAGATCCTGATAAAATGCTTTCTACAACGCCGAAGGACTATTTGAAGTCACCTTTGACAAAAATTGGATTCGCTCTTAACGATTACGTTCCTTATTCTAAGGATTTAGAAGCGACAACTTCGGGCAGTAAGGCTAATAAACCATGGGAATATGTTTTAAGCAGCGACAGCAAATCTCATATCGACTTAAACGAAGGCGCTGTAGCGTTTGACAGCAAGCATATGTCCACCGATAACCGTATCACGATGTTTGCTCAGCGTGATGATTACAGCGTTAAGAAATCCGCGGAAATTACAGGCGGATACAATACCGCTTTAATAACCGAAAACAAACTTTACATTACTCCTAATTAAACTTTAAACCGCATACCTTGCGGTTAAGCAGAAAAACAGGGCTGTTTCAACAGCCCTGTAAAGTGCTTTTTAAATTAAATTTATACGGAGGTACATTAATTATGTATTTGACTGCAAACATAATTGTTTGCGCGTGCGCTCTCGCGGGGTTTATCTACGGCGGAATTAAATTCTTCCGTCCCAGAAAGCCGCTTTACGCGCAGATGATTACGCTTTCCCTCGGTTGTATAACCTTCGGAAGACTTTTTTACATCGTCCGTCTTATGACAGGCGGTAACCTTTTGGAAAACTTCCAGCTCGGCTTTTTGGGTATTATAGGAAGCTTGATGTTCTTCTTCTCGTCCAACTTCGGAACTGTCGATTCGCTTCTTGACGATCGCTCAAAGGAGTTTAAAAAGTACAGATTAATTTCGTTCGCCGCTCCCTGCGCAGCGATTGTTTTGTATATCGCTTTGTTCCTGCTTAGCGACGTTACGCTTTTATGGAAGATACTCGGAGCGGTTATGACTGTGTTTATAATTCCGACTTCCTACTTTAATCTAAAGCATCTTATTTTCCCCGATGTAGATTTCGGTGTGGTAAAATGTCTTAGACCGTATAACCTCCTCGCTTTGATTTACGAGGTTGCGATTTTTGCGGAGTGCTTCGCTATGAGCCGTAACAATGAGCTTGTAACTATTGTTTGCTGCTGTGTAATCGGTCTTATCACTATAGCGATGATTCCGTTGATTGTAAGGGGGTTTGAAAAATGGAAGGCATGATTTATATTCTCTATATTTGTATGTTCGTTCCCTTACTGCTCAGCCTTCCGCTGATTCAGAAGGCTTCGCGCTCAATTATGATTTTTATTCTTATCGGTATAAGCTCCGCGCTGTTTATTTCCGAGGTTAACGGAATTATGCTGAGGCTTTTAGGTTATAACTCGCTGTATGTTACGACCACCGTCACTCCGGCGACAGAGGAGATTATAAAAGCTATTCCGATTTTAATTTACGCGTTTATTATAACGGATAACCGTGACAAGCTTCTAACGGCTTCTTTCGCGCTGGGTATCGGTTTCGCGCTGTTTGAAAATACCTATATTCTCGTAACAAGTATAGATAATGTGACTATCGGCTGGGCGATAGTAAGAGGCTTCTCTACAGCGTTAATGCACGGTATCTGTACAGCGGCTGTAGGCTACGGTATGAGCTTCGTTAAGAAAAAGAAAAAGCTTTTCTACTGCGGAACGATCTCGCTGCTTATGCTCGCGGTTACCTATCACGGTATCTTCAATATGTTCGTTCAGTCAGAGGAGCTGAAATACTTCGGTTTTATCATTCCTATCGCGACATATATCCCTGTTGTTATCGCACTGGTATTCCGCGTTAGAAACAAGAAAAAACAAACCGCAAAATAAAAATGGGCTGTGCTCTTTATAAGAGTACAGCCTTTTGCGTATCCGCCATATCGAATATTTTAGTTGTTATTCACCTTTTAGAAAAACGACAAGTTTTACCGGAAGATATTAAAAAATTGTATAATAGACAATATCGGTTTTTTCTGTTATTATTAGGGTAACGATTTTGACTTTCGGGTGACGATGAATGAAACACGAGCTTGAGCATTTTTATATAGGAAATTCATACGGAGGTAACCAGGATTGGTTCCCGACTTTTATGATGCGTATCGGCGGTTGCGGAGCTGAGACCGCCTGCGACAGCAGTATTTATTTCGCGCTATATTCAGGCCTATCAAAAATCGCTCCCGAAAATATAAAAAATCTTTCCCGCGGAGAATACGTGGATTTTGCCTATAAAATGAAGCCCTATCTTTCTCCGCGTATGTCGGGTATCGACAGGCTCGATATCTATATCGACGGCTATTGTGAGTATCTGTGTGACTGTGGTGAAACACGGCTTAGTATGACTGAGTTTAGCGGAAACGAGCCATACGAAAAAGCGCGCGAGGTTGTAAAAAAACAGATTGATAAAGGCTGCCAGATTCCGACTTTAATCTTAAATCACCGAAATAAAAACTATGAGGATTATGTTTGGCACTGGTTTTTGATTAACGGATACAAAGAATTTGAGGATGAATTTTTTGTAAAAGCCGTGACCTACAGCTCTTATCGGTGGCTCAATCTAAAAGAACTTTGGGATACAGGATACGGACGCCGCGGAGGCTTTGTGCTTTATGATATTAAAAGAGGTAAATTATGACATTATATATTAATTGTTGTGTTCGTGACGAATCACGCACAGACAGGCTCGCTAAGGCGGTTTTAAGTAAGCTCGGCGGAGATTATACCGAGCTGAAGCTTTACGAGGAAAATCTTAAACCGTTAAGCAAGGAAACCTTGAACCGCCGCACCGAGCTGATTGAAAAAGGCGATTACAGCGACAGTATGTTCAGCTACGCTAAAGAGTTCGCCCGTGCGGATATTATCGTAATATCCGCGCCGTATTGGGATTTATCCTTTCCCGCTGCGCTGAAAACCTATATCGAAAATATCTACGTAACCGGTATCGTATCCGCCTACGGCGAGGACGGTATGCCTGTCGGCTTGTGTAAGGCTAAAGAGCTTTATTACGTTACGACGGCGGGCGGACCTTACGAGCCTGAGTACAGCTACGGTTATATCGAAAATACGGCGAAAAACTTTTTCGGTATTCCCGAAACTTATCTCATAAAAGCGGAAATGCTCGATATATCAGGCAACGACGCCGAGGAGATTTTAACTAACGCTATTAACTCCCTTTGATAAAATGCAAGTATGCGATTGAGATGTTTTTTGACAAAATTTTTTGGTAAATGAATGTAAAATCGAAGATGTGAATTATTTATTATCTTGTTGACACAAACTAGATTTAATCATAAAATGGTATTGTATAGTTTTTGGAAAGTGTTTGATTTTTATGAAACGAAAACTCAGGTTTAATATTTTTACTTCGGTATTTCTGGTTGCTTTGGTTATTGTTTCGAGCGTGCTTATATCGGCTAACGCCGCCGAAAAAATAAAGCTAAAGAAAAAACTCGAACTTCCCGTAAAAGCGTCTAAAGTACTAAAGCTTTCGGGAGCTGACAGCAAAAAGGTAAAATGGAGTTCGAGCGATAAGAAGATCGCGTCCGTTTCAAAAACAGGCAAGGTTAAAGCCAAGAGCCTAGGTACCGCCGTTATTACCGCGCGTTACAAAAAGAAGGACTATAGCTGTAAGGTTACGGTTAAATCTATGCTTATAGCTCACAGGGGATTTTCGAGCGAATATCCCGAGAATACGGTCGTCGCCTTCGAGGAAGCTCTCTACAAAGGCTTTGACGGAATAGAGTGCGACGTATGGGAAACCAAGAGCGGAGATTTGCTCGTGAATCACGACCCGACTATCGACAGAATGACGGGTAAGAAAAAGTATATTTGGAATCTTACGAATAAAACTCGAAAAAAATACCCGATTTATTATAAGGGCGAAAACGGTAAAAACCAAAAGACCTATATTCCTACTCTCTCTGAAACCGCCGAGACGGTGTACGTTTACGACGGTTATCTTTTGCTTCACATAAAAACCAAACCTTCTAAAGGAAACACCATAAGCGATAAAGGCATTAAGAAGATAATAAAAATTCTTGACTATTACGAGCTTACTAAAAGAACTATTATTTTCGAGTCGGGTACAGGTAATATAAGAAGATTTAAAAATCACGGCATAAAGCTCGGAGTTAATTATTCCCCGAAAGATAAGGCTTCCTTTAAAAAGTATATCAAGTGGTGCGATAATAATTCGGTCAGAAATCTCGTAATCGGAAGTATGAAAAAGCTTAAAAATATCGCGGGAGAAAAAGCCGTGTTCAATTACGCCCGAAAGTTTAACGTCGATATCGGTATCTATACTGTGAATAAAAAATCCGACTTTCAGGCTTTAAGCTTAAACGGAGCGTTTTTCGGTATGTCGGACTATTATTTGTTATAATAAAAGATTAAAACGGAGCTTTTTTAGTTCCGTTTTTCTATTGAAAAAATTTTTGAAAAAATGTATAATGTGTATTGAACAAATGCCGACACGCCGTCGGCATTTTGCCAAAAGCCCATTGGCATAGGCTTTCGGCTCAAAATCTGCGATTTTGTTTCAATAAACCTTTATAAATCTGCTCACGCAAAGAAAGCGTTTCTTTGCGCGGCGCAAGAATTTTGCCCGTAAACGTTTAAAATCCTTGCGCTTAAACAATTCAAAAACGTCAATAATGTCAGATGATTTCTATGTTTTTGAATTGTTTAGCAGATATTATATAATATTTTTGTCACAATTTTAATTTTTCGAGGTTATAGTATATAGACAAGTTTTTAAGGAGGACTGATTCCGATTATGAAAAAATTAATTTCTTTAATACTTTCTTCATTAATGGTAATTAGTATTTTCGCGTCGCTTCCGATTAATACTTTTGCCGTTAAAAATACTAAGAAAGTAAGTCTGAAAAAGAGTCGCGCGACTCTTAAAATCTCTAAGAAAAACGGTAAGACCGTTTACGGAACTACTAAGATTAAGGTTAAAAAAGCTAAGGGCGTTACTCTTAAAAAGGTTACATACAAGAGCCTCAAAAAGAGCGTTGCCGCGGTTTCTAAAAAGGGTAAGGTTACCGCTAAAGCCAAGGGCAAAACCTCGGTTAAGGTAAAGGTTACTTATAAGTTTAAAAAGCGCGCTTATAAGAAAACTTTAACCTTTAAGGTAACGGTAAAGGATACTGTTAAAAAGCAGCAGCCCGCTATCGTTAATACCGAACCCGAAACTTCCGCGCAGGTTACGACCGAACCCACAGCGCCTTGGGATACTGAAGCTGTTACATATCCCGAAGCTTCAACATCGCCGCGGGAAACTGTTAATCCCACAGACGCTCAGGAGTCTACCGCTCCCGATACCGATAATACCGAACCCGCTTCGACCAAGGGGTATGACGATATAGAGGGCGATACGGGACATTGTACAGATCAGGATCCGACCGAAGCGACCGATCCCGGCTGGACAGGAGTAACGAAACCCGACGGCTCTCCGTATTACGAATACTACGAAACTACCGCTCCCGCGACCGAAGCTTCCGCTGACGAGGAAGCAACAACCGAGCCTGAAACCAAGCCTGATAGCTATGAGGGTAGATTATCGGCGTTCTCGAATAAGCTCTACAGCCTTTGCTCCGAGAAGAAGGAGGGTAACTACGTAATGTCGCCCGCGTCCGTTTATATGGCGCTTTCGATGCTGTACGAAATCGGCGACGAAAATGTAAGAGCGGATATCCTCGAGCTTACCGGGATGGACGACGAGGATTTACAGAAAACGGGAGATTTGTATAATAGCTTAACAAACGTTGATTCTTACTATGACTTTCAAAAAGACGAGTATCTCGAATCCTCCAGACTTGACCTGTCCAACTCAATCTGGATTGATAATAATTTAGAGGTTAATATGGAAACCTTAAAGGAGCTCGCCGATAAGCTTTACTGCGAGTCCCATACTACGACCTTTAAGGACGATAACGAGGCCGCTAACAAAGCGGTTCGTGAGTTTATAAAAGAAAAAACTAACGGGCTTATCGACAAGGATTTTGATATTCAACCCGATACCCTGTTCTCGCTGATTAACACGCTTTATTATAAAGATATATGGAATACCGACGGCGGACTCGGCACTACAGAAAAATCGTTCTCGACAGAAAACGGAATTAAAAACTGCGAGTTTTTATGCAGTGATTATAAAGAAGGTCAAATTCAGGAAACCGATTGCTGTTATTATTTCTATACTACCACATTCGCGGGATATAGGGTTAAGCTTATTCTTCCCAAAGAAGGTCATACTTTAGCGGAAGCTATGAGCGCCAAGAACGTCAATAAAGTTAACGCCGATAAGGAGTTTGATTATATTGACGCGGACGGTGTTCGGCATTTTACAAATTGCGTATTCCCAAGCTTTAAGATAGAAAGCGATACTCCTCTAAAGGCAGTTTTAGAGAGTAATGACGCGCTCAGCCACGCGTTTGAGATGTACTATTCTCCGCTTACTAACCGGCCTCTCAAGGTGTCCGATATAAAGCACAGTACCGTTCTCGACGTTAATAAAGAGGGAATAGAGGGCGCGGCTGTTACTGTTATCGACAATACCGCGGGTTCCGCCGTTGAAGAAAAACCGCCCGTTTACCATAACTTTGTTCTTAACAGGGAATTTGGATTCATTATTACCGACACGAGAAGTGTAGTTTTGTTCGAAGGTCAGGTAAAGGATCCCGCGCCCGAAAAGGAAGTTGTTTATAACGGCGGCCCCGATTTTTCACTGAATTTTAATTACTGCGGTGAAAGCTCTTACGACGGTTCTACAGGGCTTTTAACTAAAACAACAAGCGTATATAAGCGCAAGCCTATTGAGTTTAAAACTTACTTGACTCTTAATGATGAGCAGAAAAAAGCTGTAAATGAAGCGCTTAACAGTATTAACCTCGACGATTATCCCGATAACTACAATCCGTTCGCTGATGATAAAAACCCGGTATATTCAACTCCGTCCGAGACTATTGTTTTAAGAATCGGCAAAAAGACTGTTACGTGCAGTGATATAGCGTTCGACAGTATCCCCGAAAACGAAAAGGGTAAAAAGTTAATGACCGTTGTTCATAAGATTAAAGAAGCGGTAACCTCCTCGAAAGAGTGGAGAGCTTTACCCGAATTTGAGTTTTTAGTAGATTAATAAACATAACGAAAACGGACTGCCGAGCAGTCCGTTTTCTTGTTAAATATAGTATCTTCTGTTTTCGATTCCTATGTATCTACAGCCTGAGTATTCGCCTTTTTCTATCTCACAGATAAGAGTGTACGTAATACCCTTGAAAAGCTTGACTGATGAGGTCAGCTTTTTATTTTTTACAGGTCGGGCGTAAATCGCTCTGTCGGTGGTGTAGGTTTTAAACTTTGATAGATTTTTATTATCAAGATGTGTATTCATTATCCATCCCGTAACATCTCCGCTTTTTACCTTTGACCAGCCGTAGCCGTCGTCCTCTATAAGCTCAACCTTATCGCCTTTCTTTAAACTTTTGAGCGCTTTTGAGCTTTTTCCGATGACGTCCTTGTAGGCGAGGCTGTAAATTGTTCCGCTCTCTGTAAGCTTTGCGGACTTTTTCTTTTCTGCCTCATAATCGGGACGTATAAAACAGTTTACCTGGCGTTTGTATCTCGTTTGCTCGAGAACATATCCGCCGTTTGTATAGTTTGTGCTCGCGGTATTACCCTCGATAGTTTTAAAGGTCTCGGAGTTTATAACCTCAGTGACTATTCCGATATGGGTGTGAGCTGTGTGCTTGCCCGAAAAGTCGAAAATAACGAGGTCGCCCTTCTTCGCGGGCTGCTTATAGCTTAACTTTTTAGAAGCCATCTTGCTCATAACTACGCCGCAGCTCGCGGTCTTTTCGCCCGAACAGAACAGCTTTGACGCGTTAAGCCTTTTAAAAAGATACCATATAAAAACGACGCACCACGGATACGCGTCGCCGCTAACCTCTCTGCCGTAAAATTCCGTGTTGAATTTTACCTTGTTGTTGCCATTATCCTTAGTTCCTAAGTAAGTTCTCGCCTTACTTATAATTTCATTCGCGGTAATGATATTATCCCCCTTACTTTGATTTTTTATTTAAAACTTCAATCGCTTTTTTAAGAACTTCGGGCAGGGGCAATCCCATAAGTCCCGCGTTTTCGATAATGGATATAGCTTCGTTTACGCAAAATGTGATAGTAACCGCGTCTCTGAGATAATTCGTTCCCATCTGAACGTCTAATCTGTGAGCGACTAAGATTATAGTTAGCGTCATTCCTTTTCGGCAAAGACCCTTCCAGCCCGCTCGGCTTTCGAGCGCGCCGTTTTCGGTTTTTTCGGAGTTTTTAAATACTCCCGCTACCATAATTCCGCTTAAATAATCTATCACCATAAATATAATGAGCGTCATTATTCCCGAAGTCCATCCTCCGAACACCGAGGTCACAACTCCGCCCGCCGCGCCTAAACAAGCGCATATCCATTCCTTAAAATTAACCATCGTTTTCTTCCTCGGAAAGCGGTGTGTTTTCGTCTATCTCGATAAAATTAGTTCGCTTTTCACCTTTGCCGAGATAGACTGTTTTAGCTCTTAAGGTCATAGTTTTCTTATCGGTAATAACCATACCCTCGTCCGCGGTTAATTCTCTTAAATTTACTGTTTGTGTGTTATAAGTCATATGTTCTCCTTTGCTTTTTATAGCGCTGTACACTATTAACGCAAAACGGAGAAAAATTGCATAATAATATGCAATTTCCTAAAATTTTTTTCATTTTTTTATTTTATCCCTCATATATTTTATTTGTAAAAAAGTAATTTTGTAAAAACGGGGGATAATTATGCTTACGGCTTTAACTATAGAAAACGCTGTTCCGAATAAGCTTTATAAAAAACTGCTTTATAAACTGCGCGGAAATTCTATCCGCACGGTTATAAAAAGCGCTAGGGGAGTAGCCCTGCGGGATATTAGGTATATAAACCGAACAGGATATATAAACTGGTACGTTATCGACAGCGAGGTCGGTATCCAGCGGAATCATCTTCTCTGTAACGAGAGTATCGTCTTTCCGAAAAATATGGGGTTTAAAAGATTCGAGAATACGAGATTTAAAAGACAGCTCACCTGTAACCTCGCCTTGTATGTCCTCAGCAAGCTTAAAAGCGAAGCTCCCGAGCTCGCGGCAGGGGTGGTGGATTTATCGGGAAATTACGAAGGTTTTATTTCTGAGCTCGTGAATTACTGTTCGAATATTCGGCTCATAAGCGATAACGCCGAAAGATACGAGGAAACCACTCAGCGTATCTTGACCGAAACCGGTATTTGCGTTAGTGTGAGCCCGAACCGCGATTTTTTAAAGGACTGTCCGCTTGTAATCGCTCCCGAAAGAATTGAGGAAAATATCGCCGTCTCGGGCGGAGCGATAGTGCTGACCTCGTTTGCGCCGACGGTATGTGTTCCCGGGCTTGTGTATTTCGACTACCATTTCCGTATGCCTAATATGTTTGATAAGATAAAGCCCGAGAGCCTGTCCTGCGAATACTTCGCCGGAGCGCTTTATACTAAAGGCAGACAGTATGAGCTGGGCTCAATTGTGCCGACTACCTGCGCTAATTTCAGCTCATCCCAAACTCCGCGCTCAATTTGCGAATATCTAGCGAGAATAAATAACTCATAAAGCTGATTTAGGCTGTTAAAAAGCTTGACATAAGCCGTTAAAAATTTTATAATATCTAATGTATGTAAAAATTCAGCTGAAAGGAATTTTAAATATGACTAAAAAAATTATGCTTACCCAAGAGGGTCTCGAAAATTTAGAAAGCGAGCTTAAATATCTTAAAGGCGAAAAACGTAAGGAAATGGCTGAGAAAATCAAGCTCGCGCGTTCTTACGGCGACCTTTCCGAGAACAGCGAGTACGACGACGCTAAAAACGAGCAGGCTATTATGGAAGCTCGTATCCGCGACATTGAAGCTACTCTTAAAAACTACGAGCTTATAGACGAGAGCGACGATAATACCCAGCATGTCCGCCTTTCTTCTAAGGTAAAGGTTGAGATGATCGCGACAGGCTCGACCCGTGAGTTTAAAATCGTAGGCTCTAACGCTAACGAGATTAATCCCGCCGAGGGTAAAATCTCCGACGAAAGTCCTATCGGACGCGCTTTAATCGGTCACGGCGTAGGCGATGTTGTCGAGGCTGAAACTCCGAGCGGAGCAGTCGGCTTAAAGATTCTCGAAATCGGCAGATAAATTTAAGGAACAGGTAATTTATAAGGAGTGTTAAAAATGGCTGATAATCCTAATCAGATTCAGATATCAAGCGATCCCGTTAAGGCTCGTTACGATAAATTAAATATCTTAAAGGAAATGGGCAGAAATCCGTTCGAGGAAACTACTTCCGACCGCGACACTATGTGCGCCGACATTTCCGAGCGTTTTGAGGAACTCGAAAATAAGACGGTATGTATCGCGGGGCGTGTAATGTCTAAGCGCGGTAAGGGAAAGGTCACTTTCCTTGATGTCCACGATAAAAGCGGAAAAATGCAGGTGTTCGCTAAACGCGACGACCTCGGCGACGACGAGTACGCTATCCTTAAACGTTGGGATATCGGCGATATTGTAGAGGTAAAGGGCTTTGTGTTTAAAACTCAGATGGGCGAGATTAGTATACACGCCGAGAAAGTAAAGCTTCTCTCTAAATCACTCCAGCCTCTCCCCGAGAAATATCACGGACTTACAAATACAGACTTGCGTTACCGCCAGAGATACACCGACCTCATTATGAACCCCGAGGTAAAGGATACCTTTATTAAGCGTTCTCAGATTATCAGCTCTATCCGACGCTTCCTCGACGAGCAGGGCTTTATGGAGGTAGAAACTCCGATGCTCGTGGCTAACGCCGGCGGCGCGGCGGCAAGACCGTTCTTTACCCATTTTAACGCGCTTGACGAGGACTTAAAGCTTAGAATATCTCTCGAGCTTTACTTAAAAAGATTAATCGTGGGCGGACTTGAGAAGGTTTATGAAATCGGACGAGTTTTCCGTAACGAAGGTGTAGATACCCGCCATAACCCCGAGTTCACGCTCATGGAGCTCTATCAGGCTTACACTGATTACCACGGTATGATGGACTTAACCGAGAAGCTTTACCGCCACGTAGCTCAGGAGGTTTTGGGAACTACTACTATCACCTATAACGGCGTAGAGATGGATTTAGGTAAGCCGTTCGAGCGTATTACTATGCTCGACGCGGTTAAGAAGTATTCGGGCGTTGACTTTAACGAGATTAATTCCGATGACGAAGCTAAGGCTGTCGCTAAGGAAAAGGGTGTAGAGTTTGAAAATCATCATAAAAAGGGCGATATCTTAAACCTCTTCTTTGAGGAATTCGCCGAGGAGCATATGATTCAGCCGACATTCGTAATGGATCATCCGATTGAGATTTCTCCGCTTACTAAGAAAAAGCCCGAGGATCCGAACTACGTTGAGCGTTTCGAATTCTTTATGAACGGTTGGGAAATGGCTAACGCGTATTCCGAGCTCAACGATCCTATCGACCAGCGCGAGCGCTTTAAGGCTCAGGAGGAGCTATTGGCCGCGGGCGACGAGGAAGCTAATACAACCGACGAGGACTTCCTAAACGCTCTCGAAATCGGTATGGCTCCGACAGGCGGTATCGGCTACGGCATTGACCGTATGGTAATGCTCCTGACCGATTCCCCCGCAATCCGCGAC
Organism: uncultured Clostridia bacterium; assembly: GCA_946187325.1. Classification (GTDB taxonomy): domain Bacteria; phylum Bacillota; class Clostridia; order Oscillospirales; family Acutalibacteraceae; genus Ruminococcoides. The sequence goes on from CAMHQC010000011.1 coordinate 57,850, forward strand.
GTATTACTCTTCCCGACAATGAAATCCTTAGATAAGTAACACCCCAAAACCCCAGTGTTTATGCGGGTTTCGAGAGTTGCGATGTCTCGGATTTACGCCATTTACGCCAAACTTACGCCAAACGGTGCAGAAAGTTGTGCAGAGCGTAATCAATCGCATATTTTAATGAATTTGACCTTGATGGATTCGTTTTCATCAAGGTCTTTTTTATTTGACGGATAGACAAAATCAAGCTGATATGATATAATCATAGAAAGATAAATCGGAATTTATGAAGGTGCAAATTTATGATAAAGTACTATGTTAAGAAAAACTGCATACCCATAATTTTTGAGATATTCTTCATCATTTCATGTTTTTTGGTACCTAAAGAATATATCATATATACCAATTGCTTGTTTTATGTATGTCTCTTTATTTATTATATTTTGAAGAGAGATCTTAATCTTAAAGATTGGTTTTTCAGTTTTAAGAGTGGAAAAAAGTATTGGGAACAAGTTGGATTGACTCTACTGGGTTTTATGCTTGCTTTTGGAATAACAATTGCATTGGAAAATATCTTCCCAAATATTGATACAGGATTTATAGGGTTAAGAAGAAACAGTTGGCTATCTTTGATTGTATTCTTTATCTCCACAATAATTCTACCCGCAGTCACAGAGGAGACTTTTTTTCGCAAGAATATGATTCTTTTGCATAGCAAGCAAGCCGTAGCCATAACAATGACCATCAGTATGTTTCTTTACGCTATAGAGCATGCACTCTCTTGGTGGGGTATATTGCTTACTATGATTTGGGCAATTCCTTTAAGCATTGCGTATATTAAAACGAAGAATATCTATGTTGTAATGACAGCTCATTTTATAGGCAGTTTACTTGGAAATGGGTTTGATGTTATATTTACTGCAATTCAGTTGATATAATAATCAATTCCGGCTGTAGGGATAAAAATTCTGATTTACAGCATTAATCTATACTAAGGAGAGGATTTAAATGACACACGAAGAAAAAGCGTTATCCTATTTCAAAGATAAATTTCATTGCTCACAGTCTGTTCTTGCCGCATATGCCGACGAGCTCGGATTAACGGAAGAACAAGCGTTGAAAATCGCCGCCTGCTTTAACGCAGGAATGAGAAAAGGCGAGGTGTGCGGAGCTTGTTCGGGAGCGTTAATGGTGCTCGGAATGATGTACGGTCAAGCCGATAAAGACGATCTCGACAGTCGAAACAAAACCAATCAGATGACTAACCGTTTTCTGGATCGCTTTAAGGAACTTAACGGAACATATATCTGCAATGAGATACTCGGCTGTGATATTACCACGCAGGAAGGCGTTGAATACGCAATAAAGCACGAATTATTCACCACGACCTGTAGAGATATGGTAGCGCTTGCCGTTCAGGTTCTGGAGGAAATCATTGAATGAAAATGATATAATAATCAAAAGAAAAATCGGAGTTTGTCGCGATGATGGGGAGGTAAATTATATTATGAATGCAGTTGAAGAAATACGATGTCAGATATGATATATGAATCTGCCGCTGTGATCCTGCCACTTACCGCTGTAATTCTGCCTCTTACCTGATATGATGAGACAAGATACTCCGAATTTGTTATTATATGTACAGTAAATGACAAACACGGAGGGTTTTATCATGAAAAGAGAAAAGAAAAGTACAGGATACCTTGAATTCAACAACAAGCGTGCGTGCGGCTTATGGCTTCTCCTTGTCGGCGCGGTGCTGGGTATATCGCTTATCTTCGGAGGAAAGTTTACGGTCAATCCTATAATATTTCTTACGGGGTACTATATCAGCTTCTACGTCGCAAACATAAACAGAAAGATAAGATTGAAGCTGTCGGACGGACCCGCAAGTCCGTTTCAGATCAGAATGATATATTTAAGCATAGGGCTTCTCTTTATACTGATGTTTCTGATCGCGGGACCGTTCATTCCGAATTGGGACTGGAAAATGATCTGGCTCGGCGTAAGCCTTGCGACGGGAATACATTTTATTCCTTTTTATTTCGTACATGGCAAGTCGATGCTCGTGCTCGGAACGGCGTGCATTATAATAACGGCAAGCGGATATATTTTCGCATCGGTCCCGGTCGCATTATTTCTTGCGGCAGACAGCCTTATAAAGATCGGTTTCGGGATATGGATGCTTTTCTTCGCAAGGCCGACAAAAGCCTTTATCAGTGCGCCGAAAACAGAGACCAATATAAGTTGTGAAGCTCGACAGTAACAGAAAGCACATGGATTCATTCGTGTCAGGCTTCGCGGAAATAATTATGGTACATTTTTATGGATACTTTGGGTAATGACAGCAGGGATTCAAGTAAGCTGTCCGGATAACAAAGAGCGGGGGAACCCTGAGAATGATCTGGAGGACGAGAAATGCGGGTCGATATGAATATCTCTGAAAGTATAAAAGAACCGTATGCGGTAATAAACAGTGACGAGCTGACACCGGAGATCGCTGCGCTTGCGCGGGAGATAGCCGCGTTCGGAAACGGCAGAAATGTGATAGTAGGTAACCTTGACGAGCGTATGGTCATTATAGAACCTGAGAAAATCGTACTGATAAGGGTCGAAAGTGAGAAGGTCTATGTTGTTACGGAAGATGAGACCTATCGCGTCGGAAAGAGAATGTATGAGCTTCTTGAGGTGCTCGGTAAGGAATTTATGCAGGTATCGAAGTCGGCTGCGATCAACCTCAGTTATCTTGAAAGTGTCGAGCCTTCCTTCAATGGCATAATGCTGCTTCATATGAAGAGCGGAGAGAAGGAATACATATCGCGTAAATATGTACCCGGACTCAGAAAATATCTGGGAATATGATGAGGAGGACAGGACTATGAAAATATTTAAGCAAATAGTTCACAGAGCGTTGATAAGTATTGCGATGAGCTTTGCAATATTCATAATTATCGGTATTGTATTCGATATTAAGGACGGCGGGGATTTCACACTTACAGGCTATGGGTTTACTAAGATGGCTCTTGCCTGTCTTATAACGGGGCTCGGATTCGGAGTACCGACAATACTTTATAATTCCGAAAAGTTCTCACCGATCATAGCCTCATTCATACATCTCGGGATCGGCTTTGCGATATACTTTGCAGCCGCATCGTTCGCAGGATGGATTCCGTTTGAAAGGGGACTTGCCGCCTGCCTGATCACGGTTATCGGTGTTATTATAATAGGTCTTATAATATGGTTCTGCTTTATGAAGTATAACAAAAATCTGGCGGAGAAGATGAATAAAGCTCTGAATAAAAAAATGTAAGGCATAAATTATTCATAATAAACGAGCATTTTTTTCTGCTCAGAAATCGTTTCAATTCTGTAATCCGTTCAGGGATAAGATACGCTTAAAGGATCAGCGCACCATTCATGTATTCAGCTATTGCGCAAGGCCGTTCTCACTGTTGTAAAAACGTATTTCATTGCAATAGTTTCTGCTCAATAAATTGGAATTTGTGAAGGAGAGATGATTCATGACAGAGGATTTTGGATCGCTAAATCTGAGTACAGACGAAGTGACATATACTTATAAAGGCGAAACCTATCGATTGTCTTCTCATCCGTTTGAACCATGTTTGTATTTGTGGAGAGACAATGTATGTGTTTGTACTCTGCATAATGCATATAATCCGGAGGATTTGGTAAAAGCATTCACTGCCGGAAAGACAATTACAACAAATTACGCAAAAGATTACGATAAAGAATACGATGAGGTAGGATTTTGCAAGGTGTTATCCGCAGCGATTGATAGTAATCGTGATAACATGGATTTCTTTTATGCCGCAAAACTTGCAAAGTCAAGATAAATTCTGATTTACAGCATTAATCTATACTAAGGAGAGGATTTAAATGACACACGAAGAAAAAGCGTTATCCTATTTCAAAGATAAATTTCATTGCTCACAGTCTGTTCTTGCCGCATATGCCGACGAGCTCGGATTAACGGAAGAACAAGCGTTGAAAATCGCCGCCTGCTTTAACGCAGGAATGAGAAAAGGCGAGGTGTGCGGAGCTTGTTCGGGAGCGTTAATGGTGCTCGGAATGATGTACGGTCAAGCCGATAAAGACGATCTCGACAGTCGAAACAAAACCAATCAGATGACTAACCGTTTTCTGGATCGCTTTAAGGAACTTAACGGAACATATATCTGCAATGAGATACTCGGCTGTGATATTACCACGCAGGAGGGAGTAGAATACGCTGTAAAGCACGAATTATTCACCACGACCTGCAGAGATATGGTAGCGCTTGCCGTTCGGGTTCTTGAGGAAATCATTGAATGAAAATGATATAATAATCAAAAGATAAATCGGAATATATTGAGGTGCAAAAAATATGATTGATAAACTATTGGAAAAGCTGGCTGGATTTGAGCAGGTCGAGGCGATCGCGCTCGGCGGTTCCCGTTCGGGAGAAAACTATGATGAAAAATCCGATTATGATTTATATGTATACGTCACCGCGCCGATCGGGGAAGAAAACAGGCGCGCGTTATTGGCTGACTACTGCAAATATTTGGAAATCGGAAATCATTACTGGGAATATGAGGATAACTGCGTTCTGAACAACGGGATCGACATTGACATTCTTTACCGCGATCTCAACGAATTCTGCGACGGCGTCGCGCGGGTCGTCGAAAGCTTTGAGGCATGCAACGGATACACCACCTGTATGTGGCACAATCTTTTGACCTGTAAGATCATCTGCGATAAGCGCGGAAGGCTTCAAAGGGCTAAGGACCGCTTTTCAGTTCCTTATCCGGAAGAGCTGCGGAACAACATCATCAAAAGAAATACCGCGCTTTTGTATAACGCCATGCCCGCATATTTGTTTCAGCTGAATAAAGCGAATAAAAGAAACGACAGAGTGAGCGTTATTCACAGAACAGCCGCCTTTCTGGAATCGTATTTTGATGTGATTTTTGCCTTGAACAAGCGGACACATCCCGGTGAAAAACGCCTGATCGAGCTTTGCGCGCGAAATTGCAGTATCCTTCCCGATCGCTTTGAAGAAAATCTCAACCGGCTTTTTGATGATATGCTGATACATAATGACAATCTGACCGAAGATTTGAATGATATTGTTTCGGAACTGGAGTCAGTTCTGACACGGGAGGGCTTTTGATCTTTCGCTCCGCTAGATTTTGATTTATCTCATTTACTATTATAACAATCGCAGGCAGCCTTATATGAGGTTGCCTGTTTTTTATGCCCTGAAACGAATC
>CAMHQC010000012.1 GCA_946187325.1 uncultured Clostridia bacterium
ATTACAGCAGCTTTATCAGCAAATGCAAGGCGTTATCTTTCTATGAAACAGGAGTTTCGGCAAAGCAAGGCGATAAGCTCCTGACGCTCGCTACCTGTGAATCATAGATACTTTACTGATATTGATATTTATGTTGGAGATGAGTTTGATAAAGCAGAAAAAGTATTACTGGAACTTGGATATGAGAAATTAGTAGATACCGATCACAATGACGTTTCATATGTAAAAAAGCCATCATTGCACATTCAGCTTCATCGAAAAACCTATCTGATAATCCTGTGATGCGAGGAACAATATTACCGCTGTCGTCTGTGTCGTAGAGACATAACCATGTGTAATGACCTTCCCAGATATGATATAATTCGTGCAGAACTACATATCTCCAAAGGTATACTCTTAAACCTGACAAAACTTTGGAGTGCGAATAATCATTTAAAATATTATGTTTCTTTAATAATTCTTCACTGTACCGTTGTTCGATTAGTTTAGCAGCGGAGAGTATGAGTCCTGAATGAATAATGATATCCTTTCCCATATACGCAAAAGCATTGCATTCGAGTGAATCGGAAACGTATAATTTAGGACGAAAGGCTTTTGGAAATTCCCCAGTCATAATTTTAAAAATAGTGTCTAAGCAGTTATTCATAATATCAAGAGCACTATACAAAAGCCCTGATTTTATACGGTCATCAGGGAATATGTCGAGACCTGTTTCTGATAAGTTATAGGTTTGTCCATCAATTATTATTTGTTTCATATAATATTCTCCCGTTTATAATCATATTAAAAAATCACCACTATAGTTTTGTTGTCTAAATCTATAACCTCGGTTGTTTAATTCAGAAACTTTAAGTGCTACTAGATTAATATCCGAGTACATAGCGCTTGCTATCTGAGCGACATCGTAGCCCCTTTCGATATATTCAAGGATTTTATCGTCAGATAAAGAAACTTGGGCTGCGAATAGATTCGCTTCATACTCCATTCTGTTATTCTGCATATCAAATATGTTAAACTCATGGAAGCCGCCTGTACTGATTGCTTGATGGCGGTGCAGTGAATCGTGCCCAAGCTCGTGAAGAAGGACGATATTGTGCATAACCGGATCCAAGTCGCTTTTTATAAAGACAAAACGGTTACGCTCGATAACCTTATAAACACCCTTCTGTTTTGTGAAGTTCAGCGGCTTAACAATTACGCCTAATTCATCAGCGAGCCTATCGGCATTGCGTGTCCCATATTTTTTTACTAGCTTATTTGCTTTAACGATAGCTTCGTTGGCAGAAATGTGCATACTACCACCCCTTTCGTAAAACTAAATGCCTTAGAAAAAGTGAATGCTTTGGGGCTACTATAAAAATTATACACTCTTCATTGTACCAAAAAACGGACTTCGATAAATCACTCCGATTTTTTTTGATATTTTTTTGGGGTGTATTTTTTGTTGCGCTTTTTCGCTTCAACATACGCTTCTTGAATACCTAGCATTAATTCATCCATATCTTCTTCTGCCATTTCGCCACCGGCAAATAGTCCGGTAACTTCTGCTAATAGTTTCTCAGCTCCTTTTTTTCCACGATAACCAAATTGTTCTTTGGCTTCCATTACGAAGGCATCATCATCAGATAATAGATAGTTGACGTTCACATTGAGAGCGTCAGCTATTTTTTTATACGCTTCTCTGGTGCGAGGGAACGACTTACCGTTTTCGTAAGACGTAATTACACGATTGGTAACGCCTATTCGTTCACCCAATTCAATTTGCGTTAAACCGAGTTTTCTTCTTTCAGCCTTGATTTTTTCTCCGAAAGTCATAATAACACTCCTTCTTCGGAATTGATTAGAAGTTTAACTTCAAAAAGTTGTTGACAAGCTGATTGAATTGCTGTATAATAGCAAATACGAAGTTCAACTACAAATTTAGTTTACATTAAACTTCTAATCATGTCAAGGGGTTTGCGAATAATTTTTGGCAAAACATTTATTATGTTACTTTATTTGAATAAGAAGGAGTAGAAATGAGCAGAAGGAACACAAAGGCTATTAAGAGCATCAATAGAATGTACGAACAGTTTAACCTTAAAAGTGATGAAATAATACACAAGACGAAGCTGTTACTTTCTATCTATCGTGATGTAGTATGGGCAACGTTAAATGAATCAGAATATATCTCTGATGAGGTATATTACTTTGGAGATGATTTGACCAACGCTCTTGTCTATCTGGAAGAATTTGCTTCTGATACTGATAAGGCTGAATTTGAAGCGAGAATATCAACTTTGTTTGAAAACAAATGGATGATAGATTTAATTGATAAGGCAATGACGAAGGTATATAGCTATTATAACAACGGAAAGCTATATCACGAGATCCTGTCAAAATGCTACTTGACATCATTTAAATACACGGAAGCGGAATTGCTTGAACTATTAAATCTTGAGCGAAGCACCTACTATGATCGTAAGAAAGAAGCGATAATGCTGTTAGGTGTTTCCTTGTGGGGGTATGCAATTCCATATTTTAAAGGAATATTCACCGTTCCCGAAGGAGGAGATAAATTAGAAGAAACTCCGGACTTCTTCTTCACAACATCGTAGTCCGACTTTTGCCCGACTATATCCCGATAAGAGCCCGACGGATTTCCTACTGAAAGTCCGACCTTATATGTGCTAAGATGTGTACGCTGAGAAGTGCAGCCAATACACAGCTTAGACAAACGATAATTGAATAATGCAACTCACAGCTACAGTTAGCAGAAAGCCTGCTGCTGTAGCTGTTTTTTTATGCCTTTTTTCGCTTGTCTGGCGGAAAGGACATAAAAATGACATTTCGTGCGTGGGAAGCCTTAATCGCCAAGTATCCGTAACCTTTAATACTTTTGATCACTTTCAAAATCAAAGATTAAAGGAGTTTACGGTAAATGTTAAAAAACGATATTACTGCTATTGAGGAGCAGTTTAATCAAGAATGTACAGTTATTGAATTGAAATACGAATATCCCGGGTACACCGGCACAGAGAAATACGCTATTGTGACAGAACTTTCTCAGGCTGAAATTGAATTTTTATATTCTGAACAGATAAAGAAATACGTTCCCTATCTTATTCTAAACGAGGATTTTTTGAAAATTAGAAATGACTTCCTGCTTAATGAGGATAAGGCTGTAAAGAGAATAAAGAATAAGCACGATGCCTATGGGTATGAGGACGGAGAGATGGAGCAGTATCACTCTGAGCTTGCTTTACAGGATTTTTCAGATAGCCTTATTGAAAATATCTATTTAAGAGAATTGATGGGAATGTTGCCCGAACAACAGTACAGACGTATTTTTCAATACTATTTTGAAGGCAGAGGATTAGCTGAAATTGCCGAAAATGAAGGTGTATCACACCAATCCATTTCTAAATCAATAAGAGCAGGATTGAAATTTATGAAAAAAATTTCAATTGAGGGGTTGCAAAACACCCCCTCCCATTCCAAATAAGTGAAGGGTGTCATTCCCTTACATCACTTATGGAAAGAGGAATTATAATGAACAAAAGAAATGAAAGAAAAATCAAAAGAGGAGATATTTACCTCTATGATTTTGGCGACAACGAAGGCTCAATCCAATGCGGATACAGACCTGTTGTAGTATTGCAGGCGGATAACTTCAATCTCAAAGCACCTACCATTATGGTGGCGGCTATTACCACCGCCATTAGGAAGACCTTTCTTCCCTCACATATTTTGGTAGAGGATAAGTTTGGACTGGCTGAACCTTCAATGATTATGCTCGAACAGCAAAGAGCTGTGAACAAGGAGGAGTTAGTCAATTATGTAGGTCGTATCAACGACTATAATGTCTTGCGCCGCATTCATAACGGCTTAATGAAACTGTACGGATATTGGGACTACACCCGATATAACAAGGCAAATATCCGGTGCCTATGTCCGAGTTGTCTGAATAAGTATAAATATGTGCCGGGACTTATCGTGAAACGAGTTGATCCGCTGACTAATGTTAAGGATAGATGTGACCAATGTTTGGGTTACGGCTATGATTATTTCGTCTATGAAAAGCCGAGGAGGGACAAAAATGGATAATGACGTAACAAGGAAGAATGGTTTGAATGTTCCGATTTGGGAAAGAAGCACTCTGACAGTTGAAGAAGCGGCAGCATACTCAGGTATAGGTAGGAATAAGCTCCGTTCTATCACAGATAAAGAAGATTGTGACTTTGTTCTTTGGGTAGGCAGTAAAAGACTTATCAAAAGGAAATTGTTAGATAAGTTTATCGACGAATCTTATTCTATTTAAGTCAAGGCTGTCAAATGTGCGATTGTATAAATCGCACCATTGGAAAAAAGGCGTTGTCGGGATAGAATCATATCACGGCAACGCCAAAAACAGTTTTAGGAGGTAAGAAAAATGGCAACCAAAAGAAAGGATAACAATCGAGTAGTTTTAAGAAAAGGTGAAGGACAACGAGAAAATGGTTCTTACTATTTTCGCTGGAGTGATAAGAAAGGTAATCGGCATTATATTTATGCTAAAACCTTAGAGGACTTACGAGAACAGGAAAAGGCGATTACAAAGGAGAAACTTGAGGGGCTGAAAGCCGAAGCTCGGTATAAATCGGTGAATGACCTGTTTGATTTATGGATTCAGTTGAAAAGAGGAGTAAAGAATAATACATTTCAAAACTACAAATATATGTACAACACCTTTGTCCGCCCCGTATTAGGAAAAAAGAGAGTTTCAACTATCAAGAAATCAGATATTAAGACGTTTTACAATTATCTTGCCGACCAACGGTACTTACAGGCAGCAACAATAGATAATATTCATACGGTTATACATCAGGTTTTCCAATTAGCCGTTGATGATGATTATATCAGGAATAATCCGACTGATAACGTTTTGAAAGAACTCAAAAAATCTCACGTTTTCCAGACGGAAAAAAGGAGAGCATTAACAAAGGAAGAACAGGATTTGTTCCTGAATTATCTTAGGAACAATCATCAATACAATCATTGGTATCCACTATTTGCAGTAATGTTAGGAACGGGGCTTCGTGTTGGAGAACTGACCGGACTTAGATGGTGTGATCTTGACTTTGATGAAGGACTTATTGACATTAACCATACTTTGGTGTATTATTGTCATAGAGAAGAAGTTGCTAAGAATGGCTGTTATTTCAATATTAACACGCCCAAAACCAAAGCGGGTAACCGCCAAGTGCCGATGATTGATTCAGTCAGAGAGGCTTTCTTGATGGAAAGGGACTATCAGGAAAAAATGGGCATAAGTTGTAATGTGGTCATTGATGGATATACTGATTTTGTTTTCTTAAACAAAAACGGGAAAACCTATCAGCAGGGAACTTTGAATAAAGCAATTCGCAGAATCATACGGGATTGTAATGACGAGGAATTACTAAAAGACGAGAACGCTACTGTACTACTTCCGCATTTCAGTTGTCACTCATTACGCCACAGCTTTGCGACAAGAATGTGTGAAGCGGGCATAAATATTAAAGTAATGCAGGATACGCTTGGTCATAATGATATTTCAACGACTATGAATATCTATACCGATGCGACAAAGGCATTGAAGAAATCAGAGTTTCAAACTCTTGAAACGTACTTGATTCCAGAGGAGTAAAGGACATCTCGTTTTCACTGTATACACCATTTACACCAAAACTTACACCGTTTTGAACAAGCAATATAATAAGTTGAGTTAGGTTATAAAAAATCGAAAGATTTTAACCCCTGAAAATAACAGGACTTAGTAGCTTTTGGCAGCTTACAAAACGGCGGTACTGTCAATCCCGACAATGAAGAGCTTGGATAAGCAAACAGCTCAAAAATGGCTTATCTATGCGGTTTTTGAAACATCAGAAGTACCGAATTTACACCATTTACACCAAACTTACGCCGAACGGCACAGGAAGTTGCGCGGAGCAAAATAAATCGCATATTTTAATGAATTTGACCTTGATGGATTCGTTTTCATCAAGGTCTTTTTTATGCCCAAGAATGAATCGCAAACTACGCTTTTCTCTCGTTTCCTATATAATATAGGTAAAGGAGAGGATATTATAAGACTTTATGTTTTTTATATTATCCAATAGACAAATTATTATCTAAATGTTATAATGAAACTAATTTAGCGGTATAAGGATAACAGAGAGGTGATAATGTATGAATCAAACTCTTTTTTCTGAATATAGAACAATGTATTCTACTACTAAAGAGAGCCCCGCGGTAATAAGAATCAAGATTCGTATGCGTGACTTGATCGACCCTGACTGTATGCGGTTCGCGGTAGATTCAACTATGCCGAGGTATCCGTATTTTTGCGTTGAGCTTAAGAATCGTGACGGCAACAAATGGGAGTTTGCCGAAAATAACAGGCCTGTTGTTATCACAAATTCACTCAGCGGAGTTGAGCTGAATTCGGAAGCGTCCAACTATCATATGCTCTCGTTTTCATGGCAGGATAACTGGATTATTGTGGATATTTTTCACGCGTTGACCGACGGCACAGGCGCTTATGAGCTTGTTCGTACTTTTCTGTATTATTACTGTTCCAAGCGTTATAATACGGCTATTTCCGACGAAGGCGTTCGCCTTGCGGGAGATGTGATTGGCGCTGAGGAATGGGAAGATCCTGTTTTAAAGGCGGATAATCTTCCCAAACCCCCGAGGGTAGATATGCCGAACGCGTTTTCGCCCGCGGCTGCCGCTAATCTCGAAAATGATACCGAACAAACGGTATACAGTATCGCTATAGACGAAAAGGAATTTATGCGGTTTAATATCGATAACGACGGCAGTCCCGCGACTATGATTTCACTGCTTTTAAGCCGAGCGATAGCGAAGCTTTTTCCTGAACATAAGGATGTTATCCGTATAACGCTCGCGGTTAATCAACGCGGCGGTTTAGGCGCTCCAAAAGCTCGCCAAAGTCTTGTGGGCGGAGCGTTTTTGGAGTATACAGATAAGCTTAAAAATTGGCCGCTCGACAGACAGGCGACCGCTTATCGCGGTATGGTTTTCGCGCAGACGACGGAGGAGGCTGTATTAACAGGCGCGGCTTCTCAAAAAGGCCTTAATCAAATGCTCTTATCCAAAGAAACCGATCAGGAACGCCTGACAATCGCGGGAATGATTTGCGATATGACCAAACGGCTTGTAACAGCTACCGTGAGTTACGTCGGTAAGGCGGGCTTTTTGGATTCCGAGGAGTATATCAGGGATTTCAGACTTTGGACATCAAGCACAGGAACCTCGATGTTGCTCGAAACATCCGCCGTGGGCGGTAGATTTACGATAGATTTTATCCAGACTTTTTCCTCGCCGGTATTCGTCAACGCCTTTTTAGAAGAATTGGAAAACAACGGTATTAAATATGATTTACAGGACGTGATGAAGCTCGAGCTTCCGAACGTTCGATTACCGTGGACAGAGTAAATTGTAAGTAAATAAAGATTTGGAGAAGTCTTATGAAAAGCTATAAAGAAGATGTGACTAAAAATCCCTCGGGGTTTGTGTTGCTGGCGGATTATGTGCCTGATATAATCCAGGAAATCCGCTACTATTCGACCTATAATTTTATCGGAGATAAAATTGACGGTTACGAGGAGCCGTGCGCGCTCTTGACCAAAGAAGCCGCCCGCGCTTTAAAAGCCGTGAGCAAGGAGCTTTTAGTTCGGGGCTACAGGCTGAAGGTGTTCGACGCGTACCGTCCCGCGTGCGCGGTAAAGCATTTTATGCTCTGGGGTATTGAGGACGAGGATATTCGTATGAAGCCGTATTTTTATCCCGACCTCAGAAAACAGGAGCTTTTCGAAAAAGGCTACGTCGCAAAGCAGTCGAGCCACAGCCGCGGAAGCACGGTTGACTTAACGCTTGTCGATATGAATACGGGAAAAGAGGTAGATATGGGAAGTCCGTTCGATTTATTCGGCGAAAAATCCCATCCCGATTACCGAGGCATTACCGACGAGCAGTATGAAAACCGTATGATTTTACAGAAAGCTATGCTCCGTAACGGCTTTTTACCGCTGGATTGCGAATGGTGGCATTTTACTCTCGATAATGAACCCTATCCCGATACATACTTTGAGTTCCCTGTATCGTCGGAGTATTTGAGAAAATAATTATTTAAAGTCTTATATAATTTTAGGAGGATTTAACAATGAAAAAAATACTAGCAATTATTTTAATGTCGGCAATGATAATATCGGTGAGCGGTTGTTCCGCGGCGCAGAATACCTCTCAGGATACGGCTCAGAACACTGCCGAGGACGCCGTAAAAGATTCGTCGAACCGCGAGTCGATTTACCAGGTAGCGCTTTTACAGTCGCTTACTCAGGGATATTACGACGGAATTATCAAGGTCAGCGAGTTAAAGGAACACGGCGATATCGGTATCGGTACATTCGAGGGAGTAAACGGCGAGATGATTGTTCTCGACGGCAAGGTTTACCAGGCTCTCGGTGACGGAAGTGTTCAGGAAGCGGATAACGACGAAACTGTTCCGTTCTCGAACGTAACCTTCTTCGATAAGGATATTACTTCCGATATCTCAGATATTAAGAACATCGACGCGCTTAAAGAAAACCTCGATAAGACGGTTAATGAAAACGGCAGAAATATGTTCTATTTTGTAAAGCTAAACGGCACATTCAGCAAGATGAATGTACGCAGCGAGCTTAAACAGAAAAAGCCGTACAAGAGCCTCGATAAAGCTCTCGCGACCGACCAGAGAGAGTTTAATTATAAGGATATTAAGGGAACTGTAGTAGCGCTTTACTGTCCCGATTATATGGACGGCTTAAATACTCCGGGCTGGCATTTCCACTTTATTTCCGACGATAGAAAGAAAGGCGGTCATATCCTCGAGCTCGCTTTCGATAACGCTGAGGCTGAGATGGATAAGACTTCCGAGTTCGAAATGAAGCTTTCGGACAATAAAACTTTCCAGAAACTCGAACTCGCTAAGGACGTTAGCCAAGCTATTAAAAAGGTTGAAACTAACGACGACTGATTGAGGCGGTAATGAAAAAAAGAAACGTAGGCGGTTTTTTATATGGGCTGTGCTTTTTTATGTTTTTCAGGATAAGCTCGTGGCTGTGTTCGGTGCCTATGTGGGCGGCTTTGCTTCTGCATTTTACGGCGGGACTGCCGATATACTGGTTATGGCTTACGCTTGCCGCATGGCTTTTGGCGGGTGTGATCCGCTATATGATAATTCGTTTCGCGAGATGGGGAGCTTCTACCTCGCCCGAGCCCGTTAAAGAAAATAAAAATCCGTATTCCGCTAAAAATAAATATTGATTATAGCCCTTGCTTTGTGCTATAATTAAAAAATCAAATTTAAATAATTATCTATGAATAAAGGAAGTAATAGTGTGAAAGTTCACACTATTACAAATTAATATTGCCCGCTCTGTTTGTCCCTATGGGACAACGAGCTGAGGTTTTATCCAAAACTTGTTTTGGGAAATAAAACCCATGCAGAGCTGATGGCTTTATTGCCATTTACGCCTTATCAGCCTACGGTAAGCGCGTAAGGAAACTTTAATATCTTTTTGTAGGCAGAAAGGCTATGGCAATTACTATGAGATCTGATTTAATGAAAACAGGCGCTACACGCGCCCCTCAACGTTCGCTTTTAAAGGCTTTAGGTCTTACCGACGCTGAGATTAAACGTCCTTTTGTCGCTGTAGTAAACTCTAAGAGCGACTATATTCCGGGACATAAACACTTAAACGATATTTCCGAAAAGGTTATGGACGGTATCAGAAACGCGGGCGGTGTTCCGTTCGAGTTCAATACTATCGGTGTGTGCGACGGTTTAGCTATGAACCACAAGGGTATGAAGTACAGCCTTTGCTCGCGTGAGCTTATCGCCGATTCTATCGAGGTAATGCTTACCGCTCATCCTCTCGACGCCGTTGTTTTTATTCCCAACTGTGATAAGATAGTTCCGGGAATGCTCTTAGCGGCTTGCCGTTTAAATCTTCCCTCGATATTTGTATCGGGCGGCCCGATGATGCCCGGCGAGTATAACGGCGAGAGATTCGGACTTTCCGAAATGTTCGAGTTCGTAGGCGCTCACGCCGCGGGTAAAATCGACGACGAACAGCTTCTCCAGTACGAAAACCACGCTTGTCCAACGTGCGGTTCGTGCTCGGGTATGTACACCGCTAACTCTATGAACTGCTTGACCGAGGCTATCGGTATGGGCTTACCCGGAAACGGTACCCGTCCCGCTATCTCAGGCGCGAGACGAGCTCTCGCTCAGGAAGCGGGCGAACAGGTTATGGAGCTTCTTAAAGCCGATATCAGACCTCGTGATATTATCAATAAAGAGAGCTTCGAGAACGCCCTGCGCTGTGAAATGGCGTTAGGCTGCTCGAGTAATACGGTACTCCACCTTTTAGCTATCGCTTATGAGGCGGAGGTTCCCGTTGATATTAAAGTTATCGACGAAATCAGCAAGACTACTCCCCAGATATGTAAGTTAAACCCCGCGGGTAAAATTTTTATCACCGACTTAAACGAAAAGGGCGGTATTCCCGCCGTTATGAAGGAGCTTTCCAAGCTCGGTATTATTAACGAAAACGCCCTAACCGTTAAGGGTACTGTAGGCGAGCGTATTAAGGACGCTCCCGCTCCCGACGGCGAGGTTATCCATACCGTAGAAAATCCGCTCCGTAAGGACGGCGGTATCGCGATTCTGTTCGGTAATATCGCTCCCGACGGCGCGGTAGTTAAGCAGGGCGCGGTTGCTCCCGAGATGATGAAGAATACAGGCCCCGCGCGTGTCTTTGATTCCGAGGAGAGCGCCTGCGACGCAATCTACGGCGGTAAGATTAACCCGGGCGACGTAGTTGTTATCCGCTACGAAGGCCCCAAGGGAGGTCCGGGAATGAGAGAAATGCTCGCTCCTACCTCCGCTTTAGCGGGAATGGGACTCGACAGCTCCGTATCTCTTATTACCGACGGACGTTTCAGCGGCGCTACAAGAGGCGCGGCTGTAGGCCACGTAAGCCCCGAAGCCGCTTCGGGCGGACTTATCGGTCTTATCGAGGAGGGCGATACGGTTACTGTAGATATCGCCGGACGCGAGCTTGTGCTTCACGTTGACGACGATGTTATAGAGGAGCGCCGTAAGAACTATAAAGCTCCCGAGCAGGAGCTTTCGGGTTACATTAAGCGTTACGCTAAGCTCGTAACCTCAGGCTCCACAGGCGCGGTGTTTGAGAAGTAATAAGGAAATATTAATGAGCCAAATCGGGAAGCGAGAGCTTCCTGATTTTTATGTTATATTACACAAAATAGATATGTGAAATTTGTGTAACAATCCGAAATTAAATATGATATAATATTTTTTAGAAAATAATGAAACTTTTTTGAAGAAATTTGACACTACTAAAGTAAGAAAGAAAATTATTAAACAGGTATAAATAATTCTTTTTCTTTCTTCTATATTATAGGAGGTGTTCGAAATGAAAAGAACAATATCGTTAGTACTATCATTAATTATTTTAATCGGAGCTTTTTCAATGTTGCCCGCTTCGGCAAAAAAGAAGTCGAAAACATATAAAAGCGGCGACTTCAGCTATAAGATTCTTTCCGACGGTACGGCAATGCTGACGTGCTACCACGGCAAAAAGAAAACACTTAATATTCCGCAAAGGCTTGGCAAGCGCAAGGTGACTCAGCTCGGTACATATATAGTAGACAGCGGTAAGACAAAAACCGTTGTTATACCTAAAACCGTCAAAAGTTTTTGTGACGAGACTTTTATAAATAACGGTGTGAAAGACTTTAAGGTGAGCGCGGATAATAAGTATTTTTCCGCGGAAAACGGTGTGCTTTATAACAAGAGCAAGAGCGTAATAATGAAGTATCCCGAGGGTAAAAAGATAGGCAGCACATATACCGTAAAAAAATCTGTAAAGGAGATCGCCGACCGCGCGTTTGACAGTTTAAAAATAAAAAAGGTTATTCTGCCCGAAGGGCTTATAAAAATCGGTATGCGTTCTTTCGGCGACTGTCCGATGAAGTCAATAGAATTCCCTTCGACTTTACAAACCATAGGCGAGCTCGCGTTTGTAGATTGTCCCTTAGAGTCGTTGACTTTCCCCGCTTCACTTAAAACTATCGGCAAGAGAGCTTTCTGCTATTTCGACTGGGATGATGAGGATAACGGAAAAAAATCAACGCTTGTTTCGATAAATCTTAATGATGGGTTGGAAACTATCGCTAAAGAAGCTTTTTCAGGAACAAGCTTAAAAACCGTAACTATTCCGTCAACAGTTAAAAAGATAGCGTACGACGCGTTTGAGTGTAAAAAGCTTACCAAATATGTTGTAGCTGAGTCGAGCCCTTATTATAGCGCGGACGACGGAATACTATACAACAAAAGTAAAACAAAGATTATATGCGTTCCTAACGGTAAAAAGCTTACCGGCAAATTTACCGTTGCCGACGGAGTGCGGGAAATTAATAAGTATACGTTTTCCGATAAAGGAATTACCGAATTGGTTTTACCCGACAGTGTAATAAAGCTCGGCGAAGAAAGCTTTTACTCCTGTGAAAAGTTAAAAAGTGTTACTTTCGGCAGCGGTTTAAGAGAAATAGGTATGAGCTGTTTCGAAAACTGCGAAAAGCTTTCCAAAGTAAACTTTAATAAAGGACTTAAAACTATCGGTGAAAGAAGCTTTGCTAACTGCGGCTTAACTTCAATAGATTTAAAAGAAGGTTTAGAAACAATAAAGAAAGAAGCGTTCTATATAAATAAGATAAAATCCGCTAAGCTTCCGAATACTATAAAATATCTAAGCGGATTTGGTGATACATATTTGGAAGAAATAGACGTTCCCGATTCTGTTGAAATAATCGGAGAGGATTGTTTCTCGATGTGTTGGAATTTAAAAAGTATTAAGCTCCATAACGGCTTGAAGAAAATCGGCGAAACCGCGTTCTTTTACTGCCCGATAAAGACTATTAATATTCCATCAACCGTAACTCAAATAGACAGTGACGCGTTTGTGGAAACCAATCTTAAAGAGATAAAGCTACCCGCAAGTTTAAAGCATATTGAGATAGCGAAATCAACTTTCGGCTCTTTCCCGAAAAATCTTAAAAAGCTTACTATCTCAAAATCAAATAAGTATTACAAAACTAAAGACGGAGTTCTGTATAATAAAAAGATGAGCGAGGTTCGCTATTTAACGAGCCGCTACAGAAAGACCTATACTACGCCGAAATCGGTTAAAAGAATCGCGCCGCAGGCTTTTAACGACACGAATATTAAAAAGGTAATTGTAAGGGGAAAGGTTAAGACTATCCCGTGCGGCGCTTTCTCGAACGCCTATATTGATACGGTAATTTTTAAAAAGGGCGTAAGGACAATTAAGGCCAGAGCTTTCGAT
The DNA here is from genome assembly GCA_946187325.1 of uncultured Clostridia bacterium. Classification (GTDB taxonomy): domain Bacteria; phylum Bacillota; class Clostridia; order Oscillospirales; family Acutalibacteraceae; genus Ruminococcoides. Next base: position 13,440 of record CAMHQC010000012.1, read on the forward strand.
TTTTCTTATGTCGATACGGTAAGGCTGCCGAATACTGTTAAAAAAATAAACGCGAGCGCGTTTTCCACTTGCAGTTTAAGAAAAATCAACATTCCGAAAAGCGTTAAGTCAATCGGAAGAGAAGCGTTTTTCGGTACAGATTTAGGCAAAATAACCGTACCTCCTACTGTTAAGAAAATCGGCAAGGACGCTATCGGAATACTTTACGGCGAGTGCGGTTCCTACGGCGGAGTAAATAAGAACACCGTAATAAGATGTAAAAAGAATTCCGCGGCGTACAAATACGCTAAGAAACAGAAAGTAAAATATGAGCTTTATTAAAACATTAAGGGACTGTGAAAAACAGTCCCTAAGATGTCTGTATGAAAAAGGATGATAATCTCATACCAAGCTAAACAGACTAAAAAACGCATAAGTTTTAAATATTACATTTTTGGAGCATGGGAAGCTATACCCATTTTTAACAATATCGCATATTCTCGGCAAAAATAGGAGCCGTGAAGAATGAAACCAATACTTCATTCCTTCACAGCTCCTTTTTAATCCTACTTAATTCTAATCTTGACAAGCTTTGTGATTGTTTTTGCTTCGTAGGTTGAATTTTCGCTTGCGGTTATCTTGAGTTTAACGCTGTAAGTCTTTTTACTGTATTTGCCTTTTGTAAATGTTACCGCTCCTGTAGATTTGTTTACCTTAATCTTTTTAAAGATTTTTGAGCTGGTGCCGTTTTTAAGCTTTACTATTTTTATCTTGGTGACTTTATTTTTAATAGTTAACGGTTTTACGGTAAGACTTTTTGCTTTTAGTTTTTTAGCCTTTACCGATATTTTTTTGGCGGTTATTTTAATCGAGTTATTGCTTTTAACGTCAAGATATTTGGTATCGGGCTCGAAAGCTTCGGTAGCTTTGGCGGTGCGGTTTAATGCGTAAAAGGCTTTATACAGCATTTGCTTTATTTTATCCGAATAAAGCTCCCTATAGTTTTCGCTTAGCTGTTGAACGGTGTAGTTATAAATTTCCTCGACTTCATCCGTCGTATTTATTGAGAAAAGCCTATATGTGTCGAGGAGGGTGTTGGTCGGTTCAAACCACCAAGCGAGATAATAATCCGAAAGCCAATCGCCGATTAGTTCAACAGGATTATCGTTCGGGCAAAGATAAGTTCCGTAGGATTTGCCCTTAGATGTGAATTGAAAATGCGGGCCGTAAGAGGAACTGCTTTTTACCCAGACGGCTTCGTATTGGAATTTTTCATAGTCAATCGGGTTTTCTACAATCTCTTTAGTAAGCTTTAACGTATCGCCTATACATTCTTTACCGAGAGTACATTCAACTGTGACGTTGCCGTTTAAGCCTGAAAACATAATGAGGTAGGATTTATCGCCCCTGAGTTTCCCGGGCATAGTTTCAGATTTGTTGAGTTTGTCGAGGTCATAGTAAAAGATTCCTTTAGTGTATTCATTACAAAGCTCGTACTTTCCCTGCCATTTAAAGAAAGAATCGCCCTTTCTTTCGTAAATATGACAGAACACCTGCTTGCCGAAATCGACGCCGTTTGTATCGAAAAACAGACAGTTTTTAAGTACCTCGCGTTGAGGCTCGGCGTTGAAAATATTTGCGATGTAAGCGGAACCTATTATATCAAATTCTACGGCTTCTCTTATAGAGTAAACTTCGTTATTGTAAAGAATACAGTAACCTGTTTTATTGTATTTTTCGCTCAATAAAGTTTCTGAATTGAATTTATAGTTACCGACTATCTCGCTGCACTTGTTTTCGATATCACTTTCGATATGAAAAGCTTTTCTCTCGCTGTCGATTTTATAGAATTTAATATTGTAGATATTATCCGCGTTGAATTCGGATACAATATTTTGCGCGCCGATTGAGGTTATATAATTGTTCAGCGTTTTACAAAGTTTCTCGGTTTCGGGATCGGGCTCTTGCGGCGCGGGCTCTGTAGTTGCAGGCGAAGTTTTGTCTGTTTCTTGAATATTTCCCAAACTTCTGAAATTCACATTTGACTTTTTGGCGTAATTATAAGCCGCGGTGTTTGTGTAACCGATTATTGTATCGAGACTATCGCTGAACGCGTTATAGCCTATAAGCTTTATATTTTTTCCGAATTTAGCTGTAGTGAGTTTTTTACAGCTTTGAAAAGCGCACAGTCCTATGGTTCTGACATTTTCGGGAATATCAACGCTCTTTAACGCTGTAAACATAAACGCCTTGTCATTAATGCGTACAAGCGACTTCGGCATACTAACCGAGGTGAGATTGTTGCAAGCCTTAAACGCTCCTTGGGCGATGGTTTCGACGCCTTCGGGAATAATTACTTCATTAATAAATTTGTTACACGTAAACGCGTATTCGTCTATACCGACTATTCTGTAGCCGTCAATTTCCGACGGGATTATAAGTTTTGATTCACTGCCGATATAAGCGACAATGTTTGCTGTATTTTTGCTAAGCGGTAAATATAGATAGTCGCCCTTAATTACTTCGTTAGGATTGTAGGTCTCGACCTGCTTTTTCGAGTTAGAGGGTTGGATTAGGTTATTTGAGGGAGATGTAGGATAGGTTGCTTTGTCAACTAAATTCATTGACTTAACCTCTTGTTCCTGAGGTTCGGTCGTGATTATATCGTTGTTCTGGTTGTCGGCTTTTTCTTCGTTGGTTTTTATAGTTTTAATCTTCCTGTTCTCTTTTACCGGGGAACGCTTTATCAGCGGCATTGAAGAAGACTCTTCCGTCGAAGTTTCAGCGGTATATACGGCGGCTTTAGCTTGGGGGACGGGTTTGTTGTCGCCGATTATCACCTTGCCGATATTGCTGAATAAGCTTCCGCCCGAGAGGGCGTTTATTCCGAATGCTGATATAACCGCGGTTAAGGATATCATAGCCGCTATGAGCAATACCTTTTTATATGACTTTTTAGGCGGCTTAGTAACGGCCGCTTTTTCCTGAATACTATTCCAAGCCTTTTGCTTTTGAATATCGTCGGGGTTAAGTTTATCGAATAGACTTTTAATTTCTTTATCAGTCATTTAATAGCCCTCCTTTTCTAAGATTTCTTTGAGCTTTTTCCGTCCGTTTGAGAGTCTTGTCTGGATTGTGCTTTCGCTTATGTTGAGTAGTTTAGATATTTCTTTAGCTTTATAACCCTCGTAATAATATAAGTAAAGAATCTCGCTGTATTTTTCGGGAAGCTTTAGAATTATTGGTAAAATATTTTCGCTGTTCGAGCCGCTTTCCTGTTCGGGAATCTCTCCGAGGTCAACATTTTTATTCCAGAAGCTTTTTATTATATCCTTACATTGATTTTTAGCAGAAGTTATAAACCAAGCCTTTTCGTGTTCAATGTTTTTAAAATTAGGTTTCTTTTCTAAATATTTTAGGAATATAGTTTGCGATACGTCCTCTGCGTCGGCGGGGTTCTTTAAATACAAAAGCGCTATGCGGTATATCCGATTGTATTGTCTGTCAAATACTTCTTTTGTATCCATTTTCTAACCTCCTTTGCTTATTAAACGATTGTAGACGCAAAAATATCCTAAAAAACGGACAAATATTTTAATTTGTCCGCTTTTTCCAATCTTCTATTTTACCGCCTTTTACCATAAAGGCTTTTTTGCTGATTTCGGCGAGGGGAGAGTCGCTGTAGCTGTCGGAGTAAAATTCGTCGATTTTGCCGTTATAGTTCTCGTGAAACAGTCTCACCTTTTCTTTTCCGTGACAGTTTATTCCCGAGTATTTGCCTGTGTGTACATCCACCTTAGATGCGGTCAGGCGCTTTATACCGAGCCTATCGCAAATTGGTTTAAGCAGAAATTCGGGCGAAGCCGAGATTATTATATCGTCGTCCTTTCGCTGATTAAGATACCAACTTTTAATCTTCTTCTCGTGGGTATCCCAAAAATCTTTAATATCAGTTTCGGGATTTATTTTCGTCAAAAATCGGTACATAACCTCTTTCATTTCGGTTTTTGTGCCTTTTTTAAAGAGGTAAAATCTTGAATAAGCCCGTATCAGCGACGGAAGAAATTTTATTATTGACGGGTGTTTTCTAAGGCTGAAAAGGTAAAAATCCGCCGTAGAATCGCCCTTATATATCGTGTTGTCGAAATCGTAAACGTTCATAATCTATGTTTAAACCCGCTTTCTTATACGGCTATTATAATCTAAATTCTGCCTAAAGTAAACAATTTCCTTAATATATCCCTTGTTAAAAACACGTTTTTATAGTAAAATGGGTAATATAATGGGGAAGTTTATGGAGCGATAAAGGTGTTTGGTTATATTAAGATTTTTAAAAGTGAATTGCTCGTGCGTGAATACGAAGCGTATAAATCCGTGTACTGCGGATTGTGTAAGGCGATGGGCAAGGAGTATTCCTTTCTCTCACGGCTTACGCTGAGTTACGATTGTACCTTTTACGCTATGTTTCTTATGTCGCTGAAAAGAAGCTGTGACGGCTTTGAAAACGGAAGATGCCGTTTTAATCCCTTAAAAAAATGCACCTACTGTAAATGCGGAAACGACTCTGTGTCCAAGGCGGCGGCTGTGAGCGTTATTTTATCGTACTACAAGGTGGTTGACGATATTAACGACAGCGGATTTTTTAAGCGTACGGCTTTAAAAATTGTTAAACCGTTTTTCTCGCATTGGCGTAAAAAAGCCACAAAGCGTTATCCCAAAATTGATAAGCTCGCCGAAAAAATGCTCAGCTCTCAGCTTAACGCCGAAAAATCTCCCGACTGTACGCTCGATATGGCGGCTGATTCCACGGCTGAATTTTTGGCTTCTCTGCTGGAGCTCGAGGGCAGCGGTGACGACGCGCGGATTTATCGGCAGATAGGCTACGGCTTAGGACGCTTTATCTATCTTGCCGACGCCGCTGACGATTACATTAAAGACATTAAGTCGAACTCGTTTAACCCCTTTAGGCAGTATAAAGATAATCTAAAAGAGGTTATGAATAACAATTTATCCTCCTCGCTCGCTATGACCTTTGACGCGTATAATCTGCTCAGCTTAGTGGATTTTAAGGGGATAATTGATAACGTAATTTTGAAAGGACTGCCGACTGTTCAGTCCGAAATTATAGAAAAATTCGAGGTGGAATATGAAAAATCCTTATGAAGTTCTCGGAGTATCTCCGAACGCGAGTGAGAGCGAAATAAAAGCCGCGTATAGAAATCTCGCTAAAAAATATCATCCCGATAATTACACCGACAGCCCTCTCGCGGATGTTGCCGAGGAGAAGATGAAGGAGATCAACGAGGCTTACGACGAGATTATGAACGCTAAGAAAAACGGCGGTTCAGCCTACTCGGGCGCGGGCTATACAAATACGAATACGTCCTCGCATTACTACAACGTCCGTATGCTTATTCAGCAGAATCGTTTGGACGAGGCTGAGCGTATTCTCGACTCGGAAACAGGTTCAGACCATACAGCGGAGTGGTACTTTTTACGCGGAATGTGTTATTACCGCAGAGGTTGGATGCAACAGGCTGTCCAGTATTTCCAGCGCGCTAACCAGATGGAGCCGAATAATATGGAATACCGCCAGGCTATCGAAAATATGACCCGTCAGCAGAGCTACGGCTTCGGCGGATATAATACTCCCGCCGGAAGCGCGGACGGTTGCGGAGCTTGCGATATTTGCGCGGGAGCTATGTGCCTTAACTGCCTTTGTAACTGTTGCAGATAGGCGGAAGTTATGAAAAAATCGTTTCGTGTAGCTTTTTGCGGACTTATTACGGCGCTTGCGCTCGCGCTTATGATTTGTACGAGCGTTATTCCCGTAGGAACATACGCTTTTCCGTGTTTCGCGGGAATACTTCTCACCGCGGTTGTGGTTGAATTCGGCGAAAAATGGGCGCTCGCGGCTTATGCGGCGGTATCAATTTTATCGCTTTTTTTGGCGGGAGATAAAGAGGCTGTCGTTTATTTTATAGCTTTCCTCGGATTTTATCCGACGGTTAAAAGCTTTATTGAACGGCTGAGCTCTAAGGTTTTACAGTATGTAATTAAGTTTTCGGTATTTAATATCTGCATTATCGCGGCGTTTTTCGTGTGTAAATTTGTACTCGCTATTCCCGACGAGGAGTTCACCGTTATGGGATTTTATATCCCGTGGGTCTTCTTAGCGGTCGGGGAGATAGTTTTCTTTTTCTACGATAAATGTGTGACAATTCTTGTATTCAGATACATCACATCCGTCAGGAAAAAGCTGTTTAAAATGTGAAAAACGCCTTACTGTTAATATTATTACAGTATTTTAATTTGAACTTATAATTCTTTTATGATAAAATAAAATCGTATGATTACGGAAGTTGGTGAACATATGAAGAATTTGAAATTAATATCGTTATTAGTTGTGACCGCTATTTTGGCGTCTATAGTTTCCGTGATACCCGCGGGCGCGGCTTCGGGAGTCTCCGCTTACGTTAATACAGAGTTGCTTAATATAAGAAAGGGCGCGTCAACGTCCTCGGCGATTGTGGATACCTTAAAGAAAAAGACTACGCTCACTATCCTAAGCCCGAGAAAATATAACACTAACTGGTACAAGGTTCAGCTAAAGTCGGGCAAAAAGGGTTACGCTCATAAGAGCTACTTAAAGATAAAGTCCAATCAGCTTCTTATTCCCTCGAGCGGAACAGGCTATAAGGGCTACAGCGTTACCGTTAAAAATATTATCAATACTACCGGCAAGTCAATTAGCTGGACAAGCTCCGATAAAAGTATTGCCGAGGTAAACTCAAAGGGTAAAATTACCTGCCGTAAAAACGGCACGGTAAAAATTACCGCTAAGGCAAATTCTAAATCCTCGACCTGTAAGATAACCGTGAAAACCGCCGAGGTTAAATTCGAAAAGGACAACTACACTATGTACACAGGGGATACAGGCGTTATCGCCGCAAAATGCCCCAAGTCCGTTACATATAAAAGCTCCGACAAAAGCATAGCCGAGGTTAATTCCTCTAACGGCGGCGTTAATCCCAAAAAAGAAGGTAAGGTAAAAATTACAGCTACGAGTAAATCGGGCTCAAGCGACAGCTATACGCTCACCGTTGAAAAACGCGTTATCTCCGTGAGCCTTTCCGACACCGCTATTTACAAGGGCTGCCGCGCTATAATAAAAGCAACGGGAACTTCGGGAATCGCGTTCAAAAGCTCTAATACCAAGGTAGCCGAAGTCAGCGGTAAAGGCATAATCGCAGGTAAAGCCGCTGGCACAGCTAAGATTACAGCGTTCACAAACGACGCGTCTGTGACTAAGTCAATTAAGGTTAAGAAGGGTTCGAGCGTAAATATATCGCTTGATTCCGATTCCGTTAGGAAGAATATGACCTTGCTTATAAAATCCAAGACAAGCGGAGTAAAATGGAAGTCAACCGATACGTCAGTAGCTACGGTAAAGAAAGGATATGTTCTCGGTAAAAAGCAAGGAACTACTATTATCCGAGCCTATACCTCCAAGGGCGCTAACGACTGTGTAGTAAAGGTAAAGGCGGCTGAGCCCGTAAGGTATGTCTATACTTCGGAAAATTCCGTGCTCCTAAACCATACCGTAAAGCTTTACGCTATCACTGACAATACCCGCACAGGCGTTAAGTTTAAGCTTACCGACCCCGATGGTAAAAACAGCTGGCTTACTAATCCGAGTAAATCAAAGGACGGCTCGAGATTTTTGTGGACTGTCAGCAAGAAAGTTACAAAACACGGCTTCTATAATATTACTGCTTACGCCCATACCGCTTCCAATAAAGAATGGAAAACAACAAGCGGCGGCAGCGGAAGGTTCTTTGTCGCAAAAACCGAAAGCCGTACCTCTTGTTATAAAGGCAACCGACTTGTAACGACTAAGATTTTAAAGCATATTGCCGAGTACGAGGGATACGCGTCGAGCGTGTACGACGATCCGCTCGTAGTCGATACTCCGACTGTCGGCTACGGTAAGGTAGTTTACTCGGGAAGTAAATTCTATAACAGTATGACTAAAAAAGAAGCCTTCGCCGATATGACTCAGGATATCAACGACAGCGCCTATACAACACGGGTTTCGAAGATTTTATCCGATTATAAAATCAGCTATAACCAAAATCACTTCGACGCGCTTGTAGACTTCTCGTATAACTTAGGCGTTTATTGTATAACGAACAACAGCGAGCTTCTCTCGACATTAACCAAAACCTACGGAAAAGCTTCCTACAAGAACACGGGCTATATTAATAAAACCTCCGTTGCTCTGAGAAAATCCGCGAGCGGTTCCGCTAAAAACCTTAAAAACATTAAGGCGGGAACTATCGTCACCCTGGTAAGCACTAAGGTTCATAACTCCGGCTGGTACCACGTAAAGCTTTCTAACGGCACTAAGGGCTATATTAAAACTAATCAGATTACCCGCCGTTCGACTGATACTTCCGTGAGAAATCTTAAAAACGTTCCCGTTAAAACCTACGCCAAGAACTTTTTAAAGTACCATCACGCAAGCGGTATCTGTTATAAGGGGCTCTTATACAGACGTATTGACGAGCTTGAAATATTTTTCTTTAACGAATACGATAACGACGGAAGGAATAATTCCTACGGAATAAGCTTTACCTGTCCGTATAACTCAGACTTCCACGCGCCGTAATTTAATTCTAAAATCTTTCCCGATTGCATATTTTTAAACAGGACAAGTTATCCGAAAAAATATGAAAGAGGGATTGTATGAAACGAGTAGTTTTTACTCTTAGAAGAAAAAATATAAATCGGGGACTTCCGTCGTTGGAGCTCCCCGATTTAGACGAGTTTAAATTGTTTATAAGACGCAGGGGAGGAGCGCTGTTCTTCCTATCTACGTTGTTTATCGGGCTTGTCGCGGGTTCGGTTACGGTGGGCGGGTTTAGTAAGACTACGCTCAACGCGCTTGACTTTTTGTTTACGACTAATTTGCCCGAAAAGCTGAAAAGCGGTTTCACGGGCGCGTTTTTCGCGAGCTTCGCTTCCGATTTTATATTCTTAGGCGCGGCGGTTTTCTTTTCGCTGAGTTTATTTGGAGCGGTGTTTTTACCCGCGGTCGCGTTTTTTAAAGGCTTCTCAATAGGCGTAAGCGCCGCCTATCTTGTCGCGAATTACGGAATCAAAGGCGCTTTCTTTTACTTTTGTATAATACTTCCCGGGGTGTTCGTGTTTGCTATGATACTTGTACACGAGCTTTCGGCGGGAGTTTCTATATACAAAAAGATTTTTCAAAACCTCTTTAAAGAGCGTAATTATAATATAAAAGGCTCGCTGTCTATGTTTATGAAAAAGAGCCTGAAAAATCTTTTGTTTACGCTTATTGTGTCCGCGGGTGACGCTGTGTTATGGTTTTTGTTCGCGGGGCTGTTCAGATAAGGCGTATATTTTAGGAGATTGGATAAAATGGAAAAAGCAAAATTGGGTATAACAAGATTTTTTTCGGGACTGTTTAAGAACTTTCATCGGCTGTTATTAACTAACCTGTTGTTCGCGGTTCCGCTGGTGTTGTTCGGAGCGATTGCGTATTTTGTAAACAGCGCGCTTCACGCGAACTATACGTATATAGTTTTAGCTCCTATCGTGTTTGTATATCCGTTTTTCGCGGGTATATCGCTTATTACGAGAAATATTATTAAGGAAGATTACGGCGACTCTATCGTTAAGCTTTACTTTAAGGGTATTAAAGAGAATATCGGAAAGTTCATTGTACACGGAATTTTGTTCTATCTCGCAATTTTTCTGTGTTACTCATCTATCGGACTCTATTTCAATATGGCTCAGAAAAACGGATTGTTCTATTTTCCGTTCGGAATAGCCGTCATCATCGCGATTGCGGTGCTGTTTATTTCCTATAACGTACCCGTTATGACAGTTACCTTCGATTTATCGCTCAAGGATATTTATAAAAATTCCGCGCTTATGGCGTTCGGCGAGATTAAAAACAATTTCTTCGTTACCGTGGGATTATTCTTTATGTTTTTAGTCGAGGCGACTATATTTATTCTCGCTCCGTCGGCGCTTATTAAAACGATTGTATTAATACTGTTCAGCGTATTAATCGTGCCGTCCACGGCTTCGTATATAATGAACTTCTATGTATTTAAGGATATGGAGCAGGTTATCTCCAACGGCGAGATTAAATCCGAGGAGATAAAAAGAAAAATCGCCGAAAAGGAAAAAGGTGAAAAAGAGGCACAAGAAGCCGAGCGTTACGATTTTTCCGCTTTAGACCTCGACGAAAGAAAAGACGGCGAGGAGTACCTGTTCTTTAACGGAAAGATGATTAAACGACGTGTTCTTATCGAAATGAAGAAAAAGCAGGAGGAAAACGATGAGCAAAAAGAAGAAGCCGAAGCGTAATTCTCCGACTGTTAAAAAAAAGAAAAGTAAAAAACCGATTATTATTGCCCTGGCGGTAGTTTTAGCCGTCACAATAGCCGTTACGGCGTTCGCGGTTTATAATAATGTTTCCCGAAACTCTGTCGGAATTTACGGAAAGACCTTTAATAGTATGAGTGCTTATGACGCGAGCGGTGACGAGGTAAAGCTTCAGGACGTTTATAATGTGCGCTACGATTCCTATCAGGGAACCGTTACGTTTAACGACGACGACACTTTTACGTTCTGGATGTCTCCCGGAAGTGCTGACGACGGCACTCACAAAGGCAGTTTTACTTACGACAAGGACAAAGATATTATAAACGCGGTTTTTGATAATAGTGAAAAAGTAAAATTCACTATTAAAAGAAATTCTGATGGTTCGGTAAAACGAATCGAAGTACCTTATCAGGGATATACGGTATATATGAATTAAAGTTTAAATAAACAAAAAGGCAGGAAGCTTAAACTTCCTGCCTTTACTGTTATGTAATGTTTTAATTACTCAGCTTTAGTTTCCGCCTTTTCAACAGCCCACTCAACTATATAGCTTTCGCTGACTTTTTTATCGGTAGTAACTGTCATATGAGCTGTATCCTTTTTAAAGGTAATAGTCCATTTTTTAGACTTCTTTTTGCCGTCTAAGGTTACGTTGGAGTGAATTACACCCGCGTCTTTCTTATCGGCGTTGAGTGAAAATGTACCGCTGTAGCTCTTTTTGTCTATTTTTCCGCTGAATGTACCGTTACTGTTGAACTTAAGAGTATCGCCTGTCTCCTCGTTAATCCATTTATAGTCGGTAACGATACTGGCGTACTGGCCTGTCTGAATCTTCGGTGTAACGGCGATTGACTCGGGCGGGTTGGTTGGTTCGGGAGCTGAAGTGCATCCGCAGCTCGCAAAAGCGGCAACCGTTGCGGTAATCATAGCAGCGCATAAAATTTTCTTAATCATTTTAATCAGCCTTTCCTTGTGTAATTCAAAGTTACATTTTATTTTAGCATAAATCGACTGTATTTTGCAATAGTTTTTCAAAAAATTGTTAAAATAGTCATAAAAAACAACCCGGTAATTTGCCGGGTTGTTTTTTATCATATAATAATGCTTTTACCTGTCATTTCCTCGGGCTGAGGAATATCCATAATCTTGAGCATAGTCGGAGCGATGTCCGCGAGAACTCCGCCCTCTCTGAGCTTACAGTCGTAACCGATTACACAGAACGGAACGGGATTTGTGGTATGAGCGGTGAACGGCTTGCCGTCATCGTCTATCATCTTGTCCGCGTTACCGTGGTCGGCGGTGATTATAGCTACTCCGCCCATCTCGGCTATAGCGTCCGTAACCTCGCCTACGCATTTATCGACAGCCTCAACAGCCTGTACCGCAGCGTCGAATACGCCTGTGTGTCCTACCATATCGCAGTTAGCGAAGTTTAAGATTATCATATCGTACTTGCCTGATTTAATAGCGGGAACGAGCTTTTCGGTAACCTCGGGAGCGCTCATCTCGGGTTGCAGATCGTATGTAGCTACCGCGGGAGATTTAACGAGGATTCTATCCTCTTTGTCGTACTGCTTCTCAACACCGCCGTTGAAGAAGAATGTTACGTGAGCGTATTTTTCGGTCTCGGCGATTCTGAGCTGATTCATACCGAGCTTCGAGATATACTCGCCGAGAGTGTTAACTAAGCTCTGCGGTTTAAACGCGACCTCAACATTCGGCATAGTGGCGTCGTATTGAGTCATACATACGTAATTAAGCGGGAAGAAACCGTTTTCTCTCTCAAAACCGTTAAAGTCGGGATCGACGAGTGTACGTGTGATCTCTCTCGCTCGGTCGGGACGGAAGTTAAAGAAGATAACGCTGTCATTAGCCTTAATAGTGTCTCCGCCTTTTACAACTATCGGAACCACGAACTCGTCCGTAACTCCGTCGTCGTAGCTTTTCTGAATAGCTTCTACGGGACAATCCGCCTCAACGCCCTTGCCGTAAACGAGAGCGCTGTACGCCTTTTGGACGCGTTCCCAGCGGTTATCTCTGTCCATAGCGTAGTAACGTCCGTGAACTGTAGCGATTTTACCTACGCCGATTTCTTTCATCTTTTCTACGGCGCCGGCTACGTATTCCTTAGCGGATGAGGGAGGAACGTCGCGTCCGTCGAGGAAAGCGTGTACGTATACTTTCTCGAGTCCCTTTTTCTTAGCGAGCTCTAAAATTCCGTATAAATGCTCGATATGGCTGTGAACTCCGCCGGGTGACATAAGTCCCATAAGGTGAAGCGATGTGTCGTTTTCGAGCGCCTTATCCATAGCGTTAACTATAGGCTCGTTGTCCTTGAGCTTATCTTCCTCGATAGTTTTAGTGATTCTGGTAAGCTCCTGATAAACAATACGGCCCGCGCCGATGTTGGTGTGGCCGACCTCGCTGTTACCCATCTGACCGTCGGGCAGACCTACGTCTAGTCCCGAAGCGCCGATTTGAGTGATCGGATTGTTGTTAAAGAGCCTGTCTAAATTAGGTTTGTTGGCGGCGGCGATAGCGTTTCCCTCGGGAGGAGCGATACCGAAGCCGTCGAGTATCATTAAAATTAAAGGCTTTTTCATATTCGCATACCTTTCTTAATAGAAAATAGCGCGTAGCGCATAAAAATTCGGTCGGGACAACAAGAATACAAATATATCGAGTTGTATTCCCGACCGGAATTTTAAATTTTCAATTTTTAATTTTCAATTACAAAGGGTTAATCTATAATTAGCCCTTTGTAGCCGCATCGATAATAGCGCCGAACTTAGCCGCTACGAGAGAAGCTCCGCCGATAAGACCGCCGTCTACGTTCTCTTTCGAGAGAAGCTCAGCGGCGTTAGCGTCGTTCATAGAACCGCCGTACTGAATTGTGATAGCCTGAGCGGTTTCCTCGTCGTACTTCTTAGCGAGTTCCTTACGGATAAACGCACAAACTTCCTCAGCCTGATCGGCTGTGGCTGTTTTACCTGTGCCGATAGCCCATACAGGCTCGTAAGCGATAACGCACTTCTTAGCGTCCTCAGCGTTTACGTCATAGAGGTCGAGCTTAATCTGGCGGGCGATAACCTCTTCGGTAATATCGCACTCGCGCTCCCATAAAAGCTCGCCTACGCAAACGATGGGCTTTAAGCCTGCCGCTAAAGCAGCCTTAGTCCTCTTGTTAACGGTTTCGTCTGTCTCACCGAAATACTGACGGCGCTCGCTGTGTCCGAGAACTACGTACTCAACGCCTACTTCTTTAAGCATACCTGTAGAGATTTCGCCTGTGAAAGCGCCGCTCTCAGCCCAGTGACAGTTCTCAGCGCCTACCTTTACGTTAGTGCCTTTAACTGTCTCTACCGCTGTAGCTAAATCAACATAAGGTACGCACGCGATTACTTCGCATCCCGCGTCCTTAGCTACGGGGATAATCTCCTCTAAGAGAGCCTTAGCCTCAGAGGGAGTTTTATTCATTTTCCAGTTACCGGCGATAATCGCCTTTCTTTTAGCTTTGTTCATAATAAAACCTTTCTTTTATAAACATTCAGTATTGTGTAAATTTAGTCTTAATTATTATTTATCAGCGATAACGTCGATTCCGGGAAGAACCTTACCCTCGAGATATTCGAGAGAAGCGCCGCCGCCTGTGGATATGTGGCTCATCTTATCGGAATAACCGAGCTGGATAACCGCAGCCGCGCTGTCGCCGCCGCCGATGATTGTAGTAGCGTCAGTCTCGGCTAAAGCCTCGGCTACAGCGATTGTACCCTTAGCGAGAGTCGGGTTCTCAAATACGCCCATCGGACCGTTCCATACTACCGTCTTAGCGGATTTAACCGCGTCGGCAAAGAGAGCCTGAGTCTTATCGCCGATATCTAAGCCTTCCATATCAGCCGGGATTTTATCAGCGTCAACAACCTCAACGTCGATAGGACCGTCGATAGGATCGGGGAAGGACTTAGCGACTGTAGTGTCTATAGGGAGGAGGAGCTTCTTGCCGAGCTTCTCAGCCTTATCCATCATTTCCTTACAGTAATCGAGCTTAGAGTCGTCTACTAAGGATTTACCGATTTCATAGCCCTTAGCCTTTAAGAACGTGTATGCCATTCCGCCGCCGATGATAAGTGTATCGCACTTCTCGAGGAGGTTGGAGATTACGTTTAATTTATCCGCAACCTTAGCTCCGCCTAAAATAGCTACGAAAGGTCTTACCGGATTTTCTACAGCGTTTCCGAGATAGTCGATTTCTTTCTGCATTAAGTAACCTACAGCGGTATCTTTAATGTGGTTAGTAACGCCCGCTGTCGAGCAGTGAGCGCGGTGAGCTGAACCGAAAGCGTCCATAACGAATACTTCGGCTAAAGAAGCGAGCTCGCTCGAGAAGGGCTCTAAGTTCTTGGTTTCTTCTTTTCTGAATCTTGTGTTCTGGAGAAGTACAACGTCGCCGTCTTTCATTTCGGCAACAGCCTTTTTAGCGTTTTCGCCTACAACCTCAGCGTCGTCCGCGAATACAACGTCTTTTCCTAAAAGCTCGGAAAGTCTTACCGCTACGGGAGCGAGAGAGAACTTATCCTCGGGGCCGTTCTTAGGTTTGCCGAGGTGGGAGCAGAGGATAACCTTTCCGCCGTCGGCGATAAGCTTTTTAATTGTGGGTAAAGCGGCGGTAATTCTGTTATCGTTAGTGATAACTCCGTCCTTTAGAGGCACGTTAAAGTCAACTCTTACGAGAACTCTTTTACCTTTTACGTTAATGTCGTCAACAGTAACTTTGTTAAGTTTCATAGTATAGTTCTTCCTTTCTTTTTGAACAGCGTATATTTACGCTTTTAATCCTTTTAATTATATATCAAAACGACTTTTTTATCAATAGAAAATACGCAACCAATTGCCAAAATTTGAAAAATTTTATCGTGTTGCGCAAGTTAACGGTGATACCTGTAATTTTTAGCTTTTTTGATATTGTTTTTATCGAATTATTATGGTAAAATAAATGCGTATGCTTAAAAACATCTGAAAGGATGGGATTTAATGAATGTAAAAAAACTCGAAAGCCGTAACGCTTCGCTCGATATCGTGCGTGTTGTAGCGGTATTTCTGGTTAACTCGGTGCATTTTTTCCTTTATAACGGTTTTTATAACGAAACTGTTTCGGGACTGCCGTTTTATGTAATGACGGTAATGCGTACGCTGTTTACGACTTGTGTTCCGTTGTTTATGATACTTACGGGATACCTTATGTCAAAAAAGGAGCTCAACAAGAGTTATTATAAGGGCATAAGAAAAACACTCGTCGTTTACGCTGTCGCGACCTTGGCGTGTATGCTGTTTAAAACAGGCGCGCTTCACGAGGAGTTTTCTATCGGAAAATTCGTACTCGATTTCCTAAGCTACAAGGGCGCCACTTACTCGTGGTATATTGAGTTTTATATCGGGCTGTTCCTTATAGCGCCGTTTATAAACCTTATGTACAACGGTTTAAAAACCCAGCGCCAAAAGCAGATTCTCGTGTTTACGTTTTTCGCGATATCGATTCTCCCGAATATCTTTAACAGCCACATTTTCACTAACCCTCAGTGGTGGGCTACTCCCACTATAAGCGAGGAGTATAATAAGATACTTCCCGGTTGGTGGGCTATGACTTACCCTGTAGCGTATTACTTAGTCGGCGCTTATTTAAGAGAGTTCGGTTTCAAGATGAAAACCCGCACTCTGCTTATCGGTTACGGTATTACGCTTATACTTTTCAGTACCTTTAACTATTATCGTAACTACGGCTCGACCTTTAAGTACGGCACGCTCTTAAACTGGGGTTGCTTCGAGTCGTATGTATTAAGCTGCGGACTGTTTATACTCTTAACCCGAATCCCCGCGGACAAAATGCCCGTGAAGTTAAAATGGGTATTCTGGAAGGTTTCGGATTTAGCGCTCGGAATTTACCTTATTTCCTATATTTTCGACCGCATTATCTACTACGATTACCTGAATAAATATGTGTCCGTATTAAGCGATAAGCTACCGTACTATTTCCTTGTAGTACCGATTGTATTCCTGCTGTCGCTTTTAGGCTCAATAATTCTGAACTTTATCGCCCGGTATTTAATCGAGCTTTACAACTCGCTTGTGAAGTTTATTAAGCGTCAGCGCGCCCGTGACGATAAGGAAAAATGGCGTGACTATATCTTTATAGGACTTTTAGCCGCGGCGATTGTTTTCGCAATCTGGAAATGCTTCTACGGCTTCGGCGGTAACGACGAGGCGTTCTACCTGACTATTCCCCAGCGTATACTCCAGGGCGACGCTCTGTTTACTCAGGAATGGCATTTATCCCAGATGTCCTCGATTTTCCTTGTGCCGTTTGTCGCGGTTTACCGTATGTTCGCGGGTTCTTTCGAGGGAATCCTTCTTGCCGCGAGAATATGCTACGTAATTATTCACGCCGCGGTAGCGGCTGTGCTTTACGCCCGTCTTAGAAAATACGGCTATATTATGGTATTCGCTTCGCTGTTCTTCTTTATCTATTCGCCGTACGATATTATGGCGTACAGCTACAACACGATGGCGGTTGATTTCGTAGTGCTTACTGGAGCGATTCTCGGCGCAGCTAAGTTTGATAAAAAGATACCGCTTATCCTCGGCGGAGTATTTTTCGCGGCTTCGGTACTTTGCAGTCCTTATATCGCGGTTGGATACGCGCTCTATATTGTCGGCGTTCTTATCCACCTCGCACTCAAGAAAAAGGACGGCAAATCCGCGTTTAGAAGCGAGCTGTTCTCGGTTAAGAGCTTCTTATGGATTACCGTCGGAATCGCGGCTATGGCTGTTGTATTCCTTATCTTTGTACTCACCAGAACAGGCTTAGGTGATATCTTCAATGTGCTTCCGAAGCTTCTGTCCGATCCGGAACATCCTCAGATTCCGATAACCGACAAGATCGCGAAGTACTTCCAGTATTCAGTAACATTCCACGCGCAGTTTGTTTACGCGGTAGTCGCTTATATCATAACCGCTATAGTTATGTTCTTCGACAAAAAGCGTAAAACCCACAGGAGTATGTACCTTATTGTGACATGCGCTATCGTACTGTTCTCCTACGCTTTAATATTCCCGACGCTCATTTCTACAGGCTACAATTTTATTATGTATCCGATGATATTTATCGGAATAACCTCATATGTGCTTTGTGAGAATAAGCCTAAGGAATTGTTTGTAAGTCTGTTCTGTCTCGGAATACTCTACTCGTTCGCGGTTTGTATGTCGTCGAACCAGTATTTCTACGTTATTTCTATGGCTATGTGTACCGCCAATGTTGCGAGCTTCGCTTTTCTCGCGCGTCTTATTAAAGAGATGCGTGAAAGCGAGGATAACCTCGACTACGCTAAGCTTTACAAGTATTCCGCGCTTACGCTTGTGACGATTATGATTGTGCTTCAAGGCTTTTTCCAGATTGACGTTAAGGCTCACCACAGTTTCTGGGACGGTTCCGATACAAAAGCGCTTACCACTCAGATAGAGGAAGGTCCCGCTAAGGGTATTTATACCAACTCCGAACGCGCGAAAAAGTATAAAAATATCTACAACGACTTAAAGAACTACAAGAGTAAAACTCCCGCTAATATACTTTCGGTTTCGGGAGAAACATGGATTTATTTAGCTCTCAATAACTACCCGTACGCAACCTATTCCGCTTGGATAGGCGACGAGAATATCGTTAGTATCGACAGTGTAGCCGCGAGATTAAACGAGTATTACTCCGTTAATCCGTCGAAAACTCCAAAGTACGTTTATATTCCTAAGGAAACTAACTGGAATACCGACAGCTATATTAAGTCGCTTCAGGCTAAAGGCTATAAGCTTTCCGAAAACTCGGTAAGCTATCAGCTCGAAAAGTAAAAATAAAAAGTATAAGCCGGCTCAAAATTTTGAGCCGGCTTTAGCTTATTCCCATTTGTGCCTGTGCAACTGTCCGTGAGTTAAAAGCTCGGGATAATCCCACTGCCTTAATACCTCGTAAGCCGCGATAGCTACCGAGTTAGAAAGGTTAAGACTTCTCGCTTCTTCTATCATCGGTATTCTAACCGTGTTTTCTTTGTTTTTTAAAAGCAAGCTTTCGGGAAGTCCGCGGGTTTCTTTCCCGAAAACAAGGTAGCAGTTATCCTCGTACTCGGCGTCTGTGTGGCGGTTTAACGCTTTCGTTGAAAAATAGTAATATTTTCCGCCTTTAGTTTTTTCAAAAAAATCGTCGAGATTTTCGTAATATGTAATATCGAGCAAATTCCAGTAATCAAGTCCCGCGCGTTTAAGATGTTTATCGCTTACGGAGAATCCGAGCGGCTTTACTAAATGGAGTCTTGCTCCCGTAGCGGCGCAGGTTCGCGCTACATTTCCGGTGTTCGCGGGAATTTCAGGCTCTACCATTACGATATTTAATGTTGCCAAAACTTATCACCTCTAAATATATTTTAACCGCAAATAATAATTTTGCAAGTGAATTTCAAAAATTTGTTGTTCGCTTAAAAAACGCGCGTTTCGGAGGTGAAATTATGGAAAAAGGAAGTATGTCGAACGTAATAAAAGGCGTAGCGGGCGGTATGATTGCGGGAGTAGCCGTCGGTATGGCGGGTAAAGCCCTTATCGACAGCAAGCCTAAAATGAAGAAAAAAGCTAACCGCGCCATAAATACTATCGGTCAGTTCGTAGATACCGCGCACTATCTTTTTAAATAAGCTTAACGCCGAATGAAGTCCATTCGGCGTTATTATTACATAAGTACACATTAATTATACATTCTGTCTAAATCAACATTTCCGTTTATACCGTGTATTTTGCCTTCCTTTGAATACTGGTATATTTTATAAGGGCTGTTTTCGGTATTGCCTTTATAATCGGCGTACCAAATATTATACCCGCTGAAATCCTTGGCCTTTAGAATACTGTCCTCGCCGATATATACCATCGGCTCATACCCGAGCTTTTTGACCGTTTTCATAAAGACCTTTGCGTATCTGACGCTGTCATTATAATTTACGTTATCAATTCTCGAGGCGTCGTTCTTTATATGCTCAACGTCGTAACCTATCGGTAAAGTGATATTAATACCGCCGAGAGTTTTCGCCGCGAACTTCGCTTCTTCCTTAGCTTCTTTGTCCGAAGTTGCCTGGCTAAAGAAGTACACGCCTGTCTTTATACCGTATTTTTGAGCTTGTTTGAGGTTATATAGGGCGTATTCGTCCTGATAAATACTTCCGCTTTCGCCGTAACCTCTGCCTCCGATTCTGATTATCGCGAAATCTATTTTATCGGCTTTAACCTTTTTCCAGTTGATTTTTCCGTTAAATGAGCTTACGTCAATTCCCTCGAGAGCTTTTTTCGGAGCTGTAGACGCGGGTTCGGTTACTTTCGGGGTTGAAACAGACGGCTTGTTTTCTGTACTATTCGAACACGACACCGTTGTCAATAAGCATATTAAAGCTATAAGCAGTATTATAATCTTTTTCATATTAATCACCACGACAAAATGTTACCATATTTTATTTAATAAGTAAATAAAATTCTCTTATACGGTTGAATAAATTTGAAATTTGAAGTATAATATAACTTATCTTTATAATAGGGGGTATAGGCTTTGGCAAAACAGATGAATAAAGACGAGCTGTTAAAAGCGCTTGACGACAGTAAGACTATAGCTGAGCTTTTTACTCTCGTTAAGGAACAGAACATCAATATGCGTATGCACACTCTGCACAGCGCCAGCAACCCTAAGCCCAAGCGTCTCGAGATACGTCATTTCCCGCCGAATACCTCCCATTTTGATCGTTTAAAGGCGGCGGTTAAGCTGACGGTTGAGAATACAAAATAACTATCGGAAAGACTTTTTAGACGTCTTTCCGATTTTTCTTGAAATTTATACCGATTGTTATTATAATAGAAAGGAAAGGTGGTTTTCGAAATGAAACGTGTACTTGCTTTAGTATTATCGACCGTGCTTATTTTATGCTCAATCCCCGTGTTGGCTTATTCGCACGGAGAGTTTAAAAACGGCGACGTTAACAAAGATAATAACCTAAGTATCAAGGACGCCGCGCTGATTCAGCGTTCGGTCGCAAAGCTTGCGGAGCTTGACGAAACACAGGAAAGGTTGGCTGATTTTAATATGGACTCGCAAATTAGTATAAAAGACGCTACTAAAATCCAGAAAGTGGTCGCTAAGCTCGAGGATATGCCTGTCGAGGAGACTACTCCGGGCGAGAGCGCCGATGTTACCGAAACAACTACCGCAGCGGACGAAACTACCGCGCCCGCGGAAACGACTATTGAACCGACGACTGTGGCGGAGGAGGCTACCGCTCCAAATCCTTCGGTCAGCAGTAATGTTAACATCTACTTTACAAATAACAAGAATTGGAGTAAGGTATACTTCTTCCTATATAATACTCAAACAGGCGACGGAGCAAAGGCTTGGCCGGGTGTTCAGATTACTAAATTTACTACTAACGAAAACGGCGAGAAGGTTTATTCCTCGAGCGTAGATGTTAGTAAGTATGACCGAATTATATTTAACGACGGCGCCAATAACCAGACCGTTAACGTCGCCGTTAACCGCGCGAGCTCGGGATATTTTATCTACGAAAACTCTCAGCATACCGCTAAAGAAAAGCTCGTAGGAACCTACGCCTATAAAGGCGCCGATAAGGGTACTTTAAAGGAGCTCAGTTTCGATTATCCTATGGGATACAAGAAGAAAGTTTGGATTTGGACTCCCGCGGATTATGACCCGAACTCAAAAGAACCCTATAAGACTATCTATATGCCCGACGGTCAGAATATCTTTGATTTTAAAAACGTAAATTGGGGAGGCTGGGAAGTTTCCGACGCGGTTGAGTCGATGATGTCTAACGGCGGACGAGGAGTTATCGTAGTAGGAATTGAATCCACAGGCTCAAGACGCGACACCGAACTTACTCCGAATATAGGCGAGATACAGAAAGAAGTCGGAAGCAGTTATGAAAACGGCAAGGGTAAAGAGTTCTCCGATTTCGTTGTAAATACGGTTATGCCGTATGTTCGTAAGAACTACAAGTCCTCTACCGCGAAACGCGATAATATCGTCGCGGGTTCAAGCTCAGGCGGACTTGAGGCGTTCTATATCGGTATGGAAAACTACGATAAATTCTGCGCGATCGGCGCGTTCTCGCCCGCGTTTGTAATCTTCGGCGACAAGGTTTGGGACGAGTATCTCGCTAAATATGACCTCGATTCCAAAGAAATGCCGAAGCTCTATATCTACGACGGTAAAGTCGGTTTGGAGGATACGCTGTATCCGTTTATTGACGGTATGAAAACACGCTTGACTAAGGGCGGTTACGATTCCTCTAAAATGAGATACGTTATCGAGGAAAAAGCCGAGCATAATGAGGCTTGGTGGAGAGTGATCTTCCCTGAGTTTCTCGACTGGAGCGTGCTTGACTAATTCACGGCTGAGAATACAGAAAGGAACGTCCGCGGTACGCGGACAACTGAAATATGGTTTTTAATAATGTTTTGGAAGCGGTAGGACAAACTCCGCTGATTAGGTTAAATAGAATGGTTGACGAGGACAGCGCCGATATTCTCGTCAAATTCGAGGCGCTTAACGTCGGCGGTTCTATAAAAACCCGCACAGCCTTAAATATGATTAATGAGGCGGAGGCTCAGGGCTTGATTGATAAGGACAGCATAATCGTCGAGCCGACAAGCGGAAACCAGGGTATCGGACTTGCGCTTGTGGGAGCTGTTAAGGGTTATAGAACTATAATCATTATGCCCGATTCCGTAAGCGAGGAGAGAAGAAAGCTGGTTCGTCATTACGGCGCCGAGGTTAAGCTTATTCACGACGCGGGAGATATAGGCGCTTGTATAGACGAATGTCTTAAAATGGCGCTTAAAATGAAAGAAAAAGACGAGCATGTGTATGTGCCTCAGCAGTTTGAGAATATTAATAACGTTAAAGCTCATAAAAAATATACCGCGCTCGAAATTATGCAGCAGTGCGCCGATAAAATCGACGGCTTCTGTTCGGGAATCGGCACGGGCGGAACTATTACGGGTATAGGCGAAGTGCTTAAAGCCCAGTATCCCGATATTGAAATCTGGGCGGTAGAACCCGAGAACGCCGCGATTTTAGCGGGCGGTACAATCGGAACACATCTCCAGATGGGTATCGGTGACGGCATTATCCCCGATATTCTTAACCGTGAGATTTACGACGAGATTTATGTCGTAACCGACGAGGAAGCTCTCAGCACTGCGAAACGCCTCGCGAGAGAAGAGGGATTAATGTGCGGAATTTCCGCGGGTACAAATGTCGCGGCGGCTTTAAAGCTCGCTAAAAAACTCGGCAAAGGCAAGACGGTCGTAACCGTACTTCCCGATACCGCCGAGAGATATTACTCAACTCCGCTTTTTGAGGAATAAAAGCGGTTATCAGCTAAAGGTTAATAGAGAAAAATTAAAAATCGGGCAGACGGAATGGCTTGCACATTCTGTCTGCCCGACATATTTTCGCTTTTATTTTATTTTTCTCGCTTCAATATAGAAACGTTTATCGGCGGCGTGCCCCATAGAGAATGTTTTTCTCGGGAGCGAGCCGTCCGCGGCAATAGCGGGGAAGAGCTCGGATTTTTTCATACCGTCGAATAAAAAACCTAAGGTGTTAGGCGCTTTACAGAGATTACGCACCGTTTCGCTTCCGTGAATATAGTCTACTCTTGCCTTTGGGTGAGCCTGTAAGAAGCGGTCTATGTAAGTCTGGAGCGTTCCTATAGGAAGCTCGGCTGTCGATTTAACCTCTAAGAAGCCGTTGGCTTTAGTCGATACATACTCGAACCACTGGGTTCCGTGACCGCCCATATGGTCGGTGTAAATCTTAAAATGTTCGATAAACTCAATGGGGTCAACGTTAAATAGTACTCGGTAAATCGGCTCGAACTCGATACTTTTATCGTGGATATTAACTATCTCCACGAGGGCGTATCTCTGTTTCGGGTCTTTCGAGAGGTTATAACATTCCTTAGCGGTCGCGAGTGAGTGGTTGCCGTCGCCTACCGCGAAAAGCATATTGTCGTCCTTGCCTTTAAGCAGGTTATCCAGCGAGGTCTGAACCTTGTCAATAGCTTTTTTATCCAGGAACCAGCCCTTAACAATTCCGCCGCCCTTCATAAGCCTGAAGTCGTACGCGGGAGTGTAATCGGCTTTATTTTCGCTTAAAGGCTCAATAACTGAAAGCTCCGGATCGTCTACTAAAAGCATAACGTGAGGCAATTCGAGCGAAGCGTTCTTTCTAATCTCGATACGAGGAGGAAGCCTGTCGAGTACCGTAGCTTCGGTAGCTCTTATTAGCGCGTCTGTACCGCTTGTATACTCGTAGTCCTCTAAATCAATCATTCCTACAATTCCGCGCCGGATAGTGTGATTAGATTCACGCTCAACGTAAATCATACTGTCCTTGTACTCGTTGAATACGCCGTTGTTTATGTACTCAATCATAGTTTCGTTGATAGCGTTTATACGTTTAGTGTTATCTTTTTTTAGATATACTTCGGGAAGAATAATGTTGAGCGCCGAGGGCGTACCCTCAACCATTCTTTCGACATCCATCCAGTAATCTCTCTCCGAGGTATACTGGTCGCAGGCTACTACGGCCCATTTCTCAAAGTTATCTTTCGGAAGAAGTATATCCGCGGGATAAAAATGACTCATATCGCACCCCATATTCACCTATATGATTTTTACCTATCTTTTTAAGAATACCATATTTCGACAATTTTTACAATAGCATAAAGGAATTATAAACCGACTATATATGAAAAAAGGGAACCGCTTTCGCAGTTCCCTAAAAATCTGATTAGTATACTACTACAGGCATTCCTACATAAGCCTTAGAGTACATTTTTGAGATAGCGCCTGTCGGAGTATTTACGCATCCGTGAGAGCCTCTCGAGGAGAGCTTATAGAGTTCTCCGCCGAAGTTAGACTGCCATGTAGCGCTGTGGATGCCCTGACCGTTGCCTGTAAATCCGAGCCAGTGGCTTACTGTTACGTTCCAGGAGCTTCCGCCGTAGGAACCGTGGAGAGTGGCGGGAGCTTTTTTGCTCAATACGCGGTGGAAGCCGGGAGTAGTTCTGCGGCCTGAGTCATAATAGTAACCTGTGATTACGGGAGTTTTAACGTAGAGCTTGTTGTTAACGTACATAAACATCTGCTGAGTTTCTGTACAAACCTCAACCCATGTACCCGATACGGTCTTGCCGTAGGCTGTGTTTGAAGCTGTTACGTTAAATGTCTTGCCTTTTCCGTAAACCTTTTTGCCGTTAACCGTCTTATAGGAGCGGATTCGGAATGTATAAGTCTTGTTTGTCTTTAACTTACCTGTAAGGTGGTTTCTGTAAGTAGTATTAGCCTTAACGAGCCATGTGCCGTTAGCTCTCTTAACCGCTACCTCGTAGCCTGTAGCTCCGCTTATAGCGTTCCAGCTAAAGAGACCGCGGCTTAAATATGTCTTAACGGTTACGCCCTTAACGCCGTTAACAGCGCTCGAGGTTTTAAGAGCCTTAAACGCGCCGTAATACTTCTTACCTTTTACTGTTCTGTAAGCTCTAACCTTATACTTATAGTTCTTGCCCGTTACAATCTTGCTGTCTACATAAGATCTCGAGGCTGTTGTTGTAAGCTTAGTGTATTTAGTCTTAGCGGCTTTTCTGTAAACTTCGTACTTGGTCGCCTTGGCTACCTTGCTCCACGCGATTTTAATCTTGGAGGTGGTAGACTTTTTGTTAATGAGCTTCTTGGGAGCCGCGGGAGATACGACCGCTGTTACGGTTTTACCTGTACTTTCATTCGAAACAGAGCTCTTAGTTCTCTTAACCTTAACCTTGTACTTGTAGATATAGCCTGACTTTAAGCCTGTGTTCTTGATAGAAGTAGTGGTTGACTTAGTAGTTGTGATAGTTTTGTAAGCTGAGAACTTGCCTTTCGCGTCCTCCGCGGAACGCTGTACAACGTAGTTGCTCGCGGCGGAGCTCTTGCTCCACTTAATTACGATAGCGGTTGTAGATCTCTTAGTAACCTTAAGCGAGCTTACGTTCTGGGGCTTAGTCATAGTTGTAACGACTTTCTCGGGGCTTGTCTTAGAGATATCGCCTACAGTTTTTACAGCTACGATTTTGTACTTATAAACCTTACCCGCTTTGATGTTGGCGGAGTTCTTATAAGCTGTAACCTCTGTATCGTCAATGTTTTTTATAACAGAATAGCTGCCCATCTTACCGCTTGAGTTTTCGTCGGCTCTGTAGACAATATAGCTTGTCGCGTCAGCGACCCTATCCCATCTGATGATGATATAGTCGGAAGCGGTTTCCTTAACCTTGAAGTTTTGGGGAGCCGCGGGAGCTTTTACAGGAGCCGCGGTAACGGGCTGTGTTGTTTCGGGAGCGGTCGTAGGCTGCTCGGTAGGAGTTTCTTCGATAACAGGCTCTACGCTTACCGGTTTAGCATCGCTCTCGGCAGCGTTAGCCGTAACGGCGAACGGAACCATAGACGCGACCATTACCACTGAAAGTATAAGTGATACGAGTTTCTTCATATGTTTATCTTCCTTTCTTTAACTTTTCTATAATATATGTATTACATACTTGTAATCTAATTCTAACGCTAAACCGCCCGATTTACAAGCCTTTTTTCGAATATTTTTCATTTTTATAAATTGTACACAAAATGTTATAAAATTAGCAAATGGATATGGGTTTAAGTGATAATTAAATCGAATAAAGAATGCGTAAAAACCGCTTGTTTGTCGTATTTTTGTGTGTTAGTTAATATCTCCGAAAAACGTATTTTTAATGATAATACCGCGGTTTTCAAAAAAATTTGCTATTTTCTTTGAAATAAACTATAATATAGTTATCTATGGAGGAATATATGGAACTTAAAGCCGGAGATAAAATCGAGATGAAAAAACCGCACCCCTGCGGAAGTAAAATATTTACTCTTTTAAGGCTCGGAATGGATTTTAAAATTCGTTGCGAGGGCTGCGGGCGCGAGGTTATGGCGCCGAGGAAAAAGATAGAGAAAAATATAAAGAAGGTTATTTGATGTTCGAGAAAATTGAGATATTTGATAAACGCTACAGCGAATTGAATACGAAAATTTACGAGCCGAGCGTCGCGGCTGATGTCGAGGAATATCAGAAAATTATGAAAGAAATCCGCGAGCTCGAGCCTGTTGTTTTGAAATACAGGGAGTATAAAGACGCTCTCTCGACTATCGACGAGAGTATGGAGATTTTAAACGACTCGTCTATGGACGGCGAAATGAAAGAACTCGCTCAGTCCGAGCTTGACGAAGCTAAAAAAGCTGTTGAAACTATCGCCGACGAGCTTAAAATCCTGCTCCTTCCGAAAGATCCTAACGACGACCGAAACGTTATCGTCGAAATCCGCGGCGGCGCCGGCGGCGAGGAAAGCGCGCTGTTTTCGGCAGTGCTTTACCGTATGTACACTATGTACGCTGAGTCGAAAGGCTTTAAAACCGAGCTCATTAACGCTAACGAAACCGAGCTCGGCGGTTTTAAAGAAGTTTCGTTTATGATTAACGGCGACGGAGCCTACAGCCGTTTTAAATACGAAAGCGGAGTTCACCGCGTCCAGCGTGTTCCCGAAACCGAAAGCCAGGGCAGAATCCATACATCTACTACAACCGTAGCCGTGCTTCCCGAAGCCGACGAGGTCGAGATGGAGATTAACCCCAAGGACTTAAAAATCGATACGTTTAGAAGCTCAGGCGCGGGCGGACAGCATATAAACAAAACTTCTTCCGCTATCAGAATTACCCACCTGCCAACAGGAATGGTAGTTGAATGTCAGGACGAAAGAAGCCAGTATAAAAATAAAGACAAGGCGATGAAGGTCTTAAAATCCAGGCTGCTCCAGCAAAAGCAGGAGGCTCAGGATAACGCTATTTCCGCCGAAAGAAAATCCCAGGTGGGAAGCGGTGACCGAAGCGAACGTATCAGAACCTATAACTATCCGCAGGGACGTTTAACCGACCATAGAATCGGGCTTACTCTTTATAAGCTCGAGGATATTCTAAACGGTGATTTGGACGAGGTTATCGACGCGCTCGTAGCCGCCGACAGAGCCGAAAAGCTTAAAGAAAGTATGGAAAGCTGATTTAATGAATACATTGTTATTGAAAGATAATGAGGAAGATATAAAAAAAGCGGGCGCGATTTTAGCGCGCGGAGGACTTGTAGCCGTTCCGACCGAAACAGTCTACGGCTTAGCCGCGAACGCTCTCGACGGAGAGGCGGTCGCCAAGATTTTTAAGGCGAAAGGCCGTCCCGCCGATAATCCGCTGATTGTACATATTGCCGATATCGGCGATATCGAGAAGTTTTCTCTCGTGTCCGAAATTCCCCCAAAAGCGTATATGCTCGCCGAAGCGTTTTGGAGCGGGCCACTCACGATAATTATGCCTAAGGGTAAAGCTATACCCGGCGAGGTGAGCGCGGGGCTTGATACGGTAGCGGTAAGATTTCCGTCGCATAAAACCGCTCAGGCTGTAATAAAAGCCGCGGGTTGTCCGTTAGCGGCGCCGTCCGCCAATATATCCGGCTCTCCCAGCCCGACTACCGCTAACCACGTTCTTTCCGATATGAACGGTAAAATCGACGCTATAGTTGACGGCGGAGAGTGCGCGGTCGGGCTTGAGAGTACGGTTATAACTCTCGCTCTCGATAAACCCAAGCTTCTCAGACCGGGCGGAATTACCGTCGAGGAAATCGAAAAAGTGATAGGGGAGATAGACGTTGACGACGCGGTGCTTCACGAGCTGAGGTCGGGCGAAAAAGCTTCCTCCCCGGGAATGAAGTATAAGCACTATTCGCCGAAAGCCGAGGTGATTCTCGTGTCGGCGGACGATAAGAAGTATATAGACTTTGTAAACGGGAAAAAATCGGAAAGCGTCGCCGCTCTTTGTTACGACAGCGACCGTGATTATCTCGAGGTAAAAACTTACCTGCTCGGAGCTAAGGGTGATTATAAAGCCCAGGCTCATAAGCTGTTTAAAATGCTCCGTGAAATTGATAAAAACCCCGAGATAAAAACCGTTTACGCGCGGTGTCCCGAACCGGACGGCGTCGGAATGGCTGTGTATAACCGCCTTGTACGCGCGGCGGGATTCGAGGTGATTAATCTTGAAAAAGTATAAACTCGTCGGACTTACAGGACGAACAGGCTCGGGAAAAGGTATAGCCCGAGAGGTGTTCGAGGAGTTCGGATATAAAGTTATCGACGCCGACCTGCTCGCGAGAGAAGCGCTGGAAAATAAGATAGTTGTGACAAATATTCTCTCAGCGTTCGGAACGGATTTACTCGAGGGTGACTCAATTAACCGAAAAGAACTCGCCGAGCGGGCGTTTAAGGACGATAAACGCGCAAAAACTTTAAATTCTATCACCCATCCGTGCATTACCGCCCTGTTTGTTAAAAGATTAAAGGAGCTCAGCAAAAGCGGCGCGGATAAAGTCCTGTTCGACGCTCCGCAGCTTTTTGAGGCGGAGCTTGATATACTGTGTGATTCTACGTTAGCGCTTATTTGTGACGATAAATATAGGATTGAGCGAATCGTAAAGCGCGATAATATAACGGAAGAAATGGCAAAAAGACGTTTGAATATCCAGTTTTCTGATAAGTTTTTTACCGAAAACTGCGATTACTGTATAGAAAACAACTCCTCGGTCGAAGAACTGAGGGCTGAATTAAGGGGAGTTATACCCCGAATTTGAGGTGTGTTTTGGCACGAGGAAGAAGATATAAACGAAAAACCCATCATTTTCGTAACTTTATAATTTTTTTGTTGATAGTTGCTCTAATCGCGGGCGGAATATGGCTTCTGTCGGGTAATTTCAGAAAGGCTCAGAATGTGCTCGGACAGAAAATGTACCCTATAAAGTACAGCGGGTATGTCGATAAAGCGGCGGAAAAGTATAATCTTGATAAGGCGCTTATCTACGCCGTGATACGAACCGAGTCGAAATTCGACCCGAATTGTGAGAGCAACGTCGGAGCGGTAGGACTTATGCAGATGATGCCCGAAAGCTTCCGCTGGGTCCAAAAGCTGAGAGGAACGTCGCTCGACGACAGCGAGCTTAGTAAACCGTCCGTCAATATAAGCTACGGAAGCTATCTGTTAAAATATTTTTTAAAGCATTATAAGGACGAAAGATGCGCTGTCGCCGCTTATAACGCGGGCTTTGTCGTAACTGACTGGCTAAAGGACAGCCGATACAGCTCCGACGGAAAAACTCTCAAAAAGATTCCATATCCCGAAACGGAGAATTATGTAAAAAAAGTTGAACACGCTAAAGATATGTATAATAAATTATATTTCAGTTAGAATTATAAATGGAGGTAATACATTATGGCAGATAACAAAACCAAAGAACTAAAAGAAAAACTGTTTATGTCCGATAAAAAGGGCATCTCTACTATTTCGGAAAAAGAGATAAATACCGCGGACGAATTTTGCTCGGGATATAAAAAATTCCTCGACAATTCACCCGTAGAGCGCGAAGCCGTTAAGTATTCGCTTAAGCTTGCTAAGGAGAACGGATTTGTAGAATTTGAGCAGGATAAAAAGTATAACGCGGGCGATAAGGTTTATTTTATCAACCGCGGCAAAGCGATCGCTCTCGCTGTTATCGGTAAAAACGGCACTAAAAACGGCGTTAAACTCGCTATCGCTCATATCGACTCCCCGAGAGTAGATTTAAAGCCCAATCCTCTGTACGAGGATAATAACCTCGCTTACTTTAAAACCCACTATTACGGCGGAATTAAAAAGTACCAGTGGACAGTAATGCCGCTCGCTCTTTACGGAACTGTAGTTAAGCTCGACGGAACTAAGGTCGATATTAATGTCGGCGCCGACGAAGCCGAGCCCTGCTTCTGTATTACGGACTTACTTCCGCACTTAGCGAGAGAACAGGCTCAGAAAAAGCTCGGACAGGCGATAGAGGGCGAGAACTTAAACGTTCTTATCGGATCGCGTCCGCTCGATACCGAGGACGAGGAAAGCGAGCTTGTTAAGCTCAATGTTATGAAGATATTGAATGAAAAATACGGAATTCGCGAGGACGATTTTCTCTCGGCGGAGCTGTGCTTTGTGCCTGCTCAGAAAAGCCGTGACGTAGGCTTCGACCGCGGTTTAATCGGCGGTTACGGACACGACGATAAGGTTTGCGCGTATCCCGCGTTAAAGGCGGCTTTAGACTGCGAAATGCCCGAAAGCACCTGTATAACCTACCTTACCGATAAAGAGGAAACAGGCTCCGACGGAAACACAGGTATGCAGAGCGATTTCCTGAGATACTTTATCTATGACCTCGCTAAAGCCGACGGCGAGGAGGGCTATAGAGTTCTCTCTAAGAGTAAATGCCTTTCCGCTGACGTTAACGCGGCGTTCGACCCGATTTACGCGAGCGCGTACGAGGCTAAAAACTCGAGCTATATTAACCGCGGCGTAATAATTTCGAAATATACCGGCCACGGCGGAAAGTACGATACTTCCGACGCGTCAGCCGAGTATATGGGCGAAATCCGCTCTATCCTCGAGGAAAATAAGATTATGTGGCAGGTAGGCGAGCTCGGCAAGGTCGATATCGGCGGCGGCGGAACTATCGCGAAGTACGTCGCTAATATGAATGTCGATGTCGTGGACCTCGGCGTTCCCGTGCTGTCTATGCACGCTCCTTTCGAGCTTGTGAGTAAGGTTGATGTGTACGAAGCGTACCGCGCTTTCTTAGCTTTTTACAATAAAGTGTAAAAAACACTTGCATTTTTTCACCGAAAGTGTTATTATATACGGGCGGAAAAAATTCCGCCCTGAAAATGCGCCGGTAGCTCAGCTGGATAGAGTGCGCGGCTACGAACCGCGAGATCGGGGGTTCGAGTCCCTTCCGGCGTGCCAAAAAAGTAACGAGTCCATTGGACTCGTTATTTTTTTGCAGCCGCAAGGTTCGAGATAGGCAGTGTTTATCAGATGATAATACTTCCGGCGCGCTCGTCGTCGCGGACTCTGTTCATTGCGATTAAGGTGTTAATCGCAGTGAACTCCGTCGTTAATATCGGCGTATAAATTTTTATCGATGTTAAAAAAGTAAACCTGAGTAACTCGTTACGAATTACTCAGGCTTTTGATATATGTACGTTTGAAAACTATTGCTCTATACCCTGACTCATATAATACGCGGCTTTAGATACATACATAGCCCGATCGGCTCTTTTTATAAGCTCTTCCGTGTTTAAGCCCGGGTGTTTCTGTGCGCGGGCGTATCCCGAAGATATGCTTAAAGACAACTTAGGATTATTTTCCGACCACCGATTAGTTTTATCTTCAAGGCTTGTCAGTATATTGTCCGCCGTTTCTTTTTTCATATTCGTCAAAACGACAAATTCGTCGCCGCCGATTCTGTAGCATTTCCCCGCGCCGCCGACCACTTTTTCGATACAGCGCGCGGCACCGATAATCAGTTCATCTCCCGTGTCGTGATCCGCAGTATCTCGATTATCTTAAACGTTCCGTTGAGTTTCGTTTGCATCGGGAAAAATAACCCCGATAAACGATGTGTTGAACTTCGAATTTTAAAACCTCCTGTATTTGTTACAGGAGGTTTTTTACTTATGATTATAGGAAACTGCTTTACAGCGCTGTAAAAAAATTAAAAATTTTTATTCTTAGCTCAGTTTGCCGCTGTGCAGCGACGAGCTATGAGCAGCGCAAAGCGCGCCTTTCTTGTAAGCGTTTATATGTTTATTCGAGCTGAAATATTATTATTCCAAAATATTAAAAAATAACATCGGCAGACTGCTGATATACGACTGCGCCGACCTCTTATTGCTCGCGGCAAATATTCGCAGTCCGCTTTTTTTATTAATATAATCAAACGCGCAGTAGTTTTCTATTACTCCGAAATGACCGATTCCGTCTTTGTATAATCTTTCGAGCCCGTATCCGTAGCGGGGTGCGGATTCGGGAGAATAATCTTTCGTCATCTCTGAAAGGCTCTTTTTCGAGATAATCTCTCCGTCCGAAAGCTTATCCATCCATATATCCATATCCGCGCTGTTCGATATAATGTCACCCGCGCCGTTTGAAAGACCTGTTTGGATAATATTGCCGTTTTCTTTACCGCGGGTAAGTCCCTTTGCCCATGAGGGATTATCCTTAACCTCCTCGACAAAACCGCTGTGTTTCATATTAAAAGGTTTAAAAAGATTTTCACGAACAAAGTTGTGATACCTTTGCCCCGATACCTGTTTAACTATATCGGCTAAAAGAAAATAATTAGAGTTCGAGTAAGCGTATTTACTACCGGGTTTAAACTTAAGTTCCCGAGAAAAAATCCACCTTTTTACGACGTCGATATTCTTTTTTTCGGAGTTTTTATAATTTGCTCCCGCGATTTGTCCCTCGTTTACCATATCCATAATTCCCGAGCGCATTGTGAGCAGATTTTTTATAGTGATATTCTTTCCGATTTTGTATTTTGGGAAATACTTTTTAAGCTTGTCGTTAAGACTGAGCTTGCCTTTATCTCGAAGTGTTAAAATCGACACGGCGCAAAACTGCTTGGATACTGAGCCGAGATACATTGACGAGGACGGCTTTAGCGAGTCGCCGTCAGAATCCTTGCCGTTTGCGTAAGTATAAATGTTCCTGCCTTTTTTAACTATACTTACAACTCCCTTAAAGCCTCGGCTTTTTAAAATTTCGTTAAGCTTACTTTGGGTTTCTGAGGAAGTGGTCCCGTTTTTGTCCGAGGCTTTTTCCGCGGTTGAGGCGTCTCGAGAGCAGGAAACGGTAAGGATCAGAAGTGCCGCGGTTAAAAAAAGTATAACTATCTTTTTCATGTTTTTCTCCTTCTACATCAACGCTTCGACTTTTCGATAAAACATCGCTTCAAGAAATTCCGAAAAAGTATTACGCCAGTAGGGAGTTGAGTGAGAACCGTTTTCGTTATAGTGGAACGCGAGTCTGTTTTTCGGATAGCCCGTTTTCTTTAGACGTTTTACCATAGCGGAAGCTTCTTTGCCTGTATCGTTTTTCTCATTTCCGGTATAAATATAAATAAACGGGGCTTTATTTAAGGGTGTTTTTTTGATAAATTTAGTCCAATTTTTATCATTGTAGCACCAAAACGACGGCGAAAAACATCCCGCGGCGCCGAAGGTTTCGGGATGAGCCATAGCTATGTAGAACGCTTCGAGCCCTCCGAGAGAAACTCCCGTAACCGCTGTATGACGCGCGTCGGTATATACGTTATAGTGCTTCTGAACGTAGGGAACCAGCGTGCCGCTGATAAAATCGGCAACCTTGTTTCCGAGTTTCCGAGAGGTTCCCTCCTCGTGAGCCATTTTACCGAGGTTGGGGATAAGTTCGTCGTCTCGATAGCAGGTGCTCCCGTCTCCGTGAGTTTCCACAGCTACCACAATTGCCTTAAACCCGGCAGCTGCCGTCATAGCTTTAACCTGTTCGGGAATGTTTTCGCATCCGCTTACGGAGGTGCCGGGTTGTCCTAGATACACCATTCCGTCGCCGTCGAGCGCGTATATTACAGCGTACTTATCTTTAGAGTTTTTGTCATAGTTGCCGGGGGTCCAGATGTGGACGGTTTTATCGTAGCCGTTACATTTCAGCGTTACATCCTTGTACTTATAGGTATAGTTGATTTTTTCTCCGTAAGCGTACGGCATTAAACCGTCGCCGCTGTTATTCCAACCGCTCACACACTTGTTAAACGCGAATTTTTCCGTGGAGATTCCGTCATAAGTAATGTAGACCATATTGTAGGCTGAGGTATCTCCCTCGCAGGAAAACACGTTTGCTTCGTTATTGTCCTCAATCTTCTTCATTGTTATATCTTCGCTTTTTTTCGACGCGCTGTTGAAGAATGTCGCGACAGCTTCTTTACTGCGGGATTTATCCCTGAAGTACATCGTATGAAGGTTTGCTGACTTTTTATTATTCGTATTACCGCACGACGTTGTAAGTGATGTAAATATCAAAACAGCGATTATTATCGATAAAAATTTTTTCATCCATATCGTTTCCTTTCGGCTTTTGAAAATATTATATAACGCTAATCTGAATTTAAACTGAATTAAACGCAAGACC
Organism: uncultured Clostridia bacterium; assembly: GCA_946187325.1. GTDB lineage: Bacteria > Bacillota > Clostridia > Oscillospirales > Acutalibacteraceae > Ruminococcoides. The sequence continues at coordinate 48,048 of CAMHQC010000012.1, forward strand.
GGTATATAAAAAGTCAAAAAAAGAGCTTTGCGATTAGCAAAGCTCAGTGGTTTTATTTAAAGAAGTAAAGGCTTTTTATGAAGCTGTCGAGCCAAACCTTAACATTATCCCAAATATGATTTATATTTTCCTGAACGCCCTGCGCGATAGTCATCAGCGAATATCCGAGCACCGCGGTCATAAACGCGTTTATCAACAGTAACGAGATAAAAATACAAACCGACATAACAAATACCATCAGCGATTTTTGTTTTGTACGATCTACCGCGTCAAATATACTTCTTATAAGCATAATGATAAAAAACAGCGTAAAAAACGCGATTATAAGGAAAAATGACCACCAAAATAAATTGCTCAACACACCGCCTAAAAGGAAAAATACCGTCCACGGAATTGAGTTCATACCAAATTCAATAATACCGTCGAGCAAAACATCCTTAGCCTTTAAACCGCGCGAAAAAAGCTTTACGCAGACAAACCGTGTAAAAACATAAATGATAAACATAAGCGCGATCATCACTAAGCCAAAAAGCAACGTTGCGCCTATTGAGAAAACGGATACATATTTTAATAGTCCGTAATCGTTCAAAGGCGATTTGCTGTGGGCTATAAAATCGTCAACTCCGCGATAGTGAGCGCCGATTATAAAAGTACAGCTCAAAAACAACAGCGCGCAGAAAATCAACGGCGCGAGCAACTTGCGTTCCTTTTTCATTTCGTCAATAGCCGAAACGCTGTCTTTTTTATAGGCGACAAAGCTTTTCGGTACACTTCTTAAACGTTCTTTCCATGACTGAGTGTCAGTTTTCTTACCCATTCATAATCACCTCAAATTCAGGGATAGTCACTAATTTAATTTTATCATAAAAATTTACGTACGTCATTATTATTCAAAAAATAAATTCTTACAGTTTTTTCATAATATCGTCATATTGAAATACATTTTTCTCCGGTATCTTAGTTTCGTGTACAAATATGAGGCGGAGCGGCACTTGAAAACACCTCTGTCGTAAGCTATAATATAATTGTTATAGTTGTAAAACATTTGCGTAAGTGTTTGGATAAGGAGTGTAAAAATGGAATCCAAAAATATAGTACATCCGTTTCCTCCTCTTTATCGCGCGGATTCAAGAACGCTTATTCTCGGAAGTTTTCCGTCCGTTAAGTCCAGGGAGAATTTGTTTTTTTACGGTCATCCGCAAAATAGATTTTGGAAAGTTGTCGCCGCGGTTTTTGACGAACAAATTCCCGAAACTATCGACGAGAAAAAATCTCTTATTTTAAGGAACAATATCGCGCTGTGGGATTCTATCCGGTCCTGTACAATCACCGGTTCTTCGGATAGTTCCGTGAAAGATGTTGTGCCGAACGATATAAGCGTTATAATAGACGAGAGTAAAATAGACAGGGTGTTTTGTAACGGCGCGCTGTCTTTCAAAATGTATATGAAATTTATTTATCCGATTACCGGTATTGAGGCTGTTAAACTGCCTTCTACAAGCCCGGCGAACGCGGCTTATTCGCTCGATAGACTTATTTTAGAGTGGAAGGTTATAAAACTATAAATTAATCAGGAGCGCAATTATGAGTATTAAAATAGAAAAAGTAGTAACAGATAGATTCGAAATGAGATATTTTAAGTTCGGTACAGGCGCCAAAACCGCGGTAATTCTTCCCGGATTGAGCCTGACGAGCGTTATGAACTCCGCGGACAGCGTAGCTTCGGCTTACAAGTCTATGCGCGAGGATTATACGGTATATGTTTTCGACCGCCGGACCGATTGTCCCAAGGTCTATACCATAAAGGATATGGGCGATGACACCGCCGAAGCGATTATGTCGCTCGGGCTTAAAGATATCTATCTTTTCGGCGTATCTCAGGGCGGAATGATAGCCCAGATTATCGCCATATATTACCCCGGGCTTATACATAAACTCGCTCTTTGTTCCACGATAGCCGAGATAACGGACGAAAATTCCAAAATTCTTAGAGAGTGGCTCGTCTGCGCCGAAAACGGCGACGAGGAATCGCTCGTAAAAAGAATGGTTGAGACCGTGTTCTCAGACGAGTTCGTCGAAAAATACGGCAAATATCTATTCGAGCTTATGGGCGGAGCGGACAAGGCTGAGCTGGAGCGGTTTATTATACTTTCCGAGAGCTTTAACGGCTACGATGTTCACGATAAGGTAAAAGAAATCCGCTGTCCGATACTCGTAATCGGAAGCAAAGCCGATAAAATTTTTCCGTATAAGGATATTGAAAGGCTCTCCGAGCTTTCGGGCGGAAAAATGCTTACCTACGATAATTACGGCCACGCGGTATACGACGAAGCTCCCGATTGCTTGGAAAAGGTTTTAAGCTTCTATAAGGGAGATATGGATTTTTGACTTTTGTTATATTGACATAGGCTTAATATATGGTATAATGTTTTAGAATTAAATTGAAAGGGGAGAATTGTAATGGTAGAGAATAGAAGTATTGCTCTGTACATAGTTCTTACGATTATTACCTGCGGAATTTTCGGTATTTATTGGATGGTAGTTCTTAACGACGATACTAACGCCGTTACCCGTAATCCTAACGATATGACAGGCGGTATTGTAGTATTGCTTTCAATCGTTACCTGCGGTATTTTCGGCTGGTATTGGAACTATAAGCAGGGAGAGAAGCTCGATAAGCTTGAGGGACAAAGTAACAGCGCTATTTTATATTTAGTGTTATCGATTTTCGGACTAAATATTATCTCTTACGCTCTTATGCAGGATAGACTGAATAAGTATTCCGATAATCCGAACAGCAACGCTCCGTTTTAATGGTTGAACGATTAAAAAAAGTAGTAAAGCCTGCAGCCGTTGTTTCGGCTATAGGCTTTATCTATTTAGCGCTTCATACTTTTCTGGGCTTTTCGATTCCGTGTCCGATCCATTTTACAACAGGACTTTACTGCCCCGGATGCGGAGTAAGCCGAATGTTTTTTAATATATTTAAGCTCGATTTTATATCGGCGTTTAAAAGCAACCCCGTATTGTTCTGCGCGTTGCCTGTATTTTCGGCGCTGTTTATATATCATATCTATAAGTACCTGCGTTTCGGCGAAAAAGGGCTTAAAAAATGGGAGAATATTCTCCTGTATGTATTTATAGGCGTGTTGGTTGTGTTCGGAGTGCTTAGAAATATTCTTCCGATTATAAAATGATTGTATACAGATTGAAGTGTTATTCTATACTCTATGTTTATTAAAATAAAAAAGGCTATGTCACAACAAACAGTTGATAAATAGCCATTTTTATAGGGGAGTATCAGAACTCCCCTACAAACTGTTATTTGCAGTTATCTATACTCATTTGGAATTTCGATATGAAGTGTCTCACACAATAACTTCACATCATGTGCATCATTTTCATCAAACTCGTATCCCAGATGGAACATTACTTGACTATATGGTTCAATACAGGAAACCTCTATTTCCTCAATTCTTCCTTTACCCGAAAAAGTTTCTACCGGAAAACAATCCCCATCATAAAGAATTTCACCTTCGTCCGTATATTCAAAACAATGCAAATCAATAATTCTGTTTTTCAAATCTTCCCATACAGTATGGTTCAATGTTGTATATTCCATCTTAATCTCATAAAAGCCATTAGCTTTCATTATTTCTATAAAGTTCTGATAATCGTTCTTTTCTACAAAAATGTCAATATCATTATGGGCTCTTGACTGATATCCAAGAAGAGCATCTACACCCCAGCCACCATCAAGAAAGACTTTAATCTCCGCATCTATTGCAAATTGAAGAATCTGTTTTACATCTGTTATATTGACCATCTTATCATCTCCACAAATTCTAATTAGGCGACCAGAGGAACTGCTGGTCTGTTTGATAAATCTCTGCATTTAGCAGTTTTCAATGTTGCCAAAACGAAAGTTAAGAAGATGTTCCTTTTCTCCATGTCGCTTTCTTTGGCGTAATTTACAAGGTTATTCCACACAAGATAGTTGTTCAGATACTTGGTAGAAACACCGTTAAAGCCACGCATAAACCTCTTTAGCTGGCTATGGTAGCTATTGATATGTTGGATATTATAAATGCCTTTCTTGGCTTTGCCAGTCTTTAACTGCACAAGGTCAATGCCATTGGCATTTGTAAATCTCACATAGGAGTTCATCTTGTCCGTAACAAGAGTGGAATTGGTCTTAATCCTACCATCATAAATATGATGTAAATCTCTTGTAGAAACTCTACCAGTATTCGTAATCTTGGAGATAGACAAGCCATTCCTATTAACCGCACAAGGAACACATACCTTTTCTTGGGACAAGCCTCTGATATGTGTAGAATGACCACGCTTATGAGCCTTGCGTGGCATAGCAAATGTCTTACTCTTGCTATGATTGCCCTTGTACGAGATGGCGAAAAAAGTTTCGTCAGCCTCAATAATGCCGTCAAGGGTAACATCGTCTGCCATATTCTGAAGTGCATCCAAAATCTTGTGTCTCCAAAGGAATGCGGTGTTTCTGTGAATCCCACAAGCAACAGCAGTCTTACGAATGGATAAGCCATTCATCATACAATCAATGTACTGCTCCCACACGGACAAGTCTTTTCTTGTACCAGACACAATGGAGTTCGTAGCAATCACGAAGGACTTGCCACAATCCTTACATACATATCGCTGTGTGCCATCTTTACGATGACCATTGCGAACCACATGGATACAGCCACAAAGAGGGCATACACGACCATTTGCAAAGCGTTCCTTTGCTACGAAATCTTCAATATTCAAAGACTTTACAAAGGCAGGACTTAAAAGCATTGTTTTAAGGCTTTCCTGCTCTGCGACAGTCAACTTACCGATAATATCTAATGCGTCTTTGATAGTAGGCATATCCAATTACCTCCTTCGGTGGTACTGTTTCTTACTATTATTATACGCTATTTCTCGTCAAAAATCAACCATTTGTTGTGACAGAGCCATAAAAAAATAAATTTTTTATTATAAAATTTATAATGTATATAGTTACTGTCCATCTGTTAGAACATACTCTAAAGCCTGATAAATACAGGATTTTTAGGCTAGGGTAACAGAAGCAATCCGAACCACGCTTTAAACGGAGTAATTTTGACTCTTTACGGCTTGTCGAACGTCAGCAGGCGCCAGCCTGCTAACATTCTCCGCACCGCAAATCGCCTAAAATTTCAACCGTTTAAAGTCCAAAGGAGTTTTGCCGAGGCAGATTTTCGTCTAGCCGCGGCAAAAGCACAGGAAACCCTGACGGGTTTCCGAGCATTTTAACAAAGGGTAGGCGGAAATTTGTCCGACAAAACCGAGGTTCAGATTACTTCTGTTACCCTAACAGATGAAAATTTTTATCTGTTAGTAAGTGTCAGCTTTAACATATTTTGTAAACCGCGGTTATTGTACCGCGGTATTTTTTTAGAAAAATTCCCAAAAAAGCTTGACAAACTAAAACTATAATGTTATATTATACGCATAACAGGTTAATCGCTAAGGTAATTAACCAAAGAATTATTAGAATAATAAAATAATTAGCAAATTGGTAAATAAGGTAAACTCCTTAATAACTGATTACGGGCAGAAAGGTTGAGGCGGTTATTATGAAAAAGAACGGTATTAAAACAAGAATTATTGCGGGAGCGTTATCGGTAATAACATTATTTTCGGTAGGCACTGTTTCAGTGACGCCGGCTTCGGCAGCCGCCAACGCTAACGCGTCAGGCTCCTCAATCACTTTTGGAAATATAGCGTCGTCCGCCATGGGCTTTGTCGGAAAATCACTGCTTAACGCGACAGGTACCAAGATCGCGAATATGGCGCTCGGCCCTGTTTTCAATCTTATCTTCGGCTTGGACGACGGACCGTCAAATCAGGAGTTGAAGGATGACATCGATAAGCAGGCGGAAGAAATCAAGGCAAAAGTAGACGCGGTTATGAACGAGGTTCAGCTTCTTTCCAAAAACGCTAATAAATACCACAATGAAGAAATGCAGCAGCTTCTTGCGATAAATTCAAAAATTGATACCTCGGAATTCAGAAAGCAGGTTGACACAATTTCGAGCGATTATTCAAATGTTCTCAAGCGCATTTCACAGCACAAAGATAACTTCACCTGCGACGGTATGGGTAAGCTGAATAATACCACATACAAGGCGTACAAGGAAATTATCAGCGATCCCGTGTGCAACATCAGCGCTCTGCAGGCTGACTTCGACGCTATGCTCAGCTTCCTAAAAGGCGAGCGAATCTCAAACGACCACGAAAACGCTTACAAGCAGCTTACGACATATCTGCTTGATAAGGTTGAGATGGCTGATAAAAACGAGCACAGCTACGCAAACACCCCCGATTACCACAGGGTTATCAAGGGTATCAATAACGAAATCTCATCTATCGAAGAGCACGCGATCCTCGACTTCTTCGCGATAAACGTTCTCAATAATATGGCAAAAAAGGTTAAGGAATATGAGATTGATAACAAGGTTATCACGGTGAATGCCGATGAGTCGCCTTATTCGAAATACGATATAACCGCTTCAGAGATGCTCGATAGCTTCGGCGATATGGACAAAATCTTTAACAAGGTTATAAAAGATAACGAAAAAATGGCTTATGACTACGCTCCGTTCACCCTGACAACTACCAACCGGCTCAACTATACAACGGAAAAGGGCTGCAAAAACTTTATCGACGCTTGGTCTCAGGGAATCGATTCGGGATGTGATTTTAAGATTTCATCAAACGGCAGACTGGTAACGGTCAAGGCTGACCCCGTCAAAGGCTACAAGCTGGACGACAATGTTAAGGGACTCAACTCGAGCGGCGGCTTCCTGCTTCCGATGTATAGAAAGGTCGAATTAGTTCTCGGCACAAGCTTTTCGGACACAAGCACCTTTGACTCTACGGCAAAGGGCGACCTCAATACCTTCGAGGTTTCGGCTGAATCGGATTTTACCCTCAGCTACGCCTCGGTAAATGGCGGCAATCACGCTGTTTGTGTACCCGATAACGCTGATAATACAACGGTTTACTTCAACCGAGGTACTGTAAGCGCGACAAGAAGCTCCGCGATTTATGTAAGCGGCAAGATTAAAAGCATTGATCTGACAGTAATCGGCGATTACAATTATGACTGCGCCGGCGGACTTGATATTCCGGGCGGCATTAACGCAAAATTGATAATCTTCAATATGATTGATCCCCCGAGCGATAAGCCCGATTGGTACACATAATCCGGAGTATGAAATTACTATAATCCCATTAGTCTGGACCGGCTCAAACTTGTTTTGAGCCGGTCCCGAGTTTTAAGTGTGAAGTGGTAAGCGGGAAGCCGTTTTCAGAAAAACAATCAGTAAAAGACCGACGATAGACAGCGTCTGAAAAGTTAATTAACATCTATATTAATAAAGTAATCCGCTTGCGCGCTTTCTTGAAAAAAATTTAGAAAATTTTTAAAAAAGGGTTGACAAACGGAAATTTTAATGTTATATTATATGCACAACAGGTTAATCACTAAGGTAATTAACCAAAGAATTATTAAAATGATAAAACAATTAACAAAGGGGTAAATAAGGATGAAAGTTATGAAGACAAAGGTTTTAGCAATTATATTAGCAGCAATGTTCGCGGTATCTTCCGCTTTCTTAGTATCTACCGTAAAGGCGGGCGCGGTTTCCAAGGGCTCCGCAAGCTCGCACGCTTCCAATAAAATGGAGGGCGTTTTAGCCAAGACTACAACTAAAGCAAACACATTCGCAAAATCCTTTGAGTATAAAGTAAGCGCGAAATCCGCTAAAAGCTTTAGCTGGAATTCTTCCGCGAGCGCGAAGAATATTAAAACAAAGTATTCCTACAACGCTTCCGCTAAAAAGCACGTATTCAAAATGACAGGCACATCCTACGGTCTCAGCAAGTTTACCTTAACCTATAAGGAAAACGGCAAAACTACTAAGGTTACAATGAAGCTCTTCGTAGATTCTCAGAAGAATATTATGAGAGTTAAATAATCAGTCTCCAATTTTAAAAATTCATTATATGGGAATACCGTCCGAGAGGGCGGTTTTCTTTTTGCTGAATTTACTAAAAGTTTATAGCCGCTGTTTGTGCAATAAGACGATAACGGTTACAATTATATTTTATGTATTGTGAAACGCCTTAACATAAGATATAATTTAACATGTATTTAGATTTTAGAGTTAAAGGAGTTTTGAAATGAAAAGAATACTTGCTGTTTTAATATGCGTCACGATGATTTTCGGTTGTGTTTTCAGCGCTGTTAACGTAAACGCCGCTCAGCAGCGTAAAAGTACATCCTATAACCAGAAAACCGCCTTAAAAAATCCCGACGATTTTTCGTGGGATAACGCGTCGGTTTATTTTCTGTTAACCGACCGTTTTAAAAACGGAAATACATCTAACGACCATTCATACGGACGAGCTACCGACTCAAGCGGAAAACCGCTTGAAGGTTGGCAGACTAACCCCGGAACCTTCCACGGCGGAGATTTCGCGGGTATTACTCAGAAAATTAACGAGGGATATTTCGATAACCTCGGTGTTAACGCAATTTGGCTTTCTGCTCCATATGAGCAGATTCACGGATATGTAACACCGGGTGAAGCGCAGGATTTTTCTCATTATTCATATCACGGATATTATGTGCTCGACTATACCGAACCCGACTTAAACTTCGGTACACGCGCTGAGTTTCAAACTATGGTGGATACAGCTCACAAGCACGGTATTCGAGTTGTAATGGATATAGTAATGAATCACGCGGGTTATAACACCATAAAGGATATGGTTACCTATAATTTCGGAAAGTTTAAGGACAAGTCAGCCGCGCAGTCCTATATCTACAAGCTTACACGCGTAAACAGCCTGCACGATACAATAGACTACGAAAATGGTACTTCCGAATGGGGTAACTGGTGGGGAAGCGATTGGGTAAGAAGCGGTCTTCCCGGCTATTCTGAGGAGGGAGGTTCCGACCTCACGAACTGTCTTGCGGGACTTCCTGATTTTAGAACCGAGTCGAATAAAAGCGTAAGTATTCCTCCTATTCTGAAAAACAAATGGACTTCGGAAGGTACTTATAACTCAAAAGTAAGTAAGTACGGAAGCTAGGATACCGTATCTAATTATATTACAAAATGGCTTTCTGAATGGGTTTCTACCTACGGCGTAGACGGTTTCAGATGTGATACGGCTAAACATGTTGATTTAGCTTCGTGGAAAAAATTAAAAACTTCCTGTGTTTCAGCATTGAAACAATGGCGTCAGAAAAACCCGACTAAAGACGGCGCTAACTGGACGGACGATTTCTGGATGACGGGCGAGTGCTGGGATTGGAAAGGTCTTGACGGCGGTTCTTATTACACCGAGGGCGGTTTTGACTCAATGATTAACTTCGGCTTCTCGGGCTCAGGTGTCCCGGGTATTTCGAGTATTAACGGAACTTACCAGGGCTACGCGGGCGCGCTTAATACAAAGGAAGGTCACAATGTCCTGACTTATATTTCCTCGCATGACTCGAATCTCGCCAGGGGCGATTTAATCTATCAGGGCTCCGCTTTCCAGTTGTTGCCCGGCGCTATACAGATTTTCTACGGCGACGAAACTAATCGTCCTACTGTTGCGGGAATGTCGTTTGACGGCCACGGCGGAAGCGGCCATTCGCTCAGAAGCGATATGAACTGGGACAGTATGGATCAGAGCGTTTTGAAACATTGGCAGAAAGTCGGTAAATTCAGAAGCAAACATATTTGTATAGGAGCCGGAGATCACCAGCAGATTTCGCCGTATTCCGCGGAGAGCGGATATACTTTCTCGAGAAGTTACGACCGAGGTGATTTAGCGGACGGAATTATAGCGGTAATCGGCGCTCCGAAAAACAAGAAGATTTCCGTTAATGTGTCGTCGATGTGGGGAAATAAAACTAAACTTACGAACTTTTACGACGGCTCCACGGCTACCGTAACTAACGGAAAGGTTGAGTTCGACTCAGGTGAAAACGGAACTATTCTTATTGAAGGCCCTCAGTCCTCTATCCGTATGAAGATTGTCGGAGATTATTCCTTCTATGACAGTGAAACCGTATCCGTAAGCCTAAAGGGCGCGGACTACGCTATGGTAAAAATAGACGGCGGAAAAGAGTTTAAGGTAACTAACGGCTCTACTTTTAAAATAGGCGAGGGAATAGAGCTCGGAAAAGTGTTCACCGTCGAGATAAGCGCTTCAAGCGGTTCTGAAACGCTCGAAAAATCCTATAATTTTAAGAAGAAAGATCCGAATGCTGTAACAAGGATTTATTTCGATAATACCCAGTATGATTGGAGCGAGGTTAACGCGTATATCTACGACGAGAGTGGAAGCGAGGTTAAGTCCAACGCTGCTTGGCCGGGCAAGAAAATGGATTTCGACAGCGGTCTCGGCCTTTATGTTATAGAGGTTGATGATGGACTTGAAAACGGTAAGGTTATGTTTAACGCGGGAAGCGGTTCAGGAAACCGATATCCCGGCGAAGGCGAATCTGGACTCGATATAGGCGAAACAAATATGCTGTTCTCCTACGGGAATAAGTGGGAGGCTTATACGGGCCAGACTCCGACGAAACCGCCCGCTCCCGATCCGAGTAAAATGACTACGGTTTATTTCGATAATTCGTCCTCGAACTTTGAAACCCCTTATATCTATTACTGGAAATCCTCCAACGACAGCCATGAAGCTTCGTGGCCGGGTAAAGCGATGACGAAGTATAAGGATAGTATCTGGAAGCTGACGTTTTCTAAGGAATACGATATGTGTATTTTCAGCAATAGAGGCGGAAATCAGACGGGCAACCTCACTATACCCGATACAAATAATATCTTCAACGGTTCTTCGTGGAGCGCCTACGCCGACGCCGAGGTTGTTACCTCGCCCGCGACCGACGCTCCCGCGGTAACGGACGGAGTGCTAATAGGCGATACTAATTTTGATAATATGATAAATATAAAGGATGTAACGCTTATCCAAAAGCACCTTGCCCATCTAACCACTTTTTCGGGTAACGCGCTTGTTGCCGCTGACTGCGATAGAAACGGAACGATTTCTATTAAGGACGCTACGGCTATTCAGGAATATATTGTAAAAAATACCGCCCGAAGCGCGAGCGTAGGAACAGTGATAAAAAGTTCCGAGCCTTCTCCGACTAACGCTCCTGTAATTATAACTCCGACTTCCGCGGTTCAGACTGACCAGTCTACAGAAGCCGCTAAACAGTATATCTACTTTAAAAACTCCAATTGGGGTACTGTAAAAGCGTACTTCTGGTCGGATGAAAACAAAACTATGATGAGCTGGCCGGGTAACGATATGGAGAAAATATCCGATGATGTCCACAGGGCTCAAATTCCCGCGGGAGCGACATGGGTAATATTCAATAACGGCGGCGATAAGACTAAAGATTTACAGTTTCCGTCGGCGAATATGATATTTGACGGAGCTGAATGGACGGCTTATTCAAATTAAAAATGATGTGACCCCCGAAAGTTGGACATAATATTATAAGCGTAGTAGTTTAGCGGCT
>CAMHQC010000013.1 GCA_946187325.1 uncultured Clostridia bacterium
AATAACGGGGGATATGCCTACGCCCGTTAAATACTACAACCCCGAAATTATAGGCGCTTACAAGGAAGTCGAGCGTATCGCGGGCGAAAAGCTTGTGTCTATGATACCCGAGGAGCTCAGGGACGAGTACAGCGATATAATTCTTTTAAAGAAAGAAAGCGACCGCGGTTTGTATAAATACGTAAAAGCCGCCGATAAGCTTTCGGCTCTCGTTAAGTGTATCGAGGAGATACGTATGGGAAACGACGAGTTTAAAAGCGCCGAGAAATCGACCTTGAAGGCGCTCAAGGATATGAAAATGTGTGAAGTTGACGAGTTTATCGAGAGCTTTCTTCCGTCATTCTCACTAACTCTCGACGATATAAGCGAATAATTTGGCGAAAATATAAAGAAAATATGACAATAGAGTTATATTCTTTTAAAGAACAATACCGCGGCTTGATGTGTGCTATAATATCACATAATGTAAAATTGTGTCGAAATGTAAAAATAAGTATATGAAATAAGGAGCAATGTTATGTCAGGAACCAGAGGTAAATCCAACTCCGAGTATGTTGATATCAGTTCCAACACTCAGGTTACGAAGATATATAAGAAAAAGGGAAGGGTAAAGAGAGTTCTTTCTCTTATTCTCGCTATAATTCTTATGCTTTCGGGCGGCGGAATGATTTATTATTACAACGCGCTCGATTCGCTCAACTTTGAACCCCAGACTACCCAGGCGACTAAAGCTACTCAGCCCTACACGGGAGCCGAGGGTGTGGACGAGTTCAAGACCGCTGTTACCGATTCAAGCCTGCTTTCGAACTCGAAGGTGCTCAATATTATGCTTTTCGGTGAGGACAACCACTCCAAAGGCTCTACAGGACGTTCGGACTCGATGATGATGGCTTCTATCGACAACAACTCCAAGAAGATTAAAATTACTTCTTTCCAGCGTGACACTTACGTTTATATCCCCGGTCACGGCTACGGTAAGATTAACTCCTCGTATTCGCTCGGCGGAGCTTCGCTCTCTATCCGTACTATCGAGGCTAACTTCGGCGTTAAGGTTGACCGTTACGCTGTAGTTGATTTTAATACCTTTAAGAAGATTGTAGATACTCTCGGCGGAGTAACTCTTAAACTCGATGCCGACGAGGTCGCTTATATTAACTGGCAGATGTATATTAACCATCAGACAAGCGAGCGTCATCTCCTCGAGGAAAAGGACGGCAAGATTAAGCTTACAGGTCAGCAGGCGCTCTGGTACGCTCGAGACAGAGGCTACGAGGGAGTACAGTCGGGCGACGACTGGGACAGAACCTCCCGCCAGAGAAAGTTCCTCGAAACTGTATTTAACAGTATGAAGAACGCTTCTATCACTCAGATTATCCAGATTGTATCCGAGGTAGGCCCGCTCGTTACCACTAACCTCAAGAAAGACGAGATTACAGGTCTTGTATCTCATTCGCTCACTTACTTAAAGTACAGCGTTAAACAGTATACAGTTCCTCAGGACGGACTTTGGGCTTACTATACCGATCCTGTAGCGGGCTCGTGTATACAGATTTCCGATATGAATAAATGCCGAAAAAAATTCGCGAAATTTGTATTCGGAAGCTTAATTAAATCGATGTAAAAAAAGGACTGCGAAAGCAGTCCTTTTTTAGTTGATAGTTAATAGGTGATAGGTGATAGGTGATAGTTTCGGTCGAGTAGATAGAATGGTTAGTAAAATAACCTGGTCACCCGACCGAATTCATATGCCCCGCAAGCGGAGCTTGCATAATAATGCGGTCGGGAAATTAAGTTTTTTCTTTTACAAACTATCTTCTCGACCATAATTCTCAATTCTCAATTCTTGTAAATCTTCTCATCCGTTTTCCGTCTCGTTCGACGATTTCCTCGAAGTTAGATTTATTCCTTACCCAAACCTCGCCCTCGCCGTAAAGCGCGCGGTAAACTACGAGCTCCTCTAAGGTTTCGCTGTCCTTGGCGATAGCGATAACCTCGTACTCGTTACCTTTAAAGTGGCGGTATTTTCCGAGCTTTACGGGTATCGGCTCTAAGATATCCTCGTCCGAAGCCTCGTTGATATTATTCTCTATAGGAATTATATTCTCGTCAATATCGAGCTCAAAGCTTCCGTCGTTCAGCACGAGTATTCTTGACGAACACGGCTTTAAGGGAATCTGCGTGTAACCGTCGGTGTTGAACTTATCGCCCGTGAGCGCGTCGGTTAATACTCCGCCCGCGGAGTTTATGTCGATGTTAAAATCGCTGTCGCTGAGGTTGAGCGCTGTGTAAACTGTCTGACCGTTATATTCGCGCATATAAACGAGCTGTTCATTCTTAATATTTACGTTTCTGAAATTGCCGTATTTAAGCGCGGGGAGAGCTTTTCTTACCGCGCCGAGCTTACAGATATGGTTGTAAAGCTCGTAGTTCGGGTTAGGAATACTGTCTATGTCGAGGCACGGGCGAAGCTCATAGTCGCTGTACTGAGTGCGCTTGCCCTCGATCGCCCATTCGCTTCCGTAGTAAATACACGGTACGCCGGGCATGGTGTAGAGAATGGTGTAAACATTGTTAAGATGATTCTTATTCCTGAGCATACTCGCTACCCGGTTGACGTCGTGGTTATCTACGAAGTTAAAGGTATAAATGTTGCCGTAGATACCGCCGTCGCCAAACTGACGGTTTAACGAGTGCGCTATTTCGAAATAGTTGTGGTCATTGTGCGAGCTGTAAATACCCTTGTAGCACTCGTAGTTTGTAACCGAATGGAGAGCGTCTTTATTGGCCCAGCGGTTGTAATCTCCGCTTGTAATCTCGCCGTAAAGCCAGAAATCAGGCTTCATCGAAAGACAGGTGTTTCTGAGCTTTTTAAAGAACTCAATGTTGATACAGTCGGCGGCGTCTAGCCTTAGACCGTCGATTCCGAATTCCTCAATCCAAAACTTAACCGCGCCGATTAAATGGTCTACTACCTGAGTGTTGTCGAGATTCAGCTTAACTAAGTCGATATGACCTGCCCAGCCCTCGTAGCAGAAGCTGTCGTTGTAGTGGTTGTTACCGTAGAAATTCAGGTTCATAAACCACGAGCAGTACTGAGAGCCCTCGCGGTTTTGCTGAACGTCCTTAAACGCGAAGAAATCCCGTCCTACGTGGTTAAATACTCCGTCGAGGATAATTCTGATTCCGTTTTCGTGCAGGGTTTTACAAATTTCCTTAAAAGAATTATTATCGCCGAGACGGCTGTCAATTTTGTAGTAATCTATAGTGTCGTAACCGTGCCTTGTGCTCTCAAAAACAGGGTTAAAAACTAAGGTGTTTACCCCGAGCTTTTTAAAATTATCTATCCAATCGTAGATTTTATCGAGCCTGTACTCGAGCTTAAAATCGTTCTCGCGCGGAGCTCCCGCGAATCCGAGCGGATAGATATTGTACATTATTGATTCGTTAATCCAATTCATATTTACCTTCCTTAAATTATTTTAAAAAGTACGTTACAATTTTATCATAATATAAAATATTGTGCAATATAAAAATTTGTGATATAATAATGTATGTGTTAAAAATAATTCTTTAGGAGAAATAAAAATGCTCGCAGTTCAAAATAAATCGACCAAACGTATTAGAATAATCCAGATTATACTTTTTCTTGTAATAATCTTTTTGACTTCACAGCCTTTCGTGTGGAACGAGGATTACTACAAGGATACCGTTAAAGATATCGCTATCGAAAGCGGAGATTTTGTCACGATGAGCCTTGTCGGCAAGGTTGACGGTAAGGTATTTACCGACGAAAAGAGCAAGGAGATAAGCTGTCAGGTCGGCGATGATAAATTTATTAAGGGTCTTGATAAAAACTTAATCGGTCATAAAGAAAACGAGACCTTTACCTTTAAACTAAAGTTACCCGAAAAGTCCTCGAATAAGGCTATAGCGGGCAAGACCGCTGATTTTACCGCGAGTATAAAGTCCGTTACACGTAAGATAACGTTTACCGTGTTCGATATGATTTCCTATATCGGCGCCGCGGGCGACGGTACTAATAAGCTCACCACTATCGGTATCTGTTATATACTGTTCCTCGTAATACCCGCCGTCGCGCTGGGATTCCAGCTTTTCGACCGTAAGTATAACCTTAAAAACGTGGTCGGAATTATCTGTTCCGCCGCGGGAGTAATCTGTATTTTGTATTTCGTCGGCGCGCCGTATATCTGCTTTGCCTCGATGATTTCGATTATACTCTACCTTTTAACCGCGTTCTTGTCGGTTATGGGAATATTCGCGAGATACCTTAAACAACCGGAAAAATAATTATAAAAAATTCGGCAGGTTTTATAAAAAGCCTGCCGATAACTATATTAAGGAGACGAAAGAAAATCCTTTAAAGCGTAGTAAATATCATATGAAAAACCTTGTCTTTAAGGTTCATTCTGAATCTGTCGGTTTCGATAACGCCGTTGAGCCTGCCGGCTACGAACGTGATTTTGTCGCATTTACAACCCAAAAATCCGTTTTCCGTTTTAATCGGGCTGAATGTTAAGTCAATTCCGCCGTCCGCGGTCGAAAATTCCCATTTTCCCGTTACAGACTTATCGTCGCCGACTACCTTTGTGCGTCCGATTTTAATGAGTTCGCCGTCTAAAAAGTAACAGTTCTCGCTTCCGCTGCGGTTAGTTCCTACCTTAGACGCGAGGTTGATTGTGAGCTTGTGACCGCCGATATCGGTAATACCGCTTAACGACTGGAATTTTCTGCGGCGCGAGAGAAGGTATCTCGTCTTTGAGAAATACCCGAAGCCGTTTTCCTCGGTAATATCGTATTCGTCACCGCCGAATTTTACTACGCCCGAAACTTCGTAATCCTCGACAAAGCGTTTGTAGTAAAAACAGCTCTTGTTCTTTTCGAACGGCGATACCATATTCATACTGTCGCCGCTGCCGTTTTTAAGAAATATCTTTACGAAAAGATTTTTAATATCCGCAAAATCTATAAAGTCGCATTTTAAATACTTGCCGTCTACGGTATTTGTCACGGTCAGGGCTATTCTCTTGTCCTTAAAGTTGAACTCGCCGACCGAGTCGTTCTCGGGCATAGCCGCCGCGTCTAACAGCATACGCTTATTTACGCTGTCCTTAAAAATTTCCTCGGTTTTATAGTCTACTAAAACCGTCTTTATGCTTAAATCTATACCCGTAATCTCGAACGAAAGGTAAAACGCCATATCGGAGTTAGAGATGAAGTAGCTGTCGCTCTCGGTAATCTTATTCTCGGCGGGGTGGATGTCTTTATTGTACTCAAACAGCGCGGACTTAGACCAGCCGCCGAAGGTGAGCTCGCCTTTATCGTTAAAAATATTCTTTTTATTTTCCACTAACTGTTGCATTAAATTCCTCTTTTTCAATATAGTTTTCTCATTTTACAAAGTCATTATACATAATATTATAATGCTTTTCAAGAATTATAACAAAACTGTAAATCAGTTATAAAAGCTTTAACTTTTGCATAGCTTTTGGTATGAAGATTTTTAGATTTTTCGTGGTAATTACGCTGATTTTAGCGCTTAGCTCCTGCACTCCCGAAATAAAAACCCCGATGGATGAAATCCGCCTGAACAGCTGGAGCGCTTCTCTTAACGGCGGTAAAACAGCCGAGCTTAAATTTTCGGAGGACAGGGCGGTTTTTAATATTCTAAATAAGAATAATAAATCCTATGTAAAGATAAGCGGAACGGCTTTTATGGATAAGGATAGCCTAGCTATCTTCGACGAAAACGATAAAGAAAGCTATGTGTTTTCGCTGAAGCTCAAAGAAAATATCCTTACTCTCGGCTATGACGGCGGTAAGCTGAGGCTTAAAAGAGATAAAAAGCCGCGTTAAAATTGACATAAACCGATAAAAGTATTACAATAAATTCGGTGATAATATGTCTAAAAATTCAAACGAAACCTCGGTTAAGAAAAGATACGGCGTTTCTAACTCGCTCGTAAACTATTATCTTGTTTTAATGTTTACGGTTTTTCCGCTTTTCTTTACCGAAAAATACAGCAATATCCGCCACGATAAACTCAATATTTACCTCGCACTTTCGGGGATACTTATATTCTCGGCGGCGGTTTGTGTAGTGATCGGATATTTTGAGCGCAGGCGGGTCGGAATTGTACCCGATAAAAAATGGTACGAGTATTTAAGCGTTCCCGATATAGCGTTTATCGCGCTGATTGTAATTTTCGGAATATCTACTTTACTGTCAAAAACTCCGATGGACGCGTTCTTTGCCGAGCAGGGAAGAAACAACGGAATGTTGATATTTATTTTCTACTTCCTGGTCTACTTAATAATTTCGCGATTCTTCTGGGAAAAGGAGTACGTTTATATCGCCTTGGCTTTGGGAAGCGCGGCGGTACATATTCTCTGTATCCTAAACTTCTTCTATGTCGATGTGTTCAGCTTATTCGGAATAGAAAACGGTATCTACTACGGCTACGACGCCAATACGGTCAAGGACTTCACCTCGACTATCGGCAATAAAAATATTATGTCGGCGTTCTGCTGCCTTACAATACCGATACTCGCTATGCTATTTATGAACAGCAAGAAAAAGATTAAGTATCTGTACTTAGTTTCCTGCGGAATAGGCTTCGCGTCTATGCTTTGCGCCGACAGCGAGAGCGGATTTTTGGGATTTGTGCCGACAATGGCGCTTATACTTCTGTTCTACTGTCGAAAGCTTAATATGGTTAGAAAATTCTTCGCCGCGGTACTCTCTATGCTGATAGCGGCTAAGGCTCTGTCGTTTGTAAGACCGATTCTCGGCGGGGCTCAAAAGGGCTTCGGCACTATGCAAAAGCTGTTTATCGACGACTTTATGAGCGTTATCGCTATCGCGGTAATCGCGTTAATCGTAGCGGGACTTTGGTTCGTTGAGCGTAAGAATATCGAGTTTAAAATGCCTAAATACACTCCCTACATTTTAGGCGGTGTTTATCTTTTAGCCCTTACGTTTATCGCGGGACTGTTTGTACGCTACAGCTTTATAAATACGACCTCTAAGCTCGACGGAATTATGACCTTCTTCCGCTTTAACGAAAAGTGGGGAACTCACCGAGGCTTTATCTGGATTAAAGCGGTCGAGATTTTTAAAACCGCGGGCTTCAAGAACGCTGTTATCGGCTCAGGCCCCGATACGTTCTACTCGATGTTTACGCCTTACTTTAGCGAGCTTACTACTAAGTTCGGCAACTCCTCCACAAACTGCGCCCATAACGAGTATCTGAATTACCTTGTTACAACGGGTATCCTCGGCTTAGGAGCGTATCTCGCGCTGTTCGGCTCGGCGGTAGTTCGTTCGGTTAAGTACGCCGCTAAAAATCCGATGACGGTTGTATTTATAGCTCCCGTTGTATGTTACCTGTTCCAGAGCGTAGTTAATATCGCTAACCCCGAGGTAACGCCTCTGCTGTTTATTTACCTCGCGCTTTCGGAAGCGATGGTTCGTAAGGTTCAGTTTGATAATTGATATTTACTTAGAGCGGTTCTTAATTGAACCGCTTTATTTTATTTTCAAGGGCAAAGGGCAAAGGGCAAAGGGCAAAGGGCTGAGAAGGGCAAAGGGCTGAGAAGGGCTAAGGGCTAAGGGTAAAGGGGCAAGGGCAAAGGGGTACGAGTATGCTCTCCTCCAACAGACCGCTTACTACACCCTAAACCGATAGATAAAATTCGGAAAAAGTATATATGATTTTTGTTGCTATATTGTCTGAAATATGGTATAATTTATCCGATAATGCGCTAATAGGACTTTAGGCTAAAAGGAGTGGGAAATTTGGTAGTTCTCGGAATAGACCCCGGTTACGCTATTGTGGGTTGGGGACTGGTAGAATTTAAGAATAATTCCTTTAAGCCGTTGCGCTTCGGCGCTATTACAACCGACGCCGACGTCGAGTTTAATACAAGGCTTAAAATGATTTACGACGATTTGTCCGAGGTCATAAGCGCCTTTAAGCCCGACGCTATGTCGATAGAAAAATTGTATTTTACCACTAACCAAAAAACCGCGATTATGGTAGCTGAGGCGAGGGGAGTAATTTTGCTCTCGGCTAAACAGAACGGACTTCCGATTTTCGAGTACACTCCGCTTCAGGTTAAAACCGCGGTCACAGGTTACGGAAAAGCTAAAAAACCTCAGGTTATGGAGATGACGAGAAGGCTTCTAAAGCTTCCCGAGGTCCCGAAGCCCGACGATACCGCCGACGCGCTCGCAATAGCGCTCACTCATATTCAGGCGGCGGGAAGCGAGCTCAGACAGAAAATGTACAGAGAGGGGAATTTATAGTGTATTACAGCGTGCGCGGAGAGGTTATCCACCTTGAAAACGGAGCAGCCGTCGTAGAGTGCGGCGGAGTAGGGTATAAATGCCTTACCACAACAAATACTCTTAAAAACTTAAAGCTCGGCGCGGAGGTTAAGCTGTATACCTACCTTAATGTCCGCGAGGACGCTATGGAGCTTTTCGGATTTTATACGACGGAGGAGCTCGGCGCGTATAAAACGCTTATCGGCGTAAGCGGAGTAGGCCCCAAGGTCGCGCTCGCTATACTTTCGGCTTTAACCCCGAGCCAGATTTCGCTCGCTATAGCTTCGGGCGACGTTAAGACGATTACACTCGCCCAGGGCGTAGGAAAAAAGCTCGCCCAAAGGCTTATTTTGGAGCTAAAGGATAAATTTAACATCGGCGCCTCCGACGACGGAAACGCTGTTTCGGGCGGTACGGTTACGGTTAGTACGGGTAACGTTGCTAAAGCGATTGAGGCGCTTACGGTACTCGGCTACAGCTCGTCGGACGTAGCTCCGTTTATTTCGACCTTAGACCCAAGCCTGCCTGTCGAAAGGCTTATCGGCGAAACCTTGAAGATGATGGGGAAGAAGTAATTAATAGTGTATAGTGGATAGTGTATGTCGGGAAGATAGAATAATCTTTCAGTTTAGATTTATTACCGACCTAATTTATACGCGGCTTCGCTTGCGAAGCGTATTAAAATTGTCGGGATACAATAGTTTTGAATTATGACAATCTGTCTGCCCGACTAAAACTCTCAACTTTCAACTCTCAACTATCAACTGATTAATTTGGAGATAAATATGATAGAATATTCGGATGAATTTGATTTTGAAAACAGAATAGTCGATACCACGGAGATTCCCGAGGATACGGGCGATAATGAAAATCCGCTCAGACCGAAAACCCTCGACGATTATATCGGTCAGGAAACTGTCAAGGAAAATCTGCGTGTATTTATAGACGCCGCCAAACAGCGCGGCGAGAGCTTAGACCACGTTTTACTATACGGCCCTCCCGGTCTCGGTAAAACCACGCTTTCGGGTATTATCGCAAACGAACTCGGAGTATCCGTGAGGATTACCTCGGGTCCCGCGATTGAAAAGCCCGGCGATTTAGCTTCGCTCTTAACTAATCTTAACCAAGGCGACGTGCTTTTTATAGACGAAATTCACCGTTTAAGCCGTGCCGTTGAGGAGATTTTATATCCCTCGATGGAGGACTTCGCGATTGATATAATCACAGGTAAAGGTCAGATGGCGACTTCGTACCACCTGCCGCTGCCTAAATTTACGCTAGTAGGCGCTACCACAAGAGCGGGTCAGCTCACCGCGCCGCTGAGGGACCGCTTCGGAGTTGTTTTAAGGCTCGAGCTCTATACGACCGAGGAACTCGCTCAGATTGTCGAGCGAAGCGCCTCGATACTTTCGATTCAGATTGAGCGCGAGGGCGCGCTTGAAATCGCCTCACGCTCGAGAGGAACGCCCCGAATCGCAAACAGGTTTTTAAAGCGTGTACGCGACTTCGCCCAGGTGCTTTCCGACGGAGTTATCACGGGCGAAACCGCTAAAGTAGCTCTCGAAAGGCTCGGAGTTGACGAGCTTGGGCTTGATAATAACGACCGAAGAATGTTAGAGGCTATCGTAAAATTCTACAACGGCGGGCCTGTAGGGCTTGAAACCTTGGCTGCCGCTATCGGCGAGGAAGCCGTTACTATCGAGGATGTTTACGAGCCGTATTTAATGCAAATCGGATTTTTGAGCAGAACCCCCAGGGGCAGATGTATCACCGCCAAGGCGTGCGAGCATCTCAATATGAAGTTCCCGGGCGGAGCCGGAAATTCACAGCCGACGTTGTTTAACGACTGATTTATACGAAAGGAGCGGAAAATGAGATATTCGGAAAACTGGAAAGATTACGAGCTTATAGACTGCTCCGACGGCGAAAGGCTGGAGCGCTGGGGAAATATTATCCTTATCCGTCCCGACCCTCAGATTATCTGGAGCTCTGGTAAGAAAAATCCACTGTGGAAAAACGCTCACGCGCGTTACCACCGCTCGAATAAGGGCGGCGGAAGCTGGGAAATGTATAAGAGAGTACCTGATTCCTGGAGCGTTAAGTACAGGAACTTAAAATTCAACGTTAAGCCTATGGGCTTTAAGCATACGGGAGTTTTTCCCGAGCAGGCGGTTAACTGGGACTGGGTTTACGACAGGATTAAATCCGAAAACCGACCGCTTAATATCCTTAATCTGTTTGGTTATACAGGCTGCGCTACGCTGATGTGTATGGACGCGGGCGCTAAAGTTTGCCACGTAGACGCGAGCAAGGGTATGGTTAACTGGGCTAAAGAAAACGCCCAAATTTCAAAAATTGCCGACAGACCTGTAAGGTGGCTTGTGGACGACTGCGTTAAGTTTGTCCAAAGAGAAATCCGCCGAGGTCATAAGTACGACGGTATTATTATGGACCCGCCGTCCTACGGCAGAGGCCCTAATGGTGAAGTCTGGAAGATAGAAGAAAAGCTTTATTCTTTTATGGAATTATGTATGCAGGTTCTTTCGGACGAGCCATCGTTTTTGATATTAAATTCCTACACAACGGGACTTTCGCCCGCGGTGATGGAATATCTGTTAAATATTATGTTAAAGAGCCGTTACGGCGGAAAGGTCAGCTCCGATGAAATCGGGCTTAAGGTTACCGAGTCGGGAATGTGCCTGCCTTGCGGTTCTACGGTAATTTGGGAGAGTTAAATGAGCTTTATTTCAGCTTCGGGCGTAAAGTATGCTTACGAGGACAGCGATAAGCTTGCGCTCAAAGGTATTACGTTAAAAGTGAATAAGGGCGAGTTCGTGGCGCTTTTAGGTCATAACGGCTGCGGTAAATCGACTATGGCTAAGACCTTAAACGCGCTTTTGACCCCGAGCGAGGGCGTAATCTACGTTGACGGTATGGATACCTCCGACGAGGAAGTTACCTACGAAATCCGCCGAAACGTAGGCTTGGTGCTTCAAAATCCCGATAATCAGCTCGTCGCGAGCATTATCGAGGAGGACGTAGCTTTCGGCCCCGAGAATCTCGGAGTTGAGCCCGCCGAAATCAGACGCAGGGTTGATAACGCCTTAAAGGCGGTCGATATGTACGAGTACAGAACCCACGCGCCGCATAAGCTTTCGGGCGGTCAGAAACAGCGCGTCGCCATCGCGGGAATACTCGCTATGGAGCCGAGCTGTATCGTGTTCGACGAGCCGACTGCTATGCTCGACCCGAACGGCAGGGAAGAAGTTATGCGGACGATTAAAACCCTTAAAGAAAAGGGAATCACTATCGTTTTAATTACACATTATATGGAAGAAGCGGTGCTCGCCGACCGCGTAATCGTTATGGACGAGGGCGAGATACTGATTCAGGGCGAACCCGAGAAGGTATTTTCTCAGGTTAATCTCCTTAAAAAGCACGCGCTCGATGTGCCTCAGGCTACGGAGCTCGCGTATAAGCTTATAGGAGCGGGGCTTAGATTTTCCAAAATGCCTCTTAATACGGACGAGTGCGTCAGTTTGTTAGAGGAGGCGCTCGGATGAGTATAATTGAAGTTAAGGATTTGAGCTTTACCTACGGTATCAAAACTCCGTTCGAGAAAAAGGCTGTTGACTCGCTGAATCTGAGCATTAACGAGGGCGAGATTATCGGACTTATAGGACACACCGGCTCGGGTAAGAGTACGTTTGTCCAGATGCTCAACGGGCTTATAAAGCCGACAAGCGGACAGGTTTTTTTAAACGGCGAGGATATCTGGGCTAAGCCTAAGGAAATAAGAAAAATTCGTTTTAAAGTCGGAATGGTTTTCCAGTACCCCGAGTACCAGCTTTTCGACGAAACCGTTTACGACGATATAGCTTTCGGGCCTAAAAATATGGGCTTGAGCGGCGAGGATATAGACGCTACGGTAAAAAAAGCGGCGATGTTCTCGGGCTTATCCGAAAAGCTACTAAAAAAATCGCCGTTCGATTTATCGGGCGGAGAAAAACGCCGTGCCGCTATAGCGGGCGTAATCGCTATGGATCCCGATGTGCTTGTACTCGACGAGCCTACCGCGGGACTTGACCCGAAGGGAAAGGCGCTTTTGCTCTCGCAGATCAACAGCTACCACCGCGAGAGAAATAATACCGTAATTATCGTATCGCACAGTATGGAGGATATCGCGCAGATAGCCGACAGAGTGCTTGTTATGAATAAAGGCAGGCTCGAGATGTTCGACACTCCGAAAAAGGTTTTCGCTCAGGCGGACAGGCTCGAGAGTATGGGGCTTAGAGTGCCTCAGATTACAAAAATTATGCTCACCTTAAAGCAGAAGGGCTACGATGTTTCCGACGGAGTGCTTACGGTGGAGCAGGCGTTTTGTGAAATTGTAAGCCTGCTTAAAAAGGAGGGTAAAATATGATTAGAGATGTTGCCCTCGGACAGTATATGCCCGGAAAAGGTATTGTCCATAAAGCCGACCCGAGATTAAAAATCCTAATCTTAATCGCGTTTATCGTACTGATATTCTGTTCGTTTAACTTTATCGCTCTCGGCGTAGTTTCCGCCGCGGTCGCTGTTGTAATCGCGCTGTCGGATATACCCGTTAAGTACTACTTTAAGAGCTTAAAGGTTATTATATTTATCGTAATTATTACGTCGATAATCAATATGTTCTACGGAACAGGCGAGCCGATTTTCCGATTTTGGATTCTGAAAATCACGATGTCGGGAATTATTAGAGCGATATTCGTAACCGTGAGAATTATACTGCTTATTCTGATAAGCTCGTGTCTTACGTTTACCACTTCGCCGACCGACTTAACCGACGCTATCGAAAGGCTGATGAAGCCGTTAAAAATATTCCGCGTAAAAGTCCACGAAATCGCTATGATGATGACTATCGCACTGAGATTTGTGCCGACCTTGCTCGAGGAAACCGATAAAATTATGTCGGCTCAAAAGGCGAGAGGCGCCGATATGGAGAGCGGCGGACTGATTAAAAAGGTAAAGGCGATGACGCCGATTTTAATTCCGCTGTTTGTATCCGCGTTCAGACGAGCTTACGACTTGGCGATGGCGATGGAATGCCGCTGTTATCAGGGCGGTGACGGCAGAACAAGGATGAAGTCGCTCCATCTTCAGAAGCACGATGTCTACTGTATTATTTTCGCGGCGGTAGTTTTGGCGGGAGTAGTTGTGTGCGATGTGTTTATCGCGCCGGCGATTTAATAGTTGATAGTTGATAGTTGAGAGTTGATAGTTATAGTCACTCTTCGCTCTTAATTGGTGTTGTATGAGAAATATTCTTATTACAATTTCATATGACGGAAAAAATTTCCACGGCTGGCAGATTCAAAAAAACGGAATCACAGTCCAGGAGGTTTTCCAAAACGCTCTAAAAAATACTGTGGGTGAGTTTAAAGATCTAAAGGGTTGCAGCCGTACCGACAGCGGAGTTCACGCCGATATGTACTGTATAAGCGTTAAAATCAACCACCCGATACCACTCGAAAGGCTTAAACCGGCGCTCAACAATCGGCTTCCCGACGAGGTTGTGTGTTTGGAGTGCAGAGAAGTCGCTTTGGACTTCCACGCGCGGTATAACTGTAAATCCAAGCGTTATGTCTATAAAATCTGGAACAGCGATACACGCAATCCGTTTCTAAACGGACACGCGCTGTTTTATAGATATCCGCTCGACGAAAAGCTCCTTAATAAATGCGCTCAGGACTTCGTCGGCACTCACGATTTTACGTCGTTTTGTACGCTCGATAAGCGCGGGATAGGCGACTTTACCCGAACTGTTAAGATGTTTAAGGTTGAGCGCGAGGGCAATATGGTAAAAATGAGCGTAGAAGCCGACGGCTTTCTCTATAATATGGTGAGAATTATGGTCGGAACTCTGCTCGGTATAGCGAGCGGTAAAATAGCCCCTGACGCCATTCCCGAAATATTGGAAAAGAAAGACCGCTCAGCCGCGGGTGTTACGGCTCAAAGCTGTGGATTATATCTCAATAAAGTTAATTATTGATAAGGAAAAGTTATGAAAAAATTATTCGGCGGACGCTACAGCGTCCGCAACGCTGAAAAAAGAAAAAAGAATAAACGAAGCGTTTTAAGCTATGAGGATGTTCCCCTCGACGAGTATAATAACGACCAACCCGAGATATCCAAAGAAGCTAAGAAGAAAATCATTATCGCCGTCGCGATAATCTTCGTTCTCGGAATTGTCGTATTCGCCGTGGCTAACAGAGACGCGTTCTCGCCCGAAAATATATCGCACTGGTTTAGGTACGATGTTCTCGGCTCGAGCGACGAGGGCTATCCTGTGTCGATTACGGGTACCGCCGTTAATAACGGAAACTTTATCGGCGGTGACGGAGTTACATATGTTTCGGATACATCATTCGTTTCGCTGAATCCCTCGGGAAATGAAGTAGGCTATAACCAGCACGGCTTCGCTAATCCGATTCTCTGTAAGTCGGGGGATAACGTGCTTATTTATAACCTCGGCGGTAACGGCTACGTTACGGGCAAGAGGGATGAACTCAATAAAGCTAAGGATACCGACAACTACGTTATGACAGCTGATATTAACAGCAACGGTTACTACTGCGTAGTCACCCAGACGGACGGTTATCTCTCTAAAATCTTTGTGTACAACAATAACAAGGAGAAGATTTACACCTATTCCTTCTCCGATTATTACGTTAACTCGGTCGCTATAAACCCGAGCGGTACAGGCTGTGTTGCGTGCGGAGTTACGGGCGATAACGGAAGCCTGCTCGGTATAGCCTATGTGCTCGACTTCGCTCAGGAAAAACCTGTCGCTACCCACAGCTTAGGCGAAAATACCGTCTACGGAGTTGAGTATTTTAACTCGAATACCGCGTGTATCGTCGGCTCAAACTCCTCTTATATGCTCGATATCGGAGCGGGCGCTCTAAAGGAAGTCGGTTATAATAAGATGCAGCTTACCGCGTTCGATATTAATACCGATACAAATACCTTAGCGCTGTCGCTGTCCAGAAGCGGTGACGGCAGAACCTGTTCTATCGAATGCGTCAACAGCGCGGGCGAGCCGTTCAGCGTTAATGATACCGATTTGACGATTAATTCTATAAGTCTGTTTAAAAACCGTGTTGCCGCGCTCGATTCGGACGTTTGCTATATGTTCGATACCGACGGCAATAAAATCGGTAAAGCCGCGGCGGGTAACGGCGCTAAGGCTGTGAGCCTCGATAATACAAACGAGGCGTATATCCTCGGTATTAACGAGATTAGAAGAATAGTGCAGTTTAAATAAAGAGGTAGGATATGATACTGGATTTAATTATTCTGGCGATAACCGTTATACTCGTTATAATCGGCGTGGTCAGAGGTATAGCGAGAACGCTTCTAAATGTGCTGAGCGTAGCGGCTTCGGCGGTCTGCTCCTATCTCGGAGCGGGACTTCTCTCTAACCTGATTTATACCTCGATAATATCGCCCGAAATTACTAAAAATGTTACAAATTCGATGGCGGATACCTCCGCTTCCGCCGCGACGATTATTCAGGAAGCTATAGACGCTCTGCCCGAGTTCGTCGTAAATACGTTAAAGATGCTCGGAATAGTTCTCGACAATGTGACCAAGTCGGCGGTTTCAGCCGTTAACGGCTCCGCGTCTAATGTTACGAGCGCTGTGGATTTAGCCCTAAAGCCCGTCATAACTTCGGTTTTAAGCGTTATACTTATGGCGCTGTTGTTTATAATCTTTCTGTTTATATTTAAGAAGATTTCAAACCGCGCCGAGAGACTTTTTCATATTCCGGTTGTCGGGGCGCTTAACGGTTTTCTCGGCGGAATTTTAGGTTTAATCGAAGCCGCGATAATTGTTTTCGTCGGTATCTTAGTTATTAAGGTTATGTTTGTATTTTCCCAGGATCCGTTTATCCCGATGGATATGATTTCCAAATCAATTGTGTTCAGCGCGATTTATAACAGTGAGTTTTTAAACAATTTCGCCGCGTTCTTCGGCGCGGGAAAGGATATCGCTAACTCAGCTTCTGCCGCCGTGACAGGCGCCGTTACAGAGGTTGAGGGCGCGGTTAGATGAGGTAATTTTATGTTTAAGGATATTAAAGCTAAGGATTTTTTGACTATTCCGAATTTGCTTTCGATGCTTCGAATAGTATTAATCGTACCGTTCGTCTATTTTTTTCTTCAAAAGAATTATATTTTAGCGGCTGTGATGTTGATAATATCGGGCTTGAGCGACGCTTGCGACGGTTTTGTCGCCCGGAGATTTAACCAGGTTACCCAGCTCGGAAAAATGCTCGACCCTATCGCCGACAAGCTCACGCTTATAGCGATTATGGTATGTATTACGATATTTACGCCGATTGTACTTCCTGTTATGATTGTGCTTATTCTGAAGGACGTCGTAATGTTAATCGGCGGCTCAAGGCTTTTAAGGACTGGAATTAACCCGCCCGCTGCCAGGTGGTACGGTAAAGCGGGAACCTTCGTGTTCTATGTTGTGGTATGTCTGATAGTATTTCTGAAAGCGGCGTTTAACTACGAAAACCCGATTCTTTCGGTAGTGCTTCTGTCTATTACCTGCGCTATTATGATTTTCGCGTTAGTAAAATATTTTATGGTATATCTTTCGTTATTAAAAAATGCCGATAAAAAATCAGAGGTAAAGGAGTAATTTATGGTTTGCAGTAAATGCGGTAAAAGACCCGCTGTTGTATTTGTTTCGAATAACACGGGTGAATCGCCGACTATGGGATATTGCCTTTCCTGCGCTAAGGAAATGGGAATTAAGCCCGTCCAGGATTTAATAAATAAGATGGGGCTTTCCGACGAAGACCTCGAAACCGTCCAGGATCAGATGGATACCCTTATGAACGACGACGGTATGAAAAACTTAATGGAGAATATGAACGTTGAAAACCTCGCCGAGCAGATGGAACAGTTCCAGGAGCAGAGCGAGGATAACGGGGATTTTACCCCCGGCGGAGCGCCGACCTTTCCGTTCTTTAACAACCTCTTTAACGGCGACGCTCAGACTTCGGAAAAACCCGAGGGTAAAGAGCGCGGTAAGGACAGACGCCGCCGTAAGGTTGATAAAAAGAGAAAACACCTTAACCTCTACTGTGAGAATCTCACAGATAAGGCTAAGGACGGTAATATAGACAATATTATCGGCAGAGATAAAGAAATCGAGCGCGTTATACAGATTTTATCCCGCCGTACTAAAAATAACCCCTGCTTAATCGGCGAACCGGGCGTAGGTAAAACCGCTATCGCCGAGGGCTTGGCGCTTCGAATCGCCGCGGGTAATGTTCCGCTCAGACTTTCCGACAAGGAGATTTATCTTCTCGACCTAACTTCGCTCGTAGCGGGTACTCAGTTCAGAGGCCAGTTCGAGAGCCGAATTAAAGGTCTTACCCAGGAGATTAAGGAAGCGGGAAATATTATCCTCTTTATCGACGAGGTACATAACCTCGTAGGAGCGGGCGACAGCAGCGAGGGTACTATGAACGCCGCCAATATCCTTAAACCCGCGCTCTCCAGAGGCGAGATTCAGGTTATCGGCGCGACTACCTTTAACGAGTACAGAAAGTATATCGAAAAGGACAGCGCCTTAGAGCGCCGTTTCCAGCCCGTAAAGGTAGGGGAGCCGTCGGTTGCCGATACTATCGACGTAATTAACGGCGTTAAGGGCTACTATGAAGCTCACCACAGGGTAAGGGTTGACGACGATATCGTAAGAAAAACCGTTATACTTTCCGAAAGATATATTAACGACAGATTTTTACCCGATAAGGCTATTGACTTACTCGACGAGAGCTGCGCTTGCGCCGCCTTGAGAAATAAAGAGATGGAAAGATACGACCGCCTTATGCTGAGTAAAAAACGTCTCAGCGCTCAGATGGACGAGATTGAAGCCGAGGAGGAGGTTAACTACGAGAAGTTAGCCGACGTGCGCTCGAAAATCGCCCGCACAGACCGTGAAATTTCCAAGATTGATATGGAAAAGGTAAACGCTCCCGTTACCGAGGAGGATATCGCCAAGGTTATCGAGCTTTGGACAGGTATTCCCTCGAGCAGAATCCGTGAGAACGAGTTGAGTAAGCTCGCCGATTTGGAAGCCGAGCTCAAGAAAAAGATTATCGGTCAGGACGAAGCCGTCGAGGCTTTGGCTTCGGCTATAAGAAGAAGCCGTGTTCAGATTTCGCCGAGAAGACGTCCCGCGTCATTTATCTTCGTAGGACCTACGGGCGTAGGTAAAACCGAGCTTGTAAAGGTGCTTTCACAGCAGCTTTTCGATACCCCCGAAACTCTTATCAGGCTCGATATGTCCGAGTTTATGGAGAAGCATTCGGTGTCTAAAATTATCGGCTCGCCTCCCGGATATGTGGGCTACGACGAAGCGGGTCAGGTTACCGAAAAAGTCCGCCGTCGTCCGTATTCGGTACTGCTTTTCGACGAGGTAGAGAAGGCTCACCCCGACGTGCTGAATATTCTGCTCCAAATTCTCGACGAGGGCATAGTTACCGACGCCCAGGGCAGAACGGTTAATTTCGAAAATACAGTTATCGTTATGACCTCTAACGCGGGCTCCGAAAAACGCGAGAACGCTTTGGGCTTCGGCAAGCAGGAGGGCGATATGATTCGCGAGCGCGCTATTAAGGGGCTTAGAGAGTTCTTACGCCCCGAGTTTATCGCTCGTGTGGACGAGGTGCTTGTGTTCAGAAGCCTTAACGGAGATGACTATAAGGCTATAGCCGCGCTTATGCTCGACGAGTACAAAGAACCTCTCGCCGAAAAGGGTATTAAGTTTACCTATAATGAGAATCTCTGCGAGTTCGTGGCTGATAAGGCTTCGAGCGGTACAAGCGGAGCGCGCGACCTTCGCAACTTTATCCGCAAGAATGTCGAGGATAAAATCACCAACGAGATTATCGAACACCGTGACGGCGATATCGCCGCTGTAAACGCCTATGTCGATAACGACGAGGTTAAATTAGAGATATTATAATAAAAATTGCCGGCTCAGAAACGAGCCGGCGTTTTTATTAGGGTGTAGGATGTAGGGTGTAGGATGTAGGCTTCTCCTTGAGGAGAAGGCAAATTGTATTTGGAGAAATTTCCTTACTCATATTTCGAAAAACCTAACGCAGACACACCCATACTCAGATTTGTCTCGAGCATTTCTGACCAGCCGCCGAATAAATCGTGCAGTAAAAGGTTGCTCAGGCTGTTTACGCTTTCGTTATCCAAGTTTCCCGAAAGGGTTGTAAAATTAATACTGCTCTTTTTGGTATAGCTCGAAGCGTTAAGATAGGACTGCGCCTTATAGGACTTGCTGTCGTCGTCGGACAGATAAAGCGAGATTACGGGCAGGGTAGAGGAACCGCCGTTATCCATATACATAATCAGCTCGAACTGTCCCTCGTAGAATGTGCCTGTGCCGTTGTAGTTGCCCTGGAACTCGAACATATCGGTTTCTTTGTTGTAGGTGATAAAGTACGAGTATTTTCCGTTTCCGAACGAGAGGTATTTGTTGCCGTCTTTATCGGATTTTCCTTTTTCATTTATATAATTCTTAAGGGCTTTAAATGGATTAATAACGTTAACCTTGGTTTTTAATAAATCGCCGTTCGACTTAGCGGCGGTGATTGTTACCGTGCCGTAGTTTATGCCGGTAATCAGTCCGTTTGAGTCAATAGATGCGATAGACGGGTTTGAGGATTTCCACGATTTAGCGTTGTACTTAGAGTTTTTACTCGAGATAGAGAGCTTTAGCGTGTCGTTTTTATAAACCTTGAAATCGTATTTTGTCACAGTTACGATAGGTTTAACCGTAACCTTGCATCTGTACTTTTTTCCTTTGTACTTCGCCGTGATAGTCGCCTTGCCGATTTTAAGCGCGGTGACCTTTCCGGAATACACCACAGCTACCGACTTCTTAGAGGTAGACCATTTTACCTTTGAAGCCTTGGCGTTTTTTAGCTTTAACGCGTAGGATTTAGTGCGTGTGATAGTGATTTTCTTTTTATTTAAAGCGGGCTTAGCCTTAGCCGATACCGCCGCGGACATAACAATAGTTCCGCTCAGCACGGTAAGTATGCTTAAAAATAAGCAAATTGATTTTTTGAACTTTTTCATATATATAAATTCCTTCCGTTTTCAGACGTAGATACATTTTAATACATTAGGGAGTTAAAGTCAATAATAAATTTTTCGATTCCCAATCCGCTAGACCAAAAAATAAAGGACACCCGTTGGTGTCCTTATTTTATGGAGCGGATGATGTATTTTAAATCTATAAAAAAGATAAATCTCGAACCTTACGGCTTGTTTGTAGGAAAATTTGAACAACGCTCCCCGCTAAAAATGTCCCGCTGGGACATTTTCTTTACGCTCGGCTTCGATTCCCAATCCGCTAGACCCCAAAAAAAGGACACCCGTTGGTGTCCTTATTTTATGGAGCGGATGATGCCTTTTAAATCTATAAAAAAGATAAATCTCGAACCTTACGGCTTGTTTGTAGGAAAATTTGAACAACGCTCCCCGCTAAAAATGTCCCGCTGGGACATTTTCTTTACGCTCGGCTTCGATTCCCAATCCGCTAGACCAAAAAAAAGGACACCTGTTGGTGTCCTTATTTTATGGAGCGGATGATGGGAATCGAACCCACACGATCAGCTTGGAAGGCTGAAGTTCTACCACTAAACTACATCCGCATATTCGCAACATTGATATTATATCAAATAAATTTTTGTTTGTCAATAAAAATAAAAAATAAACATAACTTTTCTAATGTATATAATACGTCAAAATTTTTTTGACTATAAATCCGCCGTATGTTATACTTACGGTGGATTTTTATAATTATATATTTTACAATATGAATGAGGTTATTGTATGACAAAGTTTTTCGTTAAAAAACCGTATTTTATGATAGTCGCTATAATTATGGTGCTTGTGGTTGGCTTCGTAAGCGTAAGCTCTATGCAGACGGACTTGCTGCCGAATTTAGAGCTTCCGTATATGGCGGTTATTACGACCGAGGTCGGCGCATCCTCCGAGAAGGTCGAGAAGGATATTACCGAGCCTATGGAAAACGCCCTCGGAACTATCAGCGGCGTTGAAAAGGTTAGAAGTACCTCCGCCAATAACTACAGTATGGTTATGCTCAGCTTCGTTGACGATACGGATATGAACGCGGCGCTCGTTCGCGTGTCTAAAACCGTCAACTCAATGAGCCTGCCCGACGGTTGCGGAACTCCTAATATTATGGAGATCAGTATGGATATGGTGGCGACTATGTACGCCAACGTGAACTACAAGGGTATGGATATTAAGGAGCTTTCCGACTTTACCGAAAAGACGGTTAAACCCTATCTTGAAAGGCAGTCGGGCGTAGCTTCCGTATCGGCGAGCGGTCTTATCGAGGATAGTATAGAGGTAAGGCTTAATAAGAATAAAATAGATAGAATTAACGATAAAATTTTAACCTCTACCAATAAAAAACTCGGCGAGGCTAAGGATAAAATCGCCGATTCCAAGGCGAAGCTTATAAGCGGTAAAAATAAGCTCAAGGACAGTAAAAGCCAGGTAGCTTCTACCCGGACTAAAACTAACGAAAAGCTCTCAAACGCTTCGACTCAGATTTCAAAGGCTCAGGCAACTAAGGCGGCGTATGAGTCCGCGCTGTCGAGCCTAACGGCTCAGAAAGCCGCTTTGGAGGGGGAGAAGAACGCTTATATAAAAGCCAAGCTCCCGAATACGTACAAGACCCTAAACTCCACATTCGCGGGGCTTAACAGCACGCTTTCGCCTGTAGCCGCACAGGCGGGGATTACCGTTCCGTCGAGCGTTAAGGAAGCGGTTTCAGACGAGAAAAAGTTTAATGATTTTAAAAACTGGATGAAACAAATCGGCTACGGCGATCAGGTCAGTAAGCTTGATTACAAAACTTTAAAGACCGTATATAACGCAGTTGAGGTCAGAATTCCGGCGATAGATATCGAGCTTAGTAACCTCAACACCAAAATTACAGTCCAGAAAACTATTGTCAATAAAATGAAGTCCAAGACTAAAAATCTCGACTCTCAGCAGTCGGCAATCACCTCGGCTCAGCTTACCGCCGCGGCATCGTTCGGAGCGGGACAGGCTCAGATGAGCTCGGCTGAACAGTCGTTAACCGACGCTCAAAAACAGCTAAACTCCGCCGAGGATAAGTTGAATACATCGCTGAAAGCCGCCCGAAAGAACGCTAACATAAATGCGCTTTTAAGCTTAGATACGCTTTCCAAGATTATTACCGCTCAGAACTTCTCGATGCCCGCGGGTTATGTTAAGGACAAAAATTCTAAGCAGTGGCTTATCGAGATTAACGAGAATTTTAAGAATAAAAAAGAGATTAAAAACCTAGTTTTAACAAAGCTCAGCGGCGTAGGCAATATAAAGATGTCCGATGTGGCGGATATTACCGTTGTCGATAATATAGGTGAGGCGTACAGTAAGGTTAACGGCAAGGACGCTGTACTTGTGTCGGTGTATAAGGCGGGCAACGCTAACACAAGTACCGTTTCGAACAATATTCAAAACGCGTTTAAAGAGCTTGAGGATAAGTATAAGGATTTAAGCATCACGACTATTATGAATCAGGGCGAGTATATCGCCCGTATCATAAATACCGTTTTGAGTAGTATTCTCTTAGGAGCGGTACTCGCGATTATCGTACTTGCGCTGTTCCTTAAATCAGTCAAGCCGACCTTGGTCGTAGCGTTCAGTATTCCGTTTAGCGTAATGTTCGCGCTTATCATTATGTATTTTACGGGCATTAACTTAAACGTTATGTCGCTGGCGGGACTGTGTATAAGTATAGGTATGCTTGTTGATAACTCGGTTGTAGTTATGGAGAATATATTCAGGCTCCGTCAAAAAGGCGTTCCCGCTCCGAGAGCCGCGGTTCAGGGTACTAAACAGGTGGCCGCTCCGATTATCGCCTCGACCGCTACGACTATCTGCGTATTCCTGCCGATGGTATATACCACGGGTATGGTGGCTCAGCTTCTGATTCCGTTCGCGTTTACTATCTCGTACGCGCTCGCGGCTTCGCTTATAGTAGCGCTTACCGTAGTTCCGACGCTCGGTTCTCTGCTTCTCAAAAATACTAAGGAAAGAAAGCATAACTGGTTCGATAAGCTCAAAAACGCTTACGCTAAGTCGCTTTCGTTCTCACTCAGGCATAAATATATTCCTATTTTAGTATCGGTGATTCTGCTCGGAATCTGTATTTTCCAGACGTTCTCGACGGGTATTACAATGATTGATAATACCGAGAGTAACCAGATTTCCGTTACCCTAGAGCTCGACAAGGACGTTACCAAGAAAAAAGCGTTTAAAACCGCCGATAAAGTTCTCGACGCTATAACTAAGGTTAAGGGCGTTTCAAAGGTAAGCGCTCTCGACGGCAACACAGGTCTTATGTCGAGCGTTATCGGTTCGGGAGTGAGCGATAAATTCGACACGTTCTCGTTTAACGTACTCACCGAGGATGATATCAAAACTACCGACGAATATAAGAAAATTCGAAATGATATTGAAAAGAATACTAAGGATATTGAGTGCAAGGAATTAACAGTCGCTTCGTCGGCTATGGGCAGTATGAGTACGCTCGCCGACAACGGTGTAACCGTTAATATCTACGGCGGCGACCAGGATAAGCTGATGGATATAAGCGATGATGTTGTAAAGATGATGGAGGATGTTAAGGGTATTAAAACCGCGGATAACGGTATCGCCGAATCCGACAGGACAATTAAGCTCCATATCGACCGCAACAAAGCCGCTAAGTACGGTTTAACCGTTGCTCAGATTTTCCAGCAAATCGCCGTTAAGGCTCAAAATGAGCAGAAGGCAATCACTATGAAAATCGACGACAAGGACGTTGATGTGAATGTGGTTAAGAAGTCGGGTAAACTGAGTTACGAAAATCTTATGAATACCAAGATTGAAACGACTGTCCGCTCATCCGGCGGGAAGAGCGTTAAAAAGTCCTATAAGCTCAGCAAGTTCGCTCAGTCTAAGGACGGCCGCACGATGAGCAATATTACCCGAGAGAATCAGAGAACTTACCTTGCCGTGACGAGTGAGATTGACGAGGGAGCTAACGCCGCTCTGCTCAGCCGAGAGGTTCAGAAAAAGCTCGATAAATACAAGACTCCCGCGGGATATGAGGTCGAAATCGCGGGCTCGGCTATCCAGACGAGCGATATGCTCAAGCAGATGGCTCAGGCTATCGCGCTCGGATTCCTGCTCATTTATCTGATTATGGTAGCTCAGTTCCAGAGCTTCCTCTCGCCGTTTATTATTATCTTTACCGTACCGCTCGCGTTTACGGGCGGAATGATAGGTCTCGGACTTTTCGGAATGAATATCTCCGCAATGTCGCTGATGGGCTTTATGATTCTTATGGGAACGGTTGTAAATAACGGAATCGTGTTCGTGGATTACGCTAATAACCTCAGAATTAAGGGCGTAGAAAAACGCCGTGCTCTCGTCGAAACAGGTAAAACGAGGATGAGGCCGATACTTATGACGGCGCTCACTACTATACTCTCGATGAGCGTAATGGTATTCTCTCAGGACGCGGGCAACGCTATGCAGAGAAGTATGGCGGTTGTTGTAAGCGTGGGATTGCTGTACTCAACACTGATGACGCTTTATGTTGTGCCTGTGCTTTACGATGTTTTCTACCGTAAACAGCCCAAGGTTATCGACGTCGGCGACGATTTAGAGGATGAACCCGACGAGGTAAGCGAGTTTATGGAGAGTAGTAATCTATAAAATCAAATAAGGCTTTGTCATTCCGAGCTTGTCGAGGAATCCCTTTCATCTTTATGGCGTTTAGCTGACCTCGGGAGATCTTTCGACTATTTGCCGGCGCAAATTCGCTGCGCGACCTCTCAAGATGACAGAAAAAATCGGTCGGATAAAATTTATCCGACCGAATAATTTTTTAACAGTAAATTATTAGAGCGCCGAAAAGCCGTAGCTGTTGACGAGGGCTTCAATCTTCTCGCCGCGCAGGCAGTAGGGGCATTTGTGCGGTTTAAAGCTCTGGTAATCGTTTAAATCGTTGGGGTCAAAAATCGAGTTGACGGGATGTCCGTCACATTCGTCAACCGTCGCGAATATTGCCGATACTCCCTCGACAAAGCCCTTGTAGTAGTTAATAGCGTCAATCGCGGCGAGAGCGCTTTTGCCCGTAGTAACCGAAGCGGCGAGAATAAGCACATGCTTGCCCGCGAGCATAGGGGTTAGGTTATCTCTGAACATAAGCTGGCCGCCTCCGATAAATTCGGGCGATAGCACGTAGATAGTCTGGTGGGCGTTTAAATTGATGTAGTTATCCTGAGTGAGCTCATTCGCCAAAAACGCGCCGATAACCTCCGTGCCGTCAAGACACAGGATAGTATCTACGATGGTGTTGATCTGGTACGCTTTAACCATCTCTTTGGCGACAGCTTTCGCCTCGGAAAGACGGTTTTTCTGAGTTGTAACGTCTATATAATAGTTAGTGTGGCTGTGCATAGTAGCGAAGTGACCTTTTCTAACTCGTAAAAAAACGTTTTTGTTTTTTGTTCTTATTTTAGTTTCCTGAGCCATAATAACCTCCCGAATAGTATATTTATATAGATTATATGTATATATTGTACAGTATTTTATACCTTACGTCAAGGAAAATAATAAATCATTGACATATCTAACACATTATTATATAATTTTTTGTAAAGATAAATTTGGAAAGGTCTGTTAATATGAAAAATTTAAAATCAGCCTCGCTTGTAATTCTCGCGATGTTAATAATGTGTACGGCGTTTGCTTCGTGCAGTTTTGAGGAAAAGCTGCACGACGAAGAAACTACCGTTCCTACGACTGTAAAAATTGTTGAGGATACTACCGCCGAGGCTGAGAACGATGATGTTGACGGCGCTGTGAGCGACGCCGATAAAGCCGAAAACGACGTCGATTCCGACAACGGTAAAACTAACGCCGCGCTTAAACAAATAGTTGAGGCGGACAGCTTTAAGTCGCAGATTAAAAAGGCTCAGTCAAAGGTGAAGAATAAATATAAATTAGATGTTGAGGTTGAGGCAAGCACATTAGTCTATAAATACACCTACGTAAAGCATTACTCCGAAAAAGAGCTTGAAGTCTTAAAGAAGAGTATTAAAAAGTCTCAGCATAAGTCCACAGCGGCGAAGATGATAAAAACCATGAACGCTTCGGGATACGATGATTTTATGATTTCGTTCAGATACTACAGCAAAGAGGGCAAGCTTGTTGAGAAAGCGGATTTTGATAAGAGTGTGCTTTGATAATTCGAATAAAGAATTAAATAACATAAAAGAAAAGCAGAGTGAAACTAATCACTCTGCTTTACGCTTAGAAAGCTATTTGTATATATCTCCTCGGTTGCCGATTTCTATAACCTGTACCAAGAGTATATCATTTTTTACTGTGTAAATAATACGGTAATTCCCAACTCTAAGACGAAAATATCCTTCACGTCCGCGCATAGCTTTTATATCTCCTGCCCAGGGAAGCTTGTAAATTGCGCTTAATATTCTTTCTCTCTGAGGTTTTGGTTGTTTAATGATGAATTAAACGACGCGTTTGTCAATTTCAATTCTGTACCGCATCAATATTTACCTCGCACATTTTTAAGGCGTCGTCGAATGATACAAAATCGCCCTTATCACCGCTTGATTCATAATCTGCTAAAAGCTTTTTACAGAAAGCGTCGTCATCGGCTTCGTCAGCACTTAAACCTTGTAAATAAGCAATCGCGTAACCGAGCTTATATTCAGGCATATCGTTTATAAGCTTTATTGCTAATTCTTTGTTACTCATTATATCATCACCTCTTTACTTAATTATAATACAATAACTCGAAATTATCAATAATAATATAAAAAGCAGAGTGAAATTTACTCTGCTTATTTTTCTATATCAGTTATTCCCGCAAGATAGTCAAGGGATACGTTGTAGAACTTAGCGATTTTTATCGCGATAGAAAGCGGTAAATCACGTTTGCCTTGTTCATAATTAGTGTATGTTGTTTTATGCATATTCAGTTTTTCGACGAGCTGATTTTGAGTAAGGTCGTTATCCTCACGCAAATCTCGCAATCTGCGATAGTACGGCATAAAAACATTCCTGTCAATAAAATATTCTATTGACATCATACAACAAATGTTGTAAAATATACTAAAAATACAACATTTGTTGTATTTTTAGTATATTTTCACGAAAGATAGACTTAAAAATTAAGCAATATTTACGCTAAAAGTATTATCTTTCTATAGTAAATTCTAATTGATAAAAAGTGAGGTAAAAATTATGAGAAAAAGAGTTATATCTTTATTAATTATTTTGGCAATTCTTATGTCGATATTTGTGCAAAGTGTTGGTACAGTAGATGCGAAAAGCAAAACTTTTTATGCCAACAAAAATAAAATTACTATTCAAAAATCCGGTTCTGTAACCATCACCTCTAAACTTGGCGGTGCGTTGACTTGTAAAGTCGCAAAGTCGAGTATATGTACTGCAAAATGGGGAAAATGGAAAGGCAATAAGATTAAGCTTAAACTTAAAGGTAAGTCATACGGAAAAACTACAGTGACCATAAAAAATAAGAAAACTAAGCAAACTATTAAAATAAAGGTTAATGTTAAGATTGTACAGATTTCACTCCCAAAAACTCCTTTTACGATAAAAAATTATGACTGGGATGGATATTTGAAAGAAG
The DNA here is from genome assembly GCA_946187325.1 of uncultured Clostridia bacterium. Taxonomy (GTDB): domain Bacteria; phylum Bacillota; class Clostridia; order Oscillospirales; family Acutalibacteraceae; genus Ruminococcoides. The sequence goes on from CAMHQC010000013.1 coordinate 28,172, forward strand.
AAGTAAAAGTAACAAAGGTTTGGACTAAAATCACTTATTATAGTTCATCAGTAAGTGTAAAATTATACGCAAGAGGCTCAAAAACATATTCATCATCTTCGTATAATACAAGTACGAGTGCTTGGCTTCCATGGAAAATATATTCTTCGGGAAACATCGTAAAAGATTCCGACGAAATTCTGACCACGGATATAGAAGTCGGTGAAAGCTTCGAATCATACGATTATATTGACTTATCACCCGGGAAATATACATTGAAATTTTTGAATTATCAAGGTTGATTATAAAACATGCCTTTAACGAAATAATCAGAAAGTGAGATCGAAATATGACAAATGAAGAAATAATGGCAGTTGTAAAACCTGTAATATGTTCGCAATTAAAAAGTCCGGCTTCTGCACAATTTCCTGTTGATATGATATCTATTGTTGGTGACGATGAAAGAGGTTATCGTGTTGAAGGGGTTGTTGATTCACAAAACAGTTATGGTGCATTAATAAGAACTGATTTTACTGCTGAAGTTGCTGTTGTGAATGGTTTTCCGTCCGTTAAATCATCTACAGTAGGTGTAAAAAAAGCCGTTAATGATGCGAAGATTTTTGGAGTTAATTATTTGCTTGTTACTATCATCGCAATTATAGGAGGAGTATTTTTATTTTTCGTACTTAGTGCTATGGTTAATATGCGAATGCATTTCTAAAGGAATATAAATAATAGGAGGATTTTAAAGATGGCTTTTAAAAGAATGGATGGTTTTGTAGGAAGCGTGCCGCAGGGTTTTATCGACAGAAACGTTAAAATATGTCCGTTTTGCGGGACAGATGCACCTCATTGGAACATTGACCAAAAAATGCAAATGAAACTTGAAGGAAACTTATATTTGTTCCAATGTGAACGTTGCAAAGGGGTTTTAGCTTCTCCTGTGCCTGACGTAACAGGGTATAATAAAACTGCTTTAACAACAACGGGATTTTTAAAGAAAATGTCTGGAAAGAAAAACGGCGTTATTTATATGAGAATTTATGACGCTGGAAATAATGAAGAGTATAAAGATAAAATCGGTACAGAATATACCTTGCAAGAAATAAATGATATAGCTTCAAAAAAAGCTGGTAATTCAGTCCAAGAAACAAAATACTATTAATTCTGTAATATATATGGGGCGGGGCGTGTGCTCCGCTCAATTTTCGCCTGTTCATAAAAGTACACCTATACAGACACGCAAAAACCGATGTTTTTTCTGTTCGTATAATTATGATAATAATTTATGATTATATCTGTAAAAGTATTGATATTTATGAACACGAAATGATTGCGGCGCAAAAATAAGCAGAGAGCTTTTAACACTCTCTGCTTAAATTCAATTATAATGCAGTTTAGGCTTAACCAAAATATCTCTTTAAGAGACCGGCGAAGCCCGCGCCGTGGCGCGCCTCGTCCTTAGCCATCTCGTGAACTGTGTCGTGGATAGCGTCGAGGCCTGCCGCCTTAGCTCTCTTAGCGAGGTCGAACTTGCCTTCGCAAGCGCCTGCCTCAGCGTCAGCGCGCATTTTGAGGTTCTTTTCGGTAGAATCTGTGATAACTTCGCCTAAAAGCTCAGCGAATTTAGCCGCGTGAACAGCTTCCTCTAAGCCGTACTTTTCAAAAGCCGCGGCGATTTCGGGATAGCCCTCTCTGTCGGCAACTCTCGCCATAGCGAGATACATACCAACCTCGCTGCACTCGCCTGTAAAGTTATCGCGTAAATCCTTAATAATGTCCTCGCTTACGCCCTCTGCCTTGCCTTCGCCTACGATATGTACTGTAGCGTATTCAGCCTCGCCCTTTACTTCGTTGAACTTAGAAGCGGGAGCCTTACAGATAGGACAAGCCTCGGGGGGAGTATCTCCCTCGTGGACGTAACCGCATACTGAACAAACAAATTTCTTCATTTGAAATTCCTCCTTAAATTATATTTAAAAGTATGATTATACTTTAGGTAATTTTACCATATCGGCGCCGAAAAGTAAAGAATATTTTTGGTGAATAATCGCTTATTTTGAGGAATTTGTAATAATAAATTCCGCCGTAAATATAATGTAGTAAAATACATTTGGGAGGGGTATTATGCCTTCTATTTATTTAAGTCCGTCGCTTCAGGAATGGAACCCTTATGTAGACGGCGGTAACGAGGAATATTATATGAATCTTATAGCCGACGCTATGGAGCCGTATCTAAGGGCGAGCGGTATCGACTTTAAACGCAACAGCCCCGAAATGACTTTAAGACAGGCTATTTCGGACAGTAACTCGGGCAATTACGACTTGCACCTAGCGATTCACTCGAACGCTTCGGGCGAGAATAACGCGGGTAAAAACAGGGGAGTCGAGGTCTATTATTATCCTACAAGCACTAAAGGTCAGGATTTCGCCGAAACTTTAGCGACTAATTTTTCCGAGCTTTATCCCGAGCCGTCTAAGGTTAGAACCATTCCGACTACCTCGCTCGGCGAACTCAGGCTCACGAGAGCGCCCGCTTCGTTAATCGAGGTAGCTTACCACGATAATATAGACGACGCGAGGTGGATTAGGGATAATATCAACGCTATCGCGAAAAACCTCGCCAAATCGGTTGCCGAAACGCTTAACGTGCCTTTCGTTGAGCCTTGAAAAAAGCTGTGTTTATGTTATAATAAAATAGCTGAAACAAACTGCGCAAAAGCTACGGCGGTTCAAACTTGTTTGAGCCGCCGTACATTTGTTATTTACATTCTTTATCGTTTTTGTTCTGTGTGTTATCAGACTTCTTGTTCTGATTCTGTTTGTTCTGCTTATTTTGCTTGTTCTGCTTGGGCTGGTTATTGTCCTGATAGTTGCTCATCGGAGCTCACCTCCTTGTTTATAGGTATTATTAACATATTTTTTAGGATTATACATTTATGGAAGAATTTTTTATTAGAATGAAATCTCTGCTAGGAGATGAGTTCGACGATTTTTTAAAATTTTATAACAGCGGTAAGATCTATAAAGCGCTCAGGCTCAATACCCTTAAATGCTCCGAGGACAAGCTCAGACAGCTTATCGGCTTTGAGCTTGAGAGAACTCCGTTTTGTAAAGAGAGCTTTTATATTCCCGAAAACGCGGGCTCAATCGGAAACTCTCCGCTGCATCACGCCGGAGCGTTTTATGTTCAGGAACCGTCGGCGGCTTCGGCGGTGGAAATGCTCGGCGTTAATGAGGGCGATAGGGTTTTAGACCTCTGCGCCGCTCCGGGCGGTAAAAGTACCCAGATTGCCTCAAAGCTCGGCGGTAAGGGGCTTTTGTGGAGTAATGAGATTGTAAAGCCGAGAAGCATAATTCTTTTATCGAATATTGAACGTATGGGTGTGAGTAACGCTGTGGTGTCGAACTGCCGTCCCGACAAGCTTTGCTCAAAGCTTCGGGGTTATTTTAACAAGGTGCTTGTGGACGCTCCGTGCAGCGGCGAGGGTATGTTCAGAAAGAACTCTAACGCTCAGGACGAGTGGAGCGTTGAGCACGTTAAAAGCTGCGCCGCGCGCCAGCTTATGATACTGAACTCCGCTAAAGAAGCTCTGAAAGAAAACGGCGAGCTTGTATACTCCACCTGTACCTTTTCGGTCGAGGAAAACGAGGGCGTTATAGAGGAGTTTATTAAACAGAATCCTGATTTTGAGATTGTTGACAGCGGAGTAACTTTCGGCAGACCGTCTTTAAAATACGCTCGCAGAATTTTTCCGATGGATAAGGGCGAGGGGCATTTTGCCGTTAAGCTTAGGAAAAACTCGGCTTCGGTATCCGTACCCGTTAAGCCGTGTAGCTCGAAAATTCCCGATATGGTTAACAGGTTTTACGACGATATTTTTAAGGACAAGCCTTTCGGCGATAATCTTTATATCGAGGGTGATAATATATTTATTATTCCGGAAAATCTTCCCGATACAAGCGGGCTGAATATACTTAGAAAAGGCGTTTTGCTCGGTGAGATTAAGAAGAATAGAGTAGAACCTCACCACCACGCCTTTATGTGCGCCAAGCCCGAAAACTGCGCTCGGTACGCTGATTTCGATATCGACAGCGCCGAGATTAAAAGCTTTCTGCACGGCGAGGAAATCGGCGTAAGCTCCGATATTAAGGGCTATACCGCCGTATGTGTTAACGGCATTACGACGGGCTTCGGCAAAGCCTCGAACGGACGGCTGAAAAATAAATATCCAAAAGGATTGCGAACACTATGAAAAAACTATCCGATATAGGTACAATTAAAGAAATACTCTCGAGGTACGGCTTTAACTTCTCGAAAGGCCTCGGTCAGAACTTTTTGGTTAATCCGTCCGTATGTCCGAGGATGGCGGAGCTAAGCTTTGCGGGCGAGGGTGTAGGTGTTATCGAGATAGGCCCCGGAATCGGAGTGCTTACTCAGGAGCTGTGCGAGCTCGCGGATAAGGTTGCGGCAATTGAGATAGATAAACGGCTTATCCCCGTGCTTGAGGAAACCGTAGGCGGTTACGACAACCTAAAGGTTATCAACGACGATGTTTTAAAGCTGGACTTAAACAAGCTTATCGAGGATGAGTTTAAGGGTATGAGAGTTGTAGTGTGCGCTAATTTGCCGTACTATATAACCTCGCCTGTGATAATGAAGCTGTTGGAGGACAGGCTTCCTATAGAAGCCGTAACCGTTATGGTTCAAAGGGAAGCCGCTCAGCGAATTTGCGCCGAAGTCGGAAGCCGTGAGAGCGGAGCGGTTACTGTAGCCGTAAACTTCTACAGCAAGCCCGAAATGCTCTTTAACGTAAGCGCGGGTTCGTTTATGCCCGCGCCTAAGGTTGACTCGGCGGTTATGAGGCTGAACGTTTACAAAGAACCGCTTTTTGAGCTTGAGGACGATAAAAAATTTTTTACCGTGGTAAAGGCGGCGTTCGCCCAGAGAAGAAAAACCGTTTTAAATTCAATAAGTTCGTCTTTGGGGCTTGAAAAAAGTGTGGTAAATGATGTATTATTAGATAGCGGAGTTGATCCGCGGTCAAGAGCCGAGAAATTGACGATGAACGACTTTGCCGAAATCTCGCGGAGAATTTAGTTATGAGAAAATTAATCTGTATTATATCGGCAATACTGCTCCTTTCGGCGGCCGCGCTGATTATAACTTCAATGATTTTTAACGCCGTAGAGGGTGTGGAGTCCGTTTTATCGACGGCTTTCGCTATAGCTTCGGCTGTTACGGCGTTTATCGGGTTTATATTAATTTTAGTTGGTTTTAAGGGAAAGGGCGAGAAAGTTGAAAACTCAAAATAATAATTATTCTCTCTTTCAAAAAATAATGATTGTAGCGATTCCGATTATCGTTTTACTGCTTATTGCGGCGGTTGTGATGTGCTTGGCGTTCAACTTTTTGCCGATGTCGTCGAGCGATTTTACGCACACTGGATACCTTACCGTCGTGTTAGCGGCGTGCTCGGCTGTACTCGCTATAATAGGAATTATTTTCGCTGTCTTTAATAAGGATAAGGACGACGATTAGTTAAAGGAGGAAAAGGTATGAAAAAAATAACCTCAATTTTACTTGTTGTGATTTTAGCCGCGGCTTCTTTGGCGGGATGTACAACTCATACTGCCGAGAAAAAGGAAGCTAAGACGAATACAAAAGCCGAACAGCTCTATTTTACGGAGCAAAAGGTTAAAGACTCTCCCAAATGGGTTACTAAGCTAGACGCCGTAAAGGACGCAAAACAGCTTATCGTGGTAGCGGGTGTGGATAAAACCACGGCGTACGTTACTATGCACGAAAAGAATAAGGACGGTAAATGGGAGCAGATTATCGCTACTCCCGGATTTATCGGACTTGACGGCTTAGGTAACGCTAATATAAATGACTGCTACACTCCTGTCGGCACATTTACTATCGACAAGGCTTTCGGACTTGCCGACGACCCCGGATGTCAGATGGAGTACACTAAGGTTGACGAAAACTACTACTGGTCGGGCGACTCGAGAAAGGGTATGCACTTTAACGAGCTCGTTAATATAAAGGACGTGCCTAAGCTCGATACCGAAAACAGCGAGCATATTTCCGACTTCGACTACGCTTATCAGTATGTACTTAATATGGGTTATAATAAGGAATGTAAGAGGGAAAAGGGCTTCGCGTTTTTCTTCCACTGCTTTAGAGTTAACCGAACATACACCGGCGGCTGCGTAGGCGTTCCGGAGAATATTATGAAGTTCATTATGACCCGCGTAAAACCGGGTTGTAAGATTACTATCGACTCGCTGAAAAATATGAAAGGCGATCTTGACGAGGGATATTAAAGGTTAAATCGCTTTTCGGGCGGTAAAATGTGAAATATCGCTTAAAAAACTATTGACAAAAAAGACGTGTTTTTGTATAATCTTTAATAGCGTTTTAATATACGTATAGAGGTGTAGTATGCTTCTTCAGTTAAAGGAAGTCTTTTTAAACGACGGAAAGTCGCTCGACGTTAACTATTCCTTGTCGATGAGCGAATTCGATATTAACGGAGATTATCCATTCAAATCTCCCGTCGAAATCAGCGCTTCGGCGGTTAACAGAGCGAGCCTTGTAGAGCTAAAGGTAAAAGCGGTTTTTGATTATACCACCCGCTGCGACAGGTGCTTTGAGGATTTAGTAAAGCACTACGAATTTACTTTTACTCACGGGTTAGCCGTAAAGTTGATTGACGACGAAAACGACGACTATATTGAAACACCGGATTATACTCTCGAGCTTGACGAGGTTGTTGTTTCCGATATTATCCTTAATTTGCCGAGTAAGGTTTTGTGTAAGGATGATTGTAAGGGCGTTTGCTCTAAATGCGGAAAGAACTTAAATTACGGCGATTGCGGCTGTAATAAAACCGAAGTTGACTCCAGACTTGAAATCCTTAAACAGTTAATTGACGATTAGATAAAATACTAAGGAGGAATCAAAATGGCAGTACCTACCGGAAAAACTTCTCACAAAAGAAAATCTACAAGACGTTCAGCGGCGTATACAATCGACGCTCCCGCTCTTACAACTTGTCCTAACTGCGGAGCTTTAACTTCTCCCCATAAAGCATGCACAACTTGCGGTATGTATAAGGGCAGACAGGTTATAGCTATGGACGACGCTAAAGAAACAAAGTAATGAGAACGATTTTGGGCGGCAGTTTTCTGACCGCCCTGTTCTTTTTTAGGGCGTAGGATTTAGGATATAGGATATAGATTTAGAAAAGGATTGATTATATGGCTAAACCCGTAATAGCTGTAGTAGGCAGACCGAATGTCGGTAAGTCTACGCTGTTTAACAAGTTAATAGGGCAGAGGCTTTCTATAGTAGACGATACCCCCGGCGTTACGAGGGATCGTATCTACGGAGAGTTAGAATGGGAAAACCATAAAGCCGTAATTATCGACACGGGCGGTATCGAGCCTAAGTCGGACGATGTTATTTTATCGCAGATGCGCCGCCAGGCTCAGCTCGCTATAGACACGGCTAACGTTATTATTCTCGTTACCGACTTGAAGTCGGGGCTTGTATCTACCGATTTAGACGTAGCTTCTATGCTCCAAAAGTCAGGCAAGTCGATTGTGCTTTGCGTTAATAAATGTGATACAGTCGGCGAAGTAGATCCCGCTTTTTACGAGTTCTATAATCTCGGGCTAGGCGATCCGATACAGGTTTCGGCGGTACACGGTCACGGTACGGGAGATTTGCTCGATGAGGTATTCTCGAAGCTCAACTTTATCGACGACGAGGAAGAAAACGGAGACGTTATTAACGTAGCCGTAATCGGTAAGCCCAACGTCGGCAAAAGCTCGCTTATAAACTACATAACCTCTCAGGACAGGTGTATTGTTTCCGATATAGCGGGTACTACGAGGGACAGTATAGATACCTCGGTCAAAAATAAATTCGGCAAGTATAATTTTATCGACACGGCGGGTATCAGGAGAAAAAGCCGTATTGTCGATGAGATAGAAAAATACAGTATCATAAGAGCCAAGATGGCGATTGAGCGAAGCGATGTTTGCGTTATTATGATTGACGCCGAAATCGGTTGTACCGAACAGGATACCAAGGTCGCGGGGCTCGCTCTCGACGCGGGCAAGGCTTGCGTTATAGCGGTTAATAAATGGGACGCTATCGAAAAAGATACAAAGACGATGAGTAATTTCAGAAAGCGTATCGAGGTAGATTTCGCGTTTATGAACTGGGCGCCTGTTGTATTTATTTCGGCTAAAACAGGTCAGAGGATTGATAATCTTTTTGAAAATATTAACGCCGCCGCGTCTAATAACGCCGCCCGAATCAAGACCGGTACCTTAAACGAGCTGCTCGCTCAGATTACTATTCGAGTTCAACCGCCGACGGATAAGGGTAAACGCCTTAAAATCTTCTATATTACCCAGCCTTCTACCAAACCGCCGACGTTCGTGAGCTTTTGTAACAACAAGGATTTATTCCATTTTTCATATCAGAGATATATCGAGAACCGTATCCGCGAGACCTTCGCTTTAAGCGGTACTCCGATTAGAATGATTATCAGGGAAAGAGGGGAAAAGTAATGGCAGATATACAGCCTTTAAGCAATATTGATATGCTGTTTAACGGATGGTGGCTTGTACTTATTTCATTTTTAACCGCGTATCTTTTAGGAAGTGTTAATACCGCGGTAATCGTTACCAAAGCGGCTACTAAGGGTAAAAAGGATATTCGCGAGATGGGCAGCGGTAACGCGGGCTTTACTAATGTGCTGCGTTCTGTGGGGAAGGTTCCCGCTATACTCACTATCGTTTTTGATTTTCTTAAATCGGTACTCGGCGTGTTTATCGGCGGAGTTATTTTTTCGATTGTATTTACGGGCTCTTCCGACTTAAACGGTATCGTGGTTATCGGAAAGTATCTTTGCGGATTTTTCTGTATCCTCGGTCACAGCTATCCCGTGTTCTTCCATTTCAGAGGCGGAAAGGGTATAGTTTCCGCGGCGGCGATGATGCTTGTAGCGGACTGGAGAGTTTTCCTTATTATCGTAGCTACTTTCGCTATCGTGTTTATTTTTTCTAAGATTATCTCTCTCGCGAGTATTACCTGCGCGTGCCTTTTCCCTGTATATACGTTCATTATAACTTTCTTTATCGACTATATGAACTTTAAATACCCTGTTTCTTACGTGGTTTTATGTACCCTCGCGGCGTTTTTAATCGGACTGTTTGTTGTGATTAAACACAGCGATAATATTAAACGCTTAATCGCCGGTGAAGAAAAGAAAATTACGGCTAAAAAGTAGTTGAAATTTAGAGTTTGTTGTATTAAAATAGAAGTGTTGAAATTATATTTTTTTGGAGTTAATTATGGATTGTGTTTTTTGTAAAATTATAGACGGTTCTATTCCGTCAAAAAAGGTTTACGAGGACGATAAAATGGTCGCTTTCTATGACCTCGAGCCTCAGGCTCCCGTGCATGTGCTTATGATACCTAAGGAGCATATCGCCTGCGCGGATGAGCTTAACGAGGAGAACAGCGCTTATGTAGCGCATATCTTCTCTAAGGTTCCCGAAATCGCGAAAAAGCTCGGGCTGAAAAACGGTTACCGTATAGTTAATAACTGCGGTTCTGACGGATGCCAGAGCGTATTCCATCTTCACTTCCACCTTTTAGGCGGAAAAGCTTTAAGCGGACAAATGAGTTAATTCAAAAGGAGCAGAAAATGGGTAAGACTTATAAAATGACAATCGCGGGATGCGAAAGAGAGCTTCCGCTGTGCGAGGTTAGCGAGGATTTAGACATTGCCGCGTTTATTATGTTCGGCGACGTGGAGATTACCGTGGAGAGCGCTAAGGCTCTTATCAAAAAATGTCCCGAGCACGACGTTATCGTGACCGCCGAGGCTAAGGGCATTCCGCTCGGTTACGAGATGGCGCGCCAGGAGAACAAGGACTACGTTGTAGCACGTAAGGGCTTAAAGGTTTATATGCCCGAGTACGTTAACGTGGAGGTTCGCTCCATTACAACCTTATCTTTACAGAAATTATATATCGGCACAGACGATATAAATAAGATTAAGGGCAAGAGAGTTCTAATCGTAGACGACGTTATTTCTACGGGCGAGAGCTTACTCGCTCTCGAAAAGCTCGTTGAAAAGGCGGGCGGTACTACCGTAGGTAAGGTAGCCGTACTCGCCGAGGGCGACGCCGCCGAGCGCGACGATATTATTTTCCTCGAGAAGCTTCCTGTTTTTCCTAAATAAATGTAAAGGATAGATAAAAATGACCAGACGACTGTTTGCGTATATCGGGTTAAGTATGCTGATTACGTTTTCAGTCGTCTTTTATTTCGGGATTTACGGTATAGTTTGCGCTCTGAGCGCGGCGGTCGTTATTTTTCTATTCGCTTTAGTCCGAGGAGATAAAAATAATAAGCGCGTCTTTGTACTGATTTCGGTTGTGATTATACTTTCTGCATCATACTTTCAAATTTATAGTTCTATAAAAGAAATAAATACACAGAAGCATATGAATAAAACCGTGAGTATCACCGCCGAAACGCGTAACTTTCACAGAACCAAGGACTATTATTTCTATGAACTGTATTGTAAGAGCGTAAATTCTAAACCCGAAAATTATAAAATACTCTTAAGAACCTCTAATGACATCGGCGCTGAGTTCGGCGATATAATCACGTGTGATGTAACCTTATACCGTATAAACAACAACTATTACAAGTCGAGAAATTTCGACTATTCCGCTTCGCCCGTGAATTATGTTATAAACTATACGCTCGAAAAAGCTAAGGACAGGGGATTGCTTTATATCCCTGTATTTATAAGAGATAAGCTGACTTATTCCCTGAATGTTCTTATCCCTGGTTACGCGGGCGAGCTGTGTAACACCGTAACTTTCGGCGATAAATATCAGCTTTCCGAAAATATTTACGCTCAGTTTCGGGCGACGGGGCTTAGTTATCTTATAGTTATTTCGGGGCTTCATATGAGTTTAGTCGCCTCGTTTATGTATTTTCTTACAAAAAGGATAAAGCAAAAATACGCGGCGCGTGTTATAAGAGGTATTTTAATTATCTTGTTTATAATTATTTATGTCGCGGTTACGGGTTTTACTCCGTCGGCTATGCGCTCGGGACTTATGATAATAATTATCTATATCGGGACTATATTCAGATATAAAGGCGATACGGTAAACAATCTCGGCTTAGCGGCGGTGATTTTGACCGCTTTTAATCCTTTTGCCGTCGGCGATGTCGGAATGTTGATGTCGTTTTCTTCGACGGCGGGAATACTTTTTATATACCCGTATTTTGAAAAAGTTTTCAAAAGAAAATTTAATTATGGAATCAAAAATCAGATTGCGCTCAATGAGATGGCTTGCAATAATATTGATATTCTCAGGACGGATTTTAAACTGTTTGGCTATAGAATTATAAGAATGATTTACGATTTCTTTACCGTGTCAATCTGCGCGGTTGTCACTATAACACCGCTTACCTTGATGTTCTTCGGAATCGCTAATCCTTTCGTTATGGTTTACTCGGCGTTTGTGTCGCCGTTTATCTCGGTGCTGATGTTCTTTTCGGCGGTTGCCTCGGTGCTTTGGTATGTTCCGATGTTCAGTTTTCTTTCTTACGGATTCGCTGTTATCGCAAGGCTGGTTTCAGCGTGGATACTGACGTTTGTCGGATTTATCTCTCGTGTTCCGTTTCTTACGTTTTACTCAAATCCCGGGTTTATGAAGCTTTGGTTTATTTGTGTGTTTATAATTTTCACGGTTGTAATTGTGATAAAGATTAACCGCAGAAATATACTTATCGCGTCGGGATTGTCGTTACTAATACTTACGGTGAGTATATGCGCCGGTTATGCCCTTGATTACAATAAAACCGAGCTTCGAATTATTCCCGCGTGCAACGGCTCGACTATACTTTTTAAGTCGCCCGAGGGGGTCGATTTACTCTCGAGCGGCGGTTCGGCTTCTATGTACGATTATGTAAGCGAGGAACTTCACCGCAACGTCTATAAGATTAATATGTTCGTAGTTCAGTCGAGCTGGGAGAAGCCCGACGTAAGATACGCGGCGGATATTCTCGGCGAGTTTGACGTAGGAAAGGTTCTGTTGTATTATAGATATAACACGAGCGAGCGTGTTTACAGGCTGTCTAAGGAAAAGGACAGACGTATTATTAAGGACAACGAAAGCTTAAATATGAGAATTTCTAAAAACGTTACCGATAAAATCTTTAACGTTAACGGACATACTTATCAGTATATTTCCGACGGCGAAACCTCCGCGCTTATAGCTCCGCACAGCGCTAAGGCGTATGAGATTCCTAAGGATATTAAGCCCGATTATCTCATATTGAATAACGAAATAAAGAATCTCGACCGCTCGAGGTTCGGGAAAGTAATCTGGTGTTCGAATAAATACCCGCCGAAAAATCTCGGCAAGGTTATATTGTTAAAAAACGAGGACTATACTGTCAGTTTTAAATAAGGGAGAAACGATGTCAGAATTATCACGCAAGGATTTGCGCAAGCGGATAAACGATAAACAATTCGATAAAATCTATCTGCTCTACGGCGAGGAGAAGATGTATATTAAATCCGACACAAACTACCTCACGGAAAAGCTTATGGGTAAAAATCCGCCCGAGTTTAATTTCCATAAATTCGAGAAGGACTATGAGCTTGACGATATCGCCGTATCGGTGCAGGTTGTGCCGTTTATGAGCGAAAATAACGTTGTTCTGATTTCGGATATGGATATTAACTCCTTAGTGAAAAGCGACCTCGACAGGCTGATTGCTATTCTCGATAATGTTCCCGATACTACCGTCGTGATTTTTACTATGCCGACTCTTGTTCAGGATATGAAAAAGCTCGGCTCGGGATTTACTAAGCTAAAAAAATATGTTGAGAAAAACGGAACGGCTTGCGCCGCGTCGAGAGAAACCGACCTCTCGCTGGCGCGTCAGATTATAAGATGGGCGGACAGCCGCGGCGTTAAAATCGAACAGGCGGACGCGTTTAAGCTCCAGGAGTACGCGGGCTTCGACCTCAATACTATAAAAAACGAGCTGGATAAGCTGTGTAACTACGTCGGCGACGGCGGTATTATCACCAGGGAGAATATCGAAAACCTCGTCACAAAACAGCTCGAGGCTAATATATTCCACCTCACCGACGCCATAGTTTCGGGCGACAGCGATAAGGCGTATAATATTTTGGAAACGCTCTATTACCAGAAAGCCGAGCCCAACGAGATTATTAACGTTATAAGTATGTCGTATTTAGATTTTTACCGCGCGAGAGTGGCGGCTGAGAGCGGTACGCCGATTTCCGAAGTCGCTAAGGAATTCGGCTACGGCAGGCGCGAGTTCGCCTTAAAAAAGGCGGGCTCCAAAACCCGAGGTATTTCAACCGAAAACCTCAGAGAAAGCCTTGACATAATTACCGAAACTACCGCTAAGCTGAGAAGTACCGCGATTAACGATAAAATCGCCGTGGAAGCCTTAGTTGCTAAGCTGATTATCCTCGCGGGAAAGAGTGAGAATAAGTATGATAAGCGTTAAAGAGGCGATAATCGTAGAGGGGCGTTACGATAAGATAAAGCTCGGCTCGATTGTAGATACGCCGATTATAGAAACAGGCGGTTTCAGAGTTTTTAAGGATAAGGAAAAACAGAATTTAATCAGAAATATCGCGAAAAAACGCGGTATACTTATACTAACCGACAGCGATTCCGCGGGCTTCGTTATACGGAATTTTTTAAAGGGAATAGTTCCCGAAAATGAGCTTAAAAACGCCTATATTCCTCAGCTAAAGGGCAAGGAAAAGCGTAAAGCCGAGCCGTCTAAGGAGGGGCTTTTGGGCGTTGAGGGCTTAAGTGAAGCCGATATTGTTAAGGCGATTCAAAACAGCGGAGCTACGGTTCTTAACGAGAATAAGCCCGAAGTAAGAGCCGGAATCACTAAGGGTGATTTATACGAGCTGGGGCTTTCGGGACGAGAGAACTCGGCGGTAATGAGAGAAAAGCTGTTAAAAAAATTAGAGCTGCCTACTTACCTGACGGCTAACGCGTTAGTTTCGGCGCTCAACTGTTTATATTCTTTAGAAGAATTAAAAGAAATAATAAAAACTATTAAATAAAACCATCGTCTTTGCGAATGCTATTGACGGTGGTTTTATGTTTTTTGATAATAAAAAACTGTTTCTTATAGGCGGGGCGGGGTACGGCTTGCTCGAGGTTTTGTGGCGGGGTAAAACCCACTGGTCGATGATAATAACGGGCGGATTGTGTTTTATCGCGCTGTATAGGTTCTTTAAAAGGGCTAAGGAGCTTCCGCTAAAGATAAAATGCTTAGCCGGCGGCGGTATAATTACGGGCTTTGAGTTTATTTCGGGCTGTATTTTTAACAAGCTGTTAAAGTTCGGGGTGTGGGATTATTCCGATTACCGACTGAACTTTAAGGGGCAGATTTGCGCGTTTTACTCGTGTTTATGGACGGCGCTGTGCGTACCCGTTTCGCTTCTATGCAAAAAGATGAGAAGGGATTAGTCCTTCTCATCTTCGTTTTCTTTAGGTTTTATAACTAAGTTCGCCGAGATAATACGCTGGCTGTTGACCTGCTGAACCGTAAGCTCTATATTTTCGTAAGTGAACCTTGCCTTGCGCCTCGGGATAGTGGTAAAATGCTCGAGTATAAATCCGCCGACCGTTACCGCGTCGGTTTCGACGTCGTCGGGGTCGATACCCGCGAGCTCAAATAAATCCTCAAGCGGCATATCTCCGCTTACGAAGTATTCCGTGTCGGAAATTTTGGTGCAGTCGCTTTCGATTTCCTCGTCCTCGTCCCAGATTTCTCCGACGATTTCCTCGAGTAAATCCTCCATCGTGACTATGCCGAGCGTACCGCCGTACTCGTCGGTAACTACGGCTATGTGAAGCCTTTTTCGTTTAAAATCGCTGAGGATTTTCGAGAGGTTTTGGTTGTTGAATACGAAGTACGCGGGCTGAATAAGCTTGCCTAAATTCGGCTCGCCGCCCTGAGCGAGCACCTCGAGGTAATCTCTTGTGTGGAGTATGCCGATAATATGGTCTATCGTTTCCTTGTAAACAGGAATACGCGAGTATCGGCTCTCTATAATGATATGGCGGAGCTTTTCGGGATTGTCCATAATATCTATAGCCGTCATATCTACTCTCGGGGTCAGAATCTCGAGAACGGTTTTGTCGTCGAAATCGAGTACCGACTGTACCATTTCGCTCTCGTCCTCTTCCAAAACTCCCTCGCCTTCGATATTTTCGACGATTTGTTTAAGCTCGTCCTCGGTGACGGATGGCTGTTCGGTTTTTGTACCCGCGATTTTAAGAGCGAGCTCCTTTAGCTTCAGGAACAGAAATACTATCGGGGTTAAAAGTATCGTAAGAGCCTTTAAGATTCCGGCGGTTGCGAGCGAGTAGCTTTCGCAGTGTTCCTTAGCGAGACACTTAGGGATAATCTCTCCGAAAGTCAGTACTAAAAACGTAGTAGCTCCCGTGGCGACAGCCGTTCCTATTTCTCCGAAAATTTTATAACATACAGCCGTAGCGAGTGACGAACACCCTAAATTAACCGCGTTGTTACATATAAGAATAGTTGTAAGGGCTTTGTCGAACCGGTCGGTAATATAAAGCACATTCTTAGCCTTTTTATTACCGTCGTCCGCGTAGCTCTGGATACGGATTACGTTCACGAACGAGAACGCCGTTTCTACAGAACTGAAAAAAGCAGATAGAATAATACACAGAATTATTACTATAATCTGCCACGATTGAACGTCCAAAAAATTTCACCTCATATACATTGTTAACAATAGCATACTATAATTCTTTTAAAAAATAATTTTTATTTAGAAAAAAGAATAATTTTCTTGAATTATATGGCATAAAATGTTATAATTTTCTGTGGCATATACATTATATAGCGTTTTTGCGGGTACAATATCCGTGGAGGTGCGTATAATGGGAGATAAAAAAACTCAAAACGACGAATTTGTTAAGAATCCGTGCGGTGAAAATGATGAGTCTGTGGAAAATGATAACCCTGTCGATGAGGAGCATACTTCTCAGATTGAGGATACCGGCTCAATACTCGCTATGCGCGGGGATAAAATTATCCACTGTCTGACTATAATCGGACAGATTGAGGGGCATTATGTTCTTCCTCAAAATAACAAGTCCACTAAGTACGAGCATATTATACCGCTGCTCGTGTCTATTGAGGAGGACCCTAGGATAAGTGGGCTGTTGATTCTGATTAATACCGTCGGCGGAGATGTCGAGGCGGGGCTCGCGATAGCGGAGCTTATCTCGGGAATGAAAAAGCCTGTCGTATCTATTGTACTGGGCGGAGGCCATTCTATCGGAATACCGCTCGCGGTATCGGCTAAAAAGAGCTTTATCGCGAAAAGCGCTTCGATGACAGTTCATCCCGTAAGAAGTACAGGGCTTACCATAGGAGTTCCGCAGACGTTCGAGTATTACCAGCGGATGCAGGACAGGATTACGAATTTCGTCGTGGATAATTCTAATATCAGCAAAGAGGATTATACTAATTTGGTTATGAATACAGGCGAGCTTGTGATGGATGTCGGAACTATACTCGACGGACAGCGCGCGGTTGACGTGGGGCTTATCGACAGTATCGGTAATCTTACCGACGCCCTCGACTGCCTGTATGAAATGATAGAATGATTTAGGTTATTTAGGTTATAGGTTTAAGGTTACAGGTTATAGTAATTAACCGTACCCTTAGCCCTTAGCCCTTAAAATTGGGAGGTACATATGGAATTATTATTCAAAATTATTCAGGACGTTGTGCTCGGTATAGTTCAGGGCGTGACAGAATTTTTGCCCGTGTCGAGCAGCGGCCACCTGAATATCGCTAAACACCTTATGGGTGTAGAGGACGGCGGAATTTTCCTCGACGTTATGTTACATATAGGAACGCTCGCCGCGGTATTTATTTTCTACAGAAAGCTTATTTGGAGACTTATAAAAGCCTTCTTCTCGCTTATTAAGGACATTTTTACAGGAAAATTCAAATGGTCCAAAATGGACGGCGATCGGAATTTAATCGTTATGCTCGTTATCGGACTTATTCCGCTTTTCTTACTTTTCGCGCCGATTCCCGGTACGGATATGAAGGTTAAGGATTTAGCCGATATGTTCGCCGAGGGCAAGTATTTTATCGTAGTAGGTATATCGCTTCTCGTAACAAGCGCGCTTCTGTTTATCGGTAATAAGCTCAACAGCCGTCCTGTCGGAAAGCATTATATCAAAGACGCCGAAAGCAATTACACAGGCAACGGTCGTACCCGTTATACCGTAGTTGACGCTATATGCGTAGGACTTACCCAGTGCTTCGCGGCAATTTTCCCGGGACTATCACGCTCGGGTTCTACGCTCTCGATAGGAGAGATGCGCGGTATTAACAAGCAGGCTGCTTTGGATTATACATTCATACTCGGTATTCCGTCGATTATCGCGGCTGCTGCTTTAGAGATTAAGGACGTTGAGGCGTCGATGCTGACTACCGATAATATTATCGCGGTAGTTTTCGGAGTAATTGCCGCGGCGGTAGTTGGATACTTCTCTATTGTGCTGTTCAAATGGCTCTTAAAGACAGATAAAATGATTGTTTTCGTAATTTATACGGCTGTAGTCGGTTTAATTATAACCGCTATCAGCGTCTATGAATTAACTTCGGGAAGTATCGTAAGATTGTTTTGAAATTATTCTTTAAAAGAATGAAACGGATGTGAAAATTTTGGCTAATAAAAAACAAACTGCCAAAAAACCTAATAATTCCTCGGCTAAAAAGCCGAGAGCTAATAAAAAGTCCGCGCCTAAAAGCAGGGTTAAAAACGACGTTCCTAAGCGTAAATTAAGCCCGAGGATAAAGTCGCTCTTATACTTCGCCGCGGCTCTTATCTCGCTTTTGATTGTATTTGTGCCGGGGGCTTCCGTGTGGGAGTTTATCAGGGGGTTGTTTTACGGACTTTTGGGAATTTGTATTATCTTAGTTCCTGTACTCTTAATCTACCTAGCGGTAATTACTACGCTTGAAAAGACGATTTCCCATTTTAAAACCAAGGTGGCTATGGGTATAGCGATTATCTTGCTCGCGGAGAGCGGAGTGTACCTGTTGAGCCAAAATCATTATCTCGACGGATATTTCTCCGCGCTCGGAAAGCTGTTTGCTCAGGGTTTCTTAGCCGAGAATAAGTTCCTCTCGGGAGGCGGACTGTTCAGCGGTGTTCTGGGCTATCCTATACTCGTGGCGTTCGGCTGGTGGGCCGCCGTAGGCGTTGTTTTCGTACTGCTTGTAACGCTGATTTTAATTATATGCAGAATCTCGCTCAAGGATTTAGGCAGAGTAGCCGTTAACGTCGGCAAAGGCGTTTCTCAGGCTTACGAACGCCAGGAGGTTCGCCGCCGCGCGAGACGTAACAGATTAGAGGAGAACGATGATTCTCAAATTGACCTGTTTACCGACGAATACGGTGACGGCAGTTTTAATACTCAAATCGACATCGACCTCGGCGGTAATAACCAAAAGAAAAAACGCAGAAAAAAGAGAAGCAGTCCCAATATTGATATCACTATTGACGACGATGTTAAGCCTGATACCAAGGATAGCTCAAACGACGCTAAGGACAAGTTTATGGACGCGGTTAAAAACGCTCAGCAGGATTACACCGCTGCCGTTAAACCCGAGAGAAAGCGTACTGTCGAAAAGGAAAAGACAGAGAGTATTATTACCGAGGAAAATACATATAAATATCCGCCTATCGGACTTCTTAAGCTCGCCAATAACTCAGGCGTAAACGGCGAGGAGGAAATGAAGCAGAACGCCGAAAAGCTTATCTCGACACTCGACAGCTTCGGTGTAAGCGCGACGATTACGCATATCTCACGGGGTCCCTCGGTTACGAGATATGAGCTTCATCCCGCGCCGGGCGTTAAGATTAACAAAATCACTAATCTTTCGGACGATATCGCGCTTAACTTAGCCGCTAACGGTATTCGTATTGAAGCGCCTATACCAGGTAAAGCGGCGGTAGGTATAGAGGTTCCTAATAAAGCCGTAAGCGTGGTGTCTATCCGCGAGCTTATCGACTCCGACGAGTTCGAGGACAGCAAGAGTAAGCTCACCTGCGTGCTCGGTAAGGATATCGCGGGTAAGATCATCACGACCGATATCGCTAAATTACCCCATTTGCTTATCGCGGGTACTACCGGTTCGGGTAAATCCGTGTGCGTAAATTCGCTTCTTATAAGTATTCTCTATAAGGCTTCGCCCGACGAGGTTAAGCTCGTACTTATAGATCCTAAAATGGTTGAATTTTCTAAGTACAAGGGCGTTCCGCACCTCTTGGTTCCCGTAGTTTCCGACGTTAAAAAGGCGGCGGGTACGTTAGCTTGGGCGGTTAGTGAAATGCAGGACAGGTATAAGCTGTTTGCGGAGTTCGACTGTAAGGATATCGAGTCTTATAACAGACTTATCGACTCCAATTTAGAGTATATGAAAGAAAATCCGCCCTACGAAAATGAGGACGGAGAGATGATTCAGCCCGTACTCGAGGTAAACGGACTGGATGTAAGAAAAGAAAAACTGCCGAGAATCGTTATCGCTATCGACGAGCTGGCTGACCTTATGATGACAGCTCCGGGCGAGGTAGAGGACAGTATCGTCCGCCTGGCTCAGCTTGCACGAGCCGCGGGCATGCACCTTGTAATCGCTACCCAGCGTCCGACAGCTAACGTTATCACAGGTCTTATTAAATCTAACGTGCCGAGCCGAATCGCTTTAAAGGTCGGCTCAAATATGGACTCGAGAATTATCCTAGACACAGGCGGAGCCGAGAAGCTTATAGGCCGCGGCGATATGCTATATATGCCTGTAGGCGCGCCTAATCCGATTCGTGTACAGGGATGCTTCGCGACTGACGACGAAATCGGCGGTGTAACCAGATTCGTCAAGAAATCCGCTCAGGCTAAGTATAACGCCGAAATCGAGGAGAAGATTAAGCGTATTGCCGAGGAGGGTCAGGAGGACAGCGGTTCCGATACGGCGGGCGATATTCAGGTTGACTCTAAGATGGAGGAAGCGATTAAGTTCGTATGCGAAGCTGGACAGGCTTCGACTTCTATGCTCCAGAGAAGGCTTCACGTCGGCTACGCGCGCGCGGGCAGAATGATTGACGATATGGAACAGCTCGGCGTAATCGGCCCTCACCAGGGCTCGAAGCCGAGAGAGGTAATTATGACCTACGGCGAATGGCTCGAGCGCAACCATAACCAAGGCTAGGGTAACAGTAGCAATCCGAGCCACGCTTTAAACGGAGTAATTTTGACTCTTTACGGCTTGTCGAACGTCAGCAGGCGCCAGCCTGCTAACATTCTCCGCACCGCAAATCGCCTAAAATTTCAACCGTTTAAAGTCCAAAGGAGTTTTGCCGAGGCAGATTTTCGTCTAGCCGCGGCAAAAGCACAGGAAACCCTGACGGGTTTCCGAGCATTTTAACAAAGGGTAGGCGGAAATCTGTCCGACAAAACCGAGGTTCAGATTACTTCTGTTACCCTAGTTAAACCTCGCTTTGTATAAAGTAATAGAGAAACTGAATTGTTATTTTGGAGATATAAAAATGTCGTTTCTGCCGATGACAATTGAAGAATGTAAAGAACGCGGATGGGATTATGTGGACTTTGTCTACGTTACGGGCGACGCTTACGTTGACCATCCGTCGTTCGGAGCAGCTATCATAACCCGTGTTGTTGAGGACGCGGGTTTTTGGGTTGCCGTAATTTCTCAGCCCGACTATAGAAGCGATAAGGATTTTAAACGCTTCGGTAAGCCGAGGCTCGGGTTTATGGTTTCGGCGGGTAATATCGACAGTATGGTAGCTCATTACACCGTAGCTAAACGCAAGCGGAGCGACGACGCTTATACCGCGGGCGGAAAGGCGGGTAAACGTCCCGACAGAGCCGTTACGGTTTACTCAAATAAGCTGAAGTCGCTTTATCCCGATACTCCCGTTATAATCGGCGGGCTTGAAGCGTCGCTTAGAAGATTCGCCCACTACGACTATTGGGCTGATAAGGTTATGCCGTCGGTTTTATTCGACAGCAAAGCCGATATTCTCGTCTACGGAATGGGAGAGTTGCAGACTGTCGAAATCGCTAAAAGGTTAGACGACGGCTTGCCGATAGAGGCTCTCTACGATATTCGCGGAATTTGTTACAGTATTCCGACTAAGGACTATGTTCCCGAGCCGGTGGTAGATTTGCCGAGCTTCGAGCGCGTCAGCGAAAGTAAAAAAGACTACGCCGTTGCCGCCAGAAAAGAACTCGAGGAAGCCGACGCCGTGCGCGGGCGAAAGGTTATCCAGCGCCACGGCAAGAATATCCTTATCCAAAATCCGCCTATGCAACCTTTGAATACCGAACAGCTCGACCACGTGTACTCGCTGCCTTACGAGCGTTATTACCACCCCTCCTACGAAAAATTCGGCGGAGTTCCGGGTATTGAAGAAGTTGAGTTTTCGATTACGCATAACCGAGGCTGCTTCGGCGCGTGTAACTTCTGTTCCTTAGCTTTTCATCAGGGCAGAGCCGTTACCGTTCGAAGCGAGGAAAGTATTATTAATGAAGCTAAAAGCTTTCTTTCTAACCCGAGATTTAAGGGATATATTAGCGACGTCGGCGGGCCTACGGCGAATTTCAGGATTCCGTCGTGCGATATTCAGGAAAAATGCGGACTTTGTAAGAATAAAAAGTGCTTAGCTCCGTCGCCGTGCAAAAACCTTAACGCCGACCATACCGAGTATATCCATCTTTTAAGACAGCTTCGGAAAATTGACGGCATAAAAAAGGTGTTCGTTCGAAGCGGTATCCGTTACGACTATTTCTTAGCCGACGAGAGCGATGAGTTTTTAGATGAGCTTGTAAAATATCACGTAAGCGGACAGCTCCGCGTAGCTCCCGAGCATTGCAGTTCGACTGTACTTGATAAAATGGGCAAGCCTCATATAGAGGCGTATAAAAAGTTTTCGCAAAAATTCTACAAGGCGACTGCCGATATAAATAAGGAGCAGTATATAGTTCCGTACCTTATGAGCTCGCACCCCGGTTGTACGCTTAAAGAAGCGGTTGAACTGGCTGTATTTCTCAAAAACGAGAAGATACACCCAGAGCAGGTTCAGGACTATTATCCCACGCCTGGCACAATTTCCACCGCGATGTATTATACCGAACTCGACCCTTATACGCTCGAGAAAATCTACGTTCCCAAAACCCCGGGCGAAAAAGCTATGCAGCGCGCTCTAATGCAGTATTTTATCCCGAAAAACAGGGATATTGTCTTTAAGGCGTTAAAGGCGGCGGGCAGGCTTGATTTAGTCGGAAACGATAAAAAATGCCTTATACCTTATCCCAAGGGCTATAATCCCGAGGTAAAAAAGAAAAAGGACAAGTTTAAGAAATATTCCAGAAAGCCTAAAAAGCGTAAGAAAAAATGATTCGGAAAATAAAATTTGTAATAGGAGTATTATTCTTTATAGGAATTATAATACTCTCGATTTATCTGTATTCAATCCCCGCGGATGAATATACGGTAACGTTTATAGATGTAGGTCAGGGCGACAGCGCTGTTATAAGCGGAAGCGGAGCTAATATTCTAATTGACGCGGGACCTTATAAGGACGCGAGAAATGTAAAAATCGCGCTCGACCGTCTTAAAATAAAAGAACTTGATTTGGCTGTAGTATCGCATCTTGACTCCGACCATATCAGCGGTATGAGCGATATTATAAATAACTACAGGGTTAAAAAGATTATCACGGGCGAAACAACGAAGCGTTATCTTCCGAACAGCTCGAGTCTCAGCGAGTTTATGACCGCGGTTGACATAAAGAATATACCGTTTACTATGGTCAGAGCGGGGGATAAGCTTAAAGTAAGGAGCGTCGGTATAGATGTAATCTCGCCGTCTGTAGAATACGGCAACAGCAACGAGGATTCCGCCGTGCTTATGTTTAAATGCGGACAGAAAAAGCTTCTCTTTACGGGCGATATTTCGACTAAGGTTGAGGATAATATTTCCAAAAAGGTTGATTTAAAAGCCGATATATTAAAAATAGCCCATCACGGAAGCTACTATTCCTCGGGTAAGGAATTTTTAAATAGAGTTAAGCCTTCGTTCGCGGTCGCCTCGCTGTCTATGTATAATAATTTTAACCACCCGAGCGTCGAGGTTTTTAACAGGCTTAGAAATATGAATTGCGAAGTATTCCGCACCGACGAAAGCGGTAACGTCACCTTCCGTATTAACGGCGGTGATATAAGGTATGAGGTTGAAAAATAGCTTGACTTATATTTTACGATATTTTATAATATAGTTTAGATTATTTTAAGGAGTGAGTCCGATAGGAGTATATGAAGAACTTCAGGCAAGAGGCCTGATCGCGCAGGTTACGGACGAGGAAGAAATCCGTGAGCTCGTGAATAACGGAAAAGCGGTATTTTACATAGGTTTCGATCCCACCGCGGACAGCTTACACGTAGGTCATTTTATGGCGCTTTGTCTTATGAAAAGACTTCAGATGGCGGGTAATAAGCCCATCGCGCTTGTGGGCGGCGGTACGGGTATGATCGGCGACCCTTCGGGTAGAACCGATATGAGAAAAATGCTTACCAAGGAAGATATCGACCATAACTGCGAGTGTTTTAAAAAGCAGATGAGCAAGTTTATCGACTTCTCCGACGGCAAGGCTATTATGGTAAATAACGGCGACTGGCTTTTAGACCTCAACTATGTTGAGCTTTTAAGAGAGGTAGGCGCTTGCTTCAGCGTTAACCGTATGCTTACCGCCGAGTGCTATAAGCAGAGAATGGAAAAGGGATTAAGCTTCTTAGAGTTTAACTATATGATTATGCAGAGCTATGATTTCTACAGCCTTTTCCAGAAATACGGCTGTAATATGCAGTTCGGCGGCGACGACCAGTGGAGCAATATGC
>CAMHQC010000014.1 GCA_946187325.1 uncultured Clostridia bacterium
ATAATTATTATTATTTATTTTATTATAATTATTATTATATGTAGAAGATTTTTCCGGGGGGTTAGAAGAATTTTCTAAGGGGGTAGAAGATTTTTCTAACCCCTTAGAAGTTTTTTCAGGGGGATCGGGGATAGGAATATCCTGCTTTTCAAGTATATCGTAGTTTATATAGATGTTTCTCTTGTTATTGTCGTTTATGCTTAAGGATATGTAGCCGAGATTTTTGAGCTT
This sequence comes from uncultured Clostridia bacterium, assembly GCA_946187325.1. Classification (GTDB taxonomy): domain Bacteria; phylum Bacillota; class Clostridia; order Oscillospirales; family Acutalibacteraceae; genus Ruminococcoides. The sequence continues at coordinate 232 of CAMHQC010000014.1, forward strand.
GTTAATCGAGTTTGAAATACTGCGCTCGCTTATACACATAAGCTTCGAGAGGTAAGAGTTAGTAGCGTAGCAGTAACCTTTATTTCTGGACAGGCTGATTATCGCGCACAGCAAAACTTTCTCGATTACGCTTAGTCCGGGCGCCGACAGCAGTTGATTCGGAATTATAGTATATACGTTATTCAATTAAATCACTCCTTACCTATAGCGCAAAATCAGCGGAAATTGCATACAAATATGCAATTTTTTAAAAAATTATTTAAAATTTCTCAGTGAAACTTTCTCACTACTTCGAAATTTGTCCCCTTATTTCGACAGATTGCCAAATTTACAAAGCTTATAATTTATGCTATAATATTATTTAAAGTTAGTTTTGGAGTTATTTTAATGAGTAAATTTATAAGATTTACAATTTCAATATTTCTTTCGCTCACGGTATTATTTTCGGTAATACCGCAGGCTTTCGCGGCTGAAAGCACGCCCGATGAGCCTGTCGGCACAGAAATTACCGTTACCGCCGACGAGATTGAGCGGAGCGATTTCAGCACAGCGGTTCAAAAAGCTCTCGACACCGCTAAGAATAACGCGAGCGAAAATAATCCTTACACCGTAATTGTCGAGCCCGGGGACTATAGGCTCTATAGAGGACTTCGTATTTACAGCAACACCACTCTGAGCCTCTACGACGTAGAGATTCACCGTGTACCGGGTTCGTACGTCAATATGCTTCGAATCGGAAACGAGGACAGCGTGTCGCGCGGAGCGGCGGGCTATTATTACGAGAATATCGCCGTAGAGGGCGGTATTTTTAACGCCGATTATACCGTCCAGACTATGATAAAAGCGGCTCACGCCAAAAATTTCAGTATGAAGGACGTTATCGTGGAGAATGTCTATAACGCTCATATGATGGAAATCGCGGGAATAGACGGCTTTACCGTCAGGGACTGCGACTTTAAAAAGCAGAACCTCTACGCCGAGTCAAAGAGCGAGATTTGTTACGAGGCTATCCAGCTCGATGTGCTTAAATCAGGCCATATCGTAAACTGCCGAAGCGAAGATTTACCGATGAAAAACGTGCTGATTGAGGGATGTCGTTTCATAGATGTTCCGCGCGGAATAGGCTCTCATACCGCGATTTTAAACAATCCTTTTACCAATATCACAATCAGAAACAACGAGTTTTACAATATGGAAAGCGTAGCCGTCCAGTCTTTAGGCTGGGTAAACTGCTCGATTACCGACAACTATATCGAAAAAGCGCCGAGAGGTATCGCCGTTTATTCCGTAGGTACGGACGGACGAGGAGTATTTCTGCCGAGCGTGCTCGCCGAGGAGGGCGGAGTTGAAACTCAGACCTCCGACGAGTACAAGGCTCCGCCGAAGTCGAACACCTTAGTAGCCTATAACACAATTAAGGAATGCGGAAGTATTAAAGACCCTTACGCCAACTACAAGGTATCGGCGATTTCGTCGATGGGATTTAATCTCAGCGAGGTTCATCCCACGGGCGAAACGGGAAGCGGCGGACTTCCCGTCGGAAATTACTACCAAAACGGCGTTACTATTAAGAACAACTACGTCGAGGTTCAGGGCTCGGGTTGCAGAATCTCCGGCTCGAAAAATATCGAGGTTAACTCCAACGAGTTTATCTGTAAACCCAGCGATATTAACCCCGAAAGTAACTACTACGGAATAGTCGCGCGAAACGGCTCGTCCGTCACGACGGTTAATAATAACTATATTAAAAACGCCGCGACTAACGGAATCCATTTCGGTGAGGAATGCGAGGCGGGTTCGGTTACGTATAACAATATCGACACCACCTCTAAGCTCGGAATAGCGTTTTATAAAACCAAGGTTAATACAATTTCCGACAACGTAATTTCGAATACAAAAACCGAAGCGCTCGGCGTTAAGAGCAAGTCCTCGGTTAAAAACCCGATAGTGAGAAATAAGGTAAGTAACAGTCCTGTCGGAATATATCTCACAAGCGGGTCGAGCGGATTTCTAAGCTCGAATACCGCCGTGAAATGTACGACCGCTTTTAAATATCCTAAAACTCAGATGACGCGTTTCGCCGCTAATAACTACGCTGTCGAGTCGAGCGCGGGAGCGGTAGTTTCGGACGTGAGCTCGGTTGAGCTATCCGCGGGCAGAAGCTTTAAGCCGAGTATAAAAACTACCCCGATTAACTCGAACGCTGCGGTTACGTACTCGAGCTCCGACAGCGAGATCGCTTCGGTGGACGAGGGCGGAATGATTACGGCTAAAAATGTCGGATCAGCCGAGATAACCGCTAAAAGCGCAAGCGGTAAAACCGCGGTAATCGCTGTTACCGTAAAGGAAGAAATGTCCGATACAAAAACCACGGCTTTCGCTCAAATACCGCTTATAAGCTCGATTTACAACAATAACGGCGGGGTGTATCTCTCTTGGAATAAGGTTTCGGGCGCGGCTAAATACCGCGTGTTTAAGAAAACTACCGCGGGGTATTCAACCGTCGCGGATACAACCTCGCTGTCTTATACCGACAGCAAGGTAACTTCGGGTACGTCTTACTTCTATACCGTTCGGGCTATGGACAGCAAGGGCGCGTATATCGGCTCTTACGAGAACTCGGGCTCGCCGATTAAATACGTCGCTCCCGCCTCAGTCGGCACGATTGAGAACACTTCGACTAATATCAAGCTTTCGTGGAATAAGGTTGCGGGCGCGGACAGATACAGGCTGTTTTATAAGGCGGGAAGCAATCCGTGGACTCATTGGAAAACTACTACCAAGCTCACTAAAACCTACTCTCCCGTAAAGTCGGGCGAGAGCTATTCGTTCGCGATAATAAGCCTCGACGCCGATAAAAATCCGCTCAATATAAGTAAGACAAGCTCCGTGAGAAAGTTCCTCTCCAAGCCGTCGTTAAAGCTGGTTAAGCGCTCTAAGTCGGGCAAGAAAATCAGGCTCTCGTGGACTAAGGTCAACGGCGCTGAAAAGTACGTCTTAAATGTGCTGAAAACTAAGAAAAAAGTTAAGGTAGTTAATAAGAAAACCAAGAAAGCTAAGGTTAAGCTCGTGAAAAATAAAAAGTGGAAAAAGCTAAAGACAACTACCGCTAATACGCTCGTGTGCAGCGGCGCGCTCGGTATAGATTATAAATATACCGTTAAGTGCGTTGACAGCAGCGGCAAGAGCTTCAGCGTTGATTCGGATATTAAGACGATAAAGTATATAAAGCCCGCCGTTAAGAAAAAGGTAAAGCCAAAAGTTAAAGTGAAGAGTTAAGGACAATTCGCAATTCGCAATTCGTAATTGTAAATGATAGAGTTTAAAACTAAGAGTGAAGAAATAAAAATATGGTCGGGATAAGCCCTCTATGGAGCTATATTCCGACCATAATTATTATATATTATAAAACTGTAACCTGTAACCTACAATCTATCTCCTAGTAATAAAGAATCCCGTTATCCGCGTCGAGCTCGGCGTATTGTCCGTCACGAACGAGCTTGTCCACCGACTTAATCGCCGCGACCGACGGAATATTCATCGCCTTAGCGAGCTTGGCTCCGTGGGAGTTAGAGGTTCCGATATCCACGACAATTCCCTTGACGTGTTCTCTGTCTAACCGCGCGACAACCGACGGCGTAAGCTCATACGCCGCGATTATGACGTCCTCGTCGAAATGCTCGACAGGCTCCTCGGGAATCTCAAGCAGAAGCTTTACAACGCTTACCTCTACGTCGAGAACGTCTAAGTAAAGCTGGCGCACAAAGTCTATGTCGGTATCGAGAAAACGCTTTATATATGTGTCGCAAATCTCGCACGTAGCCTGTTCGGCGCAGGTTCCGTTGCTTATCCTTGTGATAAGCTCGGACTGAAGCGCCAAGTCGTGCGTCATTTTTATATGGCTTTCGAGAATCTGCGACTCGGCGTGACCGACGGTTTTCTCCAGATGCGCCATCTGTTTTCGGGTATTGTCGCAAAAGGACTTTAAAGCCCTTACGAATCTTCCGAGTTCCTTATCCGTGTCCTCTACCTTATGGATTTTAAACTCAGGACACGAGCAGTCGATTATTTTAATTTTTCCTTTTCCGACTCCGCCTACAACGGAGTTCCCCTGAATTTTATGTAGCATATTTTTCTCCGTTAAATTCAATATTTAATCTTTTACACTTAGATTATATCATTTCTTACAAAAAATTGCAATAATATTTTGAAGCTTTGTGCAAAAATTATAACTTGATATCTTGCGGCAAAACGTATATACTTAAAATACAGATAGATTATTGTACGGAGGACGCTATGTTAAGGAAAATTGAAAGCTGTGTGTATTATAATGCCGAAAAAAAGATTACCTATAGTATTGAATACAGCGGAAACAACGCGGTTATTTCTAAGCGTGACAGCGGCGATTCGTCTGAAAAAACAGTCGATATAAACTATATCCGCAATCTCGATATTTTCTTTAACCCTTACGATTTCGAGTGCTGGGCTGATACCGAGAGCGAGGATAAATCTTATATAAAGCTCGAGTATAACGGCAGTTTTTACACCACCGCTTTGGATATCGGCGGTAATATTTTCGCCGAAACAGAGCGGTATTTTGAGAATTATTATAACGGCGTAGAACCCGAGGTTATACTGTGCCATTCGTTCCACGGCGGAGGTCCCGAGTATGAGTTTATAACCGAAAAACCGGGTGTTTTTACCTGGTACAGCAGACATATTTCACACAGCGCTGAAGATGTCTGCGGCGGCGGTTACGATATTGAGTATAAGCTTTATCCGCTGAGAAGCGGTACGGCTTCGGCACTTATTAAAAGCGGCTCGCCGATAGTTCCTCCCGAGGAGAAAAGGGTTATTGTCGAGGTGGACGAGAGTTTTAAGATAGTTAAGAATTGAGAGATATAGTAAGGACGGCTCAACTTGCATTGAGCCGTCTCTTTTTAACTTTATTTCTAACTCTCAGTTATCAACTGCCTGATTTCGTCCTCGGCTTGTTCGACTTCCTCCAAAAACGCTCTTGACGATACTCTCAGCGCGCCGTTTCCGAGGATAATAAGCTGTTCCAAGGCGTCCGAGGTTACCACTCTTACCCTGTTGTTTTTAGCGAGCTTATACGAAGCCTTTTCGATATACATATCGGCGGTTTCGGCTTCTTTGGTGTAGATTATCTTTATGCCGTTAACTTCCTCGACTTCACGGCGGCTGCCCTTGACCTTGTACGCGTCGAACACGAGTATAAGGTTACACTTAGTGTATCCGCGGTAGTTACACAGTATGTTTATAAGCGCGGCTCTCGCGCCGTCAATACTGCTTTCGGCAAGCTCTCTGAGCTTATCCCACGAGAAAATGACGTTGTAGCCGTCTACGAGCAGATACTCCTCTCCGTCGAACTTCGGCGCCGGGGAGCCTTTGTATTTATGCTCCTTTTTAACGGCGGTAAAACGCTTCTTTTCGCTTGTACCGCGCTTTTTAACCGCTCCGTAGGTCTGCTCGAAAATCTGCATAAGCTCCTTATCCGCGGCGAAAATATCTTTTTGGTTTTTGAATTTAAAGAGCCGTTTTTCGAGAGGCTCGTCGTTTTCGTGTTCTCGGGTTTTGAGTGCTGAGCTAAGGTGCATATGGTTTTTGACCTCGTCCCATTTTACGATATGACCCGCTCCGTGAAAGCAGAATACCGAGTCGCACGTGTTCTCCGTGTCGCTGTCGGGATTGTAGCCATAACGGGCGATAACCTCGTCTGAGTTATGGCACGGCTCGTAGCCCTTTAGACTGCACATAAGCCGTCCTTTGCCGTGGGTGTAGCTTATGACCTCCTTGGTGTATCCGCGCATTTCGGAGACGGGAGCTGTTCCCGATATAATTGACATTCCGCCGTTTACCTCGGGCGGTGAAAATGTACCCTTCATCCGCCGTATATCCGTCATAGCCCGCCCGATATTCTCGCTCGGCACTTCTAATTTGTACTCGAATACGGGTTCCAAAAGCACGCTCTGCGCCGAACGCAAACCCTGTCTTACGGCTCGGTAGACAGCCTGTCTGAAATCTCCGCCCTCGGTATGCTTGGGGTGAGCTTTTCCCGATACGAGCGAAATCTCCATATCGGTTATCGGCGAGCCTGTCAGCACGCCTACGTGAGTTTTTTCGTATAAGTGAGTTAAGATTAATCTCTGCCAGTTTTTATCGAGCAGGTCTTCCTTGCACTCGGTCTTAAAAACAAGTCCGCTGTCGGCTTTCAGCGGTCTGAGCATAAGGTGTACCTCGGCGTAATGGCGTAACGGTTCGAAATGACCCACGCCCTCGACCTCGTTTTTAATAGTTTCCTTGTAGATGATGTTGCCCTCGCCGAAATTCACCTCAAAGCCGAAACGCTCGGCTATTATTGCCTTTAGTACCTCGAGCTGAATATCGCCCATAAGCTGTATTCTGATTTCCGATAAGCGCTCGTTCCATACTACGTTTAACTGCGGGTCCTCGTTTTCGAGGATTCGCATTTTTTCCAACGCGGTGCGGGCGTCTATGTTTTCGGGAAGCTCGAGCCGATAGGTGAGTACAGGCTCGAGTATCGGCGGAGCGGCGTCTTTTTCCGCTCCGAGTCCGTCGCCCGAAGCCGTGAAGCTCAGTCCCGTAACGGCGCATACCGTACCCGCGCGCGCCTCGTTTACCGTGGTGAACTTTTCGCCCGAGTATATTCTGATCTGGTTTACCTTTTCGCCGTCCTTATTTTTAGGGCTGTCGGGAATATCCCTGACCCTTAAGCTTCCGCCGGTAATCTTCATAAACGTCAGGCGGGTTTTAGTTTTATCCTCTGAGATTTTGTATACTCTCGCGCCGAAGCTTTCGCTGTAATCGGGGGCTTCGGTGTAGGAGTAAAGCGCGTCTAAAAATTCCTCGACGCCCTTTAGCTTTAGAGCCGAGCCGAACATACACGGAAAAATTTTTCTCTCTTTAACCGCTGTACTTATATCGCTCTTTTTAAGCGAGTCTTCTTCGTATTTAAGTAAAAGGTCTTCGCCGCACAGAGCGATATTGTCGTAAAACTCGTCATCCTCGACCGTAAAATCTACGCAGCCGCCGCTCAGCTTCTGTTTTAACTCGGAAAGGATAGTTTCCCTGTCCGGCTGAGCTAAATCCATCTTGTTTATAAAAATAAAGCACGGAATCTTGTATTTTTTAAGAAGCGTCCAGATAGTTTCGGTGTGGCTCTGAACTCCGTCAACTCCGCTGATAACGAGAATCGCGTAGTCGAGCACCTGAAGCGTGCGCTCGGTTTCGGCGGAAAAATCCACGTGTCCCGGGGTGTCGAGCAGGGTGATTTCAGTGTCCTTATATTTGAGCATAGCGAGCTTAGAGAATATAGTAATTCCGCGTTCGCGCTCGAGTGTAAAATTGTCGAGAAAGGCGTTTTTGTGGTCAACTCGTCCGAGCTTTTTTATATTGCCCGAAAGATACATCATCGCTTCGGAAAGCGTGGTTTTTCCCGAGTCAACGTGCGCCAGTATTCCGATAGAAACTTTTTTCATTTTTACTCCGTAATATTGTTTTCGGCGCGGTAATCCACGCCGAAAGCTAAAATAAATCGCTGTGAGTCCCTGTTCTTGTCAAGTACAAAATCAATTCTTCCTCGTAAATCTCGTATACAAGCAGCCAGTCGGGCGTTATATGACATTCACGACAGTTAAAATAATCTCCGCTGAGCGAATGGTCTCGGTACTTCGGTTCGAGAACTTCGCCGTCGGCAAGCTTGCGGATTACTTCTTTAATGAGATTGATATTGTAGCCGCGTTTTTGTACACGTTTTAAATCTTTTTGGAACTTTGTTGACGGCTTGATTCGATATCTCATGACAGTAAATCCTCGAACATCGCGTCAACATCGTCGTAGGTTTTTCCAATCGCGGAGTTTTTCTTCATACGCTGAATTTCCGCGATAGCTTCTATCGTTTCCTTGTTAGGAACGTCTGTGGTGATTTCAAAGGGGATAGAATGCTGTCTTAACGACTGTCTCAGGAAAATGTTAATCGCTGTTGATAAATCCATCCCGAGTTGAGCGAAAAGTTCCTGGGCTTGTTTTTTGATGTCGGAATCTATACTTACATTTGTGCTTACTTTTGGCATAAAATCAACTCCTTTACACATATTATATTATAGATATATGTAGTTGTCAATATATTATACACATATTATGCACATAATATATATGTTTATATTTTAAAAACCCTCTGAGCGTTTTTGTACATCAGGTCGTCGTACTGAGAGGGGGTTAGGATTTCTTTCAGCTCGTTAAAATACTCCTGATAAAGCGAGCGGTCGCCCGTGCGGTTATGGAGAAAGGTGTCCTTGCCGTCGATGGTGTTGTCCGAGCCGAACAGCATTTTCTCAGAGCCGTATCGTTTAACCGCCTCAACCGTGGTTTTAACGGGAACCCAGGTCGTGTCGCCGTAGAGGTTCGGGAGCTTACCGAGTAAATCGAGCGCTTCGCTGTTGTCCGTGCCTAAGTCCATATGCACCATAACGAAGTCAATTTCGGGATGAGCCTTCGCCGCGTTGTAGAGGTGGATTGACCTCGCTTCTTCACAACCGCCCGTGTGAGATACTACGGGGAGTTTAAACTGTGCGGCCAGCTTGTATACAGGCTCGAGCTTTTTATTGTCGGGAGCCGTCCTCGAGTGAAACGGATGAAGCTTAAACCCGTAGATGTACTTTCGGTTTTCTTTAATAGTATTTATCATATACTCGTCGGGAAGTTCCGAGGCGATTTTTAGCCATATAAGCGCGCCGAGCTTGTCGGGATTACGCTTCACGACTTCTAACGTCTTATCGAGGACTTTGTTCTGGGATTTTTGCAGAAGCTTAGGAACTTTTCTGCCCTTATGGTCGAACTCCGCGCACTCGATATTGCTTATAAGAGTAAAGTCAATATTATACTTTTTAATTGAATAGAGCAAATCCTTTTCGCTCATATTAAAATTTATCATCCGCCCTATATGAGCGTGTGTGTCTATAATCATATTAATCGCCGTAACCTTTCCGCCTGCAAAATGATATTAGGGTTTCCTTGCGCTTGCTGTATAGATTATACATTTTAGGGAGCGTTTTATCAAGTATGTTGATTGACATTAGGTGTGATAAAAGCTATAATATTAGAAAATTTGGATTCGGATTGTTTATATGAATTTATTGATGCGATTTTATATTCAGCCGATGGATATGGTCTTTCTCGAGATGGCGTTAATGTTCACGGCTTGGACAGTGTTTATAACACTTCTCAAAGGAAAAGTTAAGAGATACACAGCGCTGTTTTTCGCGGCTGCGGCTTTAATCGGAATACTGCTCACAACTGTACTCAGACGGCAGTACCTCTCTAATTACGATGTCAATTTTATACCGTTTTACACGTTCGTCGCGGCAAAAACTCAGCCCGAGCTGTATCGGACTATGGCTATGAATATATTTCTGTTTATGCCGCTCGGAATGAGTATGCCGTTCGCTCTCGGCGGTAAGGTTAAGCGCAGGGTTATTATAACCGTGCTTTCCGCCTTAGCGCTGTCGGTTGCGGTGGAGCTCGTCCAGCTTGCTTTATCGCGCGGAATGTGCGATATAGACGACGTTATCTGTAATACCTTAGGCGCGTTTTTGGGAAGCGTATCGTTTATTATAAGCAGCCGGATTTCTAAATTTATAGATAAACACAAAACGAATCGCGGGTGAATTATGGCTAAAAAAGCGGTTCTGACTAATTATGAACTAAAGACCGATAAACCGGCTAAAAAGCTGAAAATTGCTCTTATAGCGGATTTGCACGAAAGGCGCTGGGATGATTTACTGCCTCTGATTAAACAGGCTCAGCCTGATATTATCATGATAGCGGGCGATACGTTCGAGCGTTACAGCGACGAGGTTCAGGATTTTTATATTGACGAACGCGATAAAAAGTTTAGGCCGTTAAGATGGCTGCTTTTCAATATCGCGTACTATATAAACTCTCTCGCGATGATTATTTTTCAACGCCGAAACCGTCCCGACACCGAGCGGACGTATGATTTTATGCGTGAGATTTCCAAAATCGCTCCCGTGTATATGAGCGTTGGAAACCACGAGCAGAAGTTTTTAGACGAGGATTTAAAGCTGTTTAAGGAGCTGAATATTAAACTGCTCGACAACAGCGCCGAGAGCTTTAACTTCGGCGGTGAAGAAATTTTTATCGGCGGGCTTTCGACCTTTTATGACGAAAAGTTTTTGGATAGGTTTTCCGAGAATAACGGCTATAAAATTCTACTCTGCCACCATCCGATATATTACGAGCGGTTCATTCGTGATAAGGATATCGACCTCGTTTTAGCGGGACATAATCACGGCGGACAGGTTCGATTCAGGAACAGAGGACTTTTATCGTCGGGGGAGGGATTTTTCCCTAAATACGATAAGGGAGTTTTCGAGGGTAGACTTGTAGTTTCGGCAGGCTGTTCGAACACAGTGGCTTTGCCGAGAATCAACAACCCGAGAGAAATTTTAATAATAGAAGCAGGTAAAAAATGACGGATAATATTAAAGCGCTTTTGCTCGATATCGTGAGTTATCGGCTGTTCGGCGCCGAAAAACCCGAAATAAATAACGCCGATATTGTAAAGCTTCTTAAAGAAGCCTACTCTCAGACGGTATACACTATGGTTTTTCCTTTTGTAGAGGAGGAGCTTAAATCTTTCGCGCCCGAAAAATTTGACGCTCTAAGCGAAAAGTATCTAGCTAAGCTCATTGTTAATACCGGTAACTTCCACGACCACGGCGAGCTCGACCGCGTAATGACCGAGAATAATATTCCTTACGCCGTTATAAAGGGTATCGCCTCGGCGTATTACTATCCCGACTCGAATATGAGGGATATGGGAGACGTGGATTTTCTCGTAAAAGAGGAAGATTTCGAAAAGACCGAGGCTCTGGTTCAAAAGCTCGGCTATAAATACGACCACGGCGAAAGCGGCGACGTACACGTTGCGTATGAGCGCCCCGGGCTCAGTATTCTTGAAATTCACCGAAGCGTTAACGGTATCCCGAAAAACGCTAAGGGAGCGCTTATTAAAAATGAAATCGAAAAAGCTGTACCGACCTCGCGCAGAATCGAGTTCGCTTCGGCGAGCTGTAATATAGTCAGCGAGTATCTCCACGGCTTGATTATGCTGCTGCATATGGTGTCCCATATGACCAAAGAGGGAATAGGACTGCGACATCTCTGCGACTGGGCGGTGTTCGTGAACAGCTTTACGGACGAGCGTTTCAGGGGGATTTTCGAAGCTAAGCTAAAGAGCTTCGGGCTTTGGAAATTCTGCTGTATAATTACAAAAACCTGTATCGAATATTTGAAGATAGACGAAAAGGACTTCGTAAACGAAGCTGAGATTGAAAGCGGTTTAACCGAAGCGGTGCTGGACGATATCCTCGACGGCGGTAACTTCGGCAAAAAGGATATGAACCGTTACCGCGAGATTAAGTATATCTCCGACCGCGGCGGTAATTCCGTGAGCGATAGGGGAATTATGGCTCAGTTGTTTTCTTCCCTTAACGAAAAGACAAAGTCGAATAAGCTCGTTAAGAAGAACAGGATTTTTTATCCTATAGGCTTGGCGGGCGAGAGCATTAAATACATAGGCTTAGTTGTTTCGGGCAAAAGAAAAAGCTCAGGCACTTCCGAAATGCTCAAGGAAGCGTCTAAGCGTAAAAATTTGTATAATGAACTTGGATTGTTTAAGAAATAAAAGGGCAAAGGGCAAAGGATGTAGGATTTAGGATGTAGGGTGTAGGATTTAGTAGACAGTTTCCTTGAGATAGTAGGGAATGGGAGACTCCTCCAACGGAGGAGTCTCCTCAAGGAGAAGCCAAGTCAAAAATAACTTTTCTACAGTCAGGTTAATTAACATTCGTATTAATCGGGTAATCTACTTTTATCTTAACCCTGTATTTCTGAATAAGCGTAGCGTCTTTTACAGTAACAAGCTTGTCGCCGTCAATATCGGCGGCTTTTTTATTTACCGAATAGCCGTCGGAAATGTGTTTTTGTATAGCGGTTACGTCGAGTATATTAACCTTTCCGTTTCCGTCGGCGTCGCCGAGCAGTATCTCGCCGTCGCCGAAGCTTACGTAGTCGAAAACTCTGAGAGAGGGGAGAGCCCTACCGTCCGCTGAGAAGAACGCCTGATTATCTACCGCCGAACCGCCGAAATATGTTCCCGCGTCGTCGGGGTCGAATTCATTAGAATAGCTCGAAGCCCATCCGCTTCCGAATTCTTCCCACAGCTTTTTATTATTTTCGAGCCTTTCCGAGTACGCTTTAACGCCGAGCCCCGTGGTATCTCCAACGGAAATCCACGCGCCTTCCCAGTAAAACACGCCCAAGCCTTTTCCGTTATCGACGTCGTTAACGGCGCTCATAACGGCTCGAAGCTCCTCCGCCTGTCCCTGATACGAAAAATCCCAAAGAAGATTTTCGCCTGTGCAATTGCTCCACCGCGACACTGTGTTCGCGTGACCGTCGGTATCGTCTAAGGTGTTCGCGTAGGAGGTCTCGGCAACCATAACGTACTTGCCGTATTTTTCCGCCGCGTAGTTTAAAACCTCGGTGAGATTGCTCAGACTGCCGTGCCAGTACGGATAGTACGAGGTCGAGAAAACGTCGTAGTCGATTTTACAGTCGTTTAAATAATCGGCTAAGCTTTTTATATAATCGGTGTTTTCGGGGTTTGTAAAATGCGCGGCAATTTTAATATCCTTATTAAACTCCCGTACCGCCGAGCTTCCCGCCTTATAAATCTCAGCCATATTTTCCTTGGAATATTCGCCCGCTATACCGTTTGTGGTTTCGTTGCCGATTTGTACCATAGCAACTTCTCCGCCCGCGGCTTTGATTTTTTCGAGCGAGCTTTTCGTAAAATGTTTAACCTTTTCCGTTTTTTGAGCGAGCGTTAAATCTGCCCAAGCCTTAGGAGCTTTCTGCTTAGACGGATCGGCCCAAAAGTCCGAGTAGTGAAAATCTATGAGCAGCTTCAGCTTGTACTTAGCCGCGCGCCCTGCGATTTTAACGGCGGTGTCTATGTCGTTATTTCCGCCGCCGTAGCCGTTGCCGTCCTTATCGAAAGGATTATTCCACACCCTTATTCTGATACAGTTCACGCCGTTGTCCGAGAGTATCTTTAATAAATCCTCTTTCTCGTTATTGAAGTTCTTAAAGCTTACTCCCGAGTTCTCGAGCGAGATTACCGACGATATATCCATACCTTTTATAAAATCAGGGTTCTTAAACTCTATTTTTTCGATATTAACTTTTTCACTACTCGCGAAAGCGGTAGTTGAGAATCCTAATACTATAGTTAATGATATTAAAATTGCGATAAGTTTTTTCATTTCTTACCTCTTGAGGAACTATTTTGTTACATTATAACACATTTTTAAATATTTTGGACTTATTTTTTAAAAATTGTTGAGTTTTTTCTGTGCGTAATGTATAATAAAATCAACATTTATGTAAATGAGGTGTTAACTATGAAAACTTACAAGAAAGCCTTATGCGGACTTTTATCCGTATTAATGGTTTTAAGCGTGTTTATAGCTGTGCCCGCGGGCGCTTCGGCTAAAGAAACCGCTAAAACCGAGGCGTCGGCTTCTCCCGACGAGGTTCAATCTCCCATTAAGAGCATTGAGGTCGACGACGTAACTCTCACCGAGGGTTTAGACGCTGACGGCGGTTATAAAATAATAGACGGTGTTACGTATTATTACACTAAGTACGACCCCGTTCCTAACTTCAGATTTAAGCTTCAGGACGGAAAAGTTGTAGAGAGTGACGGCGACGGTTGGATTTATTACAACGGTGTTTATGATGTAATAGATATAGAAACCGACCAGAGTATCGACAACGTATGGCGCGAGGGCGAATATACCGCCAAAGCTTCAATCGGCGGCTTTACCGCTGAGTTCAACGTAACCCTTAAAGAAAACCCGGTTAAAGACGTGAAGTTCTATGATGTTGATGTTTTTGAGGGAATTGACTGCTTTAAAGATCAAGCCTATGTGGACGACGGCGCGGTTGACTGGGATCGTTATGAATATACTCCGGTATATACCGTTACTTTCAAAGACGGTACTACTATGAACAGCGACAAAAAAGGCCGCGTTTATGAGCACGGCGAGCAATCTTACAACGGTCCTTATATAACGGATCTCCAGTCCTTTGATAATCAGTGGGGAAAAGGCGCTCATAAGGTAAAGGGCTTAATGTTCGGTATTGAAAAGGAGTTTAACATTAACGTTAAGGATAACCCGATTAAAGATATCGAAATCCCCGATGTTACCTTGTATGAGGGCATTGAGGTAGACGATTCCGACGACTATAACCGTTTTTATTATTTTCCCGACTATAAAGTTACCCTAAACGACGGTACTGTTATTGAAAGCGATGAGGATAACTATGTTGAGATTAACGGGTGTTTTAAGTCTCCCGAATATTCAGACGATCAGAGCGAGGATAATGTTTGGACTGTCGGTAAACATACCGCTGTATTGAACCTCTGCGGATTCGAAAAGAAATTCAACATTGAGGTCAAGGCCAACCCCGTTAAAAAGGTTGAGGCAGAGGACATAGAGATAATCAAGGGCACTAACCTTGACGACGCTTATTACTACGGCGATGAAGATGATGAAAAAATCGCGTGGGCAAGATATATCTACAACGGCAAATATAAAGTTACCTTAAACGACGGCACTGTTTTAGAGAGCGACGGTGACGGAGAGGTTGAGTTTAACGGCAAAGATCACCGTATGAGCTTTGAGGATGACCAAACCTATAAGTCGCAGTGGGGCTTAGGTACTCACGCCGTTAAGGGTACGATTTTCGGAAAAACTACCGGCTTTAATGTTAAAATCGTTGAAACTCCCGTTAAGAGCGTTGAGGTTCTTGACGCGCCGGTTTCTATGATTGAAGGACAGAACGGCGAGTGGATTGACGATGACGACTATTATTTCCAGTACAACGTCTCAGTCCCCGCGCTTAAGGTTACATTTAAGGACGGCACGACTGTTTATACTAACGAGGGCGATAAGGTTATAGATTATAAAGACCTCTCCTACGAAATTATAGTTTCCACATACCAGAGTAAAAAGCACTGGAAACCCGGAAATACTTATTCCGCCGATTTAAATGTAATGGGCTTCGATACTAAATTCGATGTTAAGATTTTAGATACTCCCGTTAAGGAGATTAGTGTTAAACAGCTCGATCTCGTTGAAAACTACAATATGGAAGAGGGTTTGGATAAGTACGACCGCGATTATAAGTACTATGTAATAAACCCCGAGGAGCTCGAGTACACCGTTACCTTTAAGGACGATACTACCGTCGAAAGTAAGGACGGAAAAATCGTCTACGAAGGACAGGAGTATTCTCTCGATGTCGAAACCGACCAGGATTCCTACGTAGTATGGGAGAGCGGTTACCATTATACATTTAAAGTATCTATGCTTGGATACACCACCGAAGCTCCCGTATATATTGATCCTGTACCCGTTAAAAAGATTGAGGTAGAGGATTTAACCGTAACCGAGGAAACGGGCGGAGAGTGGCAGGACGCTTCCGAAGAAGGCGCGGGCTACTACCGCTACGACGTAAGCGTACCTTATAAGGTTACCTTTAACAACGGAAGAGTCGCTTCTTCCGATAAAGACGGAGCCGTTGTGTACAACGGTAAGACTTACTATGCTGAGTTTGTAAGCGATCAGGGCTACGGAAGCCCTTGGGGCTTAGGCGAGCACAGCGCGTCTATTTCTATCCTCGGCGCTTCTAAGGATTATAAGGTTACCGTTAAACCCGTAGAGCCTGTTTACGAAACAGAGCTCAAGGTTACTCCCGTGAAGAAGACGCTATACGTAAAGGGAAGCTTTAAGCTTAAAGCCGACGTTAAAAACGGCGTAGGCGCTACGACTTTTAAGAGCAGCAATACTAAGGTTGCTAGGGTAAGTAAGAACGGTAAAGTTACCGCCTTAAAGAAAGGCACGGCGACAATCACCGTTACGAACAACGGCGTTTCCAAGGTGTGCAAGGTTACCGTTAAGAATCCCAAGCTCAAGGTTTCCAAGAAAACTCTTAAAAAGGGCAAGAGCTTCAAGCTTAAAATTGTCGGCAAAATCGGCAAGGCTAAGTTTAAGTCCGGCAACAAAAAAGTAGCTTCCGTTTCCAAGAACGGTAAAATCAAAGCTAAGAAAAAGGGTAGGGCTACTATCACCGTTACAGCTAACGGAGTTAAACTCAAGTTTAAAGTTAAAGTAAAATAATAAAGTAAAGGAGCTTCGGTTGAAGCTCCTTACTTATTTGTATTCTGTTAACGCGTTAAGCTGGTCGCGTTTTGCGTAAATTATATTAAGTATATACACCCGCTTGTTATCATTATCAACACGGTAGTAGATATAAAAGTTTTTATAAATTTTACGTCTTACTCCGCGTGAGCGCCACGGTTCGTCGTCAATTACGTTAATAGCAGCGGGAAAAGTTTCGAGCTTTTCGATTTCTTGTCTTATACCGCGGATGTATTTTAACGCGGTGTCAGGCGCTTCGAGTGTATTTGCAAGTAAGTTAACAAAAACCACTCAAAATACACCCTGAAAATTGATAAATATATAAAATTTTGAATTTTTTATAAAAAAACTTGCAATTTTGGTATCGCTATGTTATTATAATGAAGTATTAAAAAGATATTTATTAATGCTTGAAAAGAATGGAGGCAATCAAAATGGCATTAAAGAACAAATATTTAGTTGATTTACTCGAAACAGTTAAAAAGCGTAACCAGGGCGAGCCTGAGTTTATCCAGGCTGTAACCGAGGTATTTATGTCCCTCGAGCCCGTCGCTGAAAAAAGACCTGACCTCGTTGAAGCGGGCGTTTTCGAGAGAATCGTTGAACCCGAAAGACAGATCATCTTCCGTGTACCCTGGGTTGACGACAACGGCGTTACACAGGTTAACCGCGGTTTCAGAATTGAGTTCAACTCCGCTATCGGTCCCTATAAGGGCGGTTTAAGACTTCATCCTTCCGTATATCTCGGAATTATTAAGTTCCTCGGATTCGAGCAGATCTTTAAGAACAGCCTTACTACTCTCCCTATGGGCGGCGGTAAAGGCGGCTCCGACTTCGATCCTAAGGGTAAGAGCGACGGAGAGGTTATGCGTTTCTGCCAGAGCTTTATGACCGAGCTTTGTAAGCATATCGGCCCCGACACCGACGTTCCCGCGGGCGATATCGGTACAGGCGCTCGTGAAATCGGCTATATGTTCGGCCAGTATAAGAGAATCCGTAACGAGTTTACAGGCGTTCTTACAGGTAAAGGACTTACATTCGGCGGTTCCTTGGCTCGTACAGAGGCTACAGGCTACGGCGTATGCTACTTTACAGATGAATTATTAAAGGCTAACGGTAAGAGCTTTAAGGATAAGACTGTTGTTATCTCGGGTTCGGGTAACGTTGCTATCTACGCTACTCAGAAGGCTACCGAGCTCGGCGCTAAGGTAGTAGCTCTCTCAGATTCTAACGGCTATATCTACGACGAAAACGGTATCGACCTCGCTTTAGTTAAACAGCTCAAAGAGGTTGAGAGAAAGAGAATTAAAGAGTACGTTAACGTTCACCCCGAGGCTAAGTATACAGAGGGCTGCAGCGGTATCTGGACTATTCCCTGCGACATCGCTCTCCCCTGCGCTACTCAGAACGAGCTTGACGCCGAGGGTGCCAAGGCATTAGCCGCTAACGGCTGCTTCGCTGTTATTGAGGGCGCTAATATGCCTTCTACTCCCGAGGCTATCGACGTTTATTTCGAGAAAGGTATGCTCTACGGCCCCGCTAAGGCTGCTAACGCCGGCGGCGTTGCTGTATCGGGTCTCGAAATGAGCCAGAACTCCGAGCGTCTTTCATGGACATTTGAGGATGTTGACGGCAGACTCAAGAGCATTATGAAGGAAATCTTCAAGTCTTGTGACGAAGCCGCTAAGGAGTACGGTATGGAAGGCAACTATATGGCAGGCGCGAATATCGCGGGCTTCTTAAAGGTTGCCGAGGCTATGAAGGCTCAGGGCTGCGTTTAATTAATAAATTATCGATAAAAGGCTTGCTTCGGCAGGCCTTTTGTAGTTGATAGTAGTAATAACACTTGCAAAAAAACATATTATGTAATATAATAATTTTATCATTTATATATAGGAGGTAAAAAAATGGTAGTAGTAACGACAGATACAATTTCAGGTAAGAATTTACAGACTTTAGGTCTTGTGTCGGGTAACACAGTAAGAGCTAAGAACGCTTTTAAGGACATCGGCGCGGGCTTGAAAAACCTCGTTGGCGGAGAAATCGGTTCTTATACTAAGATGCTCAACGAATCCCGCGATATCGCTATCCAGAGAATGATTGAGCAGGCTCAGAGTATGGGCGCTGACGCTATCGTTGCCGTAAGATTCTCGACTTCTTCCGTTATGGAAGGCGCCGCTGAGATTATGGTAGCGGGCACAGCTGTAAAATTCGCGTAAAACCAGGCAACAGGTTACAGTTAACAGTAAAGCAGGAAACTCAGGTTTCCTGCTTTTTTGTGTTCAGGACAAAGGATATGGAGTGTTGTCATTCTGAGCGGAGCGTTAGCGCTTACTTTGGCAAACTCAGAATAACAAGTCTGATAACAACTATCAACTTTCAACTAAAAAAGGCCTGCCGAAGGCAACTGCTCATAAGGATATTTATGAAAAAAGCAGAATGCCGATTGGGAGACTTAAAAGAAGAATACCGCGTGGACGTAAGTCTGCGCGGTGTTTTTTTGCTTTTAACACTGATTTTAATAACTGCGAATCATATAGTTTAAATATGAAAACCCGTAGAATCGAATAGAAATTGTTTCAATGAGCCATAGCACGTTGAAGAAAAATCAAACGGCTACAGAGGCAAATGCGCGAAAGCGCACGCTATATATTGTGGTTTGGTTATTCGCAAACTACAATATATAGTAGGCATTTTTGAACTCGTTTTAGTCAAAATTTATAGAGTTAAAAAAACAACACGGAACAGCACAGTAAACAGCCTGACTAAGGCTGAAATAATGCACAAGATATTGTTTTCGGAAGTGTGGTCAAAAACCGCCTTAATCTACCACTTTAGCTTCCTCAAAAAATGAGTCGCAAAATAAAGACAAGGTGTTTTAGTTTGGAAAGAGTTAATACGCTAAAACAAAGAAAGAAAAAATGTTTGGTGGGTGCGGTGGAAATGCTGATTTCGCTGTCAACCTGCACAAACAGCGTATGTAAATTTTGTACACAATCCCAAGCAGATTTTTCTTTTATGGGATTTATAATTTTAGGATTTTGTTGTAAAATATAATAGTTCTATTATTGTAAGGTATCAATTTGCTTGGTTTGTTTGGCTGTTTCAGCCAATGCCTGTTATTTAAGTAATTAAATATAGGTCAGCGGGCAGACCCGAATAAGCAGTGTTATACATTTAAGGCAACACCGCATGATTCAATGCGGCTTGCAGAGGTATCGTCGTGGGTTATGCGGCGTTGCCTTAATAATTTTATGAAAGGAATGAATTTTATGACAAAATTTTTAAAAAGACCGATAAGCATTTTGCTCGCGGTACTGATGATTGCAGGCATTTTCACTGCTTTGCCTCTGACGGCGTATGCAGCACCTACCGAAACACTGCTGACCACCATTACGGGAGCAGGGTCCAATGCCATCACTGCAACGTCTGCGAATGTAAGCTACAGCACTGAAGGCGTGGCTACCCTTACGTTCAGTGGAGTGGTAAGTTACCAGTCTAGTCCTGCTTGGGGATGGTGGGGATACGGCTGGACGGCAACCGTCACCCCTGCCGATGGATATACCATCACCAAATGCGTATTCTATGACGACGCCAATCGTACCGCTACAGACAGCGAAGCTCCCTTTGTAGTAGAAACCACGGAAGAGGATAAGACGCCGCAAGTAAATGGCACACCCATGGCATACACGTCTAAAGGTATAAAAAAGATTGAGGTATATGGCTATGCTACGCCGACAACCTACACAGTAACATGGAAGAACGGCGATACAGTTCTCGAAACCGATACAGACGTAGAGAGCGGCGCTGCTCCGTCCTTCGACGGCGAAACTCCCGAAAAGGCAGAGGACGAAACCAACACCTACGAGTTCTCGGGCTGGAGTGACGGCAACACCACCTACGGTCTTTCCGACACTCTCCCCAATGTTACAGCCGACGTAACCTACACGGCTCAGTTTACGGCAGTTCCCAAACCCAAAAAACTCACCCTCAACGTCGGCGAGAACGGCAAGGTTGTGATGGACAACGGCACCTTCGGCAACGCGACCGATGCAAGCAATATTTCTGAAGTACCCGCTCCTATTGATGTTGCTGACGAAACCAAAGTCTCTATTGTTGAAGGTCACACCGCAAATCTTGTAGAAGGCGGTTCGATCAATATCGCCACCGGCGGCGAGGTTTCGTTCTATCCCTCCGCTGACAACACAGGCGTTATCACCGCGACTCCTGACGTCGGCTACGTATTCGAAGGCTGGTACAACGGCGATACCCTCTATTCCTCCGATGCCGCTCTCAGCTATCAGAACATCAGTGAGAACATCACCCTGACCGCGAAGTTTGAGGCGGCTCCTCATACTCACGACTTCACATACTCTGTTGAAGGTGCTACAATCACGGCAACCTGCACGGCAGACGGCTGCACGCTCGACGACGGAACAGAGCAGCACAATCACGCAGTAACTTTGACTCTTGTTGCTCCCACGCTGACAACATACGGTCAGACAGGTGAGGGCATCAGCAAAAACGCTACACTTGACGGGCTTGACGCTTTCAACGCGGCTACAGGTAAGAATGTTGCCGCGACAGATATCAAATACTATGGAATAAAAGAGTTTGAAATCGATGGGCACACATACATAAGGGTAGGCGATGAGCTTGACGGAGCACCTACGGCTGCAGGCAGTTATTATGCGGGTATTACGCTCAACAATGTTAAAACTGTAAGTTCCGCACAGCATTATATTTCGGCTTATTTATTCTATTCCATCGCTAAGGCTGACATCAATCCTACAGTTACACTCGAAGGCTGGACTTACGGCGACGAGGCTAACACACCTGTTGTAACAGGCAACACAGGTAACGGCGATGTTACTTACCTTTATAAGGTTAAGGGTGATCCCGAATTAGCTTACTCCGAGTATGTACCCACAGACGCGGGCGAGTACACAGTCAAAGCTTTAGTAGCCGCTACAGCTAACTACAACGGCGGCGAGGCTACAGCAGACTTCACAATCGCTAAGGCTGACATCAACCCGACAGTAACGCTCGATGGCTGGGCTTACGATGAAACCGCTAATACTCCTTCTGTAACAGGCAACAGCGGCAACGGCGATGTTACTTATACTTACGCTGTTAAGGGCAGCGACGAGTTCAGCGACACTGTTCCTACCGACGCTAATGATTACACAGTTAAAGCTTCTATAGCTGCGACAACAAATTATAAGTCAGCTACAGCAACGGCAGACTTTACAATCGCAAAAGCTGACATCAACCCCACAGTTACACTCGAAGGCTGGACTTACGGCGAAACCGCTAATACTCCTTCTGTTGACGGAAACACAGGCAACGGCGAGGTTACTTATACATACGCTGCTAAGGGTTCTGATGAATTCAGCGATAAAGTTCCCACAAGCGCGGACGATTACACGGTTAAGGCTTCTGTAGCGGCAACAACAAATTATAAGTCAGCTACAGCAACAGCAGATTTCACAATCGCTAAGGCTGATATTACTCCTACAGTAACTCTCGAAGGCTGGGCTTACGGTGCTGAAGCAAAAACTCCTGTCGTAACAGGCAACAGCGGTGACGGTCACGTAACTTATACATATGCTGTTAAGGGTACTGAGAACTTCAGTTCCGACGTTCCCGCAGATGCTAACGAGTACACAGTTAAGGCTTCTATAGCTGCGACAACAAATTATAATGCGGCTATAGCTACTGCTGACTTCACAATCGCAAAGGCTGACATCAACCCGACAGTTACACTCGAAGGCTGGACATACGGCGAAGAAGCAAAAACTCCTGTTGTTGACGGCAACACAGGCAACGGAGAGGTTACTTATACATATGCCGTTAAGGGCAGTGATGAGTTCAGCGACACTGTTCCCACAGACGCTAATGATTACACAGTTAAGGCTGAAATAGCGGCTGCGGGCAACTATGCTAATGCCGTAGCGACAGCAGACTTTACAATCGCAAAGGCTGACATCAACCCCACAGTTACACTCGAAGGCTGGGCTTACGGCGCTGAGGCTAAAACTCCTGTTGTAACAGGCAACAGCGGCGACGGCAATGTAACTTATACATACGCTGTTAAGGGCAGCGATGAATTCAGTGATACAGTTCCTACAAACGCAGGCGATTATACTGTTAAGGCTTCTGTAGCGGCAACAACAAATTATAATGCGGCTACAGCTACAGCAGACTTTACAATCGCAAAAGCTGACATCAATCCGACAGTAACGCTCGAAGGATGGACTTACGGCGAAACTGCCAATACTCCTTCTGTTGACGGAAACACAGGCGAAGGTAACGTTACTTACCTGTATAAGGTTAAGGGCGAAACCGATATGTCTTGCACAGAGAACGTTCCTACCAATGCAGGCGAGTACACAGTCAAAGCTTTAGTCGGCGCTACAGCTAACTACAACGGCGGCGAGGCTACAGTTGACTTCACAATCGCTAAGGCTGACATCAATCCGACAGTTACACTCGAAGGCTGGACATACGGCGAAGAAGCAAAAACTCCTGTTGTAACAGGCAACAGCGGTGACGGACATGTAACTTATACATATGCTGTTAAGGGCAGCGATGAGTTCGGCTCTGACGTTCCCACGAACGCTGGTGAGTATACAGTTAAGGCTTCTGTAGCGGCAACAACAAATTATAATGCGGCTATAGCTACTGCTGACTTCACAATCGCAAAGGCTGACATCAACCCGACAGTTACACTCGAAGGCTGGACTTACGGTGATGAGGCTAATACTCCTGTTGTTAACGGAAATAGCGGCGACGGCGAAGTAACTTACGCTTATAAAGAGAAGGACGCTTCCGATATGTCATCTACTGAGGAAGCTCCCACCGACGCTGGCGAGTACACAGTTAAAGCGCTTATCGCTGAGACTGATAACTACAACGCTGGTGAGGCTACAGCAGATTTCACAATCGCAAAAGCTGATATCAACCCGACAGTTACACTCGAAGGCTGGGCATACGGCGAAGAAGCTAAAACTCCTGTCGTAACAGGCAACAGCGGCAACGGCGATGTAACTTACGCTTATAAAGAGAAGGACGCTTCCGATATGTCGTCTACTGAGGAAGCCCCCACCGACGCTGGTGATTACACAGTTAAGGCTCTTATCGCTGAGACTGACAACTACAACGCTGGGGAAGCTACAGCTGACTTTACAATTGCTAAGGCTGACATCACTCCCACAGTTACACTCGAAGGCTGGACTTATGGTGACGAGGCTAACACACCTGTTGTAACAGGCAACAGCGGCAACGGCGAAGTAACTTACGCTTATAAAGAGAAGGACGCTTCCGATATGTCCTCTACTGAGGAAGCTCCCACCGACGCTGGCGAGTATACAGTTAAGGCGCTTATCGCTGAGACTGATAACTACAACGCTGGCGAGGCTACAGCCGACTTTACAATCGCTAAGGCTGACATCAACCCGACAGTTACAATCGAGGGATGGACATACGGTGAAGAAGCTAACAAGCCCGTTGTTGACGGCAACACAGATAACGGCGAAGTTACATTTGCTTACAAGATTAAGGATGCTTCCGATATGTCAAGCACAGACGAAGCTCCCACAGACGCTGGTGAGTACACAGTTAAGGCTATTATTGCCGAGACCGACAACTACAACGGCGGCGAAGCCACAGCCGACTTTACAATCGCTAAGGCGGATATGACAGTTACAGCCAAGAAGCAGACTGTTAAATTCGGCAATGCTATCGCCCAGGATAAGTATACAGTTAAGGGACTCGTAGACGGAGATAAGATTAAGGTTACTCTCAACGCAAACGTTGCGGCTAACACAATCAAACCCGTTGTTGACGCAGGCAGCAACTACAAGGTAACTACGGTTGACAATATTCTCTACGTAAAGGATATGCCGATCGCCAATGCTCTGCCCAAGGGTAAGAAGATTGTTGTTAACTACGACAAGGTTAAGAACGCAGACGGCTATAAGATTTACGCAGGCTATTGCGGAAGCAAGAACTTCAAGGTTGTTAAGACCGTAAAGGGTAACACAAAAACAAGCGCTACTTTGACAAAGATTAACGGTAAAGCGATTAACGTTAAAGGCAAGGTTCTCGTATATGTAGTAGCATATAAGAACGTAAACGGCAAAGAAGTCAACATCGTTCGCGGCTCCACACTGCATATTGCTTGTTCAAAGAACAAGATGACTAATGCCAAGAGCGTAAAGGTAGCAAAGAAGGCAGTTACTCTCAAGAAGGGCAAAA
The DNA here is from genome assembly GCA_946187325.1 of uncultured Clostridia bacterium. Taxonomy (GTDB): domain Bacteria; phylum Bacillota; class Clostridia; order Oscillospirales; family Acutalibacteraceae; genus Ruminococcoides. The sequence goes on from CAMHQC010000014.1 coordinate 24,825, forward strand.
CTTCCAAGATAAAAGCAACCGTAACTCTTGTTAAAAAGGATGCTAAACAGATTAAGCATGTACCCGCTTTGAGATATGCTTCTTCTGACAAGAAGATTGCGAAGGTAAGCTCAAAGGGCAAGATTACAGCAGTTTCTAAGGGAACAGCTACAATCTATGTTTATACCAACAACGGTAAGAGAGCTAAAGTTAAAGTAACAGTTAAATAAAATTTTCTCATTGGAAACTGCGCTGCCTTCGGGTAGCGCGGATTCCTCCTCAGAGTATTATCGGCAAAAGCAATTTTGTCTGATAATAACCACCACCGCCGCTCACTGACCGAGCGGCGGTGTGTTTGAATTGAATATTTTAAAAGACAAGCGCCGAGTCCGTAAAGAACTTAGCGCTTGACTTTTGATTATGTCGCAATACCGAGACTGTGTTTTGTTCCGCAACAAGAGCCTGTGCTTTTTGTGTGACAGCAAAGAGCCGTGTAAAGCGGTTGTATAGTAACTTAAAAAAACATATATTGCAACAGGTTTTGAAAAAATAATTATTCTTTTGCTTTTGGTCTGGCTATCCGGAAAAAGATGTGATATTGTCTCCGTAAAGGAGGCGTACCGCTATGAAAAAGATTGTGATAATAATGATTGCTTTGGTTGCTTTGAATTCCTTTCCCGCGAGCAATTACGTTGAGGTGAACGCAACAACAAAAACACATAAGGTAGTTCAGCGCGCGAAGACCAGGAAGAAAATCAATAAAAAGTTGGTTAGAAAAAGGCTGATTGTTTACGGCAAACGGAAAGGAATGACGTTTGACTCGAAACTCACGATTAAAACTTCAAGTTGGTTTCCGCCGACGAACATAAAGTATTATAAAAACAACCGAGAATTAATATCTGCCGGTAAGGGCGACATCAGATATCTGCTAAATAGCTTCAGCGATTGCGAGCCGAGCGATATCACATTCAATGTCAAACTTAAAGGCAGATATCTTTATATACTCTACGCATAAACATCCTGCTGATTGCGCTAACATCTCTAAGGGCAAGACTACGACAAACGTCGCGGTCTTGCCCTTTTTCTTTTTTTGTGTTGTGTTGTTGGGTTTTAAGGAAAAAACCGTAGAATCGAATAGAAAATGTTCCATCGAGCCGTAAGCCCGTTAAAGATAAACCAGTCGGCTACAGAGGCAAATAAGGGAATTTCCCCACTTTACGCTGCGCTAAAAACCGCATAAAATGGCGGTTTCTGGAATGCGTTTTTATGCCTTTTTCGAGCCTCTATTTCCTGAGTTATTTTAGGGTTTAGTTTATGCGCAAATAACTCCGTTACGGGCGATGTGAGCAAGTGAAAAATAGCGTAATCAGCATAGTAAGAAATACCATGCTGTAAACAAAGAAAGAAAAATTTAAAAATTAGCAAAAATCGGGCTAATTTTTCGCCGAAAAATGACGATAGGTGAAGGGATATTTTAAAGAGCACTTTGCACAAACCAAATATCAGAATTCTGGTCACAGCGCTGAAATTAATTACAAATCAAAAAGAAACCCTGTCATTTAACTGTTCCCACTCCATATAAGTGAAAGGCTTTTTCCTGAAAGTGAAATTGTACAAAACACAGATTGCATTTTAGGCGATTCGCTGAAAATGGTTACAGTATTCAAAAATCGACCTACAAAAAACTGTTTTTTAGACGTTAAGTGAAGGGGATTTTTTCAAAAGTAATTCTGCATAAAAATCATTATACCCATTTAGTGAAATCGCTAAAAATAGTTACAATCTTCAAAATATGGGTTCGAAAACCCTGTTTTTTTGACGGTAAGTGAAGGGGTATTTTTCGAAAATAAAATTGCACAAAAAGCATTGCGCCCATTTAGTGAATTCGCTGAAAATGGTTACAGTTTTCAAAAATGACACCGCAAAACCCCGTTTTTTTGACGGTAAGTGAAGGGGTATTTTTTCGAAAGTAAAATTGCACAAAAAGCATTATCTCTATTTAGTGAATTCGCTGAAAATAGTTACAATCTTAGAAAATAGGGTCCACAAACCCCGTTTTTTTGGCGGAAGGTGAAGGGATATTTTTTCGAAAGTAAAATTGCATAAAAAGCAGTGTGACTTTTTAGTTGAATCGCTGAAAATAGTTACAGCCTTTAAAAACAGGGTACGATTTATACATTTTGAGTGCAGTAAGTGAAAGCCCTTTCAATGAACCTTGACAACTGAATAACCATATCGAGTGAGTTATATATCAAAAAGCGTAGTCGGCGATGATATGAGCCGACGGTGTTTCAAAGAGAACGATAAGAAACACAAGCGCTTTGAGATTACACGTTCGGGTGAGAGTCCCGCGCAGGAAGGGTAGCCGATATGGTGTAAAGTTCTATGATAAAAGTGATGTAAAAATCACAACTTGTCAGGAAACGGTTTTAGCCTGTCACAGGAAAATCAGGAATTTTAAAAATCTTTGACATTTATATTATGGGAGGACAAGAACTTGTTCTTCTGTTTTTTTTGCGCTGACTTTTGTCAGCGGCAAGCAGAGCGCGCGGCTGTCCTGCCGTCGCACGTTTTAATCGGGCGGAAGCCCGAACCCACTTTTACAAACAGAAAGGAATGATAATAATAGCAAACAGAAAAAGAAATGTTACGCTTTCAATTCGCCTCACGGCAAAGGAAAAGGAAGCGATACTCAGTAAGGCTAACGAGGCTGAAATGTCCGTCACCGATTATATTGTAAGGAGTACATCCCGAAAGAAAATCAGAGTTGTTAATATGAAAGATGTGGTAATTGAGCTGAAACGAATCGGGAATAACATCAATCAAATCGCGCGGCGGATTAATTCAGGAGAGCTCAGGTCGTATAATTTTGATTCGGTTGTGCGGGAACAGCGAAAAATATATGACCTCCTCCTGTCGATTAAGGGGAGCTACTGATGGCAACGGTTTCATATATTCAGGAGCACACTCAAAGCCCCGCGGCGATGAAATCCGTCATAAATTATTGTTGCCAAGACCATAAAGTCTACGATGAATTATCAGGCAGAAGATTGATCAGCGGAATTAATTGTGACGGTGAGAACGCATTCAAAGAATTCATGGTAACGAAAAACGCTTACCATAAAGCAAACGGTACATTCTTTTATCAGTACACGCAGTCCTTCTCTCCGACTGAAGACATTACTCCCGAGCAGGCTCACGAGATTGCTTTGGAGTTCGCTGAAAAAGCGTGGAAGGGACATGAAGTTATGGTCACAACTCACTGTGACAAGGCGCATATTCATTCGCATTTTATTATTAACTCTGTAAGTTTTGAAAACGGATATAAGCTCAGACAAGACCCATCAACGCTCAAAGAGCTGCGACAACTGAGCGATGAGATTTGTAAAAAGAATAATTTTTCCGTACTGAAACCATACGAGAAAAGCGGAATGAAAATGTCCACAAGGGAGTACAGAACAGCTCTTAGCGGAGAAAGCTGGAAGTTTAAACTGATGGCTGATATCGAAACCGCAATGGAGTACAGCGGCAGCAAGCGAGAGTTTATAGACAACATGTCTACGCTCGGTTACTCTGTGACGTGGACTCCCGAAAGAAAGTACCTTACATTTCTCTGCCCTAACGGAAAGAGGTGCAGAGATTTCAGATTACACGAAGAAAAATTTTTAAAGGAGAATATCGAAAATGAATTACGAATCAGGGAAGGCAAGTACTCTGGACTTGCTGAAACAGAAGAACAGGAATTCGCTCAGCGGAATAGAAGCGTCGCTGGGCGAAACGAAAATAATTTCAATACCGACTCAGGTCAGGGAGTCGGAAATGGAACTACTTCGGACAGCGGTGGACTTTCAACCGGAGCTGTACGAGAGGATAGACGAGATACCGACGCGCGAGGAGATGGACAAGTACATGAACAAAGTGCTGAACATCGATATGAATTATTATCAGAAAACGGTGGACACTTATCGGAAGGAACTGACATCACTCAAAGCGGAGATAGTTTCGGAAATGAAACAGACGGAGGAAAATCTTCGGGAGATACAGTCTCAGATGCTGGAGAGTATCGAACAGGCTGGGAAGAATCAAGAGAGCTATATGAACAGCACCTTGCAGAAGGGCAAAGAGCTGGAACAGGCTATAGCGGCTCAGGTGAAGAAGGTTGGGCTGCTCAACGCGCTGAAATGGATAATGATTTCAATCCTGTCATCGGCAGCCTCGACTCTCTTGCTTCATCAGTTTCTAAAATAATTGATGACAGCTCTGAGGATGAAGAAGAACGACGAAAGCGTATTGAGGCGGAAGAAAACGCTAACGCAATCGGAACAGTTCTCGGAACTGCAATCGGTATACTTGGTAACGCTCTGCATTCAGACACGGCAAAGGGAGAACACGAGTCTGAACATCATTATCAAGAACCCGAACAAAATAATATCGAATATGAAGATTATGATGAACCCGAGGACGAAGACTTCGGGTTCACTTTATAGGAGGTGAGTTAATTGATTGATTCAAAAATTAAGCTGAATGACAATTATGATTACGATGAATCTATACAGACAGCTATCAATAGAAGGACAATTATTAAAGCTGAAAACAACCATATTGTTTCTCAGAGAAAATACACTATCGGCAGAAACAAATATATTGTTAATTCTTTCTTTGATATGACTGACCGAACTGTAGACGAAGGAATCAAAAGGCTTATAGAAATTAATATCGGTAAAGCCTCATAATTGGTCTGGACAAACGAACCGATTGGGAGTATATTGTTGTTGCAGATTACTGCGAACTCCCAATCGGTTTGACAAAGAAAGGAGATAAAAATGTCAAACCAAGATAATAAAATAACAGCGCTATACTGTCGTCTTTCGCAGGAAGATGAAAACTCAGGCGACAGCGACAGCATAGTAAATCAAAAAGCAATTCTAACAAAGTACGCCGAGGAAAACGGTTTCAAAAACATTCAGGTCTTCGTTGACGACGGATATTCGGGCGTAAGTTTTAATCGCCCCGCCTTCCAGGAACTGCTGTCACTCGTTGAAACAGGCAAGGTCGGAATAATAATCACAAAAGATTTATCCCGACTCGGCAGAAACTACATCGAGGTTGGAAACTACACCGAGTTTGTATTCCCTCGGAACAACGTCAGATACATCGCAATCAACGACCAGTTTGATTCTTTGTACCAGGACGGAAACGAGCTCGCTCCCTTCAAGAATCTATTCAATGAATGGTTCGCGAGAGATACGAGCAAGAAAATCCGAGCGGTATTCAAGGCTAAAGCCGAGCGCGGTGAGCGTGTCAGCACACAAGTTCCTTACGGTTATAAACGGGATCCCGACAGCGGAAAGTTGTGCAACCTTCTGATAAATGAAGAAACGGCTCCTATAGTCAAAATGATATTTGAGCTGTGTGCCGAAGGCAAAGGCCCAAAGTATATAGCTAATATCTTAAAAGACAAAAAGATTCTTAAGCCGTCGATGTATAATTATCAGACCTCAGGTAAATACGGTGTGATAACTGATAAATCAGAACCATATGGCTGGAACGACAGAACCATAGCGGGTATTCTTGATAACGAAGTATATCTGGGACACACAATCAACTGCAGGACAACAGTTGTATCCTACAAGGACAAACGGAAGAAAGACCGCCCGAAGGAAGAGCAGTACCGCTTTGAAAACACTCACGAAGCTATTATCGACCAAGACACATGGGAATTGGTAAGGAAAGTCAGAGCGAGCAAGCGGCGCCGTAATTCAGCGGGTGAAGTCAGCAAATACAACGGGCTTGTATTCTGCGCTGACTGCGGTAACAAACACTATTATTCACGAGGTCGCTGTTTAGATCCCAAAAACTACAATTTGACCTGCAGCCGTTATCATAAGCATATGGGCGAAGAAATATGCACACCGCACTCGATTCGGGAAGTAGTGCTTGACGAGATTGTCCTCGATGAAATCAACAAAACTATATACTACGCGCGGAATAATCGAAATGACTTTGTTGACCTTGTCAAAAAGAAAACATCTTCTCAGTTGACAAAAGATTTCAACGCCAAGTGCTCTGAACTGTCCAAAGCCGAACAGCGTGTTAAAGAATTGAAAACTCTGTTCAAAAGACTATACGAGGACAATATACTCGGACGTATCAGCGATGAACAGTTTCGTATGCTGGCAGCCGATTATACTGACGAGCAGAAAGAGCTGGAATTACGGATCCCGACGCTTCAGAAAGAAATTGAGGATTTAAAGAGTGAGTGTGTCAACACGCAGAAATTCCTTGACATTGTCAATAAGAGCGTTTACGTTGAGGAACTTACACCTTCCATACTGAGATCCTTCATCAGTAAGATTGTTATCCACGAGCGCGACAAAAAGTACAGCAAAGCCGCCACGCAGAGAATAGACATCTATTACCGATATGTTGGACTGTTTGCCGTACCAAATGATAGTATTAAAGAATATGAAGATTATACAATTGAAAACGCAAAACGGACAGCCTAAGCTGTCCGTCATACATATGGGCCCCGCCTCACGCTGATACATCCTTATGAGTAACAGCGTGAAGCAAGCCTTTTATCGATAAAAATATTAAATTACACTCCGAAAAGCATTTCGCCGTAGGACGGATACGGCCAGAATTCCGAGGAAGTCTGAGTTTCCATATTATCGCCTATAGCTCTTAACGCCTGCATATCCGCGAAGATTGTGTTGCGGTAATAATCGGCGTAAGCCTGCATATCGTCCGCGTACTCGCCTGCTTTAATGAGGTTGTTTTCAAGTTCCTTGATTTTATCCGAGAAGCATACTAACTGCTGGCTCAAATCGGTTACAAGGTCACGCTCCAAGCTTGTCGGAATATCGGGGGAAAGGCTCTGCTTGGCGAGGGCGGTATCGGTGAGCGTTTTAATGTAAGCTGTTACCGCGGGGATAATATCCTTCTTAGCCATATCGAGCATAGTCAGCGCTTCGATGTTGATAAGCTTAGCGTAATTCTCGAGCTCTACCTCGTATCTCGCGGTCATTTCTTCCTTGGTGAATACGTCGTTTTTGGTAAAGAGTTCGATATTCTTCTCGTCGAGGTAATGTCTTACCGCGTCGGGAACGCTCTTTAAGTTGTAAAGACCTCTCTTTTCGGCTTCCTTAACCCATTCGTCCGAATAGTTGTCGCCGTTAAAGATGATTCTGTCGTGCTTTTTAAACGTTCTTACCACAAGGCGTTTAGCCGCGCTCTTAACGTCCTTTACGGTTTCGAGCCTGTCAGCGAACTCCTTGAGTTCCTCGGCTACAGTTGTGTTGATGATGATGTTCGCGCTGGCGATATTAGCCGCCGAACCCACCATTCTGAACTCAAAACGGTTTCCCGTAAACGCGAAGGGCGAGGTACGGTTTCTGTCGGTGGTATCCTTGCGGACTGTCGGGAGAACCTCTACGCCGAGGTCCATACTTTTTTTGCCCTCGCTCTCGTGTTCCTCGCCGATTTCGATAGAATCTACTACCGCGCCTAAATCGTCGCCTAAGAATACCGAGAGGATAGCGGGCGGAGCTTCGTTAGCGCCTAAACGGTGGTCGTTGCCCGCGGAAGCTACCGAGAATCTTAATAAATCCTGATAATCGTCTACCGCCTTGACGATGGCCGCTAAGAAGATTAAGAACTGAACGTTCTCGGAGGGGTTTTTGCCGGGCTTTAAGAGGTTTTCGCCTGTGTTTGTGGAAATTGACCAGTTGTTGTGCTTACCGCTTCCGTTAACTCCCGCGAAGGGCTTTTCGTGAAGCAGACATACGAGGTCGAATTTCTCGGCAGTCTTTTTGAGTATTTCCATAAGCAGTTCGTTGTTATCGACCGCTACGTTTGATGTGGTGAAAATCGGGGCTACCTCGTGCTGTGACGGAGCAACCTCGTTATGCTCGGTTTTAGCGTAAATTCCGTATGACCACAGCTCCTTATCCAGCTCAGCCATAAACTGACTTACTCTAGTTTTAATCGAGCCGAAATAATGGTCGTCAAGCTCCTGACCCTTAGGAGCCTTGGCGCCGAAAAGCGTGCGTCCCGTAAAGATTAAGTCGGGGCGTTTGTTGTACATTTCCTTATCGATAAGGAAGTATTCCTGCTCGGGACCTACGGTTGTAACAACTCGGGTTACGTCGGTTTTGCCGAGTAAGTGTAAAATACGAACCGCCTCTTTGGAAATTCTTTCCATAGAACGCAGAAGCGGAGTTTTTTTGTCGAGAACTTCTCCTGTGTACGAAAGGAACGCTGTCGGGATATATAAGGTGCCGTCCTTGGCGAACGCGGGTGAAGTCGGATCCCAAGCCGTATAGCCTCTCGCCTCAAAGGTCGCGCGGATACCGCCCGAGGGGAAAGAGGACGCGTCGGGCTCGCCCTTGATAAGCTCTTTACCCGAGAAAGTCATTATAACCTTGCCGTCGCCGTCGGGCGTGATAAAGCTGTCGTGCTTCTCGGCGGTTACGCCTGTGAGCGGCTGGAACCAGTGGGTGTAGTGGGTACAGCCCTTCTCGATAGCCCATTCCTTCATAGCGTGGGCAACGGCGTTAGCTACGCTGTCGTCGAGCGTTTCACCGTCGTGAATAGTTTTCTTCAAAGCCTTGTAGATAGGCTTAGGAAGCTTATCTCTCATTACATCGTCGTTAAAGACGTTGCTTCCGAATAGTTCGGGAACATTAACCATTGTTTTACTCCTTTTTAAACAGATTACGGCGCTGTGAGCCAACGCCCACAGCGCCGTTGCTGCGTACGATAAAAGTATATAACTTTCGGGCGGAAATGTCAAGGGCTTTAGGGCGGAGGGTGTAGGGTAATTCTCAATTCGCAATGCGCAATTCGCAATTATTATTTGTCATTCTGAGCGGTGCGTTAAATGCGCTTATATTCACATATTTGCACTGTCACGGTAAATATGTAACATTTTGCTACCGCAAAAGGAAGCCTCGCCTATATAGGAAAACACTGCTCGGAACACCGCATGAGGTTGAGTCCGAATTTCAATTTGGTAACGAAACCCATACATTGTAGAGGGTGTTCCCTACGGTGTTAAGGCAACTATATGCTAAATCCTTTGCCCTTAGCCCTTCGCCCTTAGCCAAAAATAAAATTGTTATTTTTCTAATATGCAATAACTTTTTACCTAAAATATATTAAAATACTATGTTGGAATAAACCAACCGGTGATTACTATGAAAAAAGCTTTAATTATCTCCAAAACCGAAGCAAGTATTAAAGCTGCCGCCTCGCTGTTGGACGGCGGGGGTTGGGACGAGCCGATTTGCGCGCTCAGTATTTCGGACGCCGAGCGTAAGATTTCGGAAAACGACTTTCAGCTTATACTTATCAACGCTCCTCTTAACGAGGAAAACGGGCTTTCGTTCGCGTGTAAGTGCGCGAGGCGCACTAAGGCGTGCGTAGCGCTCGTCGTTCGCAAGGATAAGTACCTCGACGCGTTCGATATGGTATCTGAGCACGGAGTAATCGTAATTTCCAAACCTGTTAACGTAAGGCTGTTTAAGAACCTTGTCGAGTTTTCTATCGCTTACCGCGAACGGCTAACCGAGTCCGCGGTAGAAGCCGAAAAGCTTAAAAACGAGCTCGAGGAGGTTAAGGTCGTAAACCGCGCTAAGCTGCTTTTAATGCAGTGCTTATCTATGAGCGAGACGCAGGCTCACCGCTATATCGAGAAACAGGCGATGAACAGGCGCACAAGTAAGCTTAAAATCGCTAAACAGGTTATAAGAACTTACCAGAACTAGTTTAAATATAAAACTTTTAAGAAAGGAAGATTATATGAGCCGAGCTTATCTTATTTTAGAAAACGGCACATACTTCGAGGGCGAATCTTTCGGCGCTCAGAAGGAAACAACGGGAGAACTTGTCTTTACTACCGCTATGACGGGTTATCTCGAAACACTTACCGACCCCAGTTATTTTGGACAGGTCGTTATTCAGACATTCCCTCTTATCGGAAACTACGGCGTTATTCCCGCCGATTTCGAGAGTGCCTCTCCCTCTTTAAAAGCGTATATTGTTCGTAATTGGTGCCAAGCTCCCAGCAACTTTCGTTGTGAGGGTGATCTTGACACTTTTTTAAAAAGCGCCGATATCCCCGGACTTTATAATATCGACACCCGCGCGCTCACGAGAATTGTGCGCGAGTACGGTGTTATGAACTGTAAGCTTACCTACACTCTCGATAATCTCGAAAAGGATATCGAGGAGATTAAATCCTATAAGGTTGAAAAGGCGGTAAGCTCAACCTCAACCGCTGAAAAGCAGTTCTTTAAGGCGGAAAATCCCGAGTACAACGTAGTCCTTATCGACTACGGCGCTAAGCATAATATAGGACGCGAGCTTGTAAAGCGCGGCTGTGACCTAACGGTTGTACCGTATAACACCACGGCGGAGGAAATCCTCGCTATGAATCCCGACGGAATAATGCTCTCGAACGGCCCGGGCGACCCCGAGGAAAACGTTGAGGCTATCGCCGAGCTTAAAAAGCTCTGCGCTCATAAAATACCGACCTTCGGTATCTGTCTGGGACATCAGCTTTTAGCCTTATCCCAGGGAGCTAAAACCGAAAAGCTCCACTACGGACACCGAGGCGCTAACCAGCCCGCTAAGGAAGTTAAAACCGACCGCGTTTTTATCACTTCCCAGAACCACGGCTATGCTGTAGTTAACGACTCCGTCCCCGAGAACGCCGAGGTAAGCTTCGTAAACGGTAACGACGGTACCTGCGAGGGTGTAAACTATAAGGATATGCCCGCTTTTTCGGTACAGTTCCACCCCGAAGCCTGCGGCGGCCCCAAGGATACGGCTTTCCTGTTCGACAGGTTTATTGAGTTAATCAAGAATAATAAGAAAAATTCGTAATTATTACTTTTAAATATAGTTAAGAAAAGGTGATTTTATGCCATTAAAACCGGATATAAAAAGAGTTATGGTTATCGGCTCGGGCCCGATTGTAATCGGCCAGGCAGCTGAGTTCGACTACGCGGGAACTCAGGCTTGCCGGGCGTTAAAGGAGGAGGGCTTAGAGGTTATCCTCGTGAACTCCAACCCCGCTACGATTATGACCGATAACGCTATGGCGGACAAGGTTTATATCGAACCGCTTACTTTAGAGATAGTAAAGAGAATTATCATAAAAGAAAGACCCGACTCCCTGCTCTCGACCCTCGGCGGTCAGACAGGCTTAACTCTCTCGATGCAGCTCGCTAAAGAGGGCTTCCTCGATAAATACGGCGTTAAGCTTTTGGGAGCTGTTCCCGAGACTATCGACAAGGCTGAGGACAGACAGATGTTCAAGGATACGATGCTCGAGATTAACCAGCCCGTTATTCCGTCTACTGTCGTTACCGACGTCGAGGCGGCGGTAGCTTTCGCCGACGAAATAGGCTACCCTGTAATTGTCCGTCCCGCGTTTACCTTAGGCGGTACAGGCGGCGGTATCGTCGATAACGAGGAGGAGCTTAGAGAAATCGCCTCTAACGGACTTGAGCTTTCTCCGATTACCCAGTGCCTTATCGAGAAGTGTATCTCGGGCTGGAAAGAGATTGAGTTCGAGGTAATGCGCGACTCCCTGGGCAACGTAATTACCGTCTGCTCTATGGAGAACTTCGACCCTGTCGGAGTACATACGGGCGACTCTATCGTAATCGCTCCCGCTGTTACTTTAGCCGATAAAGAGTACCAGATGCTTCGCTCGGCGGCGCTCGATATTATCTCGGCGCTGAAGGTAGAGGGCGGTTGTAACTGTCAGTTCGCCTTAAACCCCGAGACCTTCGAGTACGCCGTTATCGAGGTTAACCCCCGAGTATCGCGTTCATCGGCGCTCGCTTCCAAGGCTACAGGTTATCCTATCGCCAAGGTCGCGGCTAAAATCGCTATCGGCTATACGTTAAACGAGATTAAAAACGCCGTTACGGGTTCTACCTACGCGTGCTTTGAGCCCGCGCTCGACTACGTTGTAGTTAAGCTCCCGAAATGGCCTTTCGATAAATTCGTCTACGCTAAGCGTTCTCTCGGAACTCAGATGAAGGCGACAGGCGAGGTTATGGCTATCGCTCCGACATTCGAGCAGGCTATAATGAAGGCTGTCCGCGGAGCCGAGATTTCCCACGATACTCTCGACGACGAGATGTTCGAGGAAATGAGCGACGCTTCTATACTTGACAGGCTCAGCGTCTGCGACGACCTTAGATTGTTCTGTGTTTATGAAGCTTTAAAGCGCGGAATCTCCGTAGATAAAATCCACGAAATCACACTTATCGACGAGTGGTTCTTAGAGAAACTCATTAATATAATCAAGGTAGGCGAGAAGCTTAAAGGCGGCGAGCTTACCGAGGATTTATATAAACTCGCCAAGGAAACAGGCTTCCTCGACAGTACTATCGAGAAGCTTTCTTCCGAAAAAATCGGTAAGCCGCTGATGCCTGTTTACAAGATGGTTGACACCTGCGCGGCTGAGTTTAACGCCGAAACTCCGTACTTTTACTCTACCTTCGACGAGGAGAACGAGGCTGAGGAGTTCATTAAAGAGAAAAATTCCGACAAAAAGACTGTTATTGTATTCGGCTCAGGCCCTATCCGTATCGGTCAGGGTATCGAGTTCGACTACGCTTCGGTTCACTGCGTATGGGCGCTTAAAAAGGCGGGCTACGAGGTTGTTATCGTAAATAATAACCCCGAAACCGTTTCGACCGACTTCGATACAGCCGACAGGCTTTACTTCGAGCCCCTCACCGACGAGGACGTTATGGGTATCATAGCTACCGAAAATCCGTTCGGCGTGGTTGTAGCCTTCGGCGGACAAACAGCTATTAAGCTCACCAAGTTCTTAGACGAGCAGGGTGTAAATATCCTCGGAACCTCCTACGACGCGATTGATATGGCTGAGGACAGAGAGCGTTTCGAAGCGCTTTTGGAACAGCATAACATCGCTCGGGCTAAGGGCGTTACCGTTATGACCTTGGAGGAAGCTTTACAGGCTGCCGATAAAATCGGATATCCCGTACTTTTACGTCCGTCATATGTGCTCGGCGGTCAGAATATGATTATCGCCTTTAACGAGGCTGACGTTAAGGAATATATGGGAATAATTCTAGCTCAGGAAATTGAGAACCCGATTCTTATAGATAAATACCTTATGGGTACAGAGCTCGAGGTTGACGCTATCTGTGACGGCGAGGACATTCTTATTCCGGGTATTATGGAACACGTGGAGCGTTCGGGAGTACACTCGGGCGACTCAATCGCCGTTTATCCCGCCTGGAACGTAACCGATGATATGGTCGATATTATTATCGAAGCTACGAGAAACTTAGCGCTTTCCTTAAAGACTAAGGGACTTGTAAATATCCAGTATATCGTTTATAACGGACAGCTCAATGTAATCGAGGTTAACCCCCGTTCATCGCGTACAATTCCGTATATCAGCAAGGTTACAGGCGTTCCGATGGTCGATTTAGCCACTAAGGCTATGCTCGGCGAGAAGCTCAAGGATATGGGCTTCGGTACCGGACTTTATAAGAAATCGCCGTACTACGCGGTCAAAGTACCTGTGTTCAGCTTCGAAAAGCTTATCAACGTCGATAACCATTTAGGCCCCGAAATGAAGTCTACGGGCGAGGTTCTCGGAGTAGCGGGAACGCTCGAAGAGGCTCTCTACAAGGGACTTATCGGCGCGGGTTATAAGATGAAGCGCGGCGGAGGCGTACTCGTTACCGTCCGCGATTCCGATAAAGCCGAAATCGGCGATATCGTTAAAAAATACGCTGATATGGGATTCGGTATCTACGCTACCGAGGGTACAGCCGATGTGCTTAAATCCTATAACATAGACGCCGCTATCGTTAAGAAGATTCACGAGAGCGAGCATAATAACACCCTCTCGCTTATTGAGAGCGGAAAGATTCAGTACGTTATCTCGACCTCGGCTAAGGGCAGAATCCCGAGCCGCGACTCAGTTAAAATAAGACGTAAAACTGTCGAGAGAAATATACCCTGCCTTACCTCGCTCGACACGGCTAACGCCCTCGCGGACTGTTTAAGAAGCCGTTATTCCCAGGTAAGTACAGAGCTTGTCGATATTAACAATATGCGTTCCGAAAAAATGCAGCTTAAATTTACCAAGATGCAGGGCGCGGGTAATGACTATATCTATTGCAGTACGTTCGATCAGGAAATCAACAACCCCGAAGCGCTTTCGGTCAGACTTTCCGACCGCCACTTCGGTATCGGCGGCGACGGTATTATCTTAGTTTGTCCGTCAGATGTTGCCGACGCTAAAATGCGTATGTTTAACCTCGACGGAAGCGAGGGTAAAATGTGCGGTAACGGTATCCGTTGCGTAGGTAAGTACCTGTTCGACCACAAAATGATTGATATTAAAGAAAAAGACGAGATTACCATCGAGACTTTAAGCGGTATCAAGAACCTAAAGGCGTTTACTCAGGACGGCGAGGTTACTACGCTCCGAGTTGATATGGGTAAAGCCGAGCTTGATCCTAAGAATATCCCTGTTAAATTCGACAGGGACAAGATGATCAGCGAGCGCGTTACTATCGGCGGTAAGGATTACGACGTGACCTGCGTGTCTATGGGTAATCCGCACTGCGTGGTATTTGTCGATAATGTAGACGGCTTCGACCTCGAGCATATCGGCCCGCAGTTTGAGAACGACCCGATGTTCCCCGAGCGCGTCAACGCCGAGTTCGTTAAGGTGCTCAACGACCATACTATTAAAATGAGAGTATGGGAGAGAGGTTCGGGCGAGACCTGGGCTTGCGGTACGGGAGCCTGCGCCGTAGCGGTTGCCGCTTGTGAGAACGGCTACTGCAAGAAGGGCGAGGATATTACCGTTAAGCTTAAAGGCGGCGATCTTATTATCAACTATACCGACGACACCGTTTATATGACGGGTGAAGCCACAAGAGTATTCGACGGAGTTATTGAAATATAAATTCCGAGGAATTTATATTTCAATTGACAATTGAGAATGTCGGCCGAGTAGATAAAATCGTTCTATACGAGAACTTCTATTCCCGACAGGATAATTAAGCATCTATATTTATTATTAAAGCGGTCAGGTGAGAATCTGACCGCTTTTCTTCATAAATTTGAATTTTATTCTTTAAATAAATTCAAAAACAAGAGATATTTCAAATAAAATTGTGAATAATTGAATTATTATATCTTAAAGCTTGCATTATCGCCTTTTCTGTGGTATCATACTAAAGTGATTGAGGTGATAGTGTGAAAGTTCACACTATCTTGAATTGATATTGCCTGCTCAGTTGCGCACTACGTGCGCACGAGCAATGGCTTAATTGCCATTTACGCCTTATCCGCTCACGGTAACAGCGTAAGGTAAACTTTAATAACTATTTGTGAGCGGAAAGGCTATGGCAATTCTATGAAGATAAATAAGAACTTTGACAACCTTGTGCCGAATTATCTTTTCGCCGAGGTTGCCAAGAGAACTAACGAGTATATTAAAAACAACCCCGATAAAAAGGTAATTAAGCTCGGTATCGGCGACGTTACCCTGCCGTTAGCGCCTGTTGTTGTCGAGGCTATGAAAAAGGGTGCCGAAGAACTCGGCAAAAAGGAGACCTTTAAGGGCTATCCCGACTACGAGGGCTACGAGTTCGCGCGTAAGGCTGTATCCGATTATTATAAGAGCTTCGGCGTTAACGTAAACGCCGACGAGATTTTTATCTCCGACGGAGCTAAGTCCGACTGCGGCAACATCGGCGATATTTTCTCGGCGGACAATACCGTTATGGTGACCGATCCCGTATATCCCGTATATGTCGACAGCAACATTATGGCGGGCAGAAAGATTGTCTACGCCTCCTCTAACGAGGAAAACGACTTCGCCGCTATGCCTCCCGAGGATGTTAACGCTGACATTATCTACCTCTGCTCCCCGAATAACCCGACAGGCTCAGCCTATAATTACGACCAACTCAAGGCTTGGGTTGATTTTGCTAATGCCAATGACGCGGTTATTCTGTACGACGCGGCTTACGAGGCGTTTATCACCGAGGATATTCCGCGCTCGATTTACGCTGTCGAGGGCGCCGACACCTGCGCTATCGAGATGTGCTCGCTTTCTAAGACGGCGGGCTTTACGGGTACCCGCTGCGGCTATACCGTAGTTCCGAAAAAGCTCGAGCGCGACGGCCATAATATCTACAACCTCTGGTACCGCCGCCAGGCTACAAAGTTCAACGGTGTTTCGTGGCCTGTACAGTGCGCCGCGGCGGCTGTATTCAGCGAAGAAGGACAGAAACAGATTAAAGAAAATCTCGAGTATTATAAGGAAAACGCGCGTATAATTTCCTCGGCTATGGACGAGCTCGGAATTTACTACACAGGCGGTAAAAACTCTCCGTATATCTGGCTTAAATGTCCGAACGGTATGGGAAGCTGGGAGTTTTTCGACTATCTTCTCGAGAACGCCGGCGTCGTAGGTACACCCGGCGAGGGTTTTGGTGATAACGGCGCGGGCTATTTCAGGCTCACCTCTTTCGGTGACAGGGATAATACCATCGAAGCCGTAGAGAGAATTAAAAAAGTTATCAAAAATATGTGATAGATTGCAGTTAATAAGTAACGCCCGACGAAACCGTCGGGCGTTTTGTGATAAAAAGTCCAATTCCGCGGACTATATGTAAAAGATAACCGGGAATTGTAAAAATAACATTAATTAGTATTTGTAATTATTTACCGAATATGTTATAATATGTCACGTATGATATTTGATATATATAGGAGTTAGTGTGAAAGTTCACACTAATCCAAATTAAAATCGCCCGCTCAGTTGCGCACTGTGTGCGCGCGAGCGATGGCTGAATTGCCATTTACGCCTTATCCGCCCACGGTAAAAGCGTAAGGTTAACTTTAATATCTATTTGTGGGCGGAAAGGCTATGGCAATTATTATGAAAAGAATTGTATCGTTTTCGTTGATAATATTGTTATTGATAACCGCAGTTGTTTTGCCTTTATCAGTTAATGCCGTTAATGATGAAGGCGTTGAGTTGTCAATTGAATGGGAACAGAATCGGTATAACGCTAATACAGGTCTTAAAGAAAACGACCCGTATGCTCGTACTATACGTTCTTCTGATTATATTGATGTAAGTTCCTTTAAGAAACTTGATATTGACTATACAGGAATATATTCTTGGAATGTGTGTTTTTATAATAAAGACAAAGCCTTTTTGAGTTCTTCTAACGAACAGTACAGTTACGCTGATGCCCCCGCGACTATTGACATTGTTGAAAATGCTGTATACATTACCGTTTCTATCTATAAGGAAAGTATATCCTTATCTGACGCTAAGAATATAAAAATTAAAGGCATAGCGCCTGATGAAACTGAACCAACAGTAAACGCTTCTGTTACTATTGATAAAACATATTTAAAAGCGGGAGATACTCTTAAAGTCGATAATCCCGATAATTGTGAATTAAAATACTTTGTCGGTGATGATGAAGTTGAAGAAGAGGTTTTAACTTTAAAGACAGATTATTATGAAAAGTGGATTACCGTTAAGGGATATTTGAATGGCAAAAAGGTTGCCGAGGACAAAGTTTATTTTAGTAAACTTCCTATTATATATATCAATACCGAAGATGGTAAATCTATAACCTCTAAGACCGATTATAAAAAAGCTGATATGAGTATTCAGGATAACGATGCCGTTAAAAAGCCTGTTTATTCGGGCTCTATTGATATAAGAGGCAGAGGCAATACCTCTTGGTCTATAAATCCTAAAAAACCGTATAAGATTAAATTAGACAAGAAAACAGACCTGTTTGGTATGGGTAAGAATAAACATTGGGTTCTTCTCGCCTGTTATCTTGATAACAGCTATATGAGAAATATGAACGCGACACGTCTTTCGCATCAACTCAATATGGATACAATGGATTCCGTATGGACCGAATTAATTTTAAACGGTAAATATGTCGGTGTTTATCAATTAAGCGAACAGGTGAAAATCGGCAAAACCCGTATTGATATCTTTGATTGGGAAGAAGAAGCTGAAAGCGTGGCTTCCGCGGTTTGTAAGGCAGAAGCCGCTAACGGAGTAAATCTTTCCGAGGATGATTTGGGAACTTATTTAATTGAAAATCTTGATTGGATAACCACAGGTTCCTTTACTTTCAACGATAAGACATATAATGTCGCTGATTATTATAAAGCTCAGTCAGATACATCAGGCGGATACTTATTTGAAATGTCTCACGAGTATGATGAAGTATCAAAATTCACTACTGATGGCGGATTGAAAGTAATGCTTAAATCTCCTGAGTTCTTATCATCTAATGCTAATTTAACAGATTACGTTAAATCATATTGGCAGAATTTTGAAAACGCATATAAATCCGAAAACGGATACACAGATATCGATGGTAAAAAAACTCATTATACCGAACTCGCTGATATTGATTCTATGGTCAGCTTTTGGCTTGTAAATGAAATTTTGGGCAATAATGATGCCGCTTACAAAAGCCGATTTGCTTATAAGCCGATAGGGGGAAAGCTTAAATTCGGTCCCACTTGGGATTTCGATTATGGTTGCGCTTCCTGTCCTGTTGGAAATCAACCTTATAGTTGGAAAGTTTCAAAAGAAACGTCTACCGATAAAATGGGCGCCAACTTCTATAAAGAATTTTTAGATGATCCGTTGTTTATCGCTAAAGCTACTGAAAAGTATTGGCAAGTAAGACCGTACTTACAATCGTTAATTGAAGAAGGCGGACAGATTGATAAGGATATTGATTATCTAAAAGAAGCAGGCGTAGTTGATAACGAATTATGGGACAGACATGCTGTTTATCCAAATTCGGCGAGAAATTATGAGGACGACGCTAATACATATAAAGACTATATGACAAAACGTATCGGTTGGCTCGATAAACAATTTGAAACCAATGATACATTAATCAACAGCACTCGTATCAGCGCAAGCGCTTACCCTTATACCAACTCAAAAGATGTTATCAATATTAAGTTGTTGAATGTTGAAGCTGACAATGCTGAACACGCTAAATCCGATGGTTTGTTAAGTTCAAATAATAACTTATCTTTAAGCGCTGATGTTTCCGATGAAAAAACTGTTGAACTTGAAGTATATGTCAATGGTAAATATGACGGCATTATTAATCTTACGGACGGTAAAGCTTCTTTTGATATTTTAAAAGCCGGGCTTTCGGAAGACTACGGCGACGCTAATGTTATCTCGTTTATCGGCAAAGATACGGACGGTAACTCAACCTACAAAACATTTAAAATCGTAAAAACATTTTATGAAGAACCTCAACCGACCACCGAAGCTCCGACAGAGACTTCTGCCGAAACTACTGCCGAGACAGTTACCGCTGAGACGGAGACAACCGCCGCTACCGAGTCTGCCGCTACAGCTCCAACCTACGAATTGGGCGACGTCAATAAAGACGGAATAGTAAATGTCAGAGACGCTACGGTTATTCAATACTACGCTGCTAAGTTGTATGAACTTGATGATGAGCAGCTAAAGCTCGGCGATGTTAATAATGATGGAGTCGTAAGTGTTAAAGACGCTACTTTGATACAAATGATTGCCGCTCGTATTGTGAGTTTGAATAGAGTTTATTCTGGTGAATTATAAAGAAATATATTAAGAAATAGTTAATAACTATATTTACTCTATTAATAAAAAACGGAACAGTTCGGTGTATCTGAACTGTTCCGTCTTTATTATAAAGTTTTGGATATTAGAACTTAACGAGTTCGGCGATATAATCGTGAAGCTTATCGATAGCGATTCTCTCCTGCTCCATAGTATCGCGGTTACGGATAGTAACGCAGTTGTCCTCTAAGCTGTCGAAGTCGTAGGTAACGCAAACCGGAGTTCCGATTTCATCCTGACGGCGGTAACGCTTACCGATAGAGCCCGAGTCGTCGTAATCAACCATAAAGTCTTTAGCGAGGCTGTCGAATACTTCGCTTGCCTTTTCGCCGAGCTTCTTCGAAAGCGGAAGCACAGCCGCCTTAAACGGAGCGAGTGCCGGGTGAAGTCTTAATACGGTTCTCTTGTCTTTCTCGTTAATTTCTTCCTCGTCGTAAGCCTCGGTCATAATCGCGAGGAAAAGTCTTTCTACGCCGAGCGAAGGCTCGATAACGTACGGAATGTACTTCTCGTTAGTCTGCGGGTCGAAATACTCTAAGCTCTTACCGCTTGTGTTGATGTGCTGAGTGAGGTCGTAATCTGTTCTGTCAGCGATACCCCAAAGCTCGCCCCAGCCGAACGGGAAGAGGTACTCGAAGTCGGTGGTAGCCTTACTGTAGAAGCTGAGTTCCTCTTTGTCGTGGTCGCGCAGTCTTAAATTTTCTTCCTTGATATTCAGCGAGTAGAGCCAATCTCTGCAGAAGCTTCTCCAGTAATCGAACCACTCTAAATCTGTGCCGGGTTTACAGAAGAACTCGAGCTCCATCTGCTCAAACTCTCTTACGCGGAATATAAAGTTACCGGGTGTAATCTCGTTTCTGAAGCTTTTACCAATCTGAGCTACGCCGAAAGGTACTTTTTTACGGCTTGTTCTCTGGATATTCGCGAAGTTTACGAAAATACCCTGAGCGGTTTCGGGACGAAGATAAAGCTCGTTTTTAGTGTCCTCGGTAACTCCCTGGAATGTCTTAAACATTAAGTTGAACTGGCGGATATCGGTAAAGTTCTTCTTACCGCAGTTCGGACACGGGATTTCCTTTTCCTTTATATAGTCCATCATCTGCTCGTTGGTCCAGCCCGCGACATTAGTGCCGTCGAAATCTTCAATAAGATTGTCGGCTCTGTGTCTTGTTTTACACTCGCGGCAGTCCATAAGCGGATCGGAGAAGCCGCCGAGATGTCCCGAAGCGATCCAGGTCTGCGGGTTCATAAGAATCGCGGAGTCAAGACCTACGTTGAGCTTGTTCTCCTGAACGAACTTTTTAAGCCATGCCTTTTTGATATTGTTTTTAAGCTCTACTCCGAGCGGGCCGTAGTCCCATGTATTAGCGAGTCCGCCGTAAATCTCCGAACCGGGATATACGAAACCTCTGCCCTTACAAAGCGATACAATGCTTTCCATATTCTTCTTGTTATTATCCAAAGTAAACCCTCGTTTCATATAGATTTTACATACAATTAATATAGTAATAAAAAAGAGGTCTGTTGTCAAGTAAAGAATCGAGTTTGGATAGGTAAATTTGTCAATAGCACAGTTGCATAAATTTTACCTTTAAACTTTGTATAAGATTATAAAAATATGGAAATTATAAAATTTTTATGAAAATTGCTTGAAAATATTACGGTAATCATATATAATATGTATAAGCTTAAATCCGCTATTGCGGAGAAATTTCATTTAGGAGGTTTAAATTAATGAAAGCATTAAAGAAAACATTAAGCTTAGTTCTTGCTGTGTGCATCGTAGCTTCTATGGCTTGCGTTGCTGCCGTATCGGTTTCCGCTAACGCTGGTGACGCTCAGCACAGACCACTCGTTACTGACATTGTTAACTCTGAACCTGATAACCAGGTTGACACAGAGACTTATCTCTTCTACGTTCCCGACGCTTGGAAGAATGAGTACAACGATTATTACAACTACAACCCCTCTACAAAGACATTTGACGGCGAGGGCGGAAACTTCGCTGCAGGTATCTACTGGTGGGACGGTCCCTATAACTGTAAGGATTATCAGGGCGATCTCACAAACGCGTGGCCCGGTTACGCTGTTACAGAAACAGTAGAAGGCCAGCCCAATATCTTCAAGGCTGATGTTCCTAAGACAGCCGGTAAGATTGTCTGGAATAACCTCGTTGACGGCGGTATGGACAAAACTCTCCCGATTTACACAGCTGCTATTCAGTCTATGGATATTCAGCACGAGTACTATGATAAGGACGAGGACGGCTACGGCTTCTATCCCGACGGTATTCCCGAGGAAGAGGGCTTCAACGGTAAGATCTTCGTATGTAACCCCAAGGCTACCGAGGAGAACCCCTTAACTCACAAGTTTACTTACAAGGGCGTTTGGATGTACTACTACGGTAACGGCGAGTACGGCATCTACAAGACTCGTGACGAAGCTGCCGCTAACGACGGCGTTCTCAAAAACGGCGAGTTCCCCGCTTACGGTTTCGACGTAGATATTAAGGACGTTGAAGTTGAAGTAGGCGCTACTGAGAAGGTTACACCTAACAACGCTGACGCTAAGGCTACTGTTGCTGATCCTTCTATCGCTTCTATCGAGACTGCCGCTGACGGTTCTGTTACAATCAAGGGCGTTAAGGCCGGTAAAACAACAGTTACTTTCTCCTTAGATAAGAACGGCGAAGTTGAGACAGTTAACGTTGCTGTTGTAGTTAAGGCTAAGGCTGTTGTTAAGAAAGCTAACCCGATGACTGTTAAGTCTACTAATAAGACATTCTCAGCTAAGAAGCTTAAGAAAAAAGCTCAGAGCTATAAGGCCATCAAGGTTTCTAAGGCTCAGGGTACAGTTAAGTACACAGTAACTAAGAAGAACTCTAAGATTAAGTTCAGCAAGGGTAAGGTTACAGTTAAGAAAAAGACTAAGAAGGGTACTTACAAGATTAAGGTTAAGGTAACAGCCGCAGGTAACGCTAAGTACAAGTCCAAGTCTGTAACTAAGACTATCACAATTAAGGTTAAAAAATAATTATCGGTTTATTTTTAAGGCTCCCGAAAGGGAGCCTTTTTTCACATTTCTTGACTGATATTGATATAAATTTGTCAAACCACTATATTTAGTTCTTTTATATAAAAATAAACTATTCTTTTAGTCATTTTAACCAAATAAAGCCCCCTATTTTTTTATTTAAAATTTATTTGTAGCTATTGATTATATTTTACCTACGTAGTATAATTATTTTGTACACATTTGTATAACTATATTTAAGGAGGAAAGTTATGCTAAAAACAATGAGAAAAGCTTTAAGCTTAGTACTTGTCATGACAATGTTATTGTCCATGGCTTGTATGACAAACATTGGGGTAAGTGCTAAAGGTACTTCCTACATAATGGGTGACGTTAACGGCGACGGAGTTGTTAACGTGCGAGACGCAACTGAAGTCCAGTACTATGTCGCAAAATTGAGCGACTTCAATGCGGATCAGGTGTATCTCGCGGATGTTGACGGACAAGTAGGTGTCAATGTTCGAGACGCCACATACATCCAGTATTACGCAGCTCGTCTGCTTGATGAGTTTGCGACTAATCCGGATAGAAAGAAACTGTTAGATACAGTAAATCTTGAGAACGGTAAGCTCGTTGACGATGAACAACCCACAACTCAAGGGGGCGAGACTGTAGCTCCTACAACAGCAGCTCCCACAACAGGCGATAAGATTACAGTATACTTCACAGACGCTCTTGGTTGGGGCGAAGCGAACGTATACTATTGGAATAACGGTCCCGAATGGCCGGGAACCGCAATGACAGTAGCCGAGGAAGACAACGGCTTCGGTCAGAAGGTATACAAAGCTGAAGTACCCGCGAATGTTGAGGGAATCATCTTCAACGGCGGCGGAAAGCAGACTGTAGATATTAAAGACGGTATCGCTGACGGAGCTCAGTGGTATACTGTAGACGAGAAAGATGATAAGGGTAACTACAAGGTAGAGCTCGTAGGCGGCGGAGAAGAAGGCACAACAGCC
>CAMHQC010000015.1 GCA_946187325.1 uncultured Clostridia bacterium
ATAGCGGGTGGTTTCTTGTACCGCTCTTACGAGCGGCACTGTCTAAAGACATTAACGAAAGCCCGCGGCGTATGCCGCGGGCGAAAATCAACTAGATCATTGGTCTATCCTCAACCTTTATTAAATTTTGTCGAGTAAAAACTAACTAGAACATTGGTCTATCTCCATTTATATCAAAACAGTTATCTAATCTGCTCGAAATTCAAAATAAACAAATCATGGGACTATCCCCTATCTATAAAAATCTAAAACTCAAATCTATAATTAAATATTACACCGGACCAGTCTCCGTAAAACTAATTTTAATTTTTATAAACTTCAAATGATTCATTTTTAAGATGTGCCGCCATAGCGGCTGACTTAGTTAGGTGGTAAACTCCGCTTGAGGTCTTTGATAGAAATTCTATATGGTCTATGTAACATCTTAAAAACCTCCTTTGTTTTATGTTGTCTATATTATATACCATGTTTTTTGATTTGTCAACACTTTTATTTAAAAAAATTCAACTTTTTGAAAACTTTTTTGCATTTTCACGTAAATATCACTAAAAGAACATAAATAAGTAAATTTTATTCACTTTTAGCGGTAGAAGAATGCCCTCCGACCTAAGCCGAAGGGCAAACATTGGGGAAATATATAAATGTTATTGGAAAATTCTAATTATTCACGTCAAGCAGAGGTGTTCCTATTTAAGAACTGAGATCCCACTCACCTCAGCATCACTATGAAGTTTTGGATACTCGGGGAACGTTCATCTATACAGATTATACTAAAACCTGTAACCAATAACCTGTCACCTTTAACTACTTAATCCTAATCTTTACTGTCTTATAAGCCGTCTTACAGCCTTTAGCGGTAATTCTGAGCTTAACCTTATAAGTACCCTTTTTGTACTTGCCTTTCGCTAAAGTTACCGCGCCTTTGGAATTAACCTTAATCTTCTTATAAATCTTAGAGGAAGTTCCTTTTTTGACCTTAGTCACCTTAACTTTGCCTTTAACATTTTTAATCGTAAGCGGTTTAACGGTTACCTTGGATTTTTTAAGCTTAGAGGCTTTTACGGCTTTGTTACTTACCTTTAGCTTTAAAGCGGGTTTCTCAGTTGTAGAGGTATTAACTACAGTTTTTACCACTTCAACGGATTCGTGCATATTATACAGCTTTAGTTTCGCGATTTCTCCCAATTCAGCATCGGAGATAACCTTTTTATCGTAAGCTTCCTTTAAAGTATAGGCTTTATTATTCCTGACGATATAAATTCCCAGCGGATAATTGTAACAATTATTCTTCGTTTTAAACTCATACTCTCCGAGCTTTTCCGTATAAGGCGCGGGGCCGAGCGCTGTAGTGGAAGCGGATATTACATTTATATCTTTGATTTGACCAAGGTTGTTAAAAAATAAGGAATCGAAATATTCCGCTTTACCGTACTTATCAGCCATAGCCTTATAAATGTTATAGTCTATATTCTTTGTCGCAATCTTTCCGATTTTAGAATTGACGTCCTCGGCTATCTTCGCTATATCGGAATCGGTAATTACACCGTCTACGTAAGCTTGCTTTAACGAATACGCTTTACCGTCTTTAACTATATAAAGCCCGAGTTCATATCGCGCCGCCTGAGTACCGACATAAAACGTATAATTGGCGATTCTTTCCGTGTAACCTGCCATATTCATTAAATCATTATGCGCGTAAACGAGGGAAGCTTCTCCGTACACTCCGATAACTTCATAATGGTCGTGCTTATCAAAATCTTTCTCTATAGCCTTAACAATATCCTCGTCCGCGGTTCTTTCGACATGAACACACTTTTTCGCGAGTTCGGCGATTTTGTCAATTTCACTGTCGGTGATTACCCTCCATCTGTAAGCATCAATTAGACTATACGCCTTATCGCCGTTAATAACATAAAGTCCGAGCGGATAATTATGAACGTAATTTCCGTTTACAAATTTCCACCAAGCGATATTCTCCTCATAAATCGCGGGTGATACTGTTCTGTTCGCGCAGTAAACGAGATACTTATTCTCGCCTATCTCGCCGAGGATTTCCTGAGCGTCGCTGGTTCCGTATTTTTCTTCAACAGCCGCCGCGATTTTCTCGCCGAGCTCGCCGTCCTTATGCTCTACCGTAAAGCCGAGGTAGCCCTTTTCCTTCTGAGCTTTCTTAATAGCTTGGTACACTTCTCTCATATTAAAGGTACCGTATTCTGCTGCGTTTTTTAAAACATCCGTATAATCTATACGCCAGTCAATAGGCTCTTCTTCGGGAATGCACATACTGAGGGGTCTCTTAGTAAAATGAACAATATACAGTCCCAGCGTATCGGGTTTATACATTGCGGAAGCGAATACATAGTCGCCGATTTCGGTATATTCGATACTTTCGGCAACGGGGTAACCCGTAGCGTGTACAAGTGCGATACAATCTGTCTCAGTATTGCGGATTAAGCCGATAAACTTAACATCTTCAACCTGATTATCTTTATCCCACATACTGTTTATAAGTGATTTATAATCATAGGTTTCAGCGTTAAAGGCTTTCGCCTCATCGGCTGTGGCGGGATTTAAATCATCCGTGTTAACCTCGGCGTTAGCTGTTAAAGCTAAGCTTGAGGTTAATATTAATATAGTCAACAAAACTCCTAAAATCTTTTTCATAGCTTTTCTCCTTTTTTATAAATCTAAAGTACTAATCTTTTTACTGCCGCAAAAGTAAGCCTTAATTTCTGACCCTGACTTTTAGCTTTAAGGTCATTTTGTTCACGATAATTTTCAGTTCGGTTTTACCCTTTTTCAGACCTTTTACTTTTATTTTAGCTGTAGTTCTTTTTGAGGTTACCTTAGCGTACTCGGTGTTTTTGTAAGTGTTTTTGATATTCTTAGCCTTGCCGATAATATTCACCGAAGCTTTAGCGCCCTTCTTAACGATAATTTCCTTGGCGGAGAACTTCGGGTCAGTCGTAACCTTTACGGTACATCTGAGAGTTTTACCGCCGACTTTAGCGGTAATCTTAGCTCTGCCCTTTCTGAGCGCGGTTATGTAACCCTTTTTATTAACTATCGCCGTCTTTTTGTTACTCGAGGAAAACTTAACCTTTTTACCGTTTTTGTTCAAGACATTCAGGTTTATCCGCTTACCGCTTCTGAGCGTAGCGGTTCGGATATTTAGGTATGGAGCTGAGGTGTTTGTTTTAGCGCTTTGCTCATTAATCTTAGCATCCGATTTTTTAGGCGGTTTTGTAGTATCTTCCTGAGCGGGCGCGGCTGTAGCGGGCTGTTTGCCCGGATTGGGATTTTTAGTAGCGGGAGCAAACGTCGGAGCAACTGTCACAGGTTCGGTCGCTTCGGGAGCATCGGGCGGATCGGTCGGAAGCGGTTTAGTCGGAATCAGCGGAGAATATGTAGGCTGTTCGGGTTGAGGGTCGCCTCCCGCGCCGCCGGGTTCGCAAGGCGCGTAAGTCGAATCCTCGAAAGGCTCGCTCGCCTGGGTACAAGGCTCGTCGGGAGTAGCTTCAGGAGGCTCGTCGGGAGTAGATTCTTTCGGCTCGCTGTCTGAGCCGGAATAGATTAAAGTATATTTGCTCTTTTGAGTATAGTTCAGGGTAGATTTCTTTACGGCTTTAGACGAATTACGCTCGACCGCCGCTACGCTAAAGCACGACGCGGCGAGCAGTAAAGCCGTAAATACCGCGATTAGTTTTTTCATCACTTAACCTCCCCCGCTTTTACGCTTCGCGCGATTTTAAACATCTCGTCCTTATCGACGAAGCCTGTCATTTCGAACACATAGCCCTTGTCCTCCCAGACGAGCATAACCATATCCTCGTCAGTCCTCATAATGTATTCCATACCGTTATCCGTAACCTTTTCGGGAGCTGAGAACTCGCTGTCGGAAGCCGAGGAATACTCAGCCTTAGTGAACTGTTCAAAGTCGATATAGTTTTCACCCTTTACGTAGTAGAGCTCACGGCTTGTGCTGTCGAAGGTTTCGTCCTCGAGCTTATAGCCCTCGGGGATATACGACGGCGTAAAGTGTTCATTTAAAGTCTTAGGATAGCTCTCGGGTTTTTCGTTATTGTACTCGATAACGTCTACCTCGCTTGTGTGCGAGATAAAGAATCCGAGGATACTCTCCCGTATAGCTGTAACGCTCATAGCCGAAGCGGTTAAAACTATCGCCGCAACTAAAACAGCCGCGACCTTGCGCGCTTTAGTTCGGGTAGCTTTATAAAAATAGTTCGACTGAGATTTAATAAGCTTATCCATCTTTTTTATAAAGCTTTCGGACGGAGTAAAGGGCTTTAGAGCGTCGTATTCATTAAACCTTTTATTTTCGTATATTTCGAGCGATTTAACAAAAAGCTCGTTGTTTATAATCTTATCCAAAGGAAATACCTCCCATAAGTTCTCTTAGCTTTTCACGCGAGCGCTGGAGCCTTTTTCGCACGGCGGTTCTCGAGATTCCGAGAGCGGACGCGATTTCGCCGTCGTCAAGTCCGTTTAAAAATTTTAGCACGATAATATCTCGGTACTTTTCGGGCAACTCGGCGATTTTCTCGGCGACGATTTCAGCCGTAAGCTTGGTCTCGGTTTCACGCTCTACGCTCACGGTATTCGGAACGCTCTCGTTGAGCTCGTAGATTTTCTGCCTGCTCCTCTTAACATACATAGTTTTAGCGGTGTTCTCGAGTACAATCATAACGTATGACTTGGTCTTTAAGCTCTTGCTGTCGTCGAGCTTATCTATGTTTTTAAGAATACGCACAAAGGCGTTGTGCGTCGCGTCCTCGGCGAGCCCTCTGTCGCGCAAAATCTCGTAGGCACGGCTGAGCATAAGAGCGCTGTAGTTTTTATAAATTTTTTCGAATTTGTCCTTATTATTTTCGCTGTCTGTAAGCGAAAGATATAACGTTAACATTTTATCTCCAATATCTTTAATAAATCCCTCTGTATACTTAAACCTTTTTTATAAATTTTTGTGACAAAAAATTTTAGGATAAGTAAAAGTTTAATATTTGTTCGATTACAGCTTGTCTTTAAATACAATTATAGCATTATCTCTCAGACAATTAAAGCGCAAAATTTCTCGTTAGCTGAATATCGGCTGATTGACTAAAACCGTTAATAATGGTATTATAAAAGGTAGCAAAAAACTGGAGTGAAAATAATGCGAATTGTAATAAAAGTCGGAACTTCAACCCTTGCCCACGAGACAGGGCTTTTGAATATTAAGCGCGTCGAGCAGATGTGCAAGGTTATTTCTGACTTAAAGAACGCGGGACACGAGATAGCGCTTGTATCCTCGGGAGCTATCGGAATGGGACTGGGAAAAATCGGATACACTAAACGCCCCGATGATATTCCTACGAACCAGGCTGCCGCGGCTATAGGTCAGTGCGAGCTTATGTACACTTACGATAAGCTTTTCTCGGAATACAACCATACCGTAGCCCAGATACTTATGACGGGCGCGTATGTGGCGCTTGAGGATTACGGAAAGAATCTTAACAACACGCTTTTCAGGCTCTTGGAGCTGGGCGTTATTCCGATTATCAACGAAAACGATACGGTTACCACCGACGAAATCGTTATCGGCGATAACGATACCCTGGGCGCGACTATCGCGATTACGTTAAACGCGGATTTACTTATTCTGCTCTCCGATATAGACGGACTATATACCGCCGACCCCAACAAAGACCCTGACGCTAAGCGAATCGACGTTGTCGAGGAAATTACCGAGGAGATAGAAAGCCTCGCGGGTCAAAAGGGCTCGGTACTCGGCACAGGCGGTATGATTACTAAAATCAACGCCGCTAAGATGGTGACCGAAAAGGGAATTGATATGGTAGTCGCTAACGGCAGAAATCCCGAAATACTCTACGATATTCTTGACGGCACCGCCGTATGTACACTTTTTAAAGCTAAAAAATAAAATCCTTATGAGGTGATAAAATGACTACTCAGGAATTACTTGTAAAAGCTAAAAACGCAAAATCAAAATTAAATATGCTCTCCGTAGACGAGATTAACGGCGCCCTCGAAGCTATGGCTCAGGCTCTCGTGGATAATACGGATAAAATCCTCGCGGAAAACGAAATTGATATAAAAAACGCGAGAGGTACTGTGAGCGACGTTATGATAGACAGGCTCTCGCTTTCGCCCGAGAGAATCGCGGATATGGCGCAGGGCATAAGAGATGTAGCGAAGCTTCCCTCGCCTGTAGGCAGAATTCTTAAACGCAACGAGCCCATTAAGGGACTCGTCGTCGAAAAAACCTCCGTGGCTTTGGGCGTAGTCGCGATTATCTACGAAAGCCGTCCCAACGTAACCTCGGACGCCGCGGCGCTGGCGCTTAAAAGCGGTAACGTATGCGTTCTTCGCTGCGGTAAAGAAGCCCACAGGAGCGTGGCGGCTATCGTCGAAGCTTTACAGGACGGACTTGAAAAAACGGGCGTGAGCAAGGATTTAGTTCTTCTCGTAGAAGATACTACACGTCAGAGCGCTAACGAGCTTATGACAGCCGACGGTTACGTGGATTTACTTATTCCGAGAGGCGGTAAAGGACTTATCACAGCTTGCCTTAAAAACGCTACAGTTCCGTGTATTCAGACAGGCACGGGAATTTGCCACATCTACGTTGACGAGAGCGCCGATATAGATATGGCGGTAAATATTATTGAAAACGCTAAGACAAGCCGTCCGTCAGTTTGTAACGCGGAGGAAGTTTTGGTCGTAAATAAAAATATTGCGAAAGAGTTTTTGCCTAAGTTAAAGGAAAGAATCGTCGATAACCGCACGGAAAACCCCGTTGAACTCAGGCTCGACGCGGAAGCTCAGAAAATTATCGACGGCACTCCCGCGGGCGCTGAGGATTTCGATACAGAATTTTTAGATTACATTCTCGCGGTTAAAATCGTGAGCGATGTAGACGAAGCTATCGAGCATATAAACACTCATTCCACAGGTCACAGCGAAGCGATTATCACTTCCGATAAAGCTTCCGCCGACAAGTTCACAAAAAGCATCGACAGCTCCTCTGTATACGTAAACGCAAGCACTCGTTTTACCGACGGCGGACAGTTCGGCTTAGGATGCGAGATGGGAATTTCTACCCAGAAACTCCACGCGAGAGGCCCTATGGGGCTTGAGGAACTCAACACATATAAGTACATTATCAGAGGTAACGGAAACATCAGATAGTTACAATAAATAATGAATAATTAACAGTTTATGTCGGGTATATAACACGATATATTATATAACTCGTGTTCCCGGCCAAATTTATAACGAGATAGAATATCAAAACTGTGGAGGATAATATGGCAAAATACGGATTTATAGGCGCCGGAAATATGGGCGGAGCTTTATGCGAGGCGGTTTCCAAAAGCACAAAGGAAATTTTAATAGCCGACCATTTCGCCGAAAAAGCCGAAAGGCTCGCCGAGATGACAGGCGGTAAGGTCTCGAACAATAATACTATAGCGAAAGAGTGCGGCTATATCTTTCTCGGCGTAAAGCCTCAGATGATGAAGGATATGCTCGCTGAAATTAAAGACGTTCTGAAAAGCAGAGATGACGTAGTTCTCGTCACTATGGCGGCGGGACTTTCGATAGAAACAATCCGAGCGTTCGCGGGCGGCGATTTCAAGGTTATCAGAATTATGCCGAATACTCCCGTAGAAGTCGGCGAGGGTGAAATTCTCTATACCAAAGGCGATAATATTTCCGAAGAAGAATTAAAAATCTTCTTGAACGATATGAGATACGCGGGCAAGCTCACTTCTATCCCCGAAAATCTTATGGACGCAGGCTGCTCGGTTTCAGGATGCGGCCCCGCGTTTGTGTATATGTTCATAAGAGGTTTAGCCGAGGGCGGAATGGAATGCGGTATTGACGAAAAAACCGCGCTTGCTATGGCGGCTCAAACCGTACTCGGAAGTGCTAAGCTTCTTATGGAAAGCGGAGAAAATCCCGCGGACTTAATCGAAAAGGTTTGCTCCCCCGGAGGAAGTACAATTGAGGGCGTTAAGTCGCTCGACAATGATAACCTCGAGGACGTAATTGTAAACGCGGTAAAATGCGCTTACGATAGAAATATCGAGCTCGGAAAAAGCTGACGAATTATTAAAAAGTTGTCACAAATGTTGCTATAAAGGCAGTATTTATGGTATAATGAGTTTTACACTAAAATCTATACATTTCTCAGAAGTGTACGGAGGATAGTGTGAAAATTCACACTATCAAAGATTTATGTTGTCCGCCCAGTTTGCCGCAAGCGGCAACGGGCGATGACTATAATCGCCATACACGCCTTATCCGCCCACGGTAAGGTTGTAGGGAATTTTAATGGCTATTTGTGGGCGGAAAGGCTATGGCGGTTATTATGGAAAAAATTATTACATTTGCGGTTCCCTGTTATAATTCCGCTGAATATATGGATCATTGTATCAGCACGTTGTTATCGGTCGGAGAGGACGCTGAGATTATTCTCATTGACGACGGTTCGACTAAGGATAACACTCCCGAAATCTGCGACCGTTACGCCGAAAAATATCCTAACATCGTTAAGGTTATACATCAGGAAAACGGCGGTCACGGCGAGGGCGTTAACCAAGGCTTAAGACACGCGACGGGTACATACTATAAAGTAGTAGACAGCGACGACTGGCTCGATATAGACTGTTTAAGACAGGTTTTGGTAAAGCTCAAGGAGCTTGAGAACAAAAACCTCGATATGATGATTTGTAACTATGTTTACGAACACGTTGAGGACAATACCACTCATACTATGCACTACAAAAACGTATTCCCCCAGAACACTATCTTCTCGTGGGACGATATAAGCAAGTTTAGTATTTCGCAGTGTCTTTTAATGCACTCCGTAATCTACCGAACTCAGCTTTTAAAGGACTGCAAGGTTGAGCTCCCGAAGCACACTTTCTATGTGGACAATATTTTTGTGTACACACCGCTCCCCTACGTTAAGAACATCTACTATATGGATTTAGACCTCTACCGTTACTTTATCGGACGTGAGGATCAAAGTGTTAACGAGCAAGTTATGGCGTCGAGAATCGACCAGCAGCTTAGAGTTACGTTCGCTATGATTGACGCTCATAATATAGACGATGTATTTAAAATCAGCCGTAAGCTGGGAAAATATATGAGAAAGTACATCGCGATGATGATGACGATTTCAACTATTTTCTGTGAGCTGTGCGAGTATCCCGATAAGGATCAAAAACGCAAGAATTTATGGAAATATCTTCGCGATAAGGATAGAAAGCTGTACAGACACGTAAGATACCGCACTATCTGGAGTTTAGCTTGTGTACAGAATAAGCCCGGCAGAAAGCTCGCGGTATTCCTTTACAGAATCGCCCGTAAAATTTATAAGTTTAACTAAGATAAGCTCCCTTGAAAAAGGGAGCTTTTTTAATTAAAAAATGAATAATACAATAATATATTAATAAATTCGGGAAACTGACTTCTATGAAAAATCAACATTTACTATCAACTTTCCACTCTCAACTAAAAAAGGACTGCCGAAGCAGTCCTTTTCTTATATGAATAATATTAATTATTCGTTAATAGCGATAACCGCGCCTGAACCTACTGTTCTACCGCCTTCACGGATAGCGAAACGAAGACCAACTTCGATAGCGATAGGAGTGATAAGCTCAACGTCCATTTCAACGTTATCACCGGGCATACACATCTCTGTACCCTCGGGGAGAGAGATTGTACCTGTAACGTCAGTTGTTCTGAAATAGAACTGGGGACGATAGTTGTTGAAGAACGGAGTATGACGGCCGCCCTCGTCCTTAGTAAGAACGTAAACCTGACCGCGGAACTTTGTATGAGGGTGGATTGAACCGGGCTTAGCAAGAACCTGACCTCTTTCGATCTCAGTTCTCTGAACACCACGGAGAAGCGCGCCAACGTTGTCGCCAGCCTCAGCATAGTCAAGAGTCTTTCTGAACATCTCAAGACCTGTAACAACAACCTTACGTTTCTCGTCTGTAAGACCAACGATTTCAACCTCGTCGTTAGTGTTAATCTTTCCTCTTTCTACTCTACCTGTAGCAACTGTACCACGACCTGTGATAGTAAATACGTCCTCAACAGGCATAATGAAAGGAAGATCAGACTTTCTCTCAGGAGTAGGAATGTACTCGTCAACAGCGTCCATAAGTTCGTGGATGCACTTGTACTCGGGAGCGTTAGGATCAGTAGATGTGCTTGTAAGAGCAAGATAAGCAGAACCCTGGATGATAGGTGTATCGTCGCCGGGGAACTCATACTCGTTAAGGATATCTCTGATTTCCATCTCTACGAGCTCGAGTAACTCAGGATCGTCAACCTGGTCAGTCTTGTTCATAAATACTACGATATAAGGTACGCCAACCTGACGTGAGAGAAGGATATGCTCTCTTGTCTGGGGCATAGGACCGTCAGCAGCAGATACAACTAAGATAGCGCCGTCCATCTGAGCAGCACCGGTGATCATGTTCTTTACATAGTCAGCATGTCCGGGGCAGTCAACGTGAGCGTAGTGACGCTTCTCTGTCTGATACTCAACGTGAGCTGTGTTGATTGTGATACCACGCTCTCTCTCTTCGGGAGCCTTATCGATATTAGCGTAATCAACGAAGTCAGCTGCGTTTGCATCAGAAAGGGAAAGTACCTTTGTGATAGCAGCTGTAAGAGTTGTTTTACCATGGTCAACGTGACCGATAGTACCAATGTTTACGTGCGGTTTATTTCTTTCAAATTTCTCTCTTGCCATTTGAAAAAATCCTCCTTTAATAATTTTACATAGTTATTTTAGCAACTTTATATAAAAATTGCAATAGTTTTTTTAAGAAAGTTTAGTCTTTCTTTGTCTTTTCAGACATAATTTTCTCCGCGATACTTCTCGGAACCTCAGCGTAAGTGTCGGGCTCCATTACGTACTGGCCTCTACCCTGTGTGATAGAACGCATATCAGTAGCGTAACCGAACATCTCGGAGAGCGGAACCTGAGCGGTAATTCTGTCGGTTCCGTTTTCAGACTCAGTACCCTGTACCATACCGCGACGGCTGTTTAAGTCGCCGATAACGCCGCCCATATACTCGTCGGGAACGATAACCGTTACCTTCATTAAGGGCTCTAAGAGTACGGGATCCGCTTTCTTCATAGCGTCTTTGAAAGCCATAGAACCGGCAATCTTAAACGCCATTTCGGATGAATCGACTTCATGGTAAGAACCATCGTAGAGCTCAACCTTACAGTCAACAACGTTGTAGCCTGCTACAACACCGCTCTGCATCGCGCCCTGGATACCCTGGTCAACAGCGGGGATATACTCCTTGGGAATAGCGCCGCCGACAACCTTGTTCTCGAACACATAGCCCTCGCCGGGGTTCGGGAATACGTTAATCTTAACGTGACCATACTGGCCCTTACCACCTGACTGACGAGCGTATTTGCAGTCAACCGAAGCTTCTTTTCGGATTGTTTCCTTGTAAGCAACCTGAGGTTTACCGATGTTAGCCTCAACCTTGAACTCACGAAGAAGTCTGTCTACGATAATTTCGAGATGTAACTCACCCATACCGGCGATGATAGTCTGACCTGTTTCCTCGTCTGTATAAGCCCTAAAGGTCGGGTCTTCCTCAGCGAGCTTCGCGAGAGCGATACCCATCTTTTCCTGACCTGCCTTAGTCTTAGGCTCGATAGCAACTCGGATAACGGGATCAGGGAATTCCATAGATTCAAGAATTACGGGATGATCCTCGTCGCAGAGTGTGTCACCTGTTGTAGTATTTTTAAGTCCGACAGCAGCCGCGATATCGCCCGAATATACGATGTCGAGGTCTTTTCTGTCGTTAGCGTGCATCTGAAGAATACGTCCGACTCTTTCTCTGTTACCCTTAACTGAGTTGTAAACAGCGGAACCCTTCTGGAGTGTTCCCGAGTAAACTCTGAAGAAGCAGAGCTTACCAACGAACGGGTCGGTAGCGATCTTAAACGCTAAAGCCGCAAACGGCTCGTCGTCGGAAGCATGTCTCTCAACTTCCTCGTCAGTATCAGGGTCAACACCCTTGATAGCGGGAACGTCTGTCGGAGCGGGCATATAATCAACAATAGCGTCGAGTAACTTCTGGACGCCCTTATTACGGTAAGAAGTACCGCAAGTTACGGGAACCATTGTGTTCTCGATTGTGCATTTACGGATTGTAGCCTTGATTTCTTCCACAGAAAGTTCTTCGCCGTTGAAGTATTTTTCCATTAAAGCTTCGTCCTGTTCAGCGACAGACTCGATAAGCTCGTCGTGGTACTTCTGAGCGAGTTCTTTCATATCCTCGGGGATTTCTTCCTCTCTCATATCTTTACCGAGGTCGTCATAATAAACCTCAGCCTTCATAGTTACGAGGTCGATAATTCCCTTAAAGGTATCTTCTACACCGATAGGAAGCTGAATCGGAACAGCGTTACATTTAAGTCTGTCCTTCATCATCTGAATAACATGATAGAAATCAGCACCCATAATGTCCATCTTATTAACATAGACCATTCTCGGAACACCGTATGTGTCAGCCTGACGCCATACAGTCTCGGACTGAGGCTCAACGCCGCCTTTAGCGCAGAGTACAGTTACCGAGCCGTCAAGAACTCTTAAAGAACGCTCAACCTCTACCGTGAAGTCAACGTGTCCCGGTGTATCGATAATATTAATTCTTACGTCGTTATTCTTACTGTCTTTCCAGAAACAAGTCGTAGCGGCGGAGGTAATTGTAATACCTCTCTCCTGCTCCTGCTCCATCCAGTCCATCGTCGATGCGCCGTCGTGGGTCTCACCGATTTTATGGTTGATACCGGTATAGAACAGAATACGCTCGGTAGTAGTAGTTTTACCGGCGTCGATATGCGCCATGATACCGATATTTCTGGTCTGTTCGAGTGATACTTGTCTTGACATTAAATATCCTCCTAATTACCTTAAATACATTACCATCTGTAATGTGCGAAAGCCTTGTTAGCTTCAGCCATCTTATGAGTATCTTCACGTTTCTTGAACGCGGAACCTGTGCTGTTAGTAGCGTCTAAGATTTCGTTTGCAAGTCTTTCTTTCATAGTTTTCTCGCTGCGGGCTCTCGAATAAGTTGTAATCCAACGGAGACCGAGTGTCTGACGTCTCGCGGGACGAACTTCAATCGGAACCTGGTAAGTAGCACCGCCGACACGGCGAGCCTTTACCTCGAGGACAGGCATTACGTTTTCCATAGCCTGCTCAAAAACCTCTAACGGGTCTTTGCCTGTCTTTTCAGCAACAATATCAAACGCTCCGTAAACGATTTTCTGGGCTACACCCTTTTTACCGTCGAGCATAATGTTGTTGATAAGACGAGTTACTAATTTTGAATTATAAAGCGGATCAGGTAATACATCACGCTTTGCAATAGAACCTCTTCTTGGCACTTTGCTTCCCTCCTTCACAATAATTGAGATATCATAGGTACTCGAAAGCGACAAACTCCCGTATGCCAACAAGACATCCTACTTATATATGAATATCTTGCAGCAATACAAGTTTAATTACTTAATTAAACGGTTTGTCATTTCCTTATTTTTTACCTGCTTTTGGGCGCTTAGCGCCATACTTGGAACGAGCCTGCATACGTCCCGAGACACCCTGAGTATCGAGAGTACCTCTGATAATATGATAACGTACACCAGGTAAGTCCTTAACACGACCGCCTCTTATAAGAACAACCGAGTGTTCCTGAAGATTATGGCCGACGCCG
Organism: uncultured Clostridia bacterium; assembly: GCA_946187325.1. Classification (GTDB taxonomy): domain Bacteria; phylum Bacillota; class Clostridia; order Oscillospirales; family Acutalibacteraceae; genus Ruminococcoides. The sequence continues at coordinate 13,801 of CAMHQC010000015.1, forward strand.
GGAATATAGGAACTGACTTCGATACCGTTAGAAAGTCTTACTCTGGCAATTTTACGAAGAGCCGAGTTAGGCTTTTTAGGGGTAGCTGTCTTTACAGCAGTACATACGCCTCTCTTCTGGGGTGAAGTCTGGTCAATCGGACGATTTTTCTGAGAGTTCCATCCCCTTAAAAGCGCGGGCGCCTTTGCCTTCTTTTCAGATACCTGTCTGCCCTTGCGAACAAGCTGGTTAAATGTTGGCATATTTCTCCTCCTTCTTCAAAAATTTTTATCATAGCGGTTAAAAGCTTAACCGAACAATAAACAATGTTAAAATGCACAATAAACCTTAGAATTTATCGGCGTTTTCGGATATTTTTGATAGCAAAAACCGTGCACCAACTCACAATATCCGACAATAAATTATTTTATCAAAAGCCGACCGTTTTGTCAAGACTTTTTTAACGCCTTAAATATAGAAAAAATGCCGTCCCATAGCCCGTAAGGACTACAGGTACGACTTCATCTGCTCGATATTCGCTTGTTCGGTACTCATAAGCTTATCGGCGAGCTTTCCGACGAGTTCGTTATCCCCGTCGTATTGGCGGATACGTTGGGCGATTTTTTGCACGCCCATAGTGTTGCCCTGAATCATCATCTGGGCGATATGGGAATCGCTGTTGTCGGATTTCATCTCGCGTTTTGTCTTAATCGCCGAAAGCTTCGTCACAAACTTCCCGACCTTATTCGGGGTATAACCGCGGTTTTTAAGGATATTATAAGCGTTATGATAAATATTACCGTACTCGAGATTTTGTGAACGCAGTGCCTTTCGTAAGTCCGTATCGCTCGCGAAAGGTTTAATATCGTTGATACCGATACAGCCCATCTCTGCGTTTCTCATAATAAACTGCAGCATTTCTTCGTCGTTAATCATAATATCACCCCATATTTAGAATACCAAAATTATCGGATAATATTCTAAATTTAAAAACGGTCAGAAAAGCGTAAGCCTGTCTGACCGTAATTGTATAAAGACCACTCTATGAGTTTTTCTTTTCACTTATGACCTTAACAATATTTTTACCCTACAAGATTTTTAACAACGGGTATTTTCCTCAACAACATACAGCACACAAGACATACGCACAGTATCAAGAATGAATAAACAAAATTCAACCAAAAATTCATCTGAATACCCATAGATTGAATAACGCTTTTAGTTAAACGAAAAACCAGCTCGTGCAAAAAATATATTCCTAAGGTATTGATCGAGATATTTCTTATGAAAGAATAATCCTTTTTATAATTGAGAGAAAGAATATATATAAAAATAACATTACAAAAAGTAAACACAGAATCGTATCCATACCAAACGGAATCATACCATCTACCGTCAGCTTGTGTTTTTAAAATGCCGAATCCAAAAAGTAATAGACAGGATACAACAATTCCTATCACGCAAATTATATTTCTCTTTTTTGCGGAAATCGCTAAAATTTTATCCTCAAAACAATGTATTAATCCTCCGACACAAAAATAAACAAACGAGTATCCATATATACCTCTAAACGGATTAAACATTATAATATTGGTATAATTTAAGCTTACAGGAGGATTTATGTGCATCTGCGCGGACACAATCGACATAATATTATTAACAAGAGTAAAACCTATAGTAAAAACTGAGCACGCTATCGTGAAGAAAACAAAGGCCTTTTTGTTTGTATCGAATAATGCTTTTAAGGCAGGGAAGAAGATATAAAGACACACTAAAGCTCCCAAAAACCAGTAACAATGCATAGACCAATTTCCATCCGCGTTAAGAACACTTAAATATATAGTTTCCCACGAAACAGGCACTTTAGCAATCAACATATATATGGGCATTAAAACAAAACCCCAAATAAAAACAATAACAATAAGTTTTATTATTTTATAAATGTGTTTTTTTAAGTTAAATTCTCTATTAAAAAGAAGATAACCATTCGCAAAAAAGAACAGCGGTACGCAAGTCGATAGAATAGAAAAAAATAAATTCACTAAATATACAGACGGGGAATTGTTTTGTGTATAATCAAAGGCATACATTTTTGTATGATATAAAAGAACAAAAAATATAGCTATTGCTTCAATCAAATCTATATTAGTCAGCCTTTTTTTCGTGCTCATTTTACTCCTCCTGATAACCATAGTTAATCGGTCAGATAAGTATAAAACTTGTCTGACCGCAATAAATTAAAATTTTAAGTTGTAATACCGAATCATTTAATGATTTCGCCCTCAACATTACCGGCGACACCTGCCGCGTTAGCTTCGTCGGTGTCGATATGCATAGCGGGAGCGTACTTCTCGCTTACACGAACGATAACATCGCCGAAAGTAGTCTCACGAGCGCCCGGCTCGCCAACCTTAACGGAAACAATCTGCTTATCCTTAAGTCCCATATCCTCGGCGTTCTGGGGAGTTAAGTGGATATGTCTTTTAGCGACGATAACGCCGCACTCGATCTCGATTTCGCCCTTGGGGCCTACGAGCTTACATCCCGGAGACCCCTTAACGTCGCCTGACTCGCGTACGGGGGGAACGATTCCGAGCTTACGGGCGTCTGTATAAGATACCTCAATCTGAGTTTCGGGGCGCTCGGGTCCGAGTATAGACATATTGAGCTCGCCCTTAGGGCCTACAACCTTAACTTTCTCGAAGCAGGCAAACTGACCGGGCTGAGATAAATCCTTCTTATTTGTGAGCTGGGCGTCTTTTCCGAAAAGAGCCTCAAAATCCGCTCTCGACACGTGAAGATGACGAGCGGAGGTTTCTACTAAAATTTTCATTATACTAACCACCATTCAAAATTTTTCCGCAAAAACGGTCTATAGTTATTTTAACTCATTATAGATTAAAATTCAAGAGGTATAATAATATCAATGCGAAATTATTAGAGGTGAGCATATGTACAACAACTTTACCGAACTGAAGGAAGCTTGTTTAAACTGCGAAAAATGCGGGTTGTGCGAGACAAGGCACAACGTCGTAGTCGGCGTAGGCAACGAAAACGCGGACGTTTTATTTATCGGCGAAGGCCCGGGCGAAAACGAGGATTTACAGGGCGAGCCGTTCGTAGGACGAGGCGGAAAGCTTCTCGATAAGATGATGAACGCGGTGGATTTAGACCGCAATAAAAACATATACATAGCGAATATAGTAAAATGCCGTCCTCCTAAAAACCGCGACCCTAAGCCCGAGGAACAGGAGATGTGCATTAACTGGCTGAGAAATCAGGTTAAGCTTATCGACCCTAAAATCATAGTTTGTTTAGGCAGAATTTCCGCACAAAAGCTTATTAAAGAGGATTTAAGGATAACTAAGGAACACGGATTATTTTTCCAAAAAGGAAAATTCCTCATGATGCCGATGTTTCATCCCGCGGCGATTTTACGTAACCCTAACCAAAAGCCAGAAGCGTTCGACGACTTTTTAAAGCTGAGGGAAAAGATTAAGGAAATCTGCCCCGAAACATATGAAAGTAAATAAAAGCCGGTTTACAGAAATTCCGATTCCTATAAACTGAGAACTAAAAAAGGACTGCCGAAGCAGTCCTTTTTGTTTTAATCTGAATTATTCAGTTCTCTTTCTACGTGTTACGAATACAACGCCTGCAGCAGCGAGCATTACGCCGAAGAGGATAAAGAGGATTGTATCTTCTTCACCGTCAGCGCCTGAGCCTGAGCTGTTGGAAGAACCTGTAGAACCTGAGCTTGAGGAAGAACCTGCGGAGCTTGTGCCGGAAGAAATGTGACCGCCGTTATTAGAGATAGCCTTAGCTTCTTTCTCGGCAGCTTTTTCGTCGATCTTAGCTTCGCCCTTCTTGGAAGGATAAGCCTTTGCGAAAGCGTCTTCAAGAATCTTCTTCATAGCGTCTTCATCTTCGCCTGTCTTTTTGCTGATGATGTAAGCGTAGATGTCCTGAATCTGGCTGCCGGATGTGATACCGAACTTAGGTAAAGCCTTAGCAACTGTAGCTACCTTATCCTTAATATAATTGCTCTTATAGTAAGTCGGGAGCCAGTCACCGATAACCTCAGTACCTTTCTCGTTCGGGCAGAGCTTAGAACCTACGATGTTACCGATAGATGTGAAAGCGAGGTGGGGGCCGTAGCTTGAGCTGTTCTTAGACCATACAGCCTCGTCAGCCTTTTTCTCGGAGTCAACAGGGTTCTCAATGAGCTTGCCTGTGAGCTTTAATGTATCGCCTACGCAGGACTTAGAGAAAGTCGCGTCGTAAGTCTGTTTACCTGTCTGAGCGGAGAAGATAATACAATAGTCTTCGCCTGACTTTAAGCCGCCGGGCAATGTTGTTGAAGCATCGAGGTTAGAAAGATCGTAGCTCCACTTGTTGCCGCTAACCTTTTTACAAACTTCTTTCTTTAACTGCCAACCGATGAAAGCGTCGCCGCCTCTTTTCCAGATATGGCAGTAAATTGTAGTAACGTTTTTCCAACCGCTTGCGTCGAAGTAAACTAAGTCGCCCGCGCCTGTAGTTGAGCTGGAAGTATCAGCACCGATAGAGTTGTTGCTGTCAGCGCCTACATTAGCGTCGTTTACATCAGCAGCGTATGCAGCTACAACGCCGATTGATAAAACCATAACTACAGCTAAAGCAATAGCAATAATTCTTTTCATCTTTAAAATCTCCTTCAAAAAATAATTTAAGACATAGCTATACATAGTCTTGTTAATTCTATTATACAATATTGGTTACAATTTCGCAATAAAAAAGTTTTTAATTTTTAACGTCATTTTGCACAAAGATTTAGCTTTGTTTTACCGCATATTGCACAAACGCGAGGTTTTACATCTTAATTAGTACAAAAAATAATACTCGGACACAGCTTTAACAATACCGTATCCGAGTTAAATTCAGCTTTTATTCCTTATCGGTTTCTTCTGCTTTTGAGAATCTGCGTCTGAGTATAACGACGATTACAATCGCGATAATAGCGGCAACGATTCCGAGGATTACAAGGATAGTCGAGAGAGGAGTTTCGCCGTCCTTAGTAACGTTGGTTGCCTCTGTAGCTTCGCCGATTACAGGTCGTGTGGTAACGCCTGTAACTAAAACGTGGTCTTTACCCGAGCCGTTCTTCTCGCCCTTACCGTCGGCGTAGTTTATGAACGAGCCCTGATATTTATTATTGAGCTCGCTGTTTGTACTTAAAATAGGAGCTTCGTTTTTAACGAGCTTCTTGCCGTTTAAGGCGATGTCGCTTGTAAGAGTATAGGAAGAAAGGTTCGGCATTTCACTTCCCTTTCCGTAGTACATCTCGGTAATAAAGTAAGTTATCTTGGTATTGCCGGGGCGCTTAACCCTAAAATCAACCGTCATAAGCTCTTTAGTTTTCGAGAAATCGACAGGAGAAGTGGCGCTCGTCCAGTTAAAAGCGATACCGTCGGAATACCCCGCGTTCTTAACCACTCCGCTTAAAGACGGGAACTCGAGGGAGTTCGGGTCAATAGTCAAATAATTCGAATCATAGAAAACGTACATTTGTAAGCCTTCGAGCTTCTCGGTACAATCGCCGAGCTTGAGCGTATAAGTGATACGGTCGCCCTGGTTAGCCTTGATTTCGTCGTTAATAACGAGGTTGCCTTTAGCGGCGAAAGCCGATACGCAAGACATAGCTAATATAATAGCTGTCATTAAGACAGCGAATGAAATTTTCAGTCCTTTTTTCATTTTCATTTCCATTACCTTTCCTAGAAATAGATACATTATTTATTATATACTATAAATTCTAAAAATTCAACAATTTTTTATTACGGCATACAACGGGCGGGTGTAAATACGCAGTAGTCAGTTCTCAGCAGAATGTTAAAATAAAAAATGCTGACGGATTGCGTTAAATTTATGCGACACAAAGATGTCGTATGTCACCGCTGCCAAAAAGGTATAACAAAAAGACCGCCGAAGCGGTCTTTTAATTACTGAAAAATATTCAGCGGTATCAGAGCTTTTCGCAAACAGCGTTTAACTCGCTGGGGATATCTTCCTCAGCCGCGGATATAAGAACAACGAAGTTTGCCTCACTGTTCTCGCTTAAATCCTGAAGCTTCTTTGTGAATACTTCGAGACCGTCAACTGCCTCGGGGCAGATTTTAAAAGTAGAGTCAATAAGAATATCTGTAACATCATAGTTACCCGCGCAGATTCCGCTTAAGAATCCGAACAGCATATCATAACCGCTGATAGAATACTGGTCAGTATCAATAAGGCGGGCTTTAGAAGTAATATCGTAAGTGAGCTTAGCGCCCTTTTCGATAACAACAACGTTGCCCTGAGAAGCCGCTACAGCCTCGTTAGCGAGCTGGATAAGCTTTTTAGTTTTTCCTGAACCTTTTTTTCCGATAAGTAAAGTAACCATACTTTTACTCCTCCTTATATTTAAACTTTTTGAAATTACCGATTAATTATTTTAATCTGGCCTCGAGCTCAGCCTTAGCGTCCTCGTAACCGGGTTTACCGAGTAAAGCGAACATATTCTTTTTGTAGCTCTCTACACCGGGCTGGTTAAACGGATTAACTCCGAGGATATATCCCGAAATAGCGCAAGCTTTCTCGAGGAAGTAGATAAGGTAGCCTAAGTTATCTTCGTTCATTTCCTCAACGTCAAGCACGATATTCGGAACGCCGCCGTCGTTATGAGCGAGAACAGTTCCCTCGAACGCTTTTCTGTTTACAAATCCCATAGTCTTACCCGATAAGAAGTTAAGACCGTCTACGTTAGTGGGATCTTCGCCGAGAGTAATTTCTTTTTTACATTTATCAAATAGAACAACAGTCTCGAATAAATTACGTCTGCCGTCCTGAATGTACTGACCGAGCGAGTGTAAGTCGGTAGAGAAGATAACGCTTGCGGGGAAAATACCCTTTCTGTCCTTACCCTCAGACTCGCCGTAGAGCTGCTTAAACCACTCGTTCATAAGTGTATAAGCGGGCTCGTAGCTAACCATAATCTCCGTGGAATAGCCCTTATTATAAAGGATATTACGGATAGCCGCGTATTTATAGCAGTCGTTAGTATTAAGGTCGTCGTTGTTAAACTCGTCCTGAGCCTTTTTAGCGCCCGCCATAAGAGCGTCGATATCAGCTCCCGCTACAGCTATCGGAAGAAGTCCAACGGCTGTGAGTACGGAGAAACGTCCGCCTACATCGTCGGGAACTACGAAGGTTTCGTAGCCCTCTTTATCGGCGAGCTCCTTTAAAGTACCTCTCGCCTTATCGGTTGTACAGAAGATACGCTCGCGAGCGCCTTCTTTACCGTACTTCTTCTCGAGCATATCGCGAAATACGCGGAAAGCGATAGCGGGCTCGGTAGTAGTACCCGATTTGGAAATCATATTAATAGAAACATCCTTGCCCTCGCAAAGCTCGATAATATCAGCAAGCGCCGAGGAGCTTATGGAATTACCTGTAAAGTAAATCTGCGGAGTATCTTTAGCGAGCGCGTTATAGTTCGGAGAAGTTAAAAACTCGATAGCGGCTCTCGCGCCGAGATATGAACCGCCGATACCGATAACGATAAATACGTCGGTATTGCCTTTGATTTTTTCAGCCGCCTTTTTAATGCGGTCAAATTCTTCCTTATCGTAATTCGTAGGAAGGTCTACCCAACCGATAAAATCGTTGCCTAAACCTGTGCCGTCGTGGAGAGCTTTGTGGGCGTTTTTAACCTGAGCCTCAATGCCCTTGTACTCATCCGAGCCTACAAATCCGTTTAAATATTTGTCAATTAATTTAGTTGACATATCTTAACCCCCTAATAAATTATACAGCAACCCTGTATAACATATTGATAGGTTTATTTTATCACAAAACGGTATTGTATGCAACCCTTTTTTGCACATTTAAAGTTTAGTAAGGCTTTTATAAATAGCCGAAAGCACGCTGTCGAAGCTCATTTTCTCGATTGTGTTCTTCGAGGTAATCTTACACTTCTTCAATAATTCTTTTCCCGAATAATAATTAACCTCGCCTATAGTATCCCCCGCTTTTACCGGGGCTATTATATCTTTTTTGATTTTACATTCTGTAAGCAGCTTTTCGCCCGCGGTTCGTTTCACTATCATTGTGCCGGGGTTTTCACAGCGCGGATAGATAGTATCCTTCATTCCGCCTTTAACCTTGACGGGTTTTTCGGCGTTTTTTGGTAAAGTCAGCTTTTTTACGGTATACTCGGCAAAACCGTAGTCAAGCATAGCCGCGCAGTCGGCGAAACGCTTAGTGCCGTTATCACAGCCGAGAACTACCGAAATCAGCGACAATCCGTCTCGCTCGGCGCTCGCGCTCATACAACAGCCCGCCTCGTCGGTTGTACCCGTTTTCAAACCCGTTATACCCTTGTAATGTTTAAGAAGCTTATTTGTATTTACAATTTGAGTTTTTCCGCCGCGGAGCTCGTCAATCCATATAGACGTATAGTCGAAAATCTTTTTGTGCTTAATTAACTCGGCGGACATAAGCGCTACGTCATAGGCGCAGGTTAGATGGTCTTTTTCGTCTAGACCGTTACAGTTTTTAAACACGGTATGGTTCATACCGAGGGCTTTAGCCTTTTTGTTCATTTCGGCGACGAAGGTTTTTTCGCTTCCGCAGAGAGCTTCAGCGAGTACGACCGCGGCGTCGTTAGCCGAGGCTACGGCGGTTGCTTTTATTAAATCGTCTACCGACATTTTCTCGCCTTCCTCGAGCCAGATATCAGAACCTCCCATCGACGCGGCGTGAGCCGAAGCGGTAAGAGTGTCGGTAAGCTTTAGTTTTCCGCTGTCGAGCGCTTCCATAGCGAGAAGTAAGGTCATCACCTTAGTTACCGAAGCGCAGGCTCGTTTTTCGTGAGAATTTTTTTCGGACAGAACCTTTCGGCTATCGGCTTCGATAAGCACAGCCGACGGCGCGCTTATATCGACCTTGCTCTCGGCGGAAACAGCCGAGGTAAACGGCACGATTAATAACGCGCAGAGCATAAAAGAAATTATATTTTTGAACATAAAAAACACCTCGTTCATTTATACGAACAAGGTGTTTGATTTATTCTTTAATTTATCAAAACAACGGCGTGAGCCGAGATTCCCTCTCCGCTGCCTGTGAAGCCGAGCTTTTCCTCGGTAGTAGCCTTAACGCTGACCTGATTCAGCTCAATACCGCAAGCCTCGGCGATATTTTCACGCATAGAAATTATATAGTCCTTGAGCTTAGGCTTTTGGGCGATAACGGTCGAGTCGATGTTCTCGATTTTATAACCGTTCTCCCTTATTATACGGCAAACCTCTTTAAGTAGAAGAATACTGTCTGCGCCCTTAAAACGCTCGTCGGTATCGGGAAACAGCTTCCCTATATCGCCTAACGCCGCCGCTCCCAAGAGCGCGTCCATTACAGCGTGCAGGAGTACATCCGCGTCGCTGTGGCCGAGAAGTCCCTTTTCGTAGGGTATATCCGCTCCGCCGAGGATAAGCTTTCGGTTTTCTACCAGTTTATGTACATCATATCCGTGTCCGATTCTCATTACTTATTTCTCCTAATATTACTTTAACCTGCTCAAAACACTCTCAGCTAATAAAATATCATTCTTCGTCGTCAGCTTGATATTGGTTTCGCTTCCGATAACTATACTCACCTTTTCGCCGAGGTTTTCTATCAGCTTACAGTCGTCGGTAACGGGTTCGTCGTTTTCAACCGCGCGGTCGAGAGCCCTCAGGTAGAGATTTTTTTCGAAAACCTGCGGAGTTTGTACGGCTCGAAGCGTACTTCTCACCGGAGTAGAGATAATCTCGTCGTTCTCGTCCACTAACTTTATAGTATCGGTGACGTATGTGCCGAGAGCCGCCGCGCCTGTTTCAAGCGCACGGTTTACGACCTTTTCAATATCCCCGCGGGATATGAGCGGACGCGCGCCGTCGTGGATAGCGAAATGAGTAGTGCGGTTGTCGCAAGCTTCAATTCCGTTTTTAACGCTTTCGTCACGCTGAGCGCCGCCCTCGGTTAAAGCTCTAACCTTATTAAAACTATTGTCGTTTATTATCTTTTCAATCTCAGGTTTATCAATTTTTCGGCAAACCACAACCACGCTGTCGATTATATCGGCGTTTTCAAACGCTCTTAAAGTATGGGCGATAACGGGTTGTCCGAGCAGGTCGATAAGCTGCTTGCTTTTTTTTAGTCCCATTCGGGTAGAATTACCCGCGGCGACAATTACCGCGCTTATAAAATTATCCATAATTAATGAAACAACGACTTAATAAAATTCATAACGTAATCTGTGCCGAAAATAACGAGCGCGATTAAGATTATGAACAGTATGGCGCTTACAATTCTCACAAACGTACGCTTGGAGCGGGGCATTTCCTCGAACTCCTCAAGAGCCTGTCCCTCGGGAGTATCGTCAAAAATCTTTTCTCCCTCGAGCTTAATCGCGCCGACGCCCACCGCGATATCGTAGGCTTTTTCGTAGAGTTCATACGGAACGAGTATATCGAATCCGTCTAAATCCATACCGGTAAGAACCTGGGAATTGCCGGTTACCATATGGCGCGTATATGTACTCGGTACTCCGCTGTCCTCCAGCGCGGCTTGTACACGGTCACGCTCGATTAAATCACCGCTGCAAAGATACACAGAGGTTGTTTCGTCCTCGATAGTCTCAAGAACTTTTTTCTTGCACTCGGAGCAGGTACAGTTGGTATCCTCATCGTTATAAAGCTTTTTACATTTAGGACAGTATTTCATAAACTCGTCCTCCTTGTTATATGGTAAATCAATTATAACAAAGAGGACGGAATAATTCAAGTTGAGAGTTTAAAACAATAATTCTCAGCTAAAAAATATCGGCTGTGGTTGTACACCTTTTAAAACCTCGGCGGCGCATTCGGGAATAATCTCGAAATTTCCGACGAGGGATTTCGGTTTATTTATATAATCGTCCTGGCTCATCGGCACAAAGTAGATATTTTTAGTATTTAAGAGCCCTCCGATATTTTTCGCGGAAGCTCCTAAGGCGTCGTTTGTAGATACACAAATCAGCACAGGACGGCAAATTCTAAGGTGCGACTTTACCGCCATAGCGACCGCGGTATCGGTAATACCGTTCGAGAGCTTAGCGATAGTATTACCCGTACACGGAGCGGCGATGATTAGGTCGCACATTTTCTTAGGCCCGATAGGCTCAGCCTCGGTAATTGAGCTGATAATTTTATTGCCCGTTATACTCTCTATTTTATTTATAAACTCAACGGCTGTTCCGAAACGAGTGTCGGTGGAATAAGCCGTTTCGGACATTATCGGGATAACATTATATCCCTCGTCTTTAAGCCTTTTTATTTGAGCGATTGCTCTCGAAAAGGTACAAAACGAGCCGCACATAGCAAATCCAATATTCGCTTTCACAGGCATTTTTCCTCCCTGAGAATAGTTAGTACGGTGTCCGCTATGTTTTCACCCGCGGTCATAGGCGAATACTGTCCGGGAAGCGCCGACGCCATAAAAGCTGTAAAACCGAGCTTAGAGGCGTAGTCAAAATCTACTCCGCCGGGATAAGAAGCTAAATCTATTATAAGAGTGTCACAGTCGCTTTTTTCGAGTACGGCTCGGTCTATCACCGTAAAATCGGCGGTATTAAACACAATATCAAAGCCTTTAAGCGACTTTATTTCAGAGGTATTAACCGCGCGGTTAAAGTCCGATTTAATATAAGCGCGTTTCTCGGCGCTTCTGGTCGAGACGGTAACTTTAGCGCCGAGGGCGCGTAAGTCTCTCGAGAGGACTTTTCCGATTCGGCCGTAACCTATCACGAGGACATTTGAATTGCAGAGGGTTTTCTCGTAGCTTTTTATAGCGACGCACAATGCTCCCTCGGCGGTAGGTACGGCGTTTAAAACGGCGAAATCCTCACGCTTTAGTAAATCGAAAGAATCAACTCCCTTGAGCGAGCTTGACCTGCCCATAAAAACCGGCTTTTTCGAAAAAGCCTCTCTCATACGTCTATCTGTTTTTATTTCTTTATCGGAAAAATAGCAGGGAATTGAATCGCCTTTTACTCCCGTAACCGAAAGTATAAATGCGTCGGCTTCACTCAAAGCGGTTTCTATATCGACAAGCTTTAGTCCGCCGTAGCTCTCGAGTAAATCGAAGCCCGACAGCAGTACATTATAACCTTTATCGTAAAGCGCCTTAGCGCAGAAAAGCTGGCGTTTATCTCCGCCGAGTAACGCTATAGTACAAGTTTTCATAGGAACACCTTTTCAAATCTTCGATAATCGCAAGCGATGGTACGATTTACTATATATACTATGGCATTATTCGTTTTAGGTGAAAAAATCGAGGGACAGCTTATATAAGCTGTCCCTCGTACAAGAGAGATTAAACTATTTTTCTATAGAATTAGTTTTATAAATAAAGTCAACCTTGCCGTTCATTTCGGGATTGATACCGCCGAACGACTTATAGTTCGAGCTGACCTTAGAAACGGCTTTAAGCCGGTTGAGTAAGCCCTTAACATCTCCGTTAACCGCTTTTACAAGCGTATTAACGCCCTGTTCCTTATAGGTTTTAAGTCCTGTATTAAGAGCGAGTGAGCCGTCCTTAAGCTGTTTAACTCCGTTTACGAGTACGCCTGTACCGCTCGAGAGCTTATCGAGTCCGCTAACAAAGGTTTTCATACCCGAGTTCAAGGTTTTAGTGCCCTTCTTTAAGTCCTTAGTACCCTTTTTAAGAGTTTTAGCGCCCTTGGCGAGCTTATTCGCTCCCGTGGATAAATCCTTAGAGCCTGTGTTTAATTTATCTACGCCCGATTTAGCGGAGTCAACTCCCGCTGTGTAATTGAGCACACCCTGATAGAAAGTATTATACGCGTCGAGCTGTTTCTTTAACTCCGCAATCGCGCTCGCGCCGGACTTACCCTTAGCTACGCCGTCGCTAATCTGCTTTTTAACAGTTTCGCTGTTCATATTGCTGTCGATAAGCGACTGAATCTGCTCCTCTACCTTAGCTTTTACGGTAGCGGTGATGGCGTCGGTTTTCATCTGCTGGTCTACAGCGCCCTCAACCTGAGCCTTTACCTCGGAAGAAATACTACCCGCGGCTACGGCTTTGTTGTAATCCTCAACCGTCATATTCAAGCCGATTTTCTTTAAAACTCCGTCGAGAACCTGTTGTTTAACAGCCGCCTCAACCTGAGTTTTGATTAAATCTTCCTGAGCCTTAACGGTTTCGGTAACGGTATTCAGCGCGGTATTATAGGCGATTTTATAAAGCGCGTCGTCGGTAAGAGAATCCTCTATACCCGAGAGAACCTTTGAATAGTTTTCAATTGTAAGCTTTTCGGCTTTAATACCGGCAGCGGCAATCTGTTTATCGGCTGTGGAAAGAAGCGTATCGAACACCTGCTTTGCTCCCGAGTTAAGAGTAGAGCTGTTATTCGAGAGAGTTCCCAAGCCCGAAGCGAGCTGGGATACGCCCGTCTGTAAGGTAGAAATACCTACGCTTAAAGTGTTCGCGCCCTTTTTAAGAGTGCCTGTGCCTTTATCGAGCTTACCAGCGCCCTTATCGAGCTTAGAAGTTCCGCTTTGGAGCTGTTTAGCTCCGCTGACTAAATTCTTTACGCCCGAGATAAGAGTATCGGATTTGCTGAGCATTGTGGAGAGTCCGCCGTAAAGCTTGGAGGAACCGTCGATAAGCTTATCTGTAGCGTCGGTAAGCTTGTTAAGCTTCTTATCGAGTTCATCAATTTTTTCGTCGGCTTTTGAGAAGTCGATATCGTTAAATACGTCATTTGTAGCGAGCGTCATAGTCGTAGTGAGCTCGAAATCCTTAACGTCGGCTTGAATCTCTACGTAATTCGGGAACTCAACCTCGTCGGTTTTAAGGTCTAAATCCTCCTCTAAGCCGGGGGTCGCGAAGCCCGCTACGATAGTATGGCTTCCGTCGTTAATAACCTTGCCGTTGTTTACGGATACGTTGCTGAACTTTTCGTTATCGAGCATAGTTCCCGTAAGCATAACGAACGGCACATAAATCTTAGTTTTCTTGCCGTTAACTACAACATTTTCGTACTTATTGTTTTTATAATCGAAACGCATAGTAACTCTGCCGCTTTTACCCGCGAGGTCTTTAGGCGAAATAGCCTTACCGTCGAGGCGGTAGCTTACGGATAAATCAACGGGAAGGTCTTTTTTTGAAGTACCCTGGTAGTAGATATCGCTTCCCTTAGCGTCCCAGATATACATATTGTCGCCGTTAAGCGTGTATTTTTCGTCGCCCTTAACGTTCTTTACCTTATCGAGCGAGGTTTTATCCTCTATCTTATCGAGCTTATCGGGGTTTTTAATCCAGTCGCTCACGATAACCTTATCGGGATTACCCTCGGCGTCGGCGATTACGTAAACGGTCTCTTCCTTGGTAAGCTTATCCTTAGTATCGGAAGAAGAACTGCTCTCACCCGAAGATTTTTCAGCGCCCGCGGAGTAAGCCGTCATAGCGGTTATTCCGCAGATAATAGTAAGACTTAAAAGCAGGCTTAAAACCTTCGGCGCGTATTTCTTAATTCTATTCATTTATTTTACCTCCCTGTTTTTAGGCAAAAATCCCAAAGTAGTTTTCGCGATAACTTTATCGAACAACATAAACATCGCGGGAAGAATAAGTATTACACAAAGCATACTTATAATAGCTCCCCTAGCCAACAGCATACACAGCGAGCCTATCATATCGACATCCGAGTAAACGGCTACTCCGAATGTCGCGGCGAAAAGTCCGAGCGCGCTGACTACAATTGACGGTATCGAGGTCGAAAGCGCCGTTATTACCGCGGCTTTCTTATCTTGTCCGTGCGAACGCTCCTTTTTATATCTCGTAGTCATAAGTATCGCGTAATCGACGGTAGCGCCGAGCTGGATTGTACTTATACAGATAGGAGCGATAAACGGCAGGCTGTCGCCGAGATAGTGCGGAAGTCCGAGGTTTATAAATATTGCCGTTTCAATAACCGCTACAAGTATAATCGGAAGCGTAATACTCTTTTCTACCACGAGAATAATAAGGAAAATCGCAATAATCGAAATTATGTTAACAACCCTGAAATCGACGTCGGTTATATCAATCATATCCTGTACGCAGGAAGCCTCGCCGATCAGCAGTCCGTTTTTATCATATTTCTTTATAATACCGTTGAGCGATTTAATCTGTTTAGACACATTGTCGGTGGCGGGCTTATACTCGGAGTTTATAAGCATAAGCTCCCACTTATCGCTCTTTAGAATTTCGGTGACGGATTCGGGAATCATTTCTTCGGGAATCCTGGCTCCGATTAAGGATTTAAGTCCGAGAACATATTTAACGCCCTTGACTTTCTTTAGCTCCTCTACCATCTTATAGCCTTTTTTAGCCTCGAGCTTAGAATCGACAAGCACCATATGGGTAGTACCGATTCCGAAATCTTCCTCGAGCTTTGTGTTGGCTATTACGTTATCCATATCGTCGGGCAGGCTTTGGGAGATATTGTAATAAACCTCGTTATTAGTCTGCTGATATCCGTAGAACGCGGGATATAGGATAACTAAGAAAAGTATTAAAAATACGGGGAATATCTTTATTATTCCCGAAGCGAGCTTCTTTGTTTTCGGAATAATCGAACGGTGGGTAGTTTTTTCGAGCGGTCTGTCGAGTACAAGTATCATAGCGGGGAGTGTAGTTACACATCCTAACACGCCTAACACTACGCCCTTAGCCATTACGATTCCAAGGTCTTTTCCGAGTGTAAAGCTCATAAAGCACAGTGCGATAAAGCCCGCGACGGTGGTAATTGAGCTTCCGAATACGGAAAGTATGGTTTCATTAATCGCGTACGCCATAGCTTCCTTGTGGTCGGAATGAATCCGCTTTTGTTCCTCGTAGCTGTGCCACAGGAATATCGAGTAGTCCATAGTTACGGCTAGCTGCAACACCGCGGCTAACGCCTTTGTTATGTACGAAATTTCACCGAGAAAATAGTTCGTACCCATATTAAGCAGGATAGACATTCCGATACTCGCCAAGAACACAAACGGTATAAGGTAGCTGTCCATAAATATAAGCATAACGGCTACGGCGAGTATTACGGCTATTCCTACGTAAATCGCTTCTTCTCTTTCGGCTAAATCGCGCAAGTCGCACACCATAGCCGACATTCCCGAAACGAAACAATGCTCGTTAGTTATTTCGCGGATTTTCGATATCGCGTCCATAGTTTCGTCGGCGGAAGTTGAAGTGTTGAAGAATACGGCTATCATCGTCGAGTCGCCCGAGTTAAACGCGTCCTTTACCTCGCTCGGAAGCATATCCATAGGCATAGATAAATCGGCGATATCAGCGTACCATAATACCGTATCTACATGGTCGACCTTTTTAATCTTGTTCTCGAGTTCGACTATGTCCTTATCCTCCATACCATCGACAATGATAAACGAGAAAGCGCCTTTTCCAAAATCGTCCATAAGGTAGCCTTGTCCCTTTACAGTATCGAGGTTATCGGGAAGATAGTTGAGCATATCGTAATTTACGCGGGTAAATATCATTCCTAAAACAGACGGAACCATAAGCGCGAGCGCGATAATCAGTATTACAACACGGCTTTTTACAATTGCTTTTCCGAATCGCATACGTCCTTTTCCCCCATTAATTATTAATCTGTTTTTTAGTATAAAAATCTTTTAAAGAATTTTAAACAGTCAAGAAAAGTGACATGTATAAAAATTAGGCACTCTGTAACAAGTGCCTAACAAATAAAGTATATATTATATTAACCACGCTCGAGAGCGTTTTCCATAGCGCCGTCGAAAAGGTCGCAGATTATCTTTAACTCCGCCCGGAGCTCGTACTGCATACCGCCTAAAAGCCAGTCGATTACAAATCCTACCAAAAGGCACTTATAATAATGTATAATAGCCTTTTTGTTTTTTTCGGAGGTTTCGTACTCCTGAGCCTTTCTTTCGATTAGGTGCGAAATAGTTTTCTCGGTAATACGCTCGAGGTAAGTTTCGAACATCTCGCGGTTAGCTGATTTATAAATATGGTAAACCGCTTTCTGATTCTCGATAGCAAAATCGGCGGCGTAAATCAACAGCTCGTAAAGCGAAGCGTTTTCATCCAGACTAACGATATGCTCCGCCTGCTCGGTAAAAATCTCTTCCATCAAGGACGGAATATCACTGTAGTGATAATAGAAGGTATTACGGTTTATTCCGCAGGTCTGCGAAATATCCTTTACGGTTATTTTATTCACAGGCTTTTCGTTAAGAAGCTTCATAAAAGTTTCTTTTATCGCCTTTTCGGTAAAATTCGCCATAAGTCACTTCCTATCAACTTTAATTGTAATTATTATAACAAACTTATCGTCTGAATTCAATAGTAAACGGCAGACAAATTGAACTGCCTGCCGTTAAATTTACCGCCGAATTACTTTTTTAACTCTTTTCCGTTTACATAGAGCTTATATCCGTTAAAATCAATATTGCTGTAGCTCGAGTCGGAATCCTTTAGAGAGGTGACGTAAGTATCGCCCGTGAGAGTGATTTTGGAATTTTTATCGAGTGTGAGCGTAACCTTCTCAGCGGTTTTATCGCCGTTGATTGTACCTTTATAGGTTGAGTTTTTGAGGTTAATTGTAACCGTAGAGATTTTATCCGCCTTAATATCGCCGTTTAACGACTGATTAGAGGCGTTTAAGGTTACGTTTCCGCCGTTTGAGTTGCTGTTGCCCCATTCGCTCGTGCCTTTGGCGTCGATTAATGTACCGCTGCCGAAGCTGAGCTTTGTGTTAGTGAGGTTAATCTCGGCGTCTGTATTGGTTACGAAAAACATCGGGGCTGTTTTATAATACTTGGAGTTTTTCTGAATAGAAAGAGTGGAGCTTTTCGCGGTAAAGGTTCCTTTGCCCCGGGAAGCGTCTCCCGACATACTCTGGTAAATCATAACTCCCGCGTTATCGACATTGTTACGATTACCCGCTCCGCTCGCGGTGAGTGTAGAGGATGTGACAGTCGCGGAGTTTTTGCCCTCTATAACCGCCATCTGCGCGCCGTTAGCCGTACCTTTTGTATCGGTTACGGAGATATCGCCTGTGGAATAGATTACGGGAGAACCGGCGCCGTTGGTAGTTAAATCGGAGTTCTTAACCTTAACCGTACCCTCGCCCCTGTCGGTAGCGAGCGCCGCGCAGGAGCCTCCTTTAGTATTAATTGTAACGTTGTCGGCTTCGATATAACCTCCATAGGTAGCGTCAAGCCCACGGGCTGAGCTTGAGCCCGTGGTTGTGATTTTGGTATCCTTGACGTAGATTTTTGAGTTTTCGCCTGTGGAGAAAACAGCGTTGCTGCCCTTTGATGAGGTGGAAATATCGGCGTTCTTTATCGTAGCCGAGGAGTTCTTGGTAACGAGCACGCCCGAGTTAATTCCGTAGAATTCGGAGTTTTCGGTATTTGTGCTGTCGCCCGATTTAGTGACTTTCGCTCCGCTTATTGTAGCTTTTCCGCCGTTTTCAACGAGTATAGCGTTTTCGTCGGCCGAGGTCGAGGTGTAACTATCGGAGAGAGTTTTTGTGCTTGTAACGGTAGTTTTACCCGACGCCGAAACATCTGTACTCTGATTATTCGCGAACGGCGCGTTGTTGGTATCGTTATTACTATTCGGAAGCCGCATACCCTGATGTGAGCCCATCATACTATGGGTAAGAATTTCGGTAGCGGCTATCTGAGTTCCCGCTAAAGCGGAGGCGATAACGAGCGAGCAGAGAATAAATAATAAAATCCGCTTAGTACCTTTCAAGCTCTCTTTAAAGCCCTTTTTATTAAAGCGCGATAAAATAAGATACATAACAAGCACGCCTATAGCGAGTGAATCGAACGCTATCGCGCCGTACTTAACGATCAGCATTAACGGTGACCGCTCTTTAAAATCAGGACGGTTTCCCTGCTTAAATCCGCCGTTGCTGTTTTGGTTATTATCAGGCTGAAAACCGCCCTGACCGTTAGCAGAATTATCGTTATTTGAGTTATCGTTTCGGAAATTGTTATTATTAGAATTTCCGTTGTTATCGGGTTGGAATCCGCCCTGATTATTGCTTGAATTGTTATCGGAACTGTTGTCGTTGGAATTTCCGTTATTATCGGGAACGAAGCCGTTGTTATCCGAGTTACTTGAATTATCGGAATTGCCGTTCTGATTGTCGGGCATTTGAGGCGGCTGTCCGTTCTGATTATTTCCGTTTTGTCCGTTTTGCATCTGAGGCGGCTGACCTGCGCGAAGGTTAGTCGAATCATCGGTATTACTGTCTGAGCCGTTGCCCTGTAAATTCATATCGGGCGGAGAGTTCATTCCCGACGAACTGTCTGAAAATGACGGCGCGGAGTTTTTCGGACTGTCTCCGATAAAGTTCATCGTAAGTACCGACGCCCCCGCGAAGGCTACAACCAATCCAATCATTATTGTATTTTTGATAATCCGTATTTTTTTCATCGAAATCATCTCCTTTTGTTATTGTGGCTTTAGTATAACCCGCCATATTGAAAAGAAAATGTTTTGAGATTGAAAAACTCTTGAAATAATGTGAAATAGTTTTTCACAAACATAGAGTTTAGGATGTAGGGTGTAGGGTGTAGGATGTAGGATGTAGGATTTAGGGGATAAGTATAAGAAAAGGGAGAGCTTTCGCTCTCCCATAAACCTTTGTTATTTAGCAAAATCGACCGCTCTTGCTTCGCGGATGATATTGACTTTAATCTGACCGGGATATTCGAGGTCTTCCTCGATTTTCTTACAAATCTCTCGCGCGAGAGGAACCATACGCTCGTCACTAACAACCTCGGGTTTAACCATAATACGAATTTCTCTACCCGCCTGAATAGCGTATGAGTTTTCAACGCCCTTGAACGAAGAAGCGACTTCTTCGAGCTTCTGTAGACGTTTAATATAGTTTTCGAGGTTTTCACGTCTCGCTCCGGGACGAGCCGCCGAAATAGCGTCAGCCGCCTGAACGATACAGGCAACAACCGTCTTGGCCTCAACGTCGCCGTGATGAGCCTGGATAGCGTGGATAACAGCGTCGCTTTCCTTATATTTACGCGCAGCCTCTACGCCGAGCTCTACGTGGCTTCCTTCCATTTCGTGATCTAAAGCCTTACCGATATCGTGTAAGAGACCCGCGCGTTTCGCGACAGTCGGATCCATACCGAGTTCGGAGGCTATCATTCCCGAAATATAGGCAACCTCTAAGCTGTGGTCTAATACATTCTGACCGTAGCTTGTACGATAACGCAGTTTACCGAGAAGCTTAACAAGCTCGGGGTGGATTCCGCGTACACCGACGTCGAGAACGGCTCTTTCGCCCGCCTGTTTGATTTTTGAATTAACCTCACGGCGAGCCTTATCAATCATTTCCTCGATTCTCGCGGGGTGGATACGTCCGTCGGAGATAAGCTTCTCCAGCGCAACCCTCGCGATTTCGCGTCTTACGGGCTCAAAGCTCGAGAGCGTGATAGCTTCGGGAGTATCGTCGATAATAAGATCAACACCCGTAGCGTTTTCGATAGCGCGGATATTTCTACCCTCTCTACCGATAATTCTTCCCTTCATCTCGTCGTTGGGAAGAGCTACTACCGAAACGGTAGCCTCGGAAACCTGCTCAGCGGCTAAGCGCTGAATCGAGAGCGAGATAATCTTACGGGCGAGCTTATCGCTTTCGTCTTTAAGCTGCTCCTCGTACTCTAAAATCTTTACGCTCTTTTCGTGGGAAAGCTCCTGGTCGAGCTGTTCAAGCAGGTAATTTTTAGCCTGCTCAGCCGTATAGCCCGAAATTCTCTCGAGCATTTCAAACTGGCTCTTTTTAACCTGCTCAACCTCGGCTACCTTAGCCTCGGCTTCCCTGAGTTTCTTGTTAACCTTTTCTTCCTTGCGCTCAAGATTGTTCATCTTGCGGTCAAGGTTTTCTTCTTTCTGCTGAATACGTCTTTCCTGACGCTGTACTTCGCGTCTGCGGTCGGAAAGTTCCTTCTCGCTTTCGTTACGAAGGCGGTGAACTTCGTCCTTACCCTCAAGAATGGCCTCTTTTTTCTTAGCTTCAGCGGTTTTCATCGCTTCTGAAACTATTTTATTAGCCTCTTGTTCAGCGCTGCCGATTTGTTTTTCCGCCACGTTCTTTCGATAAGTGATTCCAATAAACACACCCGCTGCCCCGAAAACTACCGCGGCGGCTACAATACCAATTATTGTAAAAATCATCGGCTTCTTGACACCTCCTTGATTTAGTGTTTCTTAAAAAATTTTATCAAACTAAGAACCAAGCCCGGTGCCGTTTATAAAGATATTAAGTTGTAATATGTTCGAACGCCTTTCGGCGGGAAGATAATTTGTTAATTACAAAATATCTATATATAACGGCTCTTTCGAGTCTGATTAAAAAAATGTTATGTAATATATACCTAATGTACATAAACATACACATATATCATAACTTAAAAAAGTTATATTGTCAAGAATTTAATTATAAAAAAGAATTAAGTTTGTACACTTTTTCTCACTTTTGAAAAAAAATTCGGTAAAATGATAAAAAACTTGGGTTTAATTCCTTTTTGTACTTGCAATTCCTACAAAAATACAATATAATGGTAAATGACTAAAAATGACTGGAGGAATTAATTATGTCAGTAAAAGTTGCTATTAATGGTTTCGGCCGTATCGGTCGTCTCGCGTTCAGACAGATGTTTGGCGCTGAGGGTTATGATGTTGTTGCTATCAACGACCTTACTAAGCCCTCTATGCTCGCTAACCTTCTCAAGTATGATACAGCTCAGAAGGGTTATTGCGGAGTAATCGGCGAAGGTCTCCACACTGTAGAGGCTGACGACGAAGCTAACACAATCACAGTTGACGGTAAAACACTTACTATCTATGCTGAGGCTGACGCTTCCAAGCTTCCTTGGGGCGAAATCGGCGTAGACGTAGTACTCGAGTGCACAGGTTTCTACTGCTCAAAGGCTAAGAGCCAGGCTCACATCGACGCAGGCGCTAAGAAGGTTGTTATTTCCGCTCCCGCGGGCAACGATCTTCCCACAGTTGTATTCTCAGTAAACGAGGACGTTCTTACTCCCGAGGATAAGATCATCTCCGCTGCTTCCTGTACAACAAACTGCCTCGCTCCTATGGCTGATACTCTTAACAAGTACGCTCCTATCCAGAGTGGTATTATGAGCACAATCCACGCTTACACAGGCGACCAGATGATTCTCGACGGTCCTCACAGAAAGGGCGATATGAGAAGAGCCAGAGCAGGCGCGGCTAACATCGTTCCTAACTCAACAGGCGCGGCTAAGGCTATCGGTCTTGTAATCCCTGAGTTAAACGGTAAGCTCATCGGTTCCGCGCAGCGTGTACCTGTTCCCACAGGTTCTACAACAATCCTTACAGCTGTTGTAAAGGGTAAGGACGTAACTGTAGAGGGAATCAACGCCGCTATGAAGGCTGCCGCTTCCGACAGCTACGGCTACAACGAAGATCCTATCGTATCGAGCGATATCATCGGTATGACATACGGCTCACTCTTCGACGCTACTCAGACAATGGTTGCTCCTATCGGCGATGATCTCTATGAGGTTCAGGTAGTTTCTTGGTATGATAACGAGAACAGCTACACAAGCCAGATGGTTAGAACAATCAAATACTTCGCTGAATTAGGCTAAGTCTTAATTAAGCAACGAAACGGCTTCGAAAGAAGCCGTTTTTCTTTTGCCTTTTTTTCTCAATATTCTATACTCTAAATCCTATACCCTCCATCCTAAACCCTACATCCTAAATCCTACACCCTACATCCTAAATCCTACACCCTGCATCCTAAACCCTTACCCCTTTGCCCTTCTTTTATATAAAATAAATAAAAATTTTAATAAAAAAACTGAATTATTTTATATTTTTACTTGAAATTGGTAATAATATTTGATATTATATATAATGTATATATGTGAAATTTTGTAAATTTGGAAATTATAAAAAAAGGAGGCGGAATATGAACTATAACTTTAACGACGAGCGTACAGCGCTGGAGCTTTATCACGACGGCGACGCTGTAAGAGCGCAGGATATTTTAGGCGCTCATTTGGTAAACTGGGACGGTCGCGAGGGTGTAGTTTTCCGCGTTTGGGCGCCGAATGCTCTGACGGTGTCGGTGGTTGGTCCGTTTAACGACTGGAACAATATGAGCAACTATATGTATAAAGTCGGAGATAAGGGGGTTTGGGAGCTCTTTATTGAGGGACTTACGGAGTTTACGAGATACAAGTTCTGTATTGAAACT
Source organism: uncultured Clostridia bacterium (assembly GCA_946187325.1). Lineage (GTDB taxonomy): Bacteria > Bacillota > Clostridia > Oscillospirales > Acutalibacteraceae > Ruminococcoides. The sequence goes on from CAMHQC010000015.1 coordinate 37,145, forward strand.
CCGTGGTTTGAGAAAAAAATCAAGTCAGACCCCTTCGCTTTCCATACCGAAACCCGCCCCGACAATACATCTATAGTATATAACCTCGACCGCTATGAATGGAACGACGGTGAATGGATAGATTTCAGAAAGAATAACCCTCATAAAGAACAGCCGATGAACATCTATGAGATTCACGCGGGCTCTTGGAGAAGATACGAGGACGGAAATTTCTTCAGCTATAAAAAATTAGCCGACGAGCTTATTCCCTACGTAAAGGAAATGGGTTATAACTATATTGAGTTTATGCCGATTACCGAGTATCCGTTCGACGACAGCTGGGGTTATCAGGTTACAGGCTATTTCGCGCCTACCTCGCGTTACGGCGAGCCTGATGATTTAAAATACTTTATAGATATGTGTCACCAAAATCACATCGGCGTTATTCTGGACTGGGTACCCGCCCACTTCCCTAAAGACGACCACGGTTTAGCGCGTTTCGACGGCACATGCTGTTATGAATACGAGGGCGAACGCCGAGGCGAGCATAAGGAATGGGGTACTTATATCTTCAACTACGCGAGATACGAGGTAATAAGCTTCCTGGTATCGAGCGCGATGTTCTGGATTGAGCAGTATCACTTCGACGGCATACGCGTTGACGCGGTAGCTTCTATGCTTTACCTTGACTATAACCGAAATAAAGGCGAATGGGATCCCAACGAGTTCGGCGGTAAGGAAAATATCGAAGCGGTAGAGTTTATTAAGCGAATGAACACCGCGGTTCATATGTACTATCCCGAGGCTATGATGATTGCCGAGGAAAGCACATCCTGGCCGAATGTATCTAAGCCTGTCGAAAAAGACGGCTTAGGATTCGACTATAAGTGGAATATGGGCTGGATGAACGATATGCTCCACTATATGTCGCTCGATCCGCTGTGGAGACCGTTTAATCACGACAGCCTTACGTTCAGCTTTTTCTACGCTTTTTCCGAGAACTTTATTTTACCCGTTTCGCACGATGAGGTTGTTTACGGAAAACACTCTTTAATTAATAAAATGCCGGGCGATCCGCCGCAGAAATACGCTTCGGTAAGAACATTTATAGCGTATATGATGGCTCATCCCGGAAAGAAGCTTCTCTTTATGGGAAGCGATATAGGTCAGGAAAAGGAATGGGATTCCAATTCCGAGCTCGACTGGGGTATTCTCACCGACGAGAACCACCGTATGCTCCACGAATTCTACCACGATATAAACCACTTTTACCTCGAGAACAAGGCGCTCTATGAGGTGGATTTCCAGTGGGAAGGCTTTAACTGGATTCACCACGACGACTATACCAAGAGCATTATAGCCTTTAGGCGTATAGCTAAAAACGGCGAGGAGTTAATCGTGCTGTGCAACTTCCAGCCCGAAACTCACGAGGACTACTATATCGGAGTTCCCGAGTACGGCGTTTACGAGGAAGCGTTTAATTCAGACGACGCCCGTTACGGCGGAAGCGGAGTTACTAACGGAAAGAATATCGAAACAACCGATATCGCTATTCACGGATGTAACCAGGCGATTAAGATTAAGATACCGCCGCTTTCGGTAAGCTTTATAAGACTTAAAGAAAAGAAAGAACGTCCCAAAAAGGCTAAAACCGAAAAGAAAAAGCCCGCCAAAAAAGCGGCTAAGAAAAAGTCTAAACCGCTAAAGAAACCCGAAACGAAATAAGGTTTACGCTTACAGGTAAAAACCTAAAACCAAAACCTATAATCAATAGCATTACAAAATATATACAAAATATAAATATAATACACGGAGGTAAGAAAATGATACCTAAACAAAAGGTAGTAGCTATGGTCCTCGCGGGAGGCCAGGGCTCACGACTCGGCGTGCTTACCAAAAAGCTCGCAAAGCCCGCTGTACCGTTCGGCGGAAAGTACAGAATTATCGACTTTCCTCTTTCGAACTGTGTAAACTCCGGAATCGAAGCTGTCGGAATTTTGACCCAGTACCAGCCGTTAGTACTAAACGAGTACATTGGTAACGGTCAGCCCTGGGATTTAGACGGTATGCATTCGGGAGCTAACTGCTTAAGCCCTTACGAAGCTTTGGGCGGAGCGGACTGGTATTCGGGTACGGCTAACGCGATTTACCAGAACATCAGCTATATCGACAGATATAACCCCGATTATGTGCTCATTCTTTCGGGCGACCATATCTACAAGATGGACTACAATGAAATGCTCGAGTTTCATAAAAAGAACAACGCGGCTTGTACTATCGCCGCTATCGATGTTCCAAAGGAAGAAGCGTCGCGTTTCGGTATTCTTAATACCAACAAGGACGGTTCTATTTATGAGTTTGACGAGAAACCCGAGCATCCTAAAAGCACTAACGCTTCTATGGGTATTTATATCTTTAACTGGAAAGAGCTCAGAAAATACCTTATAGACGACGCTAACGATCCCGAGTCCTCTAACGACTTCGGAAAGAACGTACTCCCCGCTATGCTTGAGGCGGGCGAAAGAATGTTCGCTTATCCGTTCGAGGGATATTGGAAAGACGTAGGAACTATAGACAGCCTTTGGGAAGCGAATATGGATTTACTCGATCCCAACGTTTCGCTCGACTTAAACAACGTTTACTCACGCAACCCGATGATGCCGCCGCATTACATAGCGGACGGAGTTACTACCCAGAACTCGCTTATCGCGGACGGTTGTAACGTAAACGGCGACTTAGAGTTCTCGATACTCTTCGCGGGTGTAACAGTAGGCAAGGGCGCTACAATCAACTCCTCGATTATTATGCCCGGAGCTGTAATCGAAGAAGGCGCTAAGGTAGAGTTCGCTATCGTAGCTGAGAACGCCGTTATCGGTAAGAACGCTAAGGTAGGCGCAAGCCCGAGCGAGGTTAAAAACCGCGACGATTGGGGCGTAACGGTTATCGGCGACAACATTAAAATCGGCGATAATGTAACTGTTCCTCCTAAGGCTATGATTGATAAGGATATGGAGGGTTAAGTATGAAAAGTAATGACGTATTAGGATTAATTTTTTCGAACTCTTGCGAATCGACATTAACCGAGCTTACCGCTCACCGCACCACAGCGTCGGTTCCGATCGGCGGTAAGTACAGAATGATAGATTTCGTGCTTTCCAACTTAGCTAACTCCAACGTAAACAACGTAGGTATCGTGGCTAAAAGCGGATTTATGTCGCTTATGGACCATATCGGTTCAGGTTCCGCGTGGGATTTATCCAAAAAAAGAAGCGGAATTACAATTCTTCCGCCGTACGCGGGAGTAAGCTTCTCTAATAAGGTAGAAACCCTCTATCAGCTCCGCGGATATTTCGAGGACGCCAACGAGGATTATGTGCTTATTTCCGAGAGCAACATTATTAACAACGTAGATTTCACCGAGCTTTTCTATCTTCATTCGGTAAACAAGGCGGATATCACGCTCGTTTACAAGAATATGATGGTTCCCGAAAAATACACGCCGATGACTATTTCTCACGATAATATCGGCAAGGTTGAGAAGGTTCTTATTCAGCCTAACGTAAAGGGTAAATGCAACCTTTACCTCGGAACATTACTTATGAAAACCGAGCTGTTCCTGGAGCTTATCAACAAAGCTATAAGCGAAAACGAGCTCGATTTCAACCGCCTTATTCAGAAGTGGGTTGACGAGTATACTGTATTCGCTTACGAATGTCCCGGCACATGCGCCGTAATCAGCTCAATGAACGAGTATTACAGATTCAATATGGAGCTTATGAACGGCGAGCTCAGAAAAGAGCTGTTTAAAGCCGACAGACCGATTCTTACCAAGGTAAGAGACGATGCTCCGTGTAAATACGGACTTACGAGTTCGGTTAAAAACTCGCTCGTATCTCAGGGCTGTTTTATCGACGGCGAGGTTGAAAACTGCGTAATATCCAAGGGCGTTCATATTTCTAAGGGCGCTAAGGTAAGTAACTGCATTATTATGCAGGATACCGAAATCGGAGAGGGTTGTAACTTAAACTACCTTATTATCGACAAAGACGTAAAAATCGCGCCGAACAAATCTATGGCAGGCGCTGATTCATATCCGATTCATATCGAAAAGAAATCGGTTATTAAATAGGAGGGAAACGATATGAGAATACTTTATTGTACATCCGAGGCTAATCCTTTCGCGGGTTCGGGCGGACTCGCCGACGTAGCGGGTTCACTTCCCCACGCGTTATGCCGTAAAGGTCAGGACTGCCGAATTGTTATGCCGCTTTACGGAACAATTCCCCAGGATCTTAAAAACCAGATGAACTTCATCGCTAACTTTACGGTTCCTGTTGCGTGGAGACATCAATACTGCGGTCTTTTCTGGGCTAGATGGAACGACTGCACATACTACTTCCTCGATAACGAGTATTATTTCAAGAGAGGTACTCTTTACGGCTCTTACGACGACGCCGAGAGATTCGCGTTCTTCTCAAGAGCTATCCTTGAAATGCTCCCGTATATCGACTTCCACCCCGATATTATCCACACAAACGACTGGCAGACCGCGTTAGTCCCCACCTACTACTATCTTTTCTACTCAAAGAATCCGTGGTACGCTAACATAAAGAACATCTTTACTATCCACAACATTCAGTATCAGGGAATGTACGGCTGGGAGGTTAACACCGAGTGTGTAGGTATTCCCGCCGAGGATACCAAGATTCTCGAAATGGACGGCAAGCTCAATATGGTTAAGGGCGCTATCGAAACAGCGGTACGAGTTACTACCGTATCTCCGTCTTACGCTCTTGAAATCCGAGATCCGTGGTACAGCTTCGGACTTTATAACGAGCTTAATTTACGCCACTATAAACTCTGCGGCGTTAAGAACGGTATCGACCTCGAAAGCTATAACCCCGAGACCGACTATCAGCTCTACTGCAACTACTCCAAGGACGATATGAGCGGTAAGGGCGTTTGTAAACAGAAGCTCCAGGAGCGCCTGTGCTTAGAGCAGAGATGGGACATTCCTATCGTAGCTATGGTAACACGACTTGTTGAGCATAAGGGCTTAGACCTCGTCAGAATGGGACTCGAGGAGCTTATGAACACAGAAAATATGCAGTTTGTAATTCTCGGCTCAGGCGATGAGGAATACGAGCAGTTCTTCCGTGATATGCAGTGGAAATATCCCGGCAGACTTTGCTTCTGTCAAGGCTTCGTTCCCGAGCTCGCGCGTAAGATTTACTCGGGCGCCGATATCTTCCTAATGCCTTCTAAGATGGAGCCCTGCGGACTTTCACAGATGATAGCTCTGCGTTACGGCACAATCCCCGTAGTTCGCGAAACAGGCGGACTTAAAGACTCTGTATTCGACAGCGCGGACGGTTACGGCAACGGCTTCACATTTGCTAACTACTACACAGCCGATTTACAGGGTGCTGTCAGAAGAGCGCTTTGGGGCATTCAGGATAACGAAGGCTGGCACAAGCTTATGTGGCGCGCTATGATGAGCGACAACTCTTGGGAACGTTCGGCTCAGGATTATCTTAATATTTATAACGACACACTTAATTGGGCTTAGTCGGGAATCCCGGCAGCCGTAAAGTGTTAGATTTATGCCGGGAAGGTATCATCAAAAATGGTATCTTTCCGGTTTTATCCTTATAAGGAGGGAAAGAAAATGGCAAAAACAAAATCCAAAAAACTATTATGCGTAATAAGCTTTTTATTAAGCACTTTGATACTGGTTAGTATTGCGGTACCGATTGAAGCGAACGCTTATAACGCGTCTTCGACGATATTAAGCGATAGCGGTTATCTTTACAATTACGAAGGTACATCTTATAAGTTCACTATCGGCAGTTATTCGTATATGAACCTTTATTTCAATTCGAGTACAGACGGATACTATTACGTTAAGATTGTAAATTCGAGCGGAAACACTGTATATTCCAATTCCGACTACGACTATTCGGATGAGTATTTTTATCTTTCAAAGGGTACATATACTCTCTATGTTTATGAAGATTACGACGACGAATTGTACTATAATTTCTATCTTTACAGACATTACAATAAAACTATAAAGACTACTAAGGCGACTATCAGCCGTAAAAAGCTAAAGCTGAACCGTTACGGCGGTTATTACCTTTACGGTTCATACTCGCCGAGCAATTCTACCCAGAGCGGAAGCTGGAAAAGCTCCAATAAAAAAGTAGCTACAGTTTCCTCGTCGGGTTATGTATACGCTAAAAACTTCGGAAAAGCGACTATCACCTATAAGCACGGAAGCAAAAAGGCTAAGTGTAAGGTAACTGTAAACAAAAGCTATCTTGAAATCGGCAAAGGTAAATCCAAGTCGCTCAGAAAATGGATGAAGCGTATTAAGGGCTATAAAAAGGCGAAATGGTCGTCGTCCAACTGGCCGAAAGTTTCTGTCTCAAGTAAAGGAACAATATATACTAAAAAAGGCGGTCAGGCAACTATTACCGCTAAAATCAAGGGAACTAAATATAAGGTTAAGATTTATTCCTATGATAAAGCTACACTCAAGAAGAAAACCAAGAAAGCTTTAAAAGACGTTCTTTATGTTCCGAGCTCGCTTAAAATACAAACTATCAAATTTACCGACTTCAGACACTGCAAAATTTATTACTCCGCTAAAAACCTCTACGGAGTAAGAAGCTACGGAATATGGATGGGATATTATAGTTACGGAAATTTCTACGACTATAAGTATGCTTAAAAAATAATCGCGTATAACAAAAACGGCTTACTCAAACTGATGAATCTGTCAAGCGAAAGTAGACAATAAAAAGTACAATTAATCAAACCCCTGT